>CABYSJ010000031.1 GCA_902521615.1 uncultured Pelagibacteraceae bacterium | reverse complement strand
TGTCTATGTCGGTAACAGCATATATAACTTCTGAAATTTTTGATTTTATTATCGCGTCAGTACATGGTGGTGTTAAACCATGATGGCAGCATGGTTCTAAAGTAACATACATTTTTGAGCCATCTAATTTGTCAAAACTATTTTTAATTGCATTAAATTCAGCGTGCGGTCTTCCATTAAATGAAGTTTGTCCTATGGAAATAATTTTATCATTTTTGACAATAACACAACCTACAGAAGGATTTGATCCAGTCTGTCCATGACGAGATTTAGCCAGGTCTAAGGCTAATTCCATATAAAATTTATCTTTTGATGAAAATTTATCTTTTTTTGTAGACATCAAGCTTGTCCACGAATTGTACGAAATCTTTTTCTTCTCTAAAATTTCTATATACAGATGCAAATCTTACATATCCAACTGGGTCTAAATCTTTTAATCCATCCATAACCATTGTCCCAATTGTATTTGTTGATATCTCTCCTTGTCCTAGTTCTTCAAGAGATCTTGAAATGTTGCTGATGAATTTTTCAATTGTAGCTGTATCTATTGGTCTTTTTTTTAGAGCTATGTAGATTGATTTAGATAATTTATCACGATCAAATGACGATTTTCTTCCATTTTTTTTTACAACCATCAATTCTCTAAATTGAATCCTCTCAAATGTGGTAAATCTTTCACCGCATATGCACAATCTTCTCCTTCTTATTGCGGTACCATCTTCAGTTGGACGTGAGTCCACAACAGATGTATCACCTTTTTTTTCGCACGGACAAATCATTTACTAAAGGTTCTTATATATCGGAAATGAAGAAGTTAAAGAAATAACTTCATTTTTTACTTCGTTTTCTATTTTGCTGTTATCTGTTGGGTTTTCAGATAAACCTTTAAGAGTTTTTGTTATTAGTTCACCTACTGTTTTAAACTCATTTAAACCAAATCCACGAGTTGTTGCAGCTTGAGTTCCTAATCTTATTCCAGAGGTAATCATGGGTTTTTCTGTATCAAATGGAATACCATTTTTATTACATGTAATGTTTGCTCTAGACAAACTCTCTGCAGCAAGATTGCCTTTTACATTATAGGGTCTCAAATCAACCAACATCAAATGTGTATCTGTTCCATCTGAATAAATTTTAAATCCATTATTTTTTAAAGTTTCTGCCAACATTTTTGCGTTTGCTAAAACAGATTTAATATAATCTTGAAATTCTGGTTGTAATGCTTCAAGAAAACCAGCTGCCTTTGCGGCAATAATATGCATTAGTGGTCCTCCCTGATATCCAGGAAAAACGGCTGTGTTAAATTTTTTAGCAAGATCTTCATGATTAGTTAAAATTATTCCTCCTCTTGCGCTTCTAAATACTTTGTGAGTTGTTGATGTAACAACATGAGCATATTCACATGGATTAGGATATCCTTTACCAGCAACTAATCCTGAGAAGTGAGCCATATCAACCATTAAGTAAGCTCCAACCTTGTCTGCTATCTCTCTAAATCTTTTAAAGTCAATTACTCTAGAATAAGCACTTCCACCTGCAATGATTAGTTTAGGTTTATGTTCTAATGCAAGTTTTTCAACATTATCATAATCTATCAACTCAGATTCTTTGTCTACATCATAACCTATCGCGTTAAACCATTTGCCTGACATTGAAATTTTTAATCCGTGAGTAATATGGCCACCTGAATTTAAACTCATACCCATGAAGGTATCACCTGGATTTAACAAAGCTAAAAATACAGCACCATTAGCTTGAGCTCCTGAGTGTGGTTGTGCATTTGCAAATTTACAATTGAATAATTTTTTTAATCTTTCAATAGCAAGATTTTCAGCCACATCAACGTGTTCGCATCCATTATAATATCTTTTACCAGGATAACCTTCGGCATATTTATTAGTTAAAACAGATCCTTGCGCCTCTAATACGGCTTGAGATACTATATTTTCAGACGCAATTAGCTCAATATGTTGTTGTTGTCTGATTAACTCATCTTTAATAGCTTTATAAAGCTCTGGATCTTTTACAGATAAACTATC
>CABYSJ010000030.1 GCA_902521615.1 uncultured Pelagibacteraceae bacterium | reverse complement strand
TTTTCTAATATTAATGTTTTTCCTCACTTACACCATCAAGTTAATTCAAAAACCGTTTTTAAAAAAAAAGGTAACTTATGTTTTTCTGGTAATTTAAGATACAATGAAAATTTAAAGTATATAAGCTGGTTAATTAAAAATATTGTTGTAAATGTTAAACCAAAACAAGAGCTTTGCTTAATTGGGGGACATCCAAAAATGAGTTACATTAATAAACTTAATTATCCTAATTTAAAAGTAATTAAAAATCCAAAAAACATAATTAGTGAAATTTCAAAATACAGAATCTCACTTAATGGTAAAAGTTTATATGGAAGTAACACTAAAATTTTTGATGCATTTTCTTCAAATATATTACCCATTATTACAAAAGAAATGAAGAAAGATAAGTATTTTAAAGATTATCCTCTAATTGCAAATTCAAATATAGATTATTGTAACTTGGTCACTAAATTGATAAATCAAAAAAATTTTTATGATAAAAAAAGTAAAGAAATAAATAAATTTAAAAAAAAATTTACAAAGAATAATTTAAAAACAACATTTTTTGGTATAGTAGCCAATTAATGAATCTAAATTTAATCAAATATCTAAATCAGCTCATAAAGCTTAATTATTATTTAAAGAGGCTAATACTATTTTCAACTGATTTTATTATAATTTATTTTTCTATAATATTTGCTTACTTACTTCGTTTCGATCAAATTTTACTTCCATCGAATTATGTAATGTCACTATTTTTTATAACTTATTTTTTTTCAAATATTTTATTTAAATCTTATAATTTCAGTTTAAGATTTTTAGAATTTGAAGAGTATATAAAAACATTACTTAAAGCTACTTTCTTAAATATAATATTTCTTTTTGCAATATCATACTTACTTTTTATAAATAATTTTAATACTCTTAGTCCAGGTCTCCCACGATCTCTTACTTTAATTCAACCAAGTATCAGTTTTTTTTTAATTTTATTTTTTCGAGTTAGTTTTAATTTAATATTTAATTTAGCAAATAAAAAAAATATTCAAGAAACTAGTGTCGTTATCTACACTTTTCAAGATATCTCAAAAAATACTATTAACTTTTTAAAAAAAGAATTTTCTTTTAGTATAGAGGCGATATTTTTTGATAAGGCGATAGATATACATTACATTAATACAATACCTGTAGTTAAAAAAGAAAAATTAAATAGCTTTATTGATAAAAAAAAAATAAAACTCACTTTAGTTTTTATTAATGATCTTGCAAAAATCAATGATAAGACATTAATTAAGTTAAATTCAATTAATTCTGAAATAAAATATATAAATTCTAATTTTCCAGTACATAAACAAATTGAGAGTTTAAGAAACTCAAATATTATAAATGTAATAACTGAGTCAAAAACTACCACTTCGATAAATAAAAGAGTTCTATATAATAAATTTAATCAAAAAACTTTTTTAGTTACTGGAGGTGGTGGGACTATTGGTTCTGAAATTTGCAATCAATTGCTAAGATATAGCCCAAAAAAAATTATTATATTAGATAATTCAGAATACAATTTATTTCAAGTATATTACAATTTGTCTAATAATTATTTTTTTCAAGAAAAAAAAATAGAAGTTGATTTGAAATTAATAGATATACAAAATGAAAATGCTATAAATCAACTCTTCTCAACATATGAAAAAATTGATTTTGTGTTTCATGCTGCAGCATACAAGCATGTAAGTCTAGGAGAAAAAAATAAAAAAAATTTTGCAATGAATAATATTAAAGGCACTTATGTAATTTTAAAAAACTGTATAAAATTTAATGTAGATAACTTTGTTAATATAAGCACTGATAAAGCGGTAAAGCCATCTACATTTATGGGTAAAACAAAAAAATTTAATGAAATAATGGTAAAATCATTATTACAAAATCAGAGATTAAATTTTTCTAGTGTGAGATTTGGAAATGTAATAGGGTCAAGTGGATCTGTATTAACAATATTTCAAAATAAAATCTTACAAAATCAACCAATTACAATTTTTGGCAAAGAGACAGAGCGATATTTTATGTTAACGAGCGAGGCTGTTGAGTTGGTATTTGGTTCTTTAAATTTTAATTTAAATGGAAATGTAGCTGTTTTAAATATTGCAAAACCTTATAAAATTATTGATATAGCAAAAAAAGTAGCTAGTTTCTATAATCTTGAGCTAGATTTGACTATTAAGACTTATAAAGGAAACAAAGTTCCAGTAAATATTTTACCTTTAGAAAACTATGAAAAGGAGTCAGAAGTATTATTTAATGAAGAAAATATAATTTCTAAAGAAAATGATGAATATATATTAGAAAAAGTTAAAACAATAGATCCTGAAGAAATAAGAGAATTTTGTGATCAAATAGAAAATAATTTTAAAGAAAATATTTTAGATGAATATTTATGATAATCATTCAAATAATTTTGAAGATATCCAATTTAAATTTATA
>CABYSJ010000029.1 GCA_902521615.1 uncultured Pelagibacteraceae bacterium | reverse complement strand
TGGTTCATCATTTTTGTCAACTGCCCGCTTCCACAAGGACCGATTAATTTTACTTTTTTACTATAACAATCAATTACAGGCTCAGCCTTATTAAACACTTCCTCATCACCACCAACCATTACTGTTAGTATTCCGCCTTCAGCGCCAGCTTGACCTCCTGAAATAGGAGCATCTAAAAAACTAAACCCTTTATCATTTGCTTTTTTATTTAATTCTCTTGATACTTCTGCAGATACAGTTGAGTTATCAATAAAAATAGACCCAGTTTTTGCTGTATTAAATAATCCATTTTCTCCAGTTGCTACTTCTCTTAAATCATCATCATTACCAACACATGTAAAAATAAAATCAGCACCATCTGCAGCCTCCGCAGGTGTATTGGCCATTTTACCTTTATATTCACCAATCCATTTTTCAGCTTTAGATTTAGTTCTATTAAAAACAGTTACATTGTGTCCGGCTTTTGATATATATCCAGCCATTGGGTAGCCCATAACCCCAAGACCTATGAAAGCAACATTACAAGTCATAATTTATTTCTATGTTTAAAAGTTTAAGTTTAAAAGTAATTGTATTTGGATTTATCTTTACATTTTTTTCAAGTTTTGGACAGAGTTTTTTTCTTGGCCTATTTAATTCTAGTATTAGAGACACCTTATCAATTACACATGGACAATTTGGCTCAATTTATGCATCAGCCACTTTACTAAGTAGCATTGTTTTAGTTTGGATTGGAAAAAAAATTGATGACGTAAACATATTAAAGTTTGCTTCTTATGTAATTATTTTTCTTTCTGCTTCTTGCTTTATATTTTCAAAAATTTCATCTGTTATTTTTTTATTTGTAGGAATTTTTTTAATGCGATTAGCTGGACAAGGTTTATCAAGTCATACAGCAACAACAACCATATCTCGTTTTTTTGAAAAAAATAGAGGCAGAGCTTTAAGTACAGGTTGGTTAGGATTGTCATTGGCTGAATTTATAATGCCAGTTTTAATTGTTTTTTTATTAACTTTTATAGAATGGAGAGATATTTGGGTCTCAATATCTATTTTAGTTATACTTGTTTTACCTGTTGCAACTTTTCTTTTAGTTAAAGACGTTAAGCTTGATACCAGAGAAGAATCTAAAATAGAAGAAAAATATAAAGAAATCAAACAATGGAAAAGAATTGAAGTTTTAAAAGATTATAGATTTTACATCATCTGTATGACAATGCTTGCTATGCCATGGATTGCAACTGGATCTTTTGTTTATCAGTCTTTTATATCTTCATCTAAAGAATGGGGTCCCTATGTGATTGCTCAATCATTTATGGCTTACTCAATTTTATCCGTGATCACTCTTTTTATATCTGGTTTTTTAATTGATAAATTTTCTAGTAGAAAATTATTAATCTATATGAATATCCCACTTCTTTTTGGTACTATAGTTCTCTACTATTTTGATGCATCGCTTTCTTCTTTTGTATTTTTTGGTTTAGTAGGTGTCACTAATGGTTTGGCAAACGTGCTTGGTTCCTCAACTTGGGCTGAGATTTATGGTGTTAAATATATTGGGTCCATAAAAGCCTTAACAACTGCATTAATGGTATTTTCAACAGCATTTGGTACGGCTTTATTTGGCTTTCTGATTGATATTGGCTTTTCAATTGAACAGATAGCTGTTGTTTCAGGAACTTATATCTTTGGCTCAATTATCCTTCTTTATTTGGTTAAAAATAAGCTAAATCCAAATTATTTATAAAATAGCCCTTGATTTTTAAAGACTCACTGTGTAGATACTCCGCATGGCTAGAGTTACTGTAGAAGACTGCATAGATAAAGTAGAGAGCCCTTACGAATTAGTGCTTGTTGCTAAAGAGAGAGCTACTCAACTTAATGCAGGAATAGAACCAACAATTGATAGAGATAACGATAAAAACACCGTTATTTCTTTAAGAGAAATTGCAGAAGAAAAAATTAAAGTTTCAGATTTAACTGATAGTGCAGTTTATAAACTCAGAAAACATGTTGAGCAAGTTGATGATAGTGCAGAGGATGATGAAGAGATAGGTGATGATTTTGAAAATCTATACAAAGGTGAAATTTCAAAAAGTGGTACACCAATTTTACCATCTAAAAGAGCAAGAAAAACTCCAGACAAATTTCAAGTAACAAAAGAAGATTTAGCTGAGCTATCTGAAACAGCTACAGCTGAGGTTGATAATTCAGTAGGAGAAGAAACTATGAATGAGCAAGGAGAAGTTTCTTTAGATGAAGTATCAGAATCAGAAAACCAAGAAGTAGAAGTATCTTCAGACGACACTGAAGCTTCAAACTCTTAAAAAAATAATATAAAGTTATACCATGAATAGGAAAGTATCAGTTGCTCCTATGATGGATTGTACAGATCGTCATGAACGATTTTTTCTCAGATTAATATCCAAAAACACTCTTCTTTATACTGAGATGGTAGTTGATGAAGCCATAAATAGAGGAGATAAAAAAAAATTATTAGAGTTTAATTTTAATGAGAAACCTGTAGCACTTCAATTGGGAGGTTCTACTCCAAA
>CABYSJ010000028.1 GCA_902521615.1 uncultured Pelagibacteraceae bacterium | reverse complement strand
CTTTAAAAAAGTAAATTAATAGGAGATAACAAATGAAAAAAATAATTACATTAATAAGTACTTTATTTTTTGCTACCTCAACTTATGCAGGCATGTCTGATAGCGATAAGAATAGAGCATGGGAATGTAGTGGAATCTATATGGCTAACTACTTCTTACCTTCAGGGGAAACATTTGAATATAGTATGAAAGAAAAATCTATGGCATCTGTAAAAGTTTTAAAAGCTTATGCTTTAGAAGTAGGAATTCCTGAAAAGGAATGGGATGAAGGCGTAAACAAAGCTGTTGATAAGCATTATGGCTCTAAATTTGACGAGTCTAAAACTAATGCATGTCATAACTTTGTAAATTCAACAATACCTAATGGAGAAGATAGAGTTAAAAAGGTAGTTCAAACTCTATATTAACAAAAAAAAGGAGAAAAAATGGAAAAAGAAATGTTAGTAGTTGCAAAGTTAAAAGAGGGCACTTTTGAAAAATTCATGGGATTTATGCAATCTCCTGAAGGACTTGCTGAAAGAGCAAAAGTTGCAGTGGTTGAAAAAACAATTGGAACTGTAACTCCAGACAAAAGTACTGTAATGTTTAAAATATTTTGTACTGATGAAGCTGCACTTCATAAGTTTATAGAAGGTACCGAGGTATCAAAACCAATAATGGATGAAGTGTTAGACAGTTACTCAATATATGATTTAACTAAGGTTAAATAGAAAGGAATAACATGTCTATATTAGAGAAATATAGTGCTGCATTAAAAAATAAAGATGAAGCCGCTATGAATGAACTTTTGCATGATGATTTTAAATTTACAATGCACAAGTCAGGAAATGTTTTAACCAAAAGTGATGTTATCAAATGGGCGATGAGTGGTGATATTAATCAAGACAAGGTTAGAATTGTTTATGAAAATGACGAAGTTGGTATTCACCATGCCTTTGTAACATTTAATGATGGTAATGTTGAGGCGGTAATGGCAGTTTATAAATATGACAATGGAAAAATTGTTAGTTTAGAAACTGGTGCTACACCAATGCCAAAATAAGTGAGTGAAATTGATTTTTATTTTTCGATAGGAAGCACATATACCTATCTTTCCGTAACTAGAATACTTGATGTTGAAAAACAACATCAAGTAAAATTTAATTGGAAACCTTTTTCAGTAAGAGCAATCATGAAAGAGATGAACAATATCCCATTTCCAAAAGATAAAATGAATAAAGTTAATTATATGTGGAGAGATATTGAAAGGAGAGCTGGTGGTTATGGTTTCTTTGCTAAAACACCTGTACCCTATCCATTATCAGAATTTGATTTAGCTAACCAAATTGCAATTCTTGGTCTCGAAAAAGGTTGGGGAGAAAAATTTGTTATTCTTACTTATAAAAAATGGTTCCAGGAAGGTAAAGAACCAGCAATTGAACCAAGTATTTCTGAAGTTTGCTCAGAATTAAGCTTAGATAAAGATAAAATAATTTCTGAAGCAAAATCCTCAGATATAGAAACAAAGTATAATAAAAACACAAACTCGGCTCGTGAAAATAAAATATTTGGTAGCCCATCTTTTATTGTAAAAAATGAACTCTTTTGGGGAGATGATAGAATGGAAGATGCAATTAAATGGTCTCTTAAATAATTCTATATATTCTCCTTAAATTCATTTAAAGTCTCGAAATGAGTCTTGCAACTTCATATTTATTTTTAGGCATTGCAGTTTTTTTGGGTGTTACCTCAAATAGTTTTGCTAAAAGTGCCGAAGGCTTTACTCTTCTTTTTCCAAGTATAATTACAGCAATCACAATTGTATTATGTATGTTCGCACTTTCATTGGTAATGAAAAATATACCAATGGGAATTACTTATGCTTCCTTTGCAGGCTTAACAATTATAGCAACTGTTGTTGTAGGTATAATTAGATTTAATCAAGTACCCAATTTATATTCATTAATTGGTTTAGCCTTTATTATTGTTGGTGTTTTAATGGTTAACCTGTTAGGTAATAATTAATATGATTAATAAAAAATACGCTCAGCCATTATTCATGATTTTTATGTCCTTTGGCATGAGTGTGATTATGAGTGGCGTTGTAGTTGCTGTAAACACCGGAGTTACAGATGGCTTTATAAGTAGATGGTTTTATTCTTGGATGTTTGCATTTCCAATTGCATTAATTGCTGCCTTTACAATGGCTCCAATAATTAGGCCATTAGTTAATAAAATTGCATCAAAAGAATAACCATGAAACCTTTATTTGGTTATATATTTTTAGCTATCGGGATTTCTTTTGGTATTGCATCAAATAGTTTAGCTAAAATTTCAGAAGGGTTTACCAAACTTACGCCATCAGTTTTATGCATATTGTTTATGTGTATTACGATGTTTTCAATAGCAAAAGCTATGCACGCTCTTCCTGTAGGTTTTGCTTACTCAACATATAGCGGGTTAACAGTGACTGGAGTTGTGCTTTTTGCTGTATTAAAATTAAATCAAGTTCCTAATCTATATGGAATAATTGGAATTATCTTAATTATTATTGGTGTAATAATGGTTAATTATCTAGGACGACTGAACTGATACTTTTTTAAAATTTCTGGAAGCTCATGACTTCCATCCTCATTTAATGATAGCTCATATTCATTCACAACTGTGCTAGTATCTAAAGGTGAATATAAATGAGGATACATATCTCC
>CABYSJ010000027.1 GCA_902521615.1 uncultured Pelagibacteraceae bacterium | reverse complement strand
TGCAGGGCTTCCTGTATTTTCAAATTCTCCTGAAAAAGGTGTTGGATTAGTTTATTTTACAGGACCAACTATGGGTTACTTAATTGGTTTTTTAACTGCTTGTTACTTAGCTTCTAAAATAAAGATTGAAGATAATTTTTTCATTGTTTTATTTAAATTAATTATTGCTACCTCAACAATCTATATTTTAGGTTTAATTTGGCTTGGAACATTGATTGGATGGGATAAGCCAATTTTTGCTTTAGGTGCAAAACCGTTTCTATTAGCTGAGATTTTTAAAATTACGCTTTTGGCTCTTTTGACTAAGCAGATAATAAAAATTAAAAAATTTATCTAGGTGATCTTTTAGAAAGAATTCTTTGAAGAGTTCTTCTATGCATTTTAAGCCTTCTAGCTGTTTCTGAAACATTCCTATTACATAACTCGAAAACTCTATGTATATGTTCCCACTTTACTCTATCAGCAGACATCGGGTTTTCTGGTGGGGCTGCTTTTTTTGAAGGATCTGCCAATAATGCTTTCTCCACATCTTCTGCATCAGCAGGTTTAGCTAAATAATCTATTGCACCTTCTTTGATCGCAGCTACTGCTGTTGGGATATTTCCATAACCAGTTAACATGATGATCCTACTATCACTATTTGAAGACTGAATTTCTTTTACAACCTCAAGTCCATTACCATCTGCAAGTCTTAAGTCTACAACAGCAAAACCAGGTTTTTTAGTTTTTACAGATTCAACTCCCTTTTGTACACTCTCAGCTTGAAAAACTTCAAATCCTTTTTTTTCCATCGCTCTTGCTAAACGCTCACGGAAAGGATTATCGTCATCCACGATTAATAATGATTTATTTTCAAAATCGCTAAGATTCTGTAGTTTTGCCTCTTCTTTCATGAGATTCATATAGGGTCTCTGCAAGATATTACAATATATGAATTTTACGCATTTCTGGCTTGAATTATTTGCTTTACATTAGTGCTGCTTACTTTTATATGCGAAAAATATTAAAGTTTTTTTAAAAAAGACTTTTTTTTTATTAAATTTTTTTTTGGAGGCATTTAATATGCAAAAATTTAAATCAGTTGAAGATTTAGTAAATCAACTGAAACCTGAAAAACCAGTATACTGTATAAGAAAAAATTCCATAAAATCTGCTGTTAAATTTTTTTTAAACAAATTTCCAGGTAAAGTTTTATATGCAGTCAAAACCAATCCACACCCTGAGATAATCAAAACAATCATAGAAAGTGGAGTAGAACAATTTGATGTTGCATCAATTGAAGAAATTAAAAATATTAGAACTTTTAGTGATACAGCTAAATGCTCTTATATGCATACTGTAAAGAGCAGAGAAAGTATAAAAGAAGCATATTTTAATTATGGTGTAAAAACTTTTTCATTAGATACCAAAGATGAACTGATTAAAATAATTGAAAGTACAAATAACGCTAAAGATTTAGAATTATTTGTAAGAGTTGCTGTTTCAAATGAACATGCAGAAATTGATTTATCTAAAAAATTTGGTGCTTTAACTTCAGAAGCAATAGGTTTGTTAAGACTTGTAAAACAACATGCTGAAAAGATTGGTTTAAGTTTTCATGTTGGTTCGCAATGTATGCATCCAATTTCTTATTCAAAAGGAATTAGTGAAATTGGAAATATAATTAAAAAAACAAAAATTATTCCAGATTATATTAATGTTGGTGGAGGTTTCCCTACAATCTATCCTGACTTAATTCCGCAATCTTTAAGTAGTTATTTTAACGAAATAAAAAAGAGTTTAGAAAATTTAAAACTAGAAAAACTTCCTGAAATTATTTGTGAGCCTGGCAGAGCTTTAGTTGCTGAAAGTGGTTCAACAGTTGTAAGGGTTAATTTAAGAAAAAAACAAAAGCTTTATATTAATGATGGTACCTATGGTACTCTTTTTGATGCTGGTACACCAAACATTGTATTCCCATCTAGAATGATTAAAGAAAATTCTAATAAAATAATTTCAAAAAAATTAACTGCTTTTGATTTCTTTGGACCTACATGTGACAGCATGGATTATATGAAAGGTCCTTTTTTGCTTCCAAATAATATTAAAGAAAATGACTATATTGAACTTGGTCAACTTGGGGCATACGGATTAACATTTAGAACTCAGTTTAATGGTTATTACTCAAATGAAATTTATGAAGTTGAAGATAACCCAATAATGACAATGTATGATAAAGGCATTAACAAAGCTAACATGGTAGCTTAATGTCGAGTCAAAAAAATCCAGGTCATAACAGTAAAAGAGATTTCTTAAAAAATCCTGTTGAGCACATCGATATAACTTCTTTTGATAGCAGAAAAATTATATCCTCAATGGAAAAAATGTCATTTGTTTCTAGAGAAACAGCAAATGCTGCTAATATTTATAACGAGATGCTTAAAGATAAAGATTGTACAATTTTCCTTACCTTAGCTGGCTCTACTTCGGCAGCTGGATGTATGAATATTTATAAAGATTTAGTTAAATATAATATGGTCGATGCAATTGTTGCAACAGGAGCCTCTATAGTAGATATGGATTTTTTTGAAGCTCTTGGTTTTAAACATTATCAAGGTTCACAATTTCAAGATGATACTGAACTGAGAGACAACTATATAGATAGAATTTACGATACCTACATAGATGAAGAAGAGCTTCAAATGTGTGATAAAATTATATGTGAAATCGCTAATAACCTGGAGGCGAGAAGCTATACTTCAAGAGAGTTCATTTTTGAAATGGGCAAATATTTAAAAAACAACTCAAAGAAAAAAGACTCTTTAATTGAAACCGCTTTTGACAATAATGTTCCTATTTTCTGCCCTGCTTTTACTGACTCGAGTGCAGGGTTCGGA
>CABYSJ010000026.1 GCA_902521615.1 uncultured Pelagibacteraceae bacterium | reverse complement strand
TTTGATGTATCTTTCACAAGCCGCAGTTTATTTAAATCATCTTGTTGGATATATTGATTATGAATTTGTTGAGGATAAAGAATTTGGAAGCAAGTTTGAAAACCTAATTAGCAAACACGACATTTTGATTACGAGAAATCATGGATATTACACAGTAGGAAAAACTGCTGCAGAAGCATTTTTCAGAGCTTATTATCTAGAGCAAGCATGTTCAGTTCAGGTAAAAAACCTTGCAATGGGGTTAAACAAACATGAAATAGATAAACAAAAAGCTGCATATTTTTGGGAAAACATGAGTGAATCTGATGATTATAATTATGATGGAAAAACGGAGTGGGCTGCTTTATTAAGAAAACTAGAGAGAGAACATTCAAATTATAAAAATTAATGGAACAAAACTTTACAATTAAGAATATAACTAAAAATTCTACAAATTTAGAAGTTGACTGGAGCGATGGAAAAAAAAGTAAATTTAATTATTTATGGCTAAGAGATAATTGTCCAACTGCACATGATAAAGACTCACGTCATAGAATGTTTAATATTTTAAAGGTATCAAACAAAATTAATCCAAAAAAATTTGCAGTAAATAATGAAGGCAAGCTTGAAATTGAATGGAGTGAAGGTGACCACATAAGTTATTATGACCAAAATTGGTTAAGAGAAAACTGCTATACTATAAAAAATAATATAGAATATAAATCTCCATATCAACTTTGGGACAATTCTTTACAAAATGATCTGAAGTCAATTGAGATTGAACATGATGAAATTATGAGTTCATACGAGGGACTTGTCAGATGGTTAGAGCTCTTACACCACACTGGAATTGCTATAGTAAAAAATGCTCCAACTGAAAATAATTCTGGCTTTAAAATTTTAAACAGAATTAGCCATACTAGAGAAACTTTTTTTAAAACACCTTTTGAAGTAATTAATATTCCTAAACCAAATAATTCTGCTTACACAGCACATGCCCTAAGAAATCATATGGATTTACCATGGTTTGAAACACCACCTGGTTATCAATTTCTTCATTGTTTAGTTAATTCTGCTACAGGAGGAGACTCATCCGCTGTAGATGGTTTTGCAGTTGCAGATTATCTAAGAAAAAATGAGAAAGAAATATTTGATACGTTAGTAAACGTTCATTTAAAATTTAGAGACATGGATTATACACAAGAGTCTGTTAGAAGTTATTACGCACCTGCGATATCTCTAACAAAAGATAATGATTACCATGATATTCGGTTTAGCGTAGCAACTATGGATGCTTTAGACTGTCATCCTGATTTGATGGATAAAGTTTATAAAGCTCATCACCGATTTGGAAATTTACTTCATGACGATCAATTCCAGATTAAATTTAGATTAGGACCAGGTGATATTTTTTCTTTTAACAACAGACGACTATTACACGGTAGAACTGAATATGATCCAAACTCAGGACATAGACATTTACAAGGTTATTACATGGATCGAGATGAAATTATTGGGAGACTAAGATATTTAAAAAATTCTGTTAACTCCAACCAGTAACATTCTTTACTTCAAGATATTCCTCAAGGCCCCAAACACCTCCTTCTCTCCCATTACCTGATTGTCTGTAACCACCAAATGGAGTTCCGGCATCTGCTCCATTTCCATTTATGTAAACACATCCAGATCTTAATTTTTTAGCAACTCTGTGTGCTTTTTCTCGGTCTTCAGTTTGCAAATAATTTCCAAGACCATAAGAAGTATCATTTACAATATTGACTGCCTCATCTTCAGTACCAAATGGAATTATAGATAATACAGGTCCAAAAATTTCTTCTTTAGCAATTCTCATTTCATTAGTTACATCTGTAAATATAGTTGGTTTGATGAAGTACCCTTTGTTCAAACCGTTTGGTAACTCAGGTCCACCTGCTGCAAGAGTTGCGCCTTCAGAAATTCCACTTTCAATAAGATTTATAATTTTATCATATTGAATTTTAGAAATTACTGGTCCTATATGATCTCCCTTTTTTGAAGCTTGATCTACTTTAATTTTGTTTGCTTCATCAACAGCTTCTTTAACAGCTCTTTCGTAAATTGATTTTTCAACAAGCATCCTTGTTGGTGCATCACAAGATTGACCAGAATTGCTCATTACATTTCTAATTCCGTCTCTTACTGCATCTTTATAACTATCAGCAAAAACAATATTTCCACCTTTTCCTCCTAATTCAAGACAAACTCTTTTAATTGTTTCAGCAGCATTTTTTGAAATTAATCTTCCTGCTCTTGTTGAACCTGTGAAAGAAACCATATCAATATCAGGGTGGCTTGAAATGTGGGTTCCCACTCCTGCACCGTCTCCATTTACCAAATTAAACACACCTTTTGGAAAACCTACTTCATCAATCATTTCTGCAAATAGCATTCCAGAAATAGGAGCAATTTCTGATGGTTTTAAAATCATTGTACATCCAGTTGCGAATGCAGGAACGACTTTTAAAGTAATTTGATTAATTGGCCAATTCCACGGTGTGATTAATCCACAAACTCCAATTGGCTCATAATAGATATGATTATTTGATTTATTATCAAAGTGTTCATCAAATTTAAAATTTTTTAATCTTAAAATAAAATCATCTAAATGATCTTTCCCTGAGGCTGTTTGAACATCTGTTGCCCAATCCATTGGTGCACCCATTTCAAGAGAAATAGCCTCAGCCATTTCATTAAATCTTTTTTTATAAACTGATGATAGTTTTTCAAGTAAACTGAGCCTCTCTTCCTTGCTAGTTTCTTTCCAAGTATTAAAAGCATTTTTTGCTGATTTGACAGCTAAATCTGTATCCTCTTTTGAACCTAAAGATATAACAGCAAACGGATCTTCATTGCATGGATTAATTACATCAAAATCATTTTTT
>CABYSJ010000025.1 GCA_902521615.1 uncultured Pelagibacteraceae bacterium | reverse complement strand
AAGCTTTAAAAGAAATCACCAAAAATGTTCAAATTCCTGTAATTGCTGACATTCATTTTCATTATAAAAGAGCTATTGAAGCTGCAGAAAATGGTGCAAAGTGTTTAAGAATTAATCCAGGAAACATTGGGGATAAAAAAAAAATTCATGATGTTTTAAAAGCTGCAAAAGATAACGATTGTTCAATAAGAATAGGCGTTAATGCTGGTTCTTTAGAAAAAGACATACTAGAAAAATATAAAGAGCCTTGCCCAGAAGCATTGGTGGAGAGTGCTTTAAGAAATATAAAAATTTTAGAAGATGAAGATTTTTTTAATTTTAAAGTAAGTGTTAAATCTTCCGATGTATTTTTGTCAATTGCAGCTTACAGACAACTTTCTAAGGCTATGAATTACCCTCTACACTTAGGAATAACAGAAGCAGGAGGCTTTGTTACAGGCAGTGTCAAGTCTGCTATAGGTCTTGGATCACTTCTCTTGGATGGTATTGGAGACACTATTAGGGTATCTTTGTCTGATGATCCTGTAAAAGAAGTTAAAATTGGAAATGAAATTTTAAAATCTTTGGGATTAAGAAATAGAGGAGTAAAAATCATATCTTGTCCATCATGTGCAAGGCAAGCTTTTCAAGTAATAGATACAGTAAAAATACTTGAGGAAAAATTATCCCATATAAAAACCCCAATAACACTGTCTATTATAGGCTGCGTTGTGAATGGCCCAGGTGAAGCTGCCATGACAGATATTGGCATAACTGGCGGTGGAAAAGGAAATAATATGCTTTATCTGTCAGGTATTCAGAGTGAAAAAGTTTTAACTGCCGATATTATTAAAAAAGTAGTTTTAGAAGTTGAAAAAAAAGCCACAGAATTAGAAAAAAATTAAAATTATGATTCCAATAAAAACAGTTGAGGAGCTAATTTTAAAACATTCAAATTTAGAAAAAGAGCTTTCAACTAGCGATATTGATAAAAAATTATTTGCAGAAAAATCTAAAGAATATTCTGATATAAATGAGATTATAGATATTGCAAAAAAATACATATCATTTGAGAACGATAAAAAAGATTTGGAAAAAATCTTAGAGGACCAATTATCAGATGAAGAGCTTAAAAAAATGGCCGAGATTGAATTGACAGAATTGAAAACACAAAATGAGATCAATCAAAAAAAATTAAAATTATTTTTGTTGCCAAAAGATGAGGCAGATAAAAAAAATGCAATTATTGAGATAAGAGCAGGAACAGGTGGTTTAGAGGCTAGCTTATTTGCATCTGATCTTTTTAAAATGTATGAAAAAGTAAGTCATAAAAAAAAATGGTCTTTAGAACTTATCTCAATTTCAAGAAGTGATGCTGGGGGTTTAAAAGAAGTTATAGCCTCGATAAAAGGAAGCAACATTTATTCATCACTAAAATATGAAAGTGGCGTCCACAGAGTACAAAGAGTTCCTGATACTGAGACTCAGGGAAGAGTTCATACATCTGCAGCAACAGTTGCCGTTTTACCTGAGGCTGAGGAGGTAGATCTAAAAATTAATGATACCGATTTAAGAATAGATGTGTTTAGAGCAGGAGGGCCGGGTGGACAATCTGTAAATACTACGGATAGTGCAGTTAGAATCACTCATATACCAACGGGCCTATCTGTTTCTCAACAAGATGAAAAGTCTCAACATAAAAATAAAGCTAAAGGGATGAAAATTTTGAGAGCACGACTTTATGAACTTGAAAGAAATAGAATAGATCAAGAGAGGTCTGAAGATCGAAAGACAAAGATTGGAACTGGAGATAGGTCAGAGAGAATCAGAACTTACAATTTTCCTCAGGGTAGAGTTACGGATCACAGAATTAATCTAACACTTCATAAATTAGATGAATTTTTAGAAGGTGAAGCTTTTGATGAAATGATTGAATCTTTAACTTTACAAGCACAAGAGGAGAGTCTTAGTAACTTAAAGTAATATATGAATATCAATGAAGCTATAAATGATGGTTCAAAAATTTTAAGAAATAGATTCATAAACAATTCACAACTTGATGCTGAAATTTTAATGGCAAAGACAATTAATAAAGATAGGAATTATATTTTGTTAAATAACAATTATCCGCTTAACAAAAATCAATTAAAAAATTTTTACGAGTTAATAAAACAAAGATCTTTAGGTAAACCAGTTGCTTATTTAGTTAATAAGAAGTATTTTTGGAATTCTGAATTTTTTGTTACAGATGATACACTAATACCAAGACCAGATACAGAGTTGGTTGTCGAAAATGCATTAAAAGTAATTAAACAAAAAAATAAAGCTAATATTTTAGATATAGGAGTAGGCTCTGGATGTATTCTTCTTTCAATTTTAGAAGAGAGAGAAAATTTTTACGGAACAGGTATAGATATAAGTAAAAAAAGTCTAAATATTTGTAAAATAAATGCTGATAATCTTAAGGTAAGTTCTAGATTAAAATTATATAAATCAAATGTTGACAAATTCCATTTAGGTAAATATGATTTGATTGTTTCTAATCCTCCTTATATTAAAACATCTAAAATTAAATATTTGGAAAGAGACGTTGCAATCTTTGAACCAAGACAAGCATTAAATGGTGGATTAGATGGTTTATCGGAAATCAGGAAAGTAATTAATAAAACTTCTGAACTGATAAAAAAAAATGGTAAATTTATTTTAGAGATCGGGTTTGATCAAAAAAATAAAGTAATTAATTTATTAAATAAAAAAGGTTTTTATATTAATAGTACCCAAAAGGATCTTGCCAATAATGACAGGTGTATTGTAAGTACAAAATATAATTAATTAAATCATGGTTACATTTAGAAATAATAATAATAACAGAAGAACTAGCTTTAGAAGAAATACAAGAAATTTTAAATCAAATGGTGACACCTCTAAATTTGGCTCTAATTTTTCAAACAGCGATAGTTTTAAAAGAAAGGCTCCTGGTAGAAACAACCACAATGCTCCAAAACTAATTGAAAAATATAATGATCTAGCAAGAGAAGCCCTATCAAATGGTGACAAAATATTATCCGAAAATTATTTACAGCATGCAGACCATTTTACAAGAATACTTAACGAAAGAGAAAGTTTTAGAAAAGAGAAATTTTCAGAAAATAGATCTGAAAATACTATTGGTATTTCTGAGGAAAACCACGAGAGCCCCGACCAAAGTTCTAGCAAAAATTTAGCGGACACATCTGGCGAAAAGTCTGAAACTCAAGAAAGTTCAAAATCACAATCTGAAATAAATTAGTTTATTCCGATTATTTTTTCTGATTTAAGAATATCTAGTTTAATTTTATTACTTTCAAATAATTTACGTTCTTGATCAACTAAAATTTTTCCTGAAGGAAGTTTTAGTTTTTGAGAATTAACTTTTTTTCCATTTACAATTACTTCATAGTGCAAATGTGGTCCAGTAGATTTACCTGTTGAACCTACGTATCCTATTGTTTGACCTTGTTTAACCCTTACACCATTTTTAATTCCCCGTGCAAATTTTGACATGTGTGCATAGACTGTTTGGTAAGTGGAATTGTGTTTTATTTTTACACAATTTCCACCTCCACCACACCAACCAGCTTTGATAATTTTTCCATCTCCTGAAGCCATTATAGGTGTACCCATTGGAGCGGCAAAGTCTGTTCCTCTATGCATTTTGTTGAAACCGTCTATAGGATGTTTTCTCATTCCAAATGGAGAAGAAAGTCTAGCTCCATTAATTGGAGTTTTCATAAGTGCTTTTTTTACACTTTTACCGTTTTTATCATAATGACCTTCACTACCTTCTTTATCAAAATAATATAAACTATTATCTTGACCGCTAAGTTTTAAATTTGCAAAGAGTATTTTTCCAGTCTCAACGATTTTATTATTTTTATCTAAAAAAATTTCATACATAATTTGAAATTTATCTTTTTTTCTAACATCTCTTTGAAAATCAACTTGAAAACCATAAATTCTCGCAAATTCAACAATAGTGTTTGCTGGAATTTTTTCATCATATG
>CABYSJ010000024.1 GCA_902521615.1 uncultured Pelagibacteraceae bacterium | reverse complement strand
TCAAAAACATTGCAAAGATAACAATTGCTAAAAATGGCATGATACCCCTAAATATGTCTAAAAGTTCTACAGCTGTTTTTTGAACGCCTTTTAAATAATATGCTGACATTGCCATCGGTGGAGTTAAAAAAGATGTCTGAAGATTTAATGCAATTAACATTGCAAAGAAATATGGATTAACTCCAAATACTTCTAGCAAGGGTAAAAATATAGGCACAAAAATAATTAAAATTTCTGTCCATTCAAGAGGCCAACCTAAAAGAAAAATTATGATTTGGGTGATCACTAGAAATTGCCATGTTGAAATATTTATTGATGTGAAAAAATGTTCAAATACTTCATGTCCACCTAGATAAGAAAATACAGATGAAAAAGTCCAAGAACCTATAAACAACCACATAATCATTGCAGTTGTTTTAGCCGTTAAAAATACCGACTCTTTGAAATTTTGCCATTTTAACGTTTTATAAAACCAAGATAAAATTAAAGCCCCAAATGCTCCTGCTGCTGCAGCTTCAGCTGGTGTTGCTATTCCAGCTAGGATTGTACCAAGAACCAACATTATTAATCCAAATAAAGGAACAAAAGATACTAGCACCTCTTTTAAAATTTCACCTGTTGGTGGAATGTCTTCTTTTGGTGGCCTTGGTGCTATTGAAGGATTTAACCAAGCCCTTGTAACTGCGTATGCAATATAAAGACCAGCTAATAATAGTCCTGGAAATATTGCAGCTGCAAAAAGTCTTAACGGTGATAATTGTGCAATTACCGAATAAACAATTAGCATAATACTTGGAGGGATTAAAATACCCAAGCATCCACCAGAACAAATAATTCCTGAAGCAAATTTTTTATCATATCCAGCTTTCACCATTGCTGGCCACGCCAGTAATCCCATTAGAGTAACAACTGCTCCAATAATTCCTGTTGCCGTAGAAAATAAAGTACAAGTAATCAAAGCAGCTACAGCCATCGATGCAGGAAGTCTGTGGGCAGCTAATCTAATTGCAAAAAATAGTTTTGCAACTATTCCTGCTCTTTCAACCAAATAACCCATAAACAAAAATAATGGGACAGCTGTGAGAACATTATTATCCATAACTGTATAAGTATTTTGAACGAATAACTGAAAAATTCTGTTATCAAAAATATGCTCCATCATAGTAGCATCGTAATAAGCGTAATATCCAAAACCAATTCCCATTGCCATTAATGTAAAAGCAATTGGAAAGCCTAAAAGAACTGCGAACAAAAATAGTCCCATCATTAAAATAGCTACCTCTGGATTAGTAAGACTAAATAACATTTTCTTTGTCCTCCTCTTGAGAAGTTCTCATCAACATTTGCTCTGTTTCCTCCGCAACAACCATTCTCGCTGGCCACATTCCTGTTTTAATACAAATTATAGATCTAAAAACCTCGGCAATACCCTGAATTACTAAAAGAGTGCCAGCTGCAGGTATCATAGTTTTAACCATATAGATTTGGATTTGTGCTGGACTACTCCAACTAGTCTCTTTTATTTTCCAAGCTAAGGCTGCATATTCGTATCCATAAAATGCTAAAGCAACGACACCTGGAAAAAAGAATATAAAATATAAAACTAAATCTATCCAAGCTTGAGTTCTCTGTTTAAATAATCTGTAAATTACGTCTCCTCTTACATGAGCCTCTGTTGCTAAACAGTATGCACCTGACATCATTAAAATTGCTCCGTACATCTGCATACTAAAATCAAAATTCCACAAAGTCGGCTTATTAAATACATAAGCCATTACAACTTCATAAACTGTTCCTCCCATTAAAATTACAATACACCAAGAAAATGCTTTACCCATTGAAGTGCTGAGCGTATCTGCAAATTTAATGAAGCTTTCCATCACCAACAATTATATTAAATTAGTCTAAAAAAAAAGGGGGTTTTTAAACCCCCTTTTTATAATTTTTGTAAAGTTAATTAGATTTTAACTTTCTCAATTGGTCCAAACTCGTTTTCATAAGCTAATTTGTAGTTCGGTTGATTCATCAACAGATACTTCATTGTTCTCTTAGCGTATGCTTTTTGTGAGTCTACTACTTTTTTGAAGAAAGCATCTTTACCAGAAAACTCACCAACAACTTTATCCCAACCTTTTAATTGTTCAGCCAAGATAGCGTCTGATGTTTGGTAAACATTAACCTTATGCTCATTCATTAACTTAGCTAAGTCAGCTGAATATCTAACTAATGCTTTGAAGTAGTTATCTGAGTTTGCAGCGTAAGCAGCATTTTTCAAGATAGCTTGATGAGCAGGTGAAAGGCTGTCATATCTCTTCTTGTTAATCGGCACTTCAAACATTTCCTGAGACTGATGGAAACTTCCTAAGTGGTAATGTTTAGAGACATCTTGCATTCCAAACTGTGAGTCTGATGTAGGGTTGTTAAACTCAGCAGCATCAATTAAACCAGTTTTCATAGCTGGTTGAATTTCACCACCTGGTAATTGTCTTACAACCATTCCCATAGCAGTTAAAACGTTAGTTGCAAGACCAACTGTTCTATACTTCATTCCTTTAACATCAGAAACTTTTGTTACATTCTTTTTAAACCAACCAAATGGCTGAGCAGGCATTGGCATATGGAAGAAACCGTAATAGTTAAAACCTACACTCTTAACAGCTTCGTCATATAGCGCTCTTCCCCCACCGTACTCCATCCATCCCATAACTTCTTGAGATGACATTCCGTAAGATGGTCCAGTTCCAAAAAGTGAAGCAGCAGGATTTTTTCCATACCAATATGCTGTCACCCAGTGACCCATATCAACAACTCCAGAACTTACTGCTTGTCCAATTTCAGAAGTTTTTACAACTGCTCCAACTGGTTGAACATCAATTTTAAGTTTACCATCTGACATATCGCTAACCATTTTTGCGTAATCAGATGCCATTTCAAAAAAGATGTTTGCGCCTGAAGGCCAAGCTGCTTGCATCTTTAGAGTAATGTGTCCAGCTCCTAAAGCTAAGTTTGGCATTGCTACAGCTGCTGTCGCTGCTGCACCAGTCGCTGCTGCTGCTTTAAAGAACTTTCTTCTTGAAGGAGTTTTAGAACCCTTCAATGATTTTTTATTCTTAATCATTTATTCTCCTCTAGTTAATTAACTAACAAAATTAAAACATAGATTTAAATTAGAGTCTTTCTAAAAAGAGGTACAGATTGTCACCATTAACGCTAAAATTGAAATTATTTTCAATTTAAGGTTGATTCTAAATTAATTTGTTATCCTCATAAACGCAACATTTGTCCGCAGGTATATGAAGTTTAACATTCTGACTTGGTATTTCGGTCTCTCTAGTAACTTTTGACTTAATAGTAAAATCTCCAAGTTTTGCTGTAATTAATTTATAATTTCCAAGGTCTTCAACCTTTTCAACATTAACATCAACTAAATTTTCATTTTGGTTTTGTGCTATCTTTATAAACTCTGATCTAATCCCTAGTTTAATATTTTTTGTTTTTAAATTAGATAAATTTGTATGGGTTTTAATCAATGTGTTATTTATTTTTACACTATCATTTGAGGAAGCTTCACTTTCAAATAAGTTCATAGCTGGTGATCCAATAAAGTATCCAACAAATGTTGTATTAGGTCTTTCAAAAAGTTCTTTCGGAGAACCAGTTTGAACTACCTCTCCTTCACTCATAACTATTATATTATCTGCAAAAGTCATCGCCTCGTTTTGATCGTGTGTTACGTAAACTAATGTTGTTTTGTATTGCTCATTAATTTCTTTAAGATTTCTTCTTAATCTAAATTTTAAATCTGGATCAATAACAGTTAAAGGTTCATCCATAAGAACAGCAGCTACGTCTTCTCTTACAAGGCCTCTTCCTAAAGATATTAATTGCTTTTGATCTGCTGTTAATTTTCTTGCAGGAGAATTTAGAAAAGATTTTAAATTTAAAGTTTCAGCAACTGAATTAACTCTTTCATCAGTTTTGCTTTTAGAAAAATCTCTACATTTAAGTGGGAATGCTAAGTTTTCATAAACAGTCATAGTATTATAAATGACTGGAAATTGGAAAACCTGGGCAATATTTCTATCTTCTGTTTTTAAATCTGTAACATCTTTATCATCAAATAATATCCTTCCAGCAGAAGGTCTCACTAAGCCAGAAACAATATTTAGCATTGTAGTTTTTCCACAACCTGAGGGTCCTAAGATTGCATATCGATTTCCATTTTCCCATGTCATCGAGAAAGGATTTAAAGCATAAACTGGATTTGGATCATTTGGATTGTATGAGTGAGATATGTTACTTAAATCAATTTTAGCCATTTAAACCTCCAAAAGGTGAAGATGCTAATTTTCCATCAGCATGAAACGCATAAGCTCTGTCAATTTTAAAATTAATTTTTACTTTATCGTGTATCTTAAAATTTAGAACCTCTTCTATTGAAACTATAATTTTTGTGTCTCCTCTTTTTAAATGTAACAATGTTTCTGAACCACTAATTTCTGCAAGCTCAACTTCAAATTCATGACCATTTTCGCCAAGTTCAATATCAGAAGATCTTAATCCAATTTTTAAACCATCTTCGGTTAGTTTAGATAAGTGTTGCGGGGCCTCTACATCAATGCCTTCAAATCTAATATGATTATCTAAAATTTTTGCTTCTATAATATTCATCGGTGGATCATTAGAAATTTCAGCAACTTTTAATGAGTTTGGATTTTCAAATATTTCCTTTGCTGGACCAACTTGTAGGACCTTACCTTCATCTAAAACAATAACCTCACCATTTAATTCCATAGTTTCTCTTGGATCTGTGGTTGAATAAATTAATATTGTTTCATCTGCTAACCCTTTAGAAAATAAGTTTTTAAATTCTTCTCTAAGTTGCTCTCTCAATTTGTAGTCTAAGTTTACTAGGGGCTCATCTAGCAACAATATTTTAGCGTTTTTTACTAGAGATCTTGCAAGCGAAACCCTTTGTTGCTGCCCTCCAGAAAGCTCTTGAATCTTTCTA
>CABYSJ010000023.1 GCA_902521615.1 uncultured Pelagibacteraceae bacterium | reverse complement strand
TGTTTATAAAAATTGTTCTCCCTTTAATAGTTAAAGAAAACAATAAAATTAGAGTAGATAGAAAAAGGTTATTCACAATTTTAAATAAAAATAGCAACACTGATATTGAAAAAAAGTGGTTAGAGAAAAAATATAAACAATATGGTGTAAGAAAAAATGACTTATCTACTCTAAAAGTAAGAATGGATGAAATACCAGTTTCATTGGCAATAGCTCAAGCTGCTAAAGAAACTGGTTGGGGTACTTCAAGGTTTGCATTAAAGGGAAATGCTTTATTTGGCCAATGGACTTGGTCCGGCGAGGGATTAAAACCTAAAAATGCTGATGAGGGAAAAGATCATAAAGTTATGAAGTTTCATAGCTTACAGCTTTCTGTAAGAGCATATTTAAGAAATTTAAATACTCACCCTACATACAAAAATTTAAGAAAAGCAAGAACAGAACTAAGAAATCAAAATAAACCTTTAGATAGTTTTATTTTATCTAAACATCTAGATAAATATGCAGAAACAGGAAATCAATATATTGAGGTTTTACAAAAAATTATTGAACAGAATAAGTTAAAAGATTTTGACGAGGCGAGATTGTTGCCTTCAAGTAAAGATCTAGAGAGTTTAATTTAATATTCATTTCCTTTAATAGGGAATTGAATACCAAACCATCTCCATTTTCCGTTATCATTCAGAGAACAATTAATTCTACCTCTTCTTGGTTTGAATGGTTCTCTAAATTCAATCGTTAAAGAGTTGTTGGCAAAGTTTGTTTTTGATTTTTTCCAAACATCACCCTCATTAGAATAACAGTTTATATTTGATAAATTCTTTTGCTCCTTGAAAAATTCAACTTTAAAATTTGGAGGATTAGTATTAACGAATAATTGTTTTTCTTCAGGAAGTATTCTTTTATATTCAAGTGGAAAATAATTTATTATTGATCTAAATCTTTTTAACTCTCCATATTTTTCATTAATTGGAAATCTAGGTAATTCAAATTTATCTTTATTTAAATCAATAACACCAGAATGCTGACCAAAAGCATATTTGAAATTTTTAGATATATAATCTTTCATAAACTTAGAGTATTCACCAAATGGATATGAAAATAGACCAGGGACGTAGCCAAGTTCTGATAGGAAAATTTTATTAGCTGTTTCAATATCTAAAATAAAATCTTCATTGTTTATATCTATTAGATATTCATGAGTATGAGAATGATGCCCTATATATGTAAAATCATAATTCTCAACTTCTTTAATTTGCTCCCAAGTCATATAGCCTCTTTTTCCAACTGGTTCAGTTGAAACAAATAAAATAAATGGAATTTTATTTTCTTTTAGATAGGGCCATGCTTCAGTATAAAAAGATTCAAAAGCATCATCGATAGTTATTAGAATTTCTTTTCTTGATTTTGTTTTATTAAAGTGTTCATCAAAATTATTTGGATTGAGAAAATTAAAATTTGAGTTTTTCATAATATTTATATGTTCCTCAAATATATCCATTTTAATATTGGTCGAAGGGTACTTATTCTCATTAAAACGATGATACATTATTGATAGAATTCCTTCGTCATTGGAATAGTATTTGATATTATTTTCATCTGATTTAGAACTGATATTAGAAAATAAAATAATTATGAATAAACTGATAATTGATGTTGCCAGTGAAAAAATTTTTTTAATGATCATTACTAGTAATGATATTTATAATATTACTAAAGAGAATACTAAAATTAATTATGAAAAATTAACTTTGATAATTAATGATTTTTTAAATTCTCATCGATTAAACCTGAAAGACATTAATACAATTTATTTAAATAGAGGACCTGGAAGCTTTGCAGGAATACGAAATTCGCTTTCTATAGTAAAAGCATTTAATTTAACTAATAATATTGATTACTATTGTTATAGTATTCAAGATTTCAAAGGTGAAAAAGACATAAAATACGAAAATATCCCTGATTTGTGTGTTAAATTTAATATTAAAAAAAATTTGATTAACCCTATTTATTTAAGTTAAAATTATTTTATGTCAGAAACAATAGAGCAAAAATGTTTAGCAAAAGGGGTTAAATTAACTGATCAAAGAAGAGTAATTGCACAAGTAATGTCCAAGTCTACTGACCATCCGGATGTTGATGAGCTATACAATAGAGTATCTAAAATTGATCCAAAAATAAGCATAGCAACTGTTTATAGAACTGTGAAATTATTTGAAGAGACAGGAATATTAACAAAGCATGAGTTTAAAGGTGGAAAAGCTAGATATGAAGAGCTAAATGAAGGCCATCACGATCATTTAATTGATGTGAAAACTGGTGAAATTATCGAATTTGTAGATGATGAAATTGAAAAGCTTCAAAAAAAAGTTGCAGAAAAATATGGATATACACTAGTGGACCATAAATTAGAATTATATGGGATTAAGAAAAAATCCCAATAACATGAACCAGAAAATATTTATCAAAACATTTGGTTGTCAAATGAATGAGTATGACTCCAATAGAATTTTTGATTCTGTTAAAAAAATAGGCTACGAAAAAACAGAAAAATATGAAGAAGCAAATTGTTATCTATTAAACACATGTCATATTAGAGATAAAGCAAAAGAAAAGGTTTATTCAGAAATAGGCAGAGTAAAAAAAATTTTTAGATCTAAAAAAAAACCATTATTGATTATTACTGGGTGTGTTGCACAAGCGGAAAATCAGGAAATGCTTAAAAGAGAACCTTACATTGATTTAGTAATTGGTCCTCAAGCTTATCACAAAATAAATGATATAATTATAAATTATACAAAAAAAAAGGAAAAGATAGAAGAGACAGAGTTTGATGCAGTTTCTAAATTTAAATATTTAAGTAAAATAAAAAATGAAGCTGGAAAAGTTTCGTCTTTTTTAACTATTCAAGAGGGATGTGATAAGTTTTGTCATTTTTGTGTAGTCCCATTCACGAGAGGTCCAGAATATTCTCGACCATTTAAGCAAATTTTAGATGAAGCAAAGTATTTAGTAGACAATGGTGCAAAAGAAATAATTTTACTAGGTCAGAATGTGAATGCTTATGATAATGAAGGATATAGATTATCAGATTTAATCTTAAATATTGAAAAATTACCTGAGATAAAAAGAGTTAGATATACAACATCTCACCCAAAAGATATGACAGAGGATTTGATTGAAGTATATAAAACCTCTAAAAAGTTAATGCCACTTGTGCATTTACCTGTCCAAAGTGGATCTAATAAAATTTTAAAATCAATGAATAGAAAACATACTATTGAGGAATATTTAAATATTTTCGATAAATTAAAAGAAATTAACCCAAAGATAGAATTTTCAAGCGATTTTATAATAGGTTATCCTGGTGAAGAAGATCAGGATTTTAAAGATACATTTAACTTAATTAAAAGGGTTAAATTTATTAACTCTTTCTCTTTCATCTTTAGCCCAAGACCTGGAACAGTAGCTGAAAATTTAGACTTAATTGAAAAAAAAATTTCTTTTGAAAGATTAGAAAAAATTCAAACTGTTTTATTCGAAAATCAAATCCGAGCGAATAATTCATTTAAGGGCAAAGTTGTTGATGTTTTGGTTGAAAATTTAACTGACGATAAAAGCAAAGCTTTTGGTAGATCTGAGTATATGACATCTGTAATTTTTAATGGTAAAAAGAATGATATTGGAAAAATAGTGCAAGTAAGAATTAAAGATAGTAATAGAAATACTTTATTCGGTGAAATTATAACTAATTCGGATCAGAAGGTTGCATAGAATTTGAGTGGAATAACAAAAAAAAATATCGATCAATCATTAAAATTTGTTTATTCAGATAACAATTCTCTAAGTGTTATATTTCATGATAATAACTTGTTAATGGGTGTTGTTGGAGAATTTAATAAAAATTTACAAGAATTGGAAAAAATTACAAATTGTAGTTTATATTCAAGAGGAAACTCAATTTTAATTAAATCAACACCTGAAAAGAATGAAAAAATTAAAAACGCTATTCAATTTTTGGCTAATCAGTTTATTAATAATGGAAGTATAGAGAATAAAGATATACTTTCATCAGTTGATAACTTTATGATTAATGAAAAAGTAAAAAATAATAATGTTACAGACATTATCAAAACTCCCAAGAAATCTATAATTCCTAGATCTGAAAAACAAAAAAGCTATGTAAGAGCTTTGAGAGAAAGTGATATTATAATTTCAGCTGGACCAGCGGGAACTGGAAAAACTTTTTTGGCAGTAGCCGTAGGTCTAACTATGCTTTTAGAAAAAAAGATTGAGAGAATTATTCTTTCAAGACCAGCTGTAGAAGCAGGTGAGCGTTTGGGATTTTTACCTGGTGATATGAAGGAAAAAGTAGATCCTTATCTTAGACCTTTATATGACTCTTTATATGATCTCTTCGACTTTGAAAAAATACAGAGAATGATTGAGATTGGAGATATAGAGATTGCACCTTTAGCTTTTATGAGAGGTAGAACTCTTAAGAATTCCTTTGCAATTTTAGACGAAGCACAAAATGCTACAGATACTCAGATAAAAATGTTTTTAACTCGTATTGGAGAAAATTCTAAAATTGTTGTAAATGGTGATCCATCTCAAATTGATTTACCAAATAAAAGTATGTCTGGATTAGTTCGATCAAAAGAGTTACTAGGTCATTTAAAGGAAATATCCATAGTTGATTTTGATCATTCAGATGTAGTCAGACATCCACTTGTTTCTAAAATAGTTAAAGCATACTCAAATAATGATTAGTATTAATGTCTTCTCTGAGGAGAAGGCTTGGTCAAAAAGACTTAAAAATAAGGACATTTTTTTTAAAAAGATATGTAAAGCTTTTCCAAAAAAATATAAATTTTTGAATAAAAAAGTAACATTAACATTATTACTTTCAAATAATCAGAATATTAAAAAACTAAATAAAGTTTTTAGAAAAAAAAATAAATCTACCGATATATTATCTTTTCCATTAGATAAAAAAATAAAAATTTCAAAAAATACTTATCTTGGAGATATTATTATCAGCTATAATTATCTAGATAAACCAAGATCACAAGATTTAAAATCTTTTAAAGAAAAAGTTACTAAATTATTTATACATGGTTTTCTTCATCTTTTAGGTTTTGATCATAAAAAAAGT
>CABYSJ010000022.1 GCA_902521615.1 uncultured Pelagibacteraceae bacterium | reverse complement strand
GTTTCGTGCTGCTCTTCCTATTGTTTGAATTAAAGATGTTTCAGATCTTAGAAATCCTTCTTTATCTGCATCTAAAATTCCAACTAACGCACATTCAGGAATATCCAATCCTTCTCTCAATAAGTTAATTCCAACTAAAACATCAAATACACCCATTCTTAAATCTCTCATGATTTCAATTCTTTCAAGTGTATCAATATCTGAGTGGAGGTATCTTACTTTGACCCCATTCTCATGAAGATATTCAGTTAAATCCTCAGCCATTTTTTTAGTTAGTGTGGTTACTAATACCCTATGATTATTTTCAATTACTTTTTTACATTCATGCATTAAATCATCGACCTGATTTTTTGCTGGACGTATTTCTACAGGTGGATCTATTAAACCTGTTGGTCTTATAACTTGATCAATAAATTTACCTTTTGTTTGTTCTAGTTCCCACGGACCAGGCGTTGCAGAAACGAAAACAGTCTGAGTTCTCATTAAGTCCCATTCCTCAAATTTTAGTGGTCGATTATCCATACATGAAGGAAGTCTAAATCCATATTCTGCTAAGGTACTTTTTCTTGATCTATCTCCTTTATACATTCCATTAAGTTGAGGAACTGTAACATGACATTCGTCTACAAATATCAAAGTATTATCAGGGAAATATTCAAAAAGAGTAGGTGGGGGCTCTCCTGGTTTTCTTCCTGATAAAAATCTTGAATAGTTTTCAATGCCAGCGCAAGAGCCAGTTGCCTCAATCATTTCAAGATCAAATTTAGTTCTTTCTTCTAATCTTTGTGCCTCTAATAATTTATTTTCAGCACGGTGTTTTTTTAAAGTAACTTCTAATTCTTTTTTTATATTAATTACTGCTTGCTCAATCGTAGGTTTTGGAGTGATGTAGTGGCTATTAGCATAAACTTTTACCAAACTTAATTCTCTTACTTTATCACCAGTTAAAGGATCAAATTCTTCTATCTGTTCAAGCTTATCTCCAAATAAACATAACCTCCACGCCCTGTCTTCTAAGTGTGATGGAAAAATTTCTAAGTATTCTCCTCTCGCTCTAAATGTGCCTCTATAAAAATTTTGATCATTTCGTTTGTATTGAAGAGCAACTAAAGACTTAATTATTTCTTCTCTATTATAATCATAATTTTTTTGGAGTGTTAAAGTCATTTTGCTATATGCTTCAACCGATCCAAGCCCATAAATACAAGAAACACTTGCAACAATTAACACATCATCTCTTTCTAATAGAGATCTTGTTGCTGAGTGCCTCATCCGATCAATCTGCTCATTAATAGAGGCCTCTTTTTCTATATATGTGTCTGATCTTGGAACATAAGCCTCAGGAGTGTAATAGTCGTAGTAAGAAACAAAATACTCAACTGCATTATCTGGAAAAAAAGTTTTCATTTCCCCATAAAGTTGAGCAGCAAGCGTTTTATTTGGAGCTAAAATTAAGGCAGGTCTGTTAGTAGCTTCAATAACTTTAGCCATAGTAAAAGTTTTTCCTGATCCCGTAACACCAAGTAAAACTTGATTAAATTGTTCCTTGTTTGCGCCATTAACTAATTTTTTTATTGCTTCAGGCTGATCACCTGCAGGTTTAAAATCAGACTTAATTTTGAATTTTTTTCCACCCTCTAGTTTTCCACCAATTTTAGGATTTTTACTCTGAATATCTGTAATTAAATCTTGATAAGTATTTTCCATATATTAAACAACGTAGTAGAATTTATTTATATTTCAATGAGCATAATATCAGACAGTTTAAAGAAGATTAAACCATCACCCACTATTGCTGTTACTCAAAAAGCAAGAGAATTAAAAGCTGCTGGAAAAGATGTTATTGGACTTGGTGCAGGAGAACCAGATTTTGATACACCAGATAATATTAAGCAAGCAGCTATAAAAGCTATTAATGATGGTGATACCAAATACACTGCAGTAGATGGAACTCCAGAACTGAAAAAAGCAATCGTAGAAAAATTTAAAAAAGAAAATAATTTAGATTATACAACTGATCAAATTACAGTTGGCGCAGGAGGAAAGCACGTTATCTATAATGCAATGATGGCAACACTAAACGATGGAGATGAGGTAATAATTCCAGCTCCTTATTGGGTGTCTTATCCAGATATAGTTATATTGGCTGGTGGAAAACCAGTTGTAATGGAATGTGACGAGAAACAAGGTTTTAAAATAAATCCATCAGATTTAGAAAAATTTATCACTCCAAAAACAAAATGGATAATATTAAATTCTCCATCTAATCCAACTGGAGCTTGTTATTCCGAAAGTGATATAAAAGCAATTGCTGCTGTTTTAGAAAAACACAAGCATATTTATATTTTAAGTGATGATATTTATGAACACGTCACCTACGAAGGGTTTAAATTTTTTACCATTGCGCAAATAGAAAGTTTAAAAGAAAGGGTTCTTACAATGAATGGTGTAAGTAAAGCTTACTCAATGACAGGTTGGAGGATAGGGTATGCAGCTGGTCCAAAAGATATTGTTAAAGCTATTGCAAAAATTCAATCACAATCAACAACTAATCCTTCTTCAATTAGTCAAGCAGCATCAGTTGAAGCACTAAGTGGGACACAAGATTTTATTAAAAAAAGAGCTGACTCTTTTCAAGAAAGACGAGATTTTGTTGTTAATGCTTTAAATGCTATAGATGGAATTGAATGTCTGAATCCAGATGGAGCGTTCTATGTTTTTCCAAGTTGCAAAGGTTTAATGGGTAAAAAAGATTCAAATGGAAAAGAAATTAAATCAGACACTGATTTTGTTCAATCTCTTTTAGAGAATAGTGGTATTGCTGTTGTTCAGGGTTCTGCATTTGGTTTAGAAGGTTTTTTCAGAATTTCATATGCAACTTCAATGGAGAATCTAAAAAAAGCTTTAGAAAAAATTTCCTCTTTTTGTAAAAGTTTAAGTTAATGAAAACAGCCATAGTATTTGGTTCTACCGGATTAATTGGTGGCCATTTAGTTAATCAATTAATTCAAGATAATTATTACACTAAAATTAAGATTTTCGTTCGTTCACAAACTTCAATTAATAATGAAAAAGTTGAGGTTATAAATATTGATTTTAATAATCTAGGAAATCATAAAACTGAAATTACAGGTGATGATTGTTTTTTTTGTATTGGTACTACAAAGCAAAATTCTCCTGATAAAAATGATTATCAAAAAGTAGAGTTAGATATTCCAAAAGAAATTGCACAAATTGCAAAAGCTAATTCAGTTAAGTCATTTATTTTTATCTCTTCAATATATGCCAATCCAAATAGTTCAGGTAATTATGTGAAATTTAAAGGTTTAGTTGAAGAAGAAATAAAAAGATTAAACTTCTCTAAAATAGGAATATTAAGACCCTCTTTTTTAATGGGGAAAAGAAAAGAAAACAGAGTGGGTGAAAAAATAGGTATTTTGACTTTTAGCGTATTGTCGCCTTTATTATTTGGACCGTTTAAAAAAATGAGACCTATCAGTTCAGAAATAGTTGCAAAAGCAATGATCAAAATTGCAAAACAAAATTTACAAAAAATTACGTTTGAGTCTGATGAAATTTTAAAGTTATAATTAAACCAAACCTAATCTCACAACAGATTTAGCATTCTCCGCCATGCAATCTTTTGCAGCTTTAAATTTAAAACCTAATAATTCTTCAGCATAAGAGGGGTCGGTTTGCATTAAAATTCCAAGATCAGGTATCATCATTTTGGCACTTGAGTCTAAATAACTTATCAACTTAACCATGAAATTTGGAAGTTCTTTTTTTGGAAGCTTTTTTGCATAAGCAGGCATTGCTTCAGCCATCAATTGGGATAATTCGACTAATTTTTTTACTTCTTTTCCAACAATTAATCTTCTACCTCCAACTTTTTCATTTCCAATGCAAGCAACATGAGCTTTTGCAATATCTTTTACATCAGAAATTAGAACAGCAAATTTAGGTGCTCCAGGGAATTTACCAGCCATGAATTGTCTAACATACTCAATTGAAGTACCTCCTTTTTTATCTAGAGCATCACCGAAGACTCCACCAGGACAAATTGTTGTTAATTTATTTTTTAATCCTTTGCTTTCCATCAATTCCCAAGCAATTCTCTCAGCTTTCGTCTTCGATAAAAAATAATCATTTACCCCTTCTACCCAATTTTCATCAGTCCAATCTTGTTCTCCAAATGTATAAGGATTAGTTCTGTTAGGTTTTCTAAACATAGCAACAATAGAAGAAGTTTTAACAATTTGATCTACTCCAGCATTTATCCCTGCATTTAATACTCTTAAAGTACCATCTACAGCAGGAGGTAATAAGCTTTCTCTATTATTTGAAACTTTTATTGGAAAAGGAGATGCTATATGAAATATATATTTACATCCTTTAGCTGCATCATTCCATCCATCATCTTTAACAAGATCTAATTTAATAAAAGATAATTTATCTATTGGAGCATATTTATTAATAGTATCTTTGGTTTGCTCAATTAAACTTTCATTTCTTACTGTTCCTAGGACCTCGTAACCAGAATTTAATAATTCTATTGTTGTATGTTTTGCTATCCAACCGCTTATTCCAGTTAGCAATACTTTTTCTGACATTTAATTGTGAGAGAGATGTTTTTCTGCTTCAAGAGCTGCCATGCATCCCATACCAGCAGCTGTGACTGCTTGTCTGAAAATTTTGTCTTTAACATCTCCAGCCGCAAAAACTCCAGGCACATTAGTTTCAGTAGAGTCTGCTTTTGTAATTAAGTACCCTTCTTTATCCATTTCCAGTTGGTCTTTAAATAGCTGGGTTGCTGGATCATGACCAATAGCAATAAATACACCATCAAGCTTTAATTCTTGTACTTCGTTTGTTTTGACATTTTTAATTTTAATCCCCTTAACATTTTTAGGATCTTTATCACCAAGCACATCTTCAACTACAGAATCCCAAATAATTTCGATTTTTTTATTTTCCATTAACTTTTTTTGAAGCATTTTTTCAGCCCTTAAACTATCTCGTCTGTGAATTAATTTTACTTTTGATGCAAATTTTGTAAGAAACATTGCTTCTTCAACAGCTGCATTTCCTCCACCAACTACAGCAACCTCTTTATTTTTAAAAAAAAAACCATCGCATGTAGCACATGCTGAAACTCCAAAACCTCTAAATTCTTGTTCTGATTTTATATTTAACCATCTAGCTTGCGCCCCAGTAGATATAATAATACTATCAGCAGTGTATTTCTGACCACTATCTCCAATTGCTTCAAATGGTGAACTTTTTAAATTTACTGATCCAATATGGTCTTCAATCATTTCAGTTCCAACTGCTTTTGCTTGTTCTTTCATTTGATCCATTAACCATGGCCCCTGAATAACTTCAGAAAATCCTGGATAATTTTCAACATCAGTTGTCGTTGTTAATTGTCCTCCTGGCTCAGATCCATAAACTAAAATAGGATTTAACATTGCACGAGCAGCATAAACTGCTGCAGTGTATCCAGCTGGACCTGATCCAATTATTAACACTTTTGTGTGTTTAGTTGGATTTTGACTCATATGAAAGCTATATAGTGATTAATGACTAAATTAAAAGGTATTTTATTAACTCAAGGTATGCATGGCATGATAAGCCAGGCAGAAGGTTTAGCAAAAGCCTTAGATATTGATTTTACTCACCACAAGGTTGAACTAAATAATTTTTGGAAAATTGTTCCACCAAGATTAACGCCAATATCACAAAATGTTTATAAAAAAATAAACGAGTCTGATTTTGATTTAATTATTTCATGTGGAAGAAAAAGTGTGATTCCCTCAATCCACTTAAAAAGCATCTCAAAAAAAAAAGTTTCAAATATTCATATTCAAGATCCAAAGGTAAATTTTAATCATTTTGATTTTATTGTTGCTCCTGAACATGATGGGATAAGCGGCACAAATGTAATTAAAACAAAAGGTGCAATTCACTACTTAACGGAAAATGAAGTTGAAGAAAATAGAAGTTATTTAAATTCATATATCAAACAGGATAATAGAAAAGTTTGGTGTTTGATAATGGGTGGTCCTACAAAATATTATGACTACTCAACAAAAAATATGAAGCATATCTTCTCAATTTTTTACAAACTATTGAAAAAACATGATTTTCAACTTGTGGTGATACCTTCAATGAGAACACCATTAAATACTATACATTATGCAAAAGAGTTTTTTGGAGAAAATCACACAGTGATTATGAATGTTGACAAAAAAGCTTATCTATCAGCTTTGGCTATTTCGGAAAATATAGTTGTTACATGTGATTCTAGCTCAATGATATCTGAAGCTGCTTTGACTGGAAAACCAATTTATGTTGCTAATATTTTACCAAAAAGAAAAGATGTCAGATTTCAGAATTTTAGAAATTTATTCAGAGAATTAA
>CABYSJ010000021.1 GCA_902521615.1 uncultured Pelagibacteraceae bacterium | reverse complement strand
TTGAATTAGTAAGATTTCCATTATGTGCAACTCCAATTCCACCTGCATTGGTATCAGCAAAAAAAGGCTGTATGTTTCTTAATATATTGTTTCCAGTCGTACTATATCTGTTATGACCAATTGCATAATTTCCCTTAAGATTATTAAGTACTTTTTCTTTGTTGAAATTATCACCAACTAAACCAAATCTTTTTTCAGAATAATATTTTTCTCCATCAAAAGTAACTATTCCACAACCTTCCTGCCCTCTGTGTTGTAGAGCGTGTAGTCCAAGTGCTGTGAGAGCAGAAGCATCTTTTGCATTGCTAATACCGAAAACTCCACATTCTTCCTTAAGTCTTGGATTATAGTTCTTTAATTTTTTCTTTAGAATCTTGATATGTTTTTTCATTAGGAAATTCTTTTATCAGATAACTACTACCTTTTTCTAAATATGGAAAGATGTATGATTTGTCAAAATTTATTGGCCATTTATCATAATTATAAACGATATGAACACCTGAAAATATACAAACAGAAATAATGTAAGCTCTAATAAAACCAAAAAAGAATCCAAATGTCGTATCTAAGCCACCGATTCCTGTGTATCTGAATGCTTTACTGATTCCTTTATTAACTAATAGAACCAAAAAGATAACAACGACAAATATTACTATTCCTAAAACAACATCGAGCACATACTCATTATCAATAATGTCTTTTACATAGGGTTTAATTTTAGGAAATAGAATTAATGTGATTATGTATGCAAACAACCATTTAGCCATTGAAAGAATACTTAAAATGAAGCCCTTTTTGTAACAATTTATCAAAGAAAGGATTGTTAAAATTAAATAAATTAAATCAATTATCGATATTGCTTTATAAAAATCTTTTATGATTTCTAGCATTAAGATGATTTGTCAAAAGGTTTAATAATTAAGATTAATGCGGGAAGTAGAGTTAATACCGATATCATAGCTAATAACATAGCTAGTCCTGTAAACACACCAAAATAAATTGTTGGAATAAACTTTGATAAAACCAAAATTGAAAATCCAAAAACAATTGTTATAGAAGTGTTTAGTATAGCAACCCCAACGGTTGAATGACAAGTCTTTAATGTTTTGTTGTAATCCTTTGTTTTATTAAACTCTTCTTTAAATCTGTAAATATAGTGTATACTGTTATCTACTGCGATACCTATTGTAATTGCTGCAATAGTTATGGTCATCATATCTAAAGGTATTCCTAACAATCCAATTACTCCTAAGATAAAAAAAGCTGCAATAAAATTTGGAACAACACCAATCAATGAAAGTTTTATATTTCTAAATAAGATTATGAACATTGAAAATATTCCAATCATTACCAATCCCAATGTTAAAATCTGAGATTTAAACAGACTTTGCAATAAATTATTAAATAATATTAATACACCTGCTAGTTTATAATCTTTTTCCTCTAAACCAAATTTATCTTTTAGATCAAAATTAATTTTGTTAATTAAATCATTTCTTCTTAAATCTTCCTGTGAATCTATAATTCTTAAACTAATTCGAGCCTCATTATCTTTGATAGAAAGATAGGGATCGATGATTTCAGTTTTAATGCTTTCAGGTATTTTAGAGTAAAGAACCCCCATTTCTAAAGTGCCTAAAGGCTTGTTGTTATTTAATTGAGTAGCTACTTCTATGATAGATGAAAAAGATAGAACTTTGCCAATTTCAGGTAAGCTATCTAAGTAATTATGAACAGAGCTAATTAGATCAATTTTATCTTTGGTAAACCAGTATTTTTCATCATTAGAATCTTCTTCATCACCCCAATCCTCAAATTCATTATCTTCTTCAGATTTTTTCACCTTTTCTTTCTCAGGAAATTTTATAATAACCTCTAAAGGAGTAGTTCCACCTAGCTCCTCATCAATCAGTTTCATGCCCTTGTAAATTTCAGTATTTTTATCAAAGTAATTTATAAAACTATTTTCAACTTCAAGCTTACTTATTCCAGTAATACTGAATATTATAACTATTCCAGTCATTAAGAAGATAGAGTTTTTATTGTTTATAGAAATTAAACTAAGCAAATTTGTGATTTTAGATTTCTGTTCTTTCTTCACTGAAATATTATTTGTAGGTGCAAAGTTTAAAAGGGTAGGCAGCAAGGTAAATGTAATGATAAATGATGTAATCAAACCAAAAGTCATCATCCAACCAAAATCAATAATAGGTTTTATTTCACTAAAAATTAAAGATAAGAATGCAAAAATTGTTGTAAGAACAGTATAAAGAATTGGCCAAAACATTTTTGAAGTTGTTAAGGAAATAATTTCATGATTATTTTTTGAAGGAAAATCTTTTTTAAGCTGAAGAAATCTAGTGCTTATATGAATATTCATTGCCATTGTTAAAATTAACATAAGTGCAATAAAATTTGATGAGATGACTGTAACTTTCCATCCTAGCAATCCAAGTAACCCCATCATTATTATCACAGAAAAAAGACAACTACTTATAGGAACAATAATCCAAAGAAGATTTCTAAACACAAACCATAAAGTAGCAATTATAAATAACAGAACTCCCAAACCAAAAACAACTATATCGCTTTTGATAAAAGTCATCATATCATCAGCAATCATTGGTATTCCTCCAAGATAAATCTTTCCAATATCTCCATAACTTTGAATAACTTGTCTAATTTCTAAAATATTCTGATGGTTTTGTTTTTTGATTTGATCTTTAATTAGTTCAACTTCTTCTTTTGATTTTTTTTCTAAATCTTTTAATCTTTGAGATTGTTTAATATTAACAATAATCCCACTCGTTTTGCCGTCTTCACTGATAACAAAATTTCTAAAAACAGGACTATTTAAAATTTCTTTAAAACCTCGATTCCTATCTACATCTTCATCTTTTAATGTTTTGAAGCTTTCTAATCTTTCTTGAAGAGGAGCGTCTGAATTATTTAAAAGTGGAATGTCTAATAATGTAATCACACTATGGACCCAATTGAGGCTCTGAATTTTATATTTTAAACTTAATAAATTATTAATTGATGAGTCAGTTGCCATTCCCTCATTTGGTGTATAGGTGAGAATTAAAAATTCTTTAGATCCATATCTTTCAGAGACTTCCTTCAAATATGCTAAATCTGGGTCACCTTCTATTAATAAGGTTTCTGATGAAGCATCTAGCCTAAAATTTTTTGAATGGTACCCAAAACTTAAAATAGTAATAATTAACAATACAAATATTGCTTTGGGATTTTTAAGGATAACGTTTTGATAAAAATGAGCTATCATTCAAGCTCTTTATATTGGAAATTAACTTAATTGAGTATCCTTAAATTTTGTAAATCTTTCTTCAAATTCAAGAGTTACATTACCAATAGGGCCATGCCTTTGCTTTCCAATTATAATTTGTGCCAAATGTGCAACTTCATTCATTTTTGCCTGCCACTCTGCATGTTCAACTGTTGCCTCTCTAGGTTCTTTTCTTGAAAGATAATACCCTTCTCTATAAACAAACATTACGACGTCGGCATCTTGTTCAATAGAACCAGATTCTCTTAAGTCTGCTAACTGAGGTTTATGATCATCTCTTTGTTCTACTTGTCTTGACAGTTGAGAAAGAGCTACAACAGGCACAGAAAGTTCTTTAGCAATAGCTTTAAGACCCTGTGTTATTTGAGAAATTTCTTGTACTCTTCCATCTCTATTATTAAGAGACCCACGCATTAATTGAATATAATCTACCAAAATCATATCAAGACCATGAAGTCTTTTTATTCTTCTAGCTCTATTACTTAATGCAGCAACACTGATTGCCGGTGTTTCATCTATATAAAGTGGTAGGTCAGCAATATCTTTTGATGTTTCTAAAAATTTATCAAATTGATCATCAGTTATTCTTCCTCTTCTAATGAAGTCCGAACTTATTCTCGCTTGCTCAGAAATTATTCTTGTGGACAACTGTTCAGAGGACATTTCAAGTGAAAAGAAAGCTATAGATGATTTTTTTCCACTGTCTTGTAATTTTTTAGCAGCATTATAAGCAATATTAGTTGCAAGTGAGGTTTTACCCATTGACGGACGACCTGCAATAATAATTAAATCTGACTGATGTAATCCACCTAGTTTATTGTCTAAATCTGTTAAACCTGTAGGAACCCCAACTATACCTTCTTCATTCTTAAATGCAGCTTGAGCCATTTCTATTGTTTGTTTCATAGCATCATCAAATTTTACTAAAGAAGTGTTTGAAGAACCTTTTTCAGCTAAATCAAATAAAAGTTTTTCAGTATTTTCAATTATTGATTGACCATCATTTTCTAAATCTGTAATTTTTGCATCATCAGCAGCTTGTTCAGAAATTTTTATAAGTTCACGTCTTACAAACATGTCATAAATAATTTTTGCGTACTCAATTGTTTGTCTTGCTGATGTAGAAAATTTAGTAATTTTAACTAAATATTCTGAAACGTTAATGTCATCTTTATCATCTTTAAAATAATTCTTTAAGGTTATTGGATTTGCAAGCATACCTTTAAAAATCATACTTCTAATTGCATTAAAAATTTTTTGATGCATTGGATCAAAAAATTTATCACCAAAAGTAGCTTGAATTTCAGGATCTAGAATAAGACTTATTTCATCGTAGATTTCATTATTTACTAAAAGAGATCCAATGACAGCCTGTTCTGCTTCAATATTGTTTGGTAATTCTTTAATTTGATCCTTTACAATACTTAAGTTGTTTTCCATTGGAATTAATTTACATGAAAATCGATAAAATCAAATTGTAAATCGGTGTTGGGGAAAAGAATGTATAATTATTGAATTGTATCAGCTGATGAAACGTTGATTGTAATTTCAGCATCAACTTCTGAGTGTAAAGAAATTTTAACTTTAAATTTTCCTAAAGCTTTTATTTCTTCAACTGGTTGTATCATTGAAGGCTTTATATCAATTTTGTTTTCCTCATGAATAAGTTTTGAAATTTCAGTTGGTTTAACTGAACCATATAATTCATTATTTTCTGTACTTAGTTTTTTGACAGAATACTCTTTACCATTAATTTGCTCAGCAATTTGAGAGGCTTCTTTTTTCTTTTCGTTATCTTTTTTTGATAATTCAGCTTTGATTTTTTCAACTTCTTTTATATTTTCTTTTGATGCATAGAGAGCTTTTTTATTAGCGATTAGGAAGTTTCTAGCAAATCCTCTTTTCACATCTATTACTTCGCCAATAGACCCAATTCTTTTTACATTTTCTAATAAGATCACTTTCATTTTATATTAATGCTAAATTTCTTGCTCTTTTAATTGAAAGAGAAAGTTCTCTTTGTTTTTTTTGAGATACATTGGTGATCCTTGAAGGCAAAATTTTACCATTCTCAGAAACATATTTTTTTAAAAGTTTTATGTTTTTATAATCCACTTCAGGAGCACCTTTTACAGATAGTGGACAAGTTTTTTTAAATTTATATTTATTTGGTTGAAAAATACTTAATTTTGCAAAGTTACTTTGTTTACCTTTTTTATTTCCACTTTGTCTTTTAGGCATTAATTTTTAGCACTTTCCTTTTTTTCGCTATCTTCTTTTTTTCCAAAATAGCTTGTTTTTAAGTCAAACTTTTTTACTCTAACTGTTAAATATCTTAGTAATTTTTTATCTATAGCTTCATTTTTTTCTAATTCATTAATAACATTACCTTTACCTTTTATTTTAAAGTGTATGTAACTCCCTTTTTTATTCTTTTTAATTAGATAAGATAAGTTTAGCAATCCCCAGTTTTCAGTTTTAACAACTTCACCTTTATTTTTTTCAACAATTTTAGAATATTTTTCTGTTAATTGCTTTAATTCACTTGGTGATGCATCCTGCCTGGCTATAATAGTATGTTCGTATAAATTCATTTAAGTTCTTTAATAAAAAGTGAGGATATACTATTATAAAAGTTCAATTACAATAGTTAAAAAGGCAAAATAATTAGTTTTTTTTATATGTTTTCAGTAATTTTTCCAGGGCAGGGATCGCAAATAGTGGGTATGGGAAAAGAGCTTTATGATAAATTTGATATAGTTAAAAACCTGTTTAAACAAGCAGATGAAACATTAAATTTTCCTATTTCTAAGCTTATTTTAGAGGGTCCAAAAGAAGAATTAGATTTAACAGCAAATACACAACCTGCAATATTTTTAATTAGTTATTCAATATTTAATTTAACAAAAAATGAATTTAACTTAGATTTAAATAAAGCGAAATACTTTGCCGGACACTCATTAGGTGAATATTCAGCTTTATCATGTGCGGGATATCTAGATTTTTCAGATACTTTAAAAATATTAAGAATTAGAGGTGATGCTATGCAAAACTCTGTGCCCAGAGGACAGGGAGGAATGGTTGCGGTATTAGGCACAACAGTTGAAATGATTGAAAAAATTTTGACACAAAATAAAGAAAATCTAAAAGCACAAATTGCTAATGATAATTCTGAAGGTCAAATTGTTTTAAGCGGAAAAACGGAAGATTTAGAAAATCTAATTAAAGTATTAAAGGATAGTTTAATAAAAACCATAAAGCTGCCTGTAAGTGCTCCATTTCACTGTGAATTAATGAATAATGCTACAAAAATTATGACAGAAGAGTTAAATAAACTTAATTTTAAAAATGGACAAAATATATTAATTTCAAACGTAACCGCTAATGAAATTAAAGGTCCTGATGAGCTTAAAAATCTCTTGATAAAACAAATAGAGAATAGAGTAAGATGGAGAGAAAGCATTATAAATATGATAGAAAATGATGTAGATCATTTTATAGAAATTGGACCTGGGAAAGTTTTGTCAGGTTTGGTAAAAAGAATTAATAGAAATGTAAAAATTGATACAATTAATAGCCAAGGTGATATTGAAGGTTTAAAAATATGACAGATTTGAAAGATAAAAATATTATCGTTACAGGTGCTTCAGGTGGAATTGGAAATTCAATAATTGAAAAATTAAATCATGCAGGGGCAAATATTTTAGCTTCAGGCACTAGAATAGAAAAACTTGAAGAACTAAAAGCCAAATATGGAAATATTAAAATATTAAAGTTTGATATTTCTCAAAGCGACAAAATTGAATATTTTGTTGAAAACGCAACTAAAGAACTTGGTGGCAACTTAGATTGTATAGTTAACAATGCAGGTATCACACAAGATAATTTAGCAATAAGGATGAGTTTAGAGGAATGGCAAAAAGTAATTGATATTAATTTGACGTCAACTTTTTTAATGAGTAAGTCAGCAATAAAAAAGATGCTTAAAAATAAGTCTGGAAAAATTGTTAATATTACTTCAGTTGTTGGTCATACAGGGAACCTAGGACAAGCCAATTACACAGCTTCTAAGGCAGGCATAATTGCGATGTCAAAGAGTTTAGCGATAGAATATGCAAAAAAAAATATAAATATAAATTGTATTTCTCCTGGCTTTATTAAAACAGCTATGACAAATAAAATAGATGATAAATTTAAAGAGGCTATAATATCAAAAATTCCTTCTGCCCGTCTAGGAGAGCCTGATGATATTGCAAATGCAGTACTTTTTTTATGTTCTGATCAATCAAGTTATATAAATGGAGAAACCTTGCATGTTAATGGGGGCATGTATATGGCTTGACAAAATAGGTTTTTAAACTAATAAGAATTTATAACAAAAAGGATCAATATGTCAGAAGACGTTTCAAGCAAAGTAAAAAAAATTGTAGCAGATCACTTAGGTATAGATGAAGCTAAAGTCACTGAGGAATCAAGTTTTATAGATGATTTAGGAGCAGACAGTTTAGACACAGTTGAGTTAGTGATGGCTTTTGAAGAAGAGTTTGGGTCTGAAATTTCAGACAGTGAAGCCGAGAAAATTTTAACTGTGGGTGACGCAGTTAAATTTATCGAAGGAAAAGCAAACTAGAACTCTTAATGCCCTCAGATAAAGATGGGGTAATGATAATTTTATCTTCTCCTTCAGGGGCAGGTAAAACTACTCTAGTCAAAAAATTATCTGAAAAAGATAATTTTGAAATATCTATATCACATACCACCAGACAACCTAGACCTACTGAAAATAGAGACGAAGATTATTTCTTTGTTAACGAGTCAGATTTTAAAAGATTAATTCAAAACGAGGAGTTTCTTGAGTATGCAAAAGTCTTCAATAATTTTTATGGCACAACAAGAACGCCAGTAATAGATAAATTAAATAAGGGTAAAAATGTTCTTTTTGATATTGATTGGCAAGGAGCTGATCAAATCAAAAATAAAAAATTAGATTATAAGTTAATAACTTTCTTTATACTTCCTCCTAGTAAAGAAATTTTATTTGAAAGACTGTCTAAAAGGCACTCAAATGATAAACTTATTGCTGACGAAAGAATGAAACAATTTGAAAGAGATGTCTTACATTGGATAAATTATGATTATGTTGTTATTAATAACGACTTAAATGAATGTTATTTTAAAATTATTAATTTAATTGATGCTGTAATAAATAATGGTTCAAAAGATTATGATTTAGAATATATACGAAATCATGTTCAAAAATTAACTTCTTAAATTTTCATATTCATAAGCCAATTTATAGTAGGTATCTAAACTTAAATTCTGTGGTCTTAAATTTAAATTAATATTGAGTTTATTTAAAATTTTTTGATCTCCATTAAAAATTTGATTGAAAGGTTTTTTTAACATTTTTCTTCTTTGATTAAAAAAAATTCTTGTAACTTTTTCTAAATTATTAGCGTTTTTAATTTTAACAAAATTTTTTTTAGGGTAAAACAATAATAGTGTACTGTCTATTTTAGGCTTTGGAAAAAATGCTTCTGGTTTAATATCACATATTTTATTAATATTAAGCTTCCAATTACAAAGAATTGTTAATCTTCCATAATTCGATGTATTAAATTTTGCAGTAATTCTATCAGCAACCTCTTTCTGAAACATCAAAATTAGATAGTCGAACCAAAATTTTTCTTTTAAATTAGTTATCCATTTACTGAGAATTTCAGTGGAAATGTTATAGGGCAAATTTCCAAAAACAATTACTTTGTTTTTAAAAAGTTTAGTTTCATCTATTTTTAAAACATCATTATTAATTATATTTATTTTATCTTTAAACTTTTTCTCAAGTAAAGACGCTAAATAATCATCTTTTTCGATCA
>CABYSJ010000020.1 GCA_902521615.1 uncultured Pelagibacteraceae bacterium | reverse complement strand
TTTTTCAAATAATTGTCTTTCACTATAAGACTGGTCAACCATAAGGTCATCACCCTTGTTTAAATCTCTGACAACCTCAGCTAAGTCATATATTTTTCCAGAAGATATTTTCGCTTCATATTCTTGTGCTCTTCGACTCCACATTGATCTTTTAATTTTTGGTTTACTTTTTAATATTGAAATACACTTATTGACTTGATTAATAGTAGCTAACGGCCTTAAGTGAGACTGTTTGTTTACAGGAACCATTCCACTAGCTTTATCTTTTTCAAATTTGATTACATATGTTTCAACATCAATTCCACCAATGTTGATCTTTTTAAATTCAGTAATTTGCCCTACCCCATGTTTTGGATAAACAACATGATCTTTAATTTTGTATTCTCTCTTTTCAGTTTCTTGTTTTTTAACTTTTTTTATTTCAGGCTTAATTTCATTTGTTTTTGAAATTCTTAAATTATCTACTTTTGGTTCAGCTGTCGTGTCTGTAACTTTAATAGTTTTTTTTGTTTTGGTTATTTTAGGTGAAACTTTTTTAACAACTTTTTTGATTTTTTTTGAAATTATTTTCTTAGCTTTTTTGGCTTTTTTGGCTTTTTTGGCTTTTTTAGGTTTTATAACTTTACTTGAAGAAACTTTTTTTTTCACTTTTTTATCTGTTTTGCCTTTAAAGATTTTCTTTAAAATATTTTTCGTACTTATTTTGCTCATCTTTAAATTTTTCATGATCCGCTGGTGGATCTTTTTTTTCACTTATGTTGGGCCAGATTTCAGAATATTTTTTATTGATCTCTAACCATTTTTCACTTCCAGGTTCAGTGTCTGCTTTTATGGCATCGACAGGACATTCTGGCTCGCAAACGCCACAATCTATACACTCATCGGGTTTAATTACAAGCATATTTTTACCTTCGTAAAAGCAATCAACTGGGCAGACATCAACACAGTCTGTTAATTTGCACTTAATACAATTGTCGTTAACGATATATGTCATTTTGAATTTTGTTTAATTTTTTCTTTAATATCGCCCATTGTTTTATTGTCAATATAGAGTAATCCCGCAAGTCGTCTCATTAAATTAGTTTCATATATATCAGCATCCTTATTTGAATAAATTATAGACCACAACGACTCCACTATTTTAATTTTATCTTGCTCAGGTAAATTTTTTACTTCTCTAGTAAAATCTAAAATTTGATTTGAGCTTTCTTCAATTATTTTTGCTTCTTCAATTGTTTTAGAAATATTTTGATTCTCTATACCCAGCTCATTAAGTGTTTTTTTTATAATTTCTTCTTCTTTATCTGTATAATTCTCATCTATTTTAGCAGCATGAATTAATAAAGCACAAACTTTTGTAAGAAAATTATTATTTTTTATTTCTACTTTTTTAAAAAACATTTTAACTTAAATTTAAATTCTTTAATATTTTAAATGGATTTTCATTTGAAATCTTTTTTGTAGTAATTTTTTTAAATTTCTTATTAGGACTATATTTAAAAAATGTTTCATTTTCCTTTTCAAATATTTTATAGTTCATTTTTTGAAGTAATTTTTTGAAGTTATCTTTACTACATCCTAAAAGATTTAACATTTCTGGAACTAATTTTATTTCAGAATTTTCTTTTGAACTAGAATTTATTATTAATACAAATAATCTTTCCAAAATATCAATTCTTACAAAAAAATTATCAAATCTTTCAAATCCACATAAAAGCATAAAGTTTTTATTTTTTATTTCTTTATCGTCTAAAAAATTTAAACCGAATGTAGGTGGTTTTAAATTGTGAAATTTTTGATAAAAATTTTTCCATAATAAAGTTCTCAATGATACTGCTTCTGGCTTAATTAATTGATAAAGGAAAACATGATATCTCCCAAACTTTACTCCTAAGTCTCTAAGAATTCTTCTTTCATTTTGTTCTAAGTTTTTTAAGTATTCAGAAACTTGATCTCTTTTTAAAACCCCATTATTTTCATAGAGTTGGTATGCCAGTGCTTTAATTGATGAATTATTTTCTTTTATATTTTTTAAATCAATTAAACTTTTAAGCACATTATTAATTTTTGCGTGTATCCATTTGTTAATGTAATCGTTTAATTTTTGTTTAGTGTTTTGTTCAATAATATCATCAACGATTAAATCAAAATTAGGATTTAAATAGTCACTACCTGTTGTCAATTTGGCAATTGGAAAATTATTCCAGTAAATTTTAAAGTCTTCATTCAAATTTATTAATCCTGTATCAATTATTGATTGAACACGTTTTTCTAATTCTGGACCAATAGTTTGTCTTGCAGCTTTTTTTAAAGATTTAATATCTGTTTCTAAGGCACCTTTTTTAAGATCTAGTTCTAATTTTAGTCCCTTTATCTTTCCAATAAATTGATCATCAATTTTAACGTCATTGTTTTGTAAAATTTCAGTTTTAAATTCCATATCTTGTTTTAAACCCCTAGCGAGCACACTTGCTCTTTTGTCGATAAAAGTTTTAGTAAGTTCTTCATGTAATCTATCTGAAAGTCTATCTTCTAAGTGTTTAGTTTTTTCTATCCAATAACTTTGATTTTCTACCCAATTATTTTTATTTGAAACATATGACCAAGTTCTGACATTTGCAATTCTATTTGATAAAGAATCTACATTTCCATCTAATTTATCAAGTTTCATTAGCTGTAATCTCATATAATCTTCAGAAATTAGTCCTTTTTTGCTAGTTAAAAATTTAAATACATTTCCAATAACCTCAAAATGATTTCCGTAAGTTTTTTTAACAAAATTAGGTATTTGGCAACATTCCCATAGAAGCATTAAAGTTTTCTTATCAAATCCTATATTTAAAACCTTTTGATCTTTTAAAAAATATTTTAAAGCTTTTTCGTCCTCACATTCATGAATTTTTCTTAACCATTCCACCTGAGGTTTTTCTTCTAAACTTTTAATTAAACTACTTGGGTTATTGAAATTAAGATTTGAATTTCTCCAAAACAATGTTCTAATTTCCTCAAATTTATGATTTTCTAATAATTCTACCTCTTCTGCAGATATTTCTTTACACTCTCCAGTAATACCGAAACTCCCATCGTTAAGGTATCGACCAGCTCTACCTGCTATTTGACCTATTTCAGATATATTTAATCTTCTTAATTTTTTTCCATCAAATTTCTTAATATTCGAAAAATAAACAAAATCTAAATCCATATTTATTCCCATTCCAATTGCATCTGTTGCAACTAAAAAATCGACATCACCTGATTGATACAATTCAACTTGAGCATTTCTTGTTTTTGGACTTAGTGATCCCATTACTATAGCAGCGCCACCCTTTTGTCTTCTTATTAACTCAGCAATGGCATAAACTTCTTCTGCTGAAAATGCAATGATTGCTGTCTTTCTATCAATTCTCGATATTTTTTTATGACCAGCGTAGGTAAGTTTAGATAATCTTTCTCTGTTTATAAATTCAATGTCTCCATTCAATTTAGAGATGATATTTTTAATAGTACTTGAACCCATCAGCATTGTAAGTTTTTCTCCCCTCATATTCAAAAGTCTATCAGTAAAGATATGACCTCTTTCATGATCAGCACACATTTGAATTTCATCCACACCAACAAACTCTAGATGTTTGTCAATTGGCATAGACTCAACTGTACATAAAAAATATTTAGCATTAGATGGAATGATTTTTTCCTCACCAGTTATTAATGCAACTTTGTCTAAACTTATTTTCTTGATTACTTTGTCATATACTTCTCTTGCTAATAATCTAAGTGGAAATCCAATCATTCCACTCTCAAAAGAAAGCATGGTTTCGATAGCAAGATGGGTTTTACCTGTATTAGTAGGACCGAGAACAGCTGTAATTTTATTTTTAGTCATTTCTATCTTTTGTGCTTCTTTTTTTTTACCTACCAGATATTGTTACTGTTAAAGAACAAAAATAGACTAAAACATGACCGAATCGGAGGGTAAAAAGTTCTCATTTTCTTTTAAATGTTAGTGAGATTATCATAAATAAGATTAATTCTATAACAGTAATTTAATTTAATAAAATGAGTAAAAAACTTTGGCAACCTTCTCTAATTGTAAAAAGAAGTTCAAATTTATTTGCTTTTGAAAATTTCATTTCAAAAAAATTAAAAATAAAATTTAATAGAAATTATAAAAACTTATTAAATTGGAGTATTAAAAATTCACCTGAGTTTTGGAGTAGATTTTGGGATTTTAGCAAAATTAAGGGAATTAAAAGTAATAAAAAATTTAGAAAATCAAAGACTTTGTATAGAAATTTATTTTTACCAGGTAGCAGACTAAATTTTGGTGAAAATTTATTATCTAAAAACAATAATGAAAAAGCAGTAACCTTTATTAGTGAAAATGGTTTCAGAGAAGAAAGATCATGGAGACAATTAAATTTAAATACTAATAAAATTTTAAAGTTTCTAAAAAAAATAAATATTAAAAAGGGAGATAGAGTAGCTGCCTATATGCCAAATACTATTGAAACTGTTGAAGCATTCATTGCCACAACTTCTTTGGGAGGTATTTGGTCTTCTTGTAGTCCTGATTTTGGTTCTAAAGGGGTTATAGAAAGATTTTCTCAAATTAATCCAAAAGTTTTGTTTATCACAGATCAGTATTTTTATAATGGAAAAAAAATAAATGTTTTAAAAAGACTTCCAGAGATTTTAAATTTTATCCCATCTATTAAAAGTGTTGTAATTAGTAACTATCCTGGAAAAAAGTTTATTAAAAATAAGAATCAAAATAAATTCAAAGAAATTAATTTTTTTCAATGGAATAAATTAATGCAGACTAACGCTGAAAAAATTAATTTTAAAAGATTTGATTTTGAAACAGAGTTAGCAATATTATATTCAAGTGGAACTACTGGAAAGCCCAAATGTATTTGTCATAGATCTGGTGGTGTTTTAATCCAGCATATGAAGGAACATCAATTACATTGTGATATTAAAGAAAATGATAATGTTTTTTATTTTACCACATGTGGATGGATGATGTGGAATTGGTTAATTAGTTCATTAGCTTCCAGGGCATCTATTGTTTTATTTGATGGATCACCAATGTTTAAATCATCTGATTTGCTTTTAAAAATAGCACAAAGAGAAAAAATAACTTTATTTGGAATAAGTGCGAAGTATGTAGATGCTTTAAGAAAGTTTAAACCAAAATTAAAATATAAATTCAAACTAAATAAATTAAGAACAATTTGTTCAACTGGGTCACCTCTTTCAGAGGAGAGTTTTAAATATGTTTATAAACATATCAAAAAAAATGTACACTTATCGTCTATTTCTGGTGGTACTGACATTGTCTCATGCTTCGTATTAGGAAATTTATATCAGCCAGTAAATATTGGAGAAATACAAAACAGTGGTTTGGCTTTAGATGTAGATGTTCTAAGTGAAAAAGGAAAGTCTTTAAAAAATATTAAAGGAGAGCTTGTTTGTAAAAATCCTTTTCCATCAATGCCTTTAAAGTTTTGGAATGATAAAAATGATATAAAACTCAAGAATGCTTATTTCAATAAATTTAAAAATATATGGCACCATGGAGATTATGCAGAGATAAAGAATAATGGTGGGTATATAATTCATGGAAGGTCCGATACAACCTTAAACCCGGGAGGTGTTCGACTTGGAACAGCAGAGATATATTCAGAAGTTGAAAAGTTTAAAGAAATAAAAGAATCTATCGTTGTAGGACAATCATGGGATAATGATGTTAGAATACTTTTATTTATTGTAATGAGCAAAAATTATTCATTAACGGCACAATTAATTAACAAAATTAAATTACAAATAAAAAAAAATGCATCTCCTAGACATGTTCCAAGTAAAATTATTGTTGTAAAAGATATTCCTAGAACAAAAAGTGGCAAAATAGTTGAACTTGCAGTTAAAAGTAAGATAGAAGGAAGTCCAATTAAAAACGTTGAAGCTTTAGCAAATCCTGAAGCTCTTGAACAATTTAATAATTTAAATGAATTGAGCAATTAAATTTTAAAAAATCTTGTTAAAGATTTAAAGCCATCATCTACTCTTGCTATTAATTAAACTTCACAACTTCTAGAGCAACAAGAAAAAAAATCTTTAAATCTGGTTTTGAACTGGGAGACTACATAAGTGAATTTAAAATTGAAAATTCAGATAGACCATCAAAAAATTTTGTTTATACTGTAGCAATATTATTTTTAGTAATATTTGGCTACTTTAACTTAAAAAGAAAAGAGTAAAATTACCCACCAGGTCCTAAACTAGAAGGCTTTATTTTAATAATTTTCCATACTCCAGATGCAGAAGTAATTATTTTATCATTACACTTTAGCTCACAAAATAAAAAGACAAGTGTATTTGTTTTTTTTAAAATTTTCGTATGTCCAATAATTTCATCCCCAACTTTTGAAGCACCTATAAATTTTATATCTAATGAGATAGTTACGCATGGAGCATTTCCCGCAGCTCTATGTGCAGCTGTTCCTGCTCCTGCATCTATTAATGCGGATAAATAGCCTCCATGAGTTATTCCAGCAGCATTTAAATGATTTTCATTAATTATAGATTTAAATTTGTATTCGTTCTCTGAAATAGTTTTAAATAAAACACCTCCATTATGTTTCATAAAACCAGGTTTAATACTTATTTGTTCAAATTCTTTGCTCATAAATTTTTATAATACAAAAGTTAAAATTAACAAAATAATAAAAATAATTATAAAAAAATAAATTACAGATTTTTGTAAAGATGTTTTTAAAATCCAATCAAACATTTTCATTTCCTTTTTGGTGGACCGCCCAGAACTCGAATCTGGAATCTCCCGGTTCGTAGCCGAGCGCCTTATCCAATTTGGCCAGCGGTCCTCATATTGCTTTTCTAAATATACCAAAGTTACTGCATTTTTTGATTTTATTAACAAATTTTGTTAAATAAAAATACAGCTTTGCACAAAAAGTCTAATTAATGTGCTAAAATAACATTAAACATACTTTTATTTGGGTATATAAACCCTTCTTAAAAATGAGTAAAAAAATACTTGTACCTGACATTGGTGATTTTGAAAATGTTGAGGTTATAGAGATACTTGTAAATTCTGGTGATCAAATTAAAGAAAATGATCCAATAGTTACAATTGAAAGTGACAAATCAAGTGTTGAAATTCCTTCTACTGTTTCTGGAAAAGTAGATAATGTAGCAGTTAAAGTTGGTGATAAAGTTTCTAAGGGAGATTTATTGCTCAACCTTACATCATCATCAAAAACTTCCTCTGAAAGCACTCTTCCAAAAGATACAGAAAATATAATTAAACAAGCTGAAGAAGCAATGGCTGAAAAAAAAGAGGAAAGAAAAATTATTAGAGAACCAGTAGTAGAGACTAAACAATCTACAATTCAAGTTGTTAATGGTTCTGATATCGATCCACTTGAAACTCAAGATTGGTTGGATTCTTTGTCTGCGGTAATCTCCAAGGATGGAAATCACAGAGCCCATTTTTTAATAAAAGAATTAATTAATAAAGCTTATCGTGAAGGTGCGAATATTCCTTATACTCAAAATACTCCATACATTAATACAATACCTCCTGAGGCTGAAGTAAAGTCTAGTGGTGATCAAAATATTGAAAGAAGAATTAGATCGTTAATTAGATGGAATGCAGCCGCGATGGTGGTACGTGCAAATAAAAAATATCCTGAGCTTGGTGGACATATTGGTACATTTGCTTCTGCCGCAACATTGTATGACGTTGGGATGAATCATTTTTGGAGAGCAAAAAATAATAAATTTGGCGGAGACTTAATTTATTTTCAAGGACATAGTGCTCCAGGAATGTATGCAAGGGCATTTTTAGAAGGTCGATTAAATGAAAAGCAACTAGATAGTTTTAGACAAGAGGTAAAGCCAGGAGGTCTATCTTCATATCCACACCCTTGGTTAATGCCAAAATTTTGGCAGTTCCCTACAGTATCTATGGGGCTAGGTCCTATGCTTGCTATATATCAAGCTAGGTACATGAAATATTTAATCAACAGAGGTTTGATTAAAGACGAAGGAAGAAAAGTATGGGCTTTTTTAGGTGATGGAGAAATGGATGAGCCAGAGTCAATGGGAGCAATTGGATTAGCTGCAAGAGAAAATTTAGATAATTTAATATTTGTAATAAACTGTAATCTTCAAAGATTAGATGGTCCAGTTAGGGGCAATGGAAAAATTATTCAAGAGCTTGAGGGAAGTTTCAGAGGATCGGGATGGAATGTAATCAAAGTTATTTGGGGGTCGTATTGGGACTCATTAATATCGAACGATAAAACTGGTCAATTAGTAAAAATTATGAATGAAACAGTAGATGGTGAGTATCAAGCAATGAAGGCAAGAGACGGTGCTTTTGTAAGAGAAAAGTTTTTTGGAAAATCCCCTGAAACATTAGAATTAGTCTCAAGCATGTCTGATAAAGATATATGGCGACTCAATAGAGGTGGTCACGATCCTCACAAAGTTTTTGCTGCATATGATAAAGCGACTAAACATCAGGGAAGCCCAACAGTGATAATTGCAAAAACTATTAAAGGTTATGGAATGGGAAAATCAGGAGAAAGTGTAAACACTACTCATCAAACTAAAAAATTAGATGTTGATGACTTGATGTACTACAGAGATCGATTTGATGTTCCCTTAACAGATGAACAGGTGAGAAATATTGAATACTTTAGGCCTGACGAAAAATCTCCAGAAATAAAATATATTAAAGAAAAAAGAATTAAATTAGGTGGATATTTACCTGAACGTTCAACTTTTGCTAAACCAATCAAAGCACCCTCAAAAGATATTTTCGATTTCATGAAAGTATCAACTGGTGAAAAAGAAATGTCTACTACTATGGCACTTGTGAGAATGCTAACAAATTTATTAAGGGATAAAAATATATCTCCTAGATTAGTCCCTATTATTCCTGACGAAGCAAGAACGTTTGGCATGGAAGGTTTTTTTCAAAAAATAGGGATTTATGCACATGAAGGACAAAAATATGAACCTGAGGATGCAGCTCAATTAAGTTCTTATAGAGAAGATAAAAGTGGGCAAGTTTTAGAGGAAGGTATCAATGAAGCAGGTGCTATGTCATCATGGATTGCTGCTGCCACTGCATATACTAATCATGATATCGAAATGATACCAATTTATATTTTTTATTCAATGTTTGGTTTCCAAAGGATAGGAGATTTAGCTTGGGCAGCTGGGGATAGTCAGGCGAGAGGATTTTTAGTGGGAGCAACAGCTGGAAGAACGACATTAGCTGGAGAAGGCTTACAACACCAGGATGGGCATAGTCATTTAATTGCATCAACAATTCCAAATTGTGTAACTTATGATCCTACATTTCATTATGAATTAGCAGTAATTTTTCGAGAAGGTCTAAGAAGAATGCATGAGAAAAATGAGAATATTTTTTATTATATAACAACAATGAATGAAAATTATTCACACCCAGAAATGCCAAAAGATAAAAATTGTGAGGAAGGTATTCTAAAGGGTATGTATAAAATAAAAGAATTTAACAAATACAAAAAAACTAAAATCCAACTTTTAGGATCAGGAACAATATTAAGGGAAATGATGTCTGCTGCAGAGATTTTACAAAATGATTATCAAATTGATAGTGAGATATGGAGTGTAACAAGTTTTAATGAATTAAGAAAAGATGGAATGGAAGTAGAAAGGTATAATCTTTTGAATCCCGAAAAAGAACCTAAAAAATCATATGTTGAACAATGCCTAGGCAAAACTGAAGGTCCAATTATGGCTGCATCTGATTATATGAGAATGAATTCAGATCAAATCAGACCTTATACTAACAAAAGCTTCTATTCATTAGGAGCGGATGGTTTCGGAAGAAGTGATACAAGGAAAAATTTAAGAAAATTTTTTGAGGTAGATAAAGAACATTTAGTTGCTTACGGTTTAAGTATTTTGGCAAAAGAACAGCTTATAACTTCTAAATACGCAAAAGATGCAATGAAGAAGTATAATATTGATAGTAACAAACCAATGCCAACAAAATTATAAATGTCAGAAACTGAGATTAAAGTACCTAATATTGGAGATTTTAAAGATGTTGAGGTCATTGAAGTATTAGTTTCTGAAGGTCAATCAATTAAAAAAAATGATGCTCTAATAACAATTGAAAGTGATAAATCTAGTGTAGAAATACCATCAAATTTGGAAGGTAAGATTCAAAATTTAAAAATAAAAGTAGGAGACAAAGTTTCTGAGGGCGATTTAATTTTAACTATAGAGAGTACCTCCGAAGATAAAAAGGAAAATGTTAAAGAAAAACCAGATATTGAAAAAGAGTTTAAAAAAATTGAGGTAATAAAACCCAAAATCCATGAAAATACTTTTTCTAAAAATAATATTTCAAACATTTCATCTGCAAGTCCAAAAGCTAGAAAATTTGCTAGAGAACTTGGTGTAGATATTAATCAAGTAACTGGAAGTGAGAAAGATGGCAGAATTGTTGAAGATGATATTAAAAAATTTGTTTCTTCTAATTCAAAAAACACTGTTGTAGCAAAAGATAAAAAACTAGATAAAATTAAAAACGAATTTGAACATTCTGATTTTGGTGAAATAGAAATTACAGATATACCAAGAGTTAAAAAATTATCATCTAAATATCTTACAAATTCATGGACAACAATTCCTCATGTAACAAATCACGATGAAGCCGACATAACAGAGATGGAAAGTTTTAGAAGCTCATTAACAGATATGTATACTGGAGAAAAAATTAAAATTACACCCTTAGCATTTATAATAAAGGCTTTAGTTGCATCACTTAAGAAATTTCCTAGTTTTAATTCGTCTATCGACGAAATTGAGACTGGAAAAATGACTTTAAAAAAATATTACCATATTGGCATAGCAGTTGACACGCCAAATGGATTAATGGTTCCAAAAATAAGAAATGCAAATAATAAAAAAATTTCTCTGATAAGTAAAGAATTAAAAGAGGTAAGCGAACTTTGTAGAAATTTAAAAATTGAAAAAAAAGAATTGTTTGGTGGCTCGATGACGATTACGAGTTTAGGTGGTATAGGAGGTTCATTTTTTACTCCTATAATTAATTATCCTGAAGTCGCTATATTAGGAGTAGGAA
>CABYSJ010000019.1 GCA_902521615.1 uncultured Pelagibacteraceae bacterium | reverse complement strand
TTCAATTTCACCACTGTCAGGTGTTAAAAGACCGGCTATTGTTTTTAATAAAGTCGTCTTTCCAGATAGTGTTCTGCCTAAAATTGTATAGAGATTTCCTTCTTTAAAATTAAAAGATACTTCGTTTAAATGATATTGATCATCAGGTTTATAAGATAAATTGTTAGCAACTAAATCCATTATTTGATAGCTCCTGATAAATTTCCTTTTGATAAATATCGTTCAACTATGAACGCAACAATAATTAATGGTGCTACTGAAACTAAAGCTGACGCTGATAAACTCCACCAAGGAGTTACCGATGAATTTAATGCAACAATTTTAACAGGTAATAATTGCACCTCTGTAAATGTTAAAATAAAAGCAAAGAAAAAATCAATCCATCCAAAAATTATACAAAACATTCCTGCTACAATTAAACCAGGTATTGAATTTGGTAAAACTACCTTTAAAAATGCTTGGTAAGGGTTACAACCATCAATTAAAGCTGTCTCGTCAATTTCTCTTGGAACTTTATTAAAAAAGTCGACCATAATCCAAACTGCTATTGGCATTAACAGAACAATATAAACAACAATTAGACCTGTTAAACTGTCTAATAAATTTATTGAACTTAAAAATAAAAAAAATGGTATTGATAAAACAATTGGTGGCATAATTCTTTGTGAAATAAAGAAAAAAGTGATGTCATTATTTTTTACAAAACCAGCCTTAAATGTATATCTAGATAATGCGTAAGCAGACAATGTTCCAAGAATAATACTAATTAAACTTGCAGTACAAGTTACAAACATACTATTAAAATAAGGTTCAATTATATCCACTCCACCTTTAGCTGGTGATTTAATTAGTACCTTCCAACCTTCTAAATTTGGCTCAAAATCAACCCATGGGATATATGTTACTCCTCCATTAACAGACTGAAAATCTTTAAAAGATGTTGTTAAAGCCCAAAGAAAAGGAGCAACAACAAATACTGTCCAAATGACAATAAAAAAATATTTCAAAAAAATATATAGTTTATTCATTATTTATTCTTTTAATAAAACTTTAGTTAATACTTTTGCTATAATGGTTAAACTAATGATCATAATTATTAAGTAAGTAAATGACATCGATGCTGCATAACCCATCTGAAATTCTCTCAATCCTTTAATAAAAATGTAAAAACTTGAAGTTTCGGTAGAAGTACCTGGTCCACCTGAGGTCAAAACATAAACTGTATCCATAATCTTTGATGCCTCAATTAACCTTATGATTATTGCTCCAATTGAGATGGGAGCCATTAATGGAAATGTTACATATATAAATTTTCTAACTGGACTTGCGCCGTCAATAGCAGCAGCTAAGAATGGTTCTTTAGGTAATGACAATAATCCCGCTAATAAAAGCAGAAACATAAATGGTGTCCATTGCCATACCTCAACTATAATGACTGTAAATTTTGCAATAACTGGATCTGTCAACCACTTGGGAGCTACCCCAAAAACTGATAACAAATCATTTACTGGTCCTAAAGACTCATGAAAAAAAGTTCTCCAAATAACTGTCATGATCACTGGGGTTGTCATCATTGGGACTAAAAACAGAACTCTAAAAAATCTTTTAAATTTAATATCTTTCCAAACCATATGTGCCAATGCAAAACCAATCACGTATTGTAAAATAACTGTTGTAACTGACAAAAAACTCAATCTAAAAAATGATTCCCAAAATCTTGGGTCATCAGTAAATAATCTTATGTAATTTTCTAAACCTATGTAATCTAAACCAGGATTATAACTATTCCATCCTGACAAACTTAATCTGACCACGAAAATAATTGGAAAAATTAATATTCCTATCAACACAAATAAACCTGGAAACAGAAAGAAATATTTATGCTTAAAATTCATTTATATAAAAAGGATTATATTATTTTTGTAATATGTGGCCATTTAAATTAATGGCCACATAAAGTATTTTTAAATTATAGCTTGTTGTCTTCCATTTTGACACCAACAGCATAGGCATCTTGAACTGCTTTTTTACCTACTCTGCTTACAATTGCTTCCCACTCTTTAGCAACTTCGTCTAAAGCTTCTTGAGGAGATAATTGTCCTGCTAAAGCTTTTGAAGTTCCTGTAGCAACAGCACTTGTAAATTCAAATACACCTGGAACTCTTAGAGGGAAAACTCTATTATTACTTTTTTCCATATCTAAAAGTGTTTGAGTGTAACTGTTAGCAATCTCTGGATCCCAACCCATACTATTAATATAGATGTTAGGGTCAAAGTCTGAGTTTTTAAATGGGTTAACACCAAATCTACCAATAGCTAAATCAGCTTGGTGGTTTGCGCCATTAGAGAAGAAGCAAAGATAATCAAATGCCATATCTTTTACTTTACTTTTCTTAGCAACACCTACAGCCCAACCCCAAACAATGTAAGGAGCCTGATTGTATTGGTTTTCCCAGCTATTAGATACTCTGTTCCAAACTCTATCAGCGCCTGGAAGTGGAGCTGCACCAACTTTATTTTTAATTGGGCTGTCATCTTGCATCGCTGCAATAAATGCATCATCCCATGAGAAACTAAATAAAGTTTGTCCACCACCAAATGATCCGATTTCATCACCTAGACCAAAGTTAGTTCCTCCTGGAGGAACATATTTAGTAGCTTCAACCCAATCAGTTAATGCTTCAACAAATCCTGGGTTGTTGATATTTGGCTTCATAGTTTCTAAATCAAAAAAGAAACCACCTGGAGTTCTAGGATTTTTAGCATAAGCAACTGATCTGCTGAAAAAAGCTGCAAACATTAAGTCGTCTTTTTTCATAACTTCAGCTGAACCATATTCTTTTTCACCATCTCCATCCCAATCCCAATCATTGAAATATTTAGCCATTTGAGCGTATTCTTTCCAAGTTCTTGGAACTCTTAACTCATTACCTGTGTCAGCTTTATATTTCTTCTGCATTTCTGGATTATCAATGACATCTTTTCTGTATTTTAGATAATGTCTGTCACCATCAACTGGGTATTGGTACATAGTTCCATCCCAAGATGATACACCCATGTGAGATTTTGTTACGTCTTTCATCTCGGGTGAATTCATATACTTCTTAGGAACTGGTGCTAAATATCTTTTCCAGTCATTGATGAAGTTAGAAAATCCAAACACAACATCGTAAGGAGCTTGTCCAGCTTGGAAAGGAACCATTGCTTTTGAGTACAAATCACCTGCTGGTGTATGTGTAACTTCAACCTTTGCACCAGTTAATTTCTCAAACTGTTCAGCGTGTAGAGCTGTTGGCTCACCCATTACCGGTATTGCGTGAGTATTTATTTTAAGAGTTTTTCCTTTGTAATTTTTCTTAGACATCTTCTCATAAGAACAGTCACCAGGAATATCTCCTGTAGCTTTGATATGCGGAAACTGATCACTCCACTTATCAGCATATGCCATAGGACTAAATATCATCAAACTTGATATTAAAGCCGTCAAGCAAGTTTTCATTATTTTCATTATTACCTCTCTCTTCCTTTCCTTAATTACGGAACTAAAACAGCTCTTCCCTTAACCTTACCGTCGTTAAGATCATGGAGTGCTTTATTAGCATCGTCTAATTTATACTCTTGCATGGATAGCTTCACTTTTCCTCGATCAGCTAACTCCATCAATTCATATAGCTCAGACCACGTTCCCACTAAATTACCTACGATTGTTTTTTCAGAAATAATTAAATCAACTGCTAATGATTTAATTTCTTCTCCATATCCAACAATGTAGTAAAAACCACCATTAGAAGTCATTTGAATTCCCATGGCAGTAGATCCTTTTTCACCTACGAAATCGATAACAGCTTCCGAACCTTTTCCTTTAGTTAGTTCTTGAACTTTTTCAATTTCATTTCCATCAATTAAAACCCCGTGATCACCACCGAGTTCCATTGCATGTTTTAAGGCTGTTTCAGATTTCTCAACAATAATAATGTCAGCTGCACACATCGCTTTCAAACATTGAATAGCAATATGTCCTAAACCTCCAGCACCAATTATCGTACAGCTTTGACCTGGCAATAAATGTCTAGTTGCCTTTTTAACAACTCTATAAGCTGTAAGACCTGCATCTGAAAAAGGTGCAACATCTTTAGGTGCTAAAACTTTTGGAAGTTTAATTAAATTTCTAACACTTGTTTTTAATAGTTCAGAGTATCCACCTTCTTTGATACTTAATCCAGGAAATGCTCCAGCAGCAGCATGCATATCATTACCTCTTCTGCAGTCCAAACAAGTACCACCTGTTCCTGAAATTAATGGATGTAAAATAACTGGATCACCTTTTTTAAAATCAGTTACGTCTTTACCAACGTCCTCTACCCATCCAGCATTTTCATGCCCCATTACACATGGTAACAAAGTTCCATCTGGATCTTGAATATGTTTCCATACTCCTTCAATTATATGTAAATCTGTTCTGCAAACTCCTGCAGCACCAATTTTAACAATTACATCTGATGCCTTCTCAATTTTTGGATCTGGCATTTCTTCACCTGTAACCCAAACTTTTTCTTTCATTTCTGGGTCATACTTGTGCAAAACCTGTGCTTTCATCGTATCCTCTCTCTTTAATTTCTAAAACATTATTAAAAAATTGAATCGTAAAGGAGTCAATGCCACTTTTAAGTGTTCAATTAGTGGACAAATACAACCTGTGGTTAGTTGTTGAATACCCTTAATTTAATTATCTTTTTGAAATGGAAAATTTATCTTCTCAAAAAAAAGAGTTTAAAAACATCCTAAAAAAAAGAGGAATGATGTCCTATGAAATGGGCAAGGAAATTTCAGATAGTTGGTCAAGATGCATTGCTAAGGGTCTTGATCCGTTTAAAGATCCAAAACAAAGCGTAGTATCCTCGATTCAATTAAAAGAAATCAAAAAAAAAAATGAAGCTCTTAGAAAAATAGTTCTCCCAGAATTAGAACTTTTATACTCACAAATTGCTGGAACTAATTTTATGGTCGCATATTCAGATGAGAATGGGTTAGTGCTTGATACAATATATGACAAAACTTGTCTTCAAACCGACGTAGGTAAGACTGTAATACCTGGATCAATTTGGGCTGAAAAAGTCTGTGGTACTAACGGTTTGGGATTATCTGTAGAATTAAAAAAACCAACAATAGTTTCTGGTAAAGAACATTTTTTTACAGCGCATGAAAATATATCTTGTTTCGCAAGTCCAATAATTAATTATGACGGTAAGACTATTGGAATTATAGATGCTTCAACTGACTATATGTCTAGAGAGCAACATACTCTAGCTTTAGTGAAACTAGCAACTAGAAGTATTGAAACAAAATTATTTTTAAAAAAGTTTGAGCATGAACTAATTTTATCCTTTCATCCTCGACAAGAATATTTATCAACCACAAGTGTTGGTTTATTGGCTATCAATGGAGATGGTCTAATTGTAGGTGCTAATAGTAATGCAAAAATTATGCTTAATGGATTAGTAGATCTTAAAAATGAAAATTTTAATAAAATTTTTACTAATTCATTTTCATCCATCGCATCAGATTTATTGAATAATAAAACATTAAAGATTACTGATCATTTAGGCTCATCTGTTTTTGTGGTCAAAAGTCAAATTTTTAAGGAAAACAAGTTTGTTGAAACAAAAAAAGGAAAAAAAGGGAGTACTTGTAAAAATTGTGAAGATACAAAAATCAAAAGGGAGAAATGTACTTTAATTAGATCAACTTTTGATGAAACAAATAATATTTCTGCAACTTCTAGAAAATTAGGTATTTCTAGAACAACAATTTATAAACACTTACAATAAAATTATTTAATCAATTGGATAATCCCAAGCACTACCACCTATAACTTTAGAAATAGCTGAAAAATCTTTAGTATCGTTTCCATCTTTGCAAAATTGGTCATAAATTTCTAAAGCCATTTTTCCTAATGGTGTTTCTGCATTCACACTCTTGGCACAATCATTTGCAAGTTTAAGATCTTTATTCATCATTCCTGCAGAGAAACCTGGACGATAATTATTATTAGAGGGCGTACCATCAATTAAACCAGGTAAAGGAGGATAAACTGAAATTGGCCAACTATTACCAGATGCATTTTTCATAATTTCATGAACTTTTTTGATATCTATGTTTAATCTTTTTGCTAACATTAATGACTCTGAAGCAGCAATCATTGCAATACCTAGAGCCATGTTATTACAAATTTTGGCACCATTACCACTACCTAAATCACCTGCATGAAATATATTTTTTCCCATAATTTTTAATAAAGGGAGCGCTTTTTCAAATGCTTTTTTTGATCCACCAACCATTATATTTAAAGTTGCTTTTTGGGCTCCCATTACTCCACCACTAACTGGCGCATCAATCATTTCTATTCCTAATTCTGAAGCTTTTTTTCCAATTTCAACAGAAGTTTGAATATCAATTGTTGAACAATCAATTAGCAAACAATTTTTTAAAACTTTATTTATTATTCCATTATCACCTAAATAAACTTCCTTAGAATGCTTACCCTCTGGAAGCATAGTAATAACTGTTTCTACATCATCTGTAATTAGGTCATCTAAATTTTCGATTGTCTCAAGATTTTTATCTTTTGCAATCTCAAGCATTTTTTTTGAGACATCAAAAACTTTTACAGATTTTCCTGCCTTCATTAAATTTTCAGCCATTGGACAACCCATGTTGCCAACGCCTATGAAAGCTATCGATTTAGACATTTCAATTTACTTTATTAATACAGTTTCCAGTTCTAAAAAATTCATCTAGATTATCAATTGCTAAATTTCCCATTGCAATTCTTGTGTCCTTTGTTGCACTCCCGAGATGAGGTAAAACAAAAGCACTTGGAATTTTTAAATAACCAGGATTTAAATTTGGTTCGTTTTTATAAACATCTAATCCTGCTGCATAAATTTTTCTTCTATTCAATGCATCAATTAAAGCTTCATCATCAACTATATCACCTCTAGCAACATTAGTTATCACAGCACCTTTAGGAAAATACTCAACAGTCTCTTTATTAATTAAGTTCTCTGTTTCTTTTGTGGCTGGACAACAAATTGATAAAACATCTGAGACTGAAAAAAGACTTTTTATGCTGTCATGATATGTTGCACCTTGTTCTTTATCTTCACTTAATTTTGAACGATTGTGATAATGAATAACCATACCTAAAGATTTTGCAATTTTTGCAATTTTTTGGCCAATACGACCCATACCTAAAATTCCTAATCTTGTTCCTGTTAATTGTTTCCCAATTAAATAATCAGCAGACCATTTCCATCCACCTTCTTTTGCAGACTCTATTCCTTCGGAAGCTCTTCTGCATGCTCCTAAAATTAGTAAAATTCCGATTTCTGCTGTAGCATCTGACAAAACTTCTGGTGTATTTGTTACTGCTATACCTCTATTCTTTGCTGCTTCTAAATCAATGTTTCCAAATCCAACTGCAAAATTTGAAATAATTTTTACAGATTCTGGTAATTGGTTAATTGTTTCTGCATCTAATTTTTCAGTTAATGATGATAATATCCCATCAAATCCTTCACTCATTTCAATTATTTTTTTTTGTGAATAAAGCTCATCATTAGTATTAAATTTAGCATCAAATAATTTAGATGCTTTATCTTCACTTTCTCTAATTAAACGTCTTGTAATTAAAACTTTTTTCATAATTGTTATTTTAATATTTCAGGTTTTGGTCCTCCAGTGTACCAATCTAAAACTTCAATTGTATGTAATATTGGAACTTTAGTACCATGAGCAATTTGTGTAATACAACCAATATTTCCTGTAGAGATAAAATCTGGATTTAAACTTTCAATATTATTTACTTTTTTCTTTAATAATTGTTTTGCAATTTTTGATTGCAAAATGTTGTAAGTACCAGCTGATCCACAACATATATGGCCTTCTGGAATTTCCATAATTTCATTATTAGTTTTCTCAAGTAATGAAACTGGCTGTGAATGAACCTTTTGACCATGCTGCATTGAACACGCAGAGTGATATGCTACTTTATATTTTTTTCCTTTATCTTTAATATCAAGTTTCAAACTTTCAAAAATATATTCTGATATATCTTTTGTAAGTTCTGATATTACTTTGGCTTTTTTACTTAGCTCTTTATCTTCACGAAAAATAAATCCATAATCTTTCATGGTTGTTCCACAGCCAGATGTATTTGATAAAATTGCATCCAAATTTCCTTTTTGATGCTCCTCATACCAAGTGTTTATATTGTTTTTAAAATCTTGATGAGCATCCTCCTCTTTTCCAAGATGATGATTTAAAGATCCACAACAACGAATTTTTTTTGGAACAACTACTTCTACGCCGTGTCTGTTTAATAACCTTATTGTTGCTTCATTTATTTGAGGAGATATTTCTTTTTGTACACATCCTGTTAAAAGAGCAACTCTAGCAATTCTTTTTTTAGTGGAGGATTTGTAAACTTCTTTTATTGGTAAACTTTTTTTAGGAAAATTTGTAGGCATTAATTCAATCATATCCTTAATTTTTGATGGCATTAAGAATTTGAATGGCTTTGATAATTTTACTAATAAACTTGATAATCGAAAAACTTTTGTATTTGGAAGAGTAATAGATAAAAAATACCTTATTAGTTTATCAAAGAGAGATCTTTGATAATTTTTTTCGATATATTTTTTTCCATGATCAATTATATGCATGTAATTTACTCCTGCAGGACAAGTAGTCATACAACTGTAACATGAGAGGCATCGATCGATATGCTTTACAACTTTTTCAGTTGGCTTCCTATTATTTTCTAACATGTCTTTAATGAGATAGATACGTCCTCTTGGACCATCTAACTCGTCACCTAGAAGTTGATGTGTAGGGCATGTAGCATTACACATTCCACAATGCACACACTTTTTAAAAACTTTTTCGTTTGCAAAATTGTCAGGATCTCTAAGCTGTTCTTCTGTAAATTTTGTTTGCATTAAACGCCTCTATACATTTTCCCTGGGTTTAAAATTCTTTTAGGATCAAAACTTTGTTTTACTTTTTCAGAAATCATTAAACGTACTTTATCAACAGTAAAGATAGCTTCTCCGTAATCATATTCTGATGAAGTTTTAATTACTGTCAAATAACCTCCAAAATCTTTTGCCATTTTTTTTAAGTCTTTAATCTTTTCTTCTTTTTTACTATTAACTTCAATCCAGAATAACGACCCACACCAATCAACAAAATAATTATGGTTGTTTTCTAAATATTTGCATAGTTTTGAACCATTTGCAGGTGGTATCACCATTCGTATTAAATTATGTTCGGTCTTTTCAAATACCTCTAAATTATTTACTTTTTTCCAAAATGGTTCAGATTGATAAACATCAAGGGTAGAGATATCTGAATTATTTAATTCAAGTTCTTTTTTTAAATTGTTAATTTTTTCTTCAATTGAAATTTTGTCCCCTTCGACTCTAAATGCTATAAATGAAACACTTGATTTAAGATCATTAAACTTAAAAACAGAATTTTTTTTAGTAACAAAATCTTTATCCTTTGATTGTTCAGGAATAAAAACGGCGCCAGAAATTTCGCTACTTGAGCTAGATAGTTTATTAAAAAAATCATAAATTTGTTCGAAATTACTAGGATAAATTATTACAGTTTTAGAAGAATCTTTCTTAGGTAGCACTTTTAACGTAATTTCGGTTAAAGCAACAAGAGTACCAAATGAGCCTGCAATTAGTTTTGATAAATCATAACCTGTAACATTTTTTACAACAGTACCTCCTGATTTAATTATATCTCCTTTTCCATTAACTCCCTTAAAACCTAGGACATGATCTCGTACACTTCCAACTTTAAATCTTCGTGAACCTGCATAATTACATGATAAGTATCCTGCTATCGTTCCTTTATTTGATTTGCCATCTTTAATATACCCGAAGTCTATTGGTTCAAAAGCTAGCTCCTGACTATTTTCACTTAAGACCTTCTCGATTTCATTAATTGGTGTGCAGGCTTTTACTTTAATATACAATTCTTCAGGTCTGTAGTCGATGATACCAGAAATTTTAGACAAAGAAGTAGTGTTAGCCGATTGAGTTTTGTTTCCAATAAAGCTTTTTGAATTGTTACCGATAATTTCCGTTGGAGAGTCTTGTTTATATAGTTCCCGAATTAAATCTGAAACTTCAACTTCATCTTTGGGATAATAGATATTGTTAGAATCTTGGAAGATCTGGGAATTTATCTTTATTTTTGTGGACATGAACCCTTCCTTCCTCTGCACATTTTCTAAGTATAGGATAAACTTTTCCAGGATTTAATAGATTTTTTTCATCTAATGATTTTTTAATACTCAGTTGTTGTTGTATGTCGTTATCATTAAACATTTCGCACATAAGTTCTCTTTTTTCTATACCAACACCATGCTCACCTGTAATCACTCCACCAAGTCTTACACATGTTTTTAATATCTCGGAACCAAATTCCTCAGTTTTTCTAAGTTGTTCTTTATCATTTCCATCAAACATAATAAGTGGATGTAAATTTCCATCACCTGCATGAAAACAATTTGCAACTGGTAATTCATATTTTTCTGATAATTTTTTAATTTCTAATAATGCTTCAGCAAGCTTACCTCTTGGAATAGATCCATCCATACAATAATAATCAGGGGCCATAGCTCCACAAGCTGGAAAAGCAGCTTTTCTTCCAGCCCAGAAAGAAAGTCTTTCTTTCTCACTATTGCTAAGTTTAAGACTAGAACAATTATTTTTTTTACAGATAGCTTCTACTTTTCTAATTAATTCATTAACCTCTGATTCTGTTCCATCAAGTTCTACTATTAATAATAATTCCGCATCTCTTGGATATCCTGCTTTACTAAAATTATCTGTTGCCTCAATTAAAGCTTTATCCATTATTTCCATTCCTGCAGGCACTATTCCACTTGAAATAATTTCTGAGGCTGCATCTCCTCCTTCTTTTATAGATGGAAAGCCTATTAAAGCCGCTCTTACCACATCAGGTGTTTTCAAAATTTTAACTGTTACTTCGGTGACAACCCCCAATAAACCTTCTGAACCACAAATTAAACCCATAAGATCATATCCCTCTTGATCAAAAGATTTTCCTCCAAATCTACAAATAGTTCCATCCATCATAACCATTTGTACACCTAAAATATTATTTGTAGTCGTTCCATACTTTAATGAATGAACTCCACCAGAATTTTCAGCAACATTTCCACCTATAGAACATGCTAACTGGCTCGAAGGGTCTGGCGCATAATAAAATCCTTTGTGTTGAACTGCATGAGTAATACCTAGATTTGTAACTCCTGGCTGAGTTACAACACATTTATTTTCGTAATCAATTTCTAATATTTTATTAAATTTTCCTAAACCAAGAAGAATAGCATCTTGAAGAGGTAATGCTCCGCCAGACAATCCTG
>CABYSJ010000018.1 GCA_902521615.1 uncultured Pelagibacteraceae bacterium | reverse complement strand
ATTTAAAAAATTTTAAAAACATTTTAACCAAGTTAATAAATTCTAAACTTACAACTCCTGCAATGATGCTCTTATCATTTAGAAGTAGATTTGAAATTAAGAAAATATTATAAGAAAAAAATATTATTATAATTATTATTGAAATTATAAATGCAAAATTTTTTTTTTCCTCTTTAATTAAGTTAATCAATAATAAAATAGGTATAAGTATGAAGACTAAAGTACTCTCTTTACTAAAAAAGAGTATAACAAATGAAAATAGGAAAACTAAACTACTTCCTATACCAAAATTTTTAATAGATGCTTCATTATAGTTTTTTATAAATTTAAAAAATAATGGAAAAAGAAAAATTAAACTTAATATTATAATAAATTCTGATACATAAATTCTTGAAATGATATCATGTATACTTTGGGATAATAAAAAAATAGTAGTGATTATAAAAGCATTAAAATTTCCAATAAAGTTGCTTGAAAAATTAAAAATTATAACAAAAAATAAAGTTAATATTATTAACCTAAAAATATAGTAATAATTAATATTATCTTGAAATATAAAAACTTCTATTGGAACATACAAAAATATTAAAGTTGATCTGATTTTAGAGTCGATTACACCAGAAAAAATATCTTTTAAATTTTCAAATAAATCTTTATAGTTTAATAAGTTATCTGGTCCTATTAACTGTATTGTTTGATGATCATCTATAATACTAAAATTAAAATAAAGAACATTTCCATAAAAAAAATATACTAAAAAAAAAAGACTTAAAACTAAAAAAAATTTTACATACTTTTTAGTTTTAATCATTAAAATAAATCTTATCTAACTGCTCATAATTTTTTTCATAAAATCTAATTGTTTCAAGCAAAGAATTTTTAAAAAAGTTTTTTTTCATAATTGAAGGTGTCCATTTAAGAATTTTTTTTGCCTTACTATAATCACACAACAGATGCCTTACCTCACTTTTGAATGGCCTTATTTTTTTTTTATCAATTTTTATAATAATTTTTTTTTGAATGAGTTTTGAAAGAATATTTACTATGTCTTTAATTTTAAAAAATTTATTAGAGCCTATATTAAATTCTTCACCTAAAATATTATTGGTCTTTATAACCCGTAAGACAGCATTTGCTGTATCCTCTACAAATAAAAAGTCTCTTTTTGTGTTGATGTCACCTAATGAGATAATATTTTTCTTTAAAATTTGACAAATTATTTCTGGTATAACTGCCCTTCTTGATTGCCTTGGTCCATAATTGTTAAATGGTCTCAAAATTACTACCGGTATATTAAAAGAATAATAATATGATTTTATAACATGATCTATTGCTGCTTTAGATGCAGCATAAGGTGATTGAGGATTTAATGGCGTAGTCTCGGTAATTGGTATTTTTTTGGGTGTGCCATAAATCTCACTAGTTGAGAAATGAATAAATTTTTCAATATTTAAATTTTTACAAGCTGCTAAAAAATTTGAGGTACCAATAATATTATTATTAAAATAAGAAATTGGAGCTCTATATGAATAAGGTATGCTTATTAATGATGCAAGATTTATTACAATGTTAGTTTTTTTTAAATTTTTAAAATAGGTTTCAGGATCACTAATATCACCAAAAATAATATTTAACTTTTTTAGATTATTTTTGCTTATGTATTTTAAATTACCAATATCGCCGGTAAAATTGTATAACACCAAAGCTGTTACATTATATCCTAATGTTAAAAGTTTTTCAGTTATATGAGAGCCAATAAATCCTTCTGCACCTGTAATAAATATTTTTTTTTTCATAAACAGTTTTATAACTAATATATAATCATATATATAACAAATTTATAACAATGATAAAAACTGCAATAATACTCGCTGGTGGATTGGGTAAAAGATTAAGACCTCTTACTGAAACAATCCCAAAACCACTTTTAAAAATTGGAAAAACTACCATCTTGTCTATCATTATAGATAATTTAGTTAAAAATGGTTTTAAAAAAATTATTATTGCCACGAGATATAAATCAGAGAGATTTAAATCTGAAATTCCTAGATTGAAAAAAAAATATGAAAATATAGAATTTTTTTTAAGTGAAGAAAAAAAAAAACTAGGAACATGTGGTCCAATTAAATTATTGATTAAGAAATTACCTAAAAAATTTTTAGTTATCAATGGTGATATTATTACTAATCTAAATATAAATAAATTATTTAGTAAATTTTTAAAATCTAAATCAAAATTTTTAATAGTTTCAAAAGAAATTAAAACTCCATTTGAGTTTGGAAAAATATTAATAAAAAGAAATAAAATTTTTAAAATTGAAGAAAAACCAATTACTAAGAATAAAATTATAGCAGGTATTTACTTTTTAGATATCGATTGTGTTAGATACATTCCAGATAATATATACTTTGGTATGGATGACCTTATCAAAATATTTTTAAAAAAGAAATTATCTTTAGATACATATTTGATGAAAAAGGAATTTTGGTTGGATGTTGGGAGACAAGCTGATTATGAAAAAATTAAAAAAAAAATTTCAATTTAGTGAATAAAAGTTCAAAAATCATTGATAAATTATCGTAAAACGTAACTTTAGAATTACCATATTGTCTATCTTTCATTTTAATTCCAACTTGATTAATTTGTAGATTAGATTGAGAAATCAAAATTAAAAACTCTAAATCTATTATCCAACTATTTGAAAGGTATTTAGATCTTTTATGATTACTAATAAATTTTCTAGAAATAATTTTAAGGGAATTTATATCTTTGAAATTAAAGTTAAATATAAAATTTGTTAAATTTCTAAATATTAAAGATCTTAATTTCTTAAATTTTGATGTAAAATTTACTTTTCTAAATGTAATAAGGTTTCCATCATTTTCTAAACATAAGTCAATAAGCTCCTTAATTGAGTATTGATTATCAATAGGGAAAATTGTAAAAAATTCTTTAGTAGATTTTTCGAGACCCAACTTTACAGCCGATCCATATCCTTTTTTTTTATTTTCATAAATAATTTTTATAGATTTAAATTTTCTGAAAAACTCAATCTCATTATATGTATTGTCAGTACTATTACTTTCGACAATAATTATTTCATAATTTATTTTTGATTGATCTAAATGTTTTACGTAATTTTTTAAATAATTTTTTACATTATCCTCTTCATTATAAACTGGGATTATTAATGACAATGAACTAATCATTTTTAAAAAAAATTCTTATTTTTTTACAAATATAGTCCAATTCTTTTAAAGATAACGAAGGATGTATTGGGAGATTAATAATACTTTTTGATAAAGAGAAAGCATTAGGAAAATTTTTTTTTAATTTAGTTTCTGTTAATTCATCTGTAAATGAAGGAAGTAATTTTTGATAATATATTGAAGTGCCAATACCAGAATTCATTAAAAATTTATTTAATCTATTTCTGTATTTAGAGTCCACAACAATTGAAAAAACATGATTATTGGACTTGACATTTTTTTCTATTTTTTGAAATTGAATTGGTAAATCGCTCAAATGATATTTATAGTAATCATTAATTTTTGACCTCAATGCGTTAAATCTGAATATTTTTTTTAGATTCATTGATAAAATCATGGCTTGAAATTCATCCATCCTAAAATTGTTTCCAAAATTTAAAAGTTTATCAATACTAGGATGAAGGCCATAATTTCGATATGCTCTTAATTTTTTAGCAAAATTTTGATTATTCGTTGTGACACAACCAGCATCACCATAAGCAAAAAGGTTTTTAGTTGGATAAAAACTAAATATGGATGCAAAACTGTTAGAACCTACATACTTATTATTTATTTTTGAAAAATGAGCTTGTGAAGAATCTTCAATAATATTGATTTTAGACGAAATTTTTTTTTTTAAACTATTAATATCAAAAACATTACCGAATAAATGCACTAACATTATAATCCCTGTTTTCGAGTCTATTTCATTTTGTAAATTTGATTTTAATAGAAAAGTCTCCTTATCTACGTCAAGATATCTTATATTTAAATTATAATTCTTTAAAGATGCGGCTACAGGTATTGGAGAAAATGCTGGAATTAAAATTTCTTTTTTTTTTTTATTCAAGATATTAACAACTGAACTTATTGCTGTTGATGAAGAAGAAAACCCCACACAATATTTTGCTCTATTTTTCTGAGAAAAATTTTTTTCAAATTTTTTAACTAATGGTCCATTAATAAAAGCACCTTTCTTAATCATTTTTCTTAAGGAAGAATTAATTTTAATAAGTTCTTTTTTATTTATTGAAAAATTATTTTTTAAAATTCTCATTCGATTAATTGATAATTATATATTATTTCTTCCATTATCAATTTAAATTAAATAAATTAGTTTTTATTAAATTTTGAAAATATGAAGAAAAAAATAGATATTGTTTATTATCCTAGTTTTAAAAATTACATTATATTTTCAGATAATATCAAGTTTTTTCATAAAATAATCGATAATGTTTATCAAGCACCTCTATTTCCAAAAAAAAACAAATCAATAAATTTAATTTTTTTTAAAAATTTATTTAAATCAAATATTATATTTAAATTATTTTTATTTTGGATAAGTATTGGTTTTAATTTATTAAGTAATAAATCGATCGCTAAAGAATGCAAAAAATTAAAAATAAAACATAAAAAAATAAATTCAATTTCTGAAATAAAACTAAGAAAAAATCAGTGCTTAATTGCATCAGTTTCAGAGATAATACCAGAAAAATTTTTGTTAAGATCAAAAAATATTTTAACACCCCACGAAGGTCAAATACCTGAGTGGAGGGGTTCGGCTTTATATGTTCATTACATGATCTCTAAATTTAAATATGCTAGATCAACACTTTTTTTTACAGGAAAAAAATTAGATACTCCTAGGGAAATAAATTGTAAATCAAAGCTGATAAAAATAAAAAATAATACTGTTATAGATTTATGGTATAAATTAATTTATGGCAGCAAAGAAAATGTTTTTTCTTTTTTTAATGATTATTTATACAAAAACAATATAAAAAAAATTAAAATAAAGATCAATAAAAAATATAAAATTTTTACTTTTCCAAATTCAAAAGATTTTCAAGATTTAAAAAAAAATAAAGTTAAATTCTTCAGTTTAGATAATATAAAAAAATTAATTTTGTTTAATGAGTAGTCTATTAATTTTAGGTTCAGAAGGTTTCATTGGATGTGAAATAAAGAAAAAAATTAAAAAAAGTGAATATAGCAAAGTCTATAGTTTAGATATTAAAGGTAGAAAAAGTAAAAAACATATCAAATCTAATATAAATAATTTTAATATTTATAATTTTGTTATTAAACATGATATAAGCACAATTATAGACCTTATTGGCTGCACAAATCACAACTTTACCACAAAAAATGAAATTCAAGACAGTTTGAATAAAAATTTTCTTGATAAAAAAAATATAATTAAATGTTTAAAAAAATTAAACAAAAAAGTTAAATTTATTACTATAGGATCTTTATATAAGTATGGTGCTCAAAAAAAAATAAAAAAAATTAACTTACTTCCTGTTAACAAATCACAAGATCCTCAACTGATATTCAAAAATAAATTTGAAAATAAGCTTTTCAATATAAATAAAAATAACATTCAAATTCTTATAATAAATATTGGAAGTGTGTTTGGAAACTTTAAATCTAAAGATCAAAAAAGTATGAATTTAATTGATCAAATAGCATTTAAAATAAAAAAGAAAATTAAAAATACAATTTATGTTTCTATTAAAACGAGATACAAAAATTGTATTTATATTAAGGATGCAGCAAAGTTAATTTTGTCATATATCAAAAATACTAAATTAAACTACTTAGAAATAAACATTGTAAATAATTTAGCAAATTTTAATATTTTTGCTAACAAACTAAGAAAAAAATTTAATAGTGTAAATATAGAATATTCTACAAAAAATTTTAACTACTATTATCACAATATTATTTGCAATAATGACTTTTATAAAAAGTTTATAAAAATTTATAAATTTAATTAGTAAATTTCAAAACCTCATACAGATAATTAAAATCAAAAAAACTATTAAAAACTTAACTTATTTAACAGACAGATTAATTTATTAAAATAATTAGTGGAATAATTGAAATATATGTTAAAAAAAAATATTTGATTTTATGAGAAAAAAATATTTCACATATCAAATAGCTTTAATTACATTTATATTTTTTATTATATTGATTGCTTCTGTCTCAATAGTAAAATACCACTTTATAGGCGGCAAAAAATTCATATTTTTACAAAATGCTACATTGGTATTAGCTGATATACCTTTTAGATTAAAAGATATTATTAAAAATAGAAGTGTTAATCTTAATAAACCTCCAAAACTTCAAAAACATAAAGATAAAAAGAAATTCAAGCAATTTATCGCCAATAAAAGAAATGCTTTACTAGTATTATCTAGATATGATCACAGTTTTAGTAGATCGTTTATTGATATAATTGATTTGAAAAATTTTAAAGTTATTCATTCATATAGCAATGACATAGATGAGGTTGTCAAAAAAACTAGAGATACATATAATTATACAAATTTTGATACGTATCATAATCCAATAAGATTTTTATATAGACACCCTTTGCTTTTAGAAAATGGGTCAATAATAACCAACGCTGGTGGTCCTCTATTCAAAATTGACTTTTGTTCAAATTTAAAATGGATAAATGATAAAGGCAAATTTCATCATAGCACTAATTTAGATCATGAGGAAAATATTTGGCAAGTTGGTGAAACAATGCCACAAAGTAAATATATAGAAAATTTTAAATTAAAAAATTTTTTAGATTTTTTTATTATAAAATTAAATACAGATGGAAAGATTCTTTATAAAAAAAGTACTCTAGATATCTTAATTGAAAATAACTTGCTGCCAGAAAATTTTGCACTATTTTCAGCAACCAAAGATAACCTAAGCCCAATACACCTAAATGATATCGAGCCAGCTTTTTATGATTCAAAATATTGGAAAGTAGGAGATTTGTTTCTAAGTCTGAGGAATATAAATTCAATTATTCATTACAGGCCCATTACAAATAAAGTAATAAATTATATAACTGGTCCTTTCGACCACCAACATGATGTTGATATTATTTCTGAAAAAGAAATCTCAATTTTTAATAACAATATTTGGAATGAAAAGGGGCTCTCACAAGTTTTAATTTATAATTTTGAAACAAAAGAATTTAAAAAAATGTTTAATGATCAATTGCGTAATGAAAATTTTCGAACAGATACCAATGGATTATCTCATATTTTTAATGATGGAGCTTTATTGGTTGAGGAACAAAATCATGGTAGGATTATTTTATTTAATAAAAATGGTCAAAAAGAGTGGGAATTTATTAATAAAGATAAAAATGGAGATATTGGACTAGTTAAATGGGTTAGAGTAATAGAAGATGAAATATTTATAGAAAAAATTAAATCATTAGTTAAAAATAAAACATGCACAAATTGATTTTAATAACTTCGATATTTTTTATAATGATATCTTCATCTTATGCTTATTTGGGACCAGGAATTGGAGGGGGCGTAATAGCAGCAACTTTAGGAATTATTATTGCAATATTTGGGGCTTTATTTGGACTATTGTGGTTTCCAATAAAAAATATTTTAAAAAAAAGAAAAGAAAAAAAAGAAAATAATCAAAAAAAAATTGATTAATCAATTATTATTAATTTTCTATACAGTACTTATTTATGAACTTTTGAAATTATTTAAATTTAAATATATTATCAAATCAAATTTTGAAATTTATAAAAAGATAATAAAATTATTTAACTTCAATCAAGCATCAGATTTTAGAAAACAAAAATTATTATTTAATTATACAAAATCACTATTATTGGTTTCAATAAAGATATTAAGTATAATTATATTTATTTTAATTATCATGTTATTATTAAATCAATTATCAACGTCATTTTTAAATTTAGTAATTTCTGCTTTTGGAATTATAGAAATAACTTTATTTTTTATTATTTATCATAAATTTAAAAAAAAAATTTATGAAAAACTATAATTATATTCAAAAATTTCTCCATGATCTAGTTTTCAGTAAAAAGTTTATTAACAAATCACTATTTGAATTTGAAAAAATTTTATTTTTAAAAAATAACAATTTTAAAAATAATTTACATGTTTTTATTACTGGTCTTTCAAGATCAGGTACAACAAGTCTTTTAAACTTTGTTCATTCATCTGATCAATTCGCATCTTTAAAATATAAAAATATGCCCTTTATATTTTCACCAAGTATTTCAAAATTATTTTATAAAAAGAATGTTAATAAAAAAAAAAGGTTGCATGGGGATGGTATAATTTATGATCTAAACAGTCCTGAAGCGTTTGATGAAGTTTTTTTCAATACAGACAATAAATTTATTCAAAATGAATTAACAAATTTTATCCAATTAATCTGTACGTCTCAAAATAAAGAGAAATATTTGAGTAAAAACAATTTAAATTATAAGAGGATAGATTTAATTCAATCAATTCTTCCTAATTCAATTTTTTTAATAACTATTAGAGAGCCCCTACATCATACATATTCTCTTTTTAATCAGCATAAAAGATTCTGTCGATTGCAGAAAGAAGATGACTTTATTAGAAGATATATGAATTACCTTGGCCACTATGAGTTTGGTTTAGACCACAAGCCATGGTTAGAGCCTATTAATCATCATAATACAGATAAAATAAATTACTGGTTGGAACAGTGGTGCTTATTTTATCAAAATATTTTGAATAATTATAAGTCAAAAAAAAAATGTTTTTTTGTAATTTATGAAAAATTAACTGACAAAGATTATGTTAAAAAAATATTAAATAAGATTGACGTAAACAAAACTGAAAATATTAATCTAAATCACTTTCAAAATTCAAATAAAAAAAAGTTAGATCTAGATTGTAATAAAGATCTAGTATTGAAATCAAATATGCTATATGAGAAATTTAAAAGTTTAAGTTAAATATATTTATTATGTTAAAAAAAAATTTAGAAAATCTTATTTGCCCTATAACAAATATTAAATTTAAAATAAAAATTTTTAAAAAAAAAAATGATAGAATTATTGATGGTATAATAATTTCCAAAAATAAAGATTGGTACAAAATTGAGGATACTATATTAGATTTTACAAATGTTGATGAGCACAATTATCAATCTTATGAATCTTTTAAAAGAAAGTATAAAATCAAACTAAAATTAAAGAAAAAAAAAGAAATTAAATTAATTAATTTTCAAAAAAATTTCTTTAATCATAATACGAATAAGTATGAAAAAGAAATTACGAAAAGTCCATTTAGCAAAACTTTTGACGATTTTTATCTGAAACAATTTATACAAAAATTTAAAGGCAAGACTATAATTAATATAGGTGGCGGTAGCGCAAGAGAAGCTTTATATTTTGCAAAGAAAAATATTGAAGTCACAATCGTTGATGTTTCTGTTAATATCTTAAAGTTAGCAAAAAAAAAACTTATTAAGAACAAACTCTACAAAAATGTAAATTTAATTTGTGGTTATGCTGAAAAATTGAATATAAAAGATAAAACGTTTGATGGTTGGATTGTATATGGAGCGGCTCATCATTTCCATAATCCAAAAAAATCTTTTTTAGAAGCAATTAGAGTAACTAGTAAGAACGGTCAATTTTTGATATGGGAACCGAGCAATACACCTCTTAGAAAAATATTTGATATAACAATGAAACTATTTTGTTTATGGGAAGAGGAGGATCACGTTGACTTTTTATTTGATCAAAATTTTTTTAAGAATACCTTAAAGGATAAATCCACAAATTTAATAACTAAAAATGTTATTTTAATACCACCACATTTATATTATATAAACTTTTATTATTTTCGTAGGTTATTAATTTTAATAGATAAAGTTATTTGTAGTTTCCCTCTTTTAAGAAAATTAGGTGGGACCGTTTTAGTAAATGGTAATGTTAAGTAAACAAATCAACTTTTTAAATAACTTTATATCTAATCCAATAAATTTTTTTCAGTGCATAAATCAAGCCAATTGAGCTATTAGTACTGGTCAGCTGCACGCATTACTGCGCTTCCACATCCAGCCTATCAACGTGGTGGTCTACCACGGCTCTATAGGAAGAACTAGTTTTGAGGTGAGTTTCCCGCTTAGATGCTTTCAGCAGTTATCTCGTCCATACTTAGCTACCCGGCACTGCAGCTGGCGCTACAACCGGTCCACCAGTGGTATGTTCAACCCGGTCCTCTCGTACTAGGGTCAACTCCTCTCAATTCTTCTACACGCATAGCAGATAGGGACCGAACTGTCTCACGACGTTCTGAACCCAGCTCACGTACCACTTTAATTGGCGAACAGCCAAACCCTTGGGACCTGCTCCAGCCCCAGGATGTGATGAGCCGACATCGAGGTGCCAAACACTGCCGTCGATATGAGCTCTTGGGCAGTATCAGCCTGTTATCCCCGGCGTACCTTTTATCCGTTGAGCGATGGCCCTTCCACTCAGAACCACCGGATCACTATGACCGACTTTCGTCTCTGCTCGACTTGTCAGTCTCACAGTCAGGCAGGCTTATGCCATTGCACTCTACGAACGATTTCTGACCGTTCTGAGCCTACCTTCGCACGCCTCCGTTACTATTTGGGAGGCGACCGCCCCAGTCAAACTACCCACCATACAATGTCTTGATGCCGGATAACGGCAATCAGTTAGATACCAAGAAAAACAAAAGAGGTATTTCACTGGTGACTCCACAAAAACTGACGCCTTTGCTTCAATGTCTCCCTCCTATACTAAATATGTTTTTCCTAATACCAATGTAAAGTTGCAGTAAAGGTGCACGGGGTCTTTCCGTCTAACTACGCGAACTCCGCATCTTCACGGAGAATTCAATTTCACTGAGTTGATGTTGGAGACAGCGGAGAAATCGTTACGCCATTCATGCAGGTCGGAACTTACCCGACAAGGAATTTCGCTACCTTAGGACCGTTATAGTTACGGCCGCCGTTTACTGGGGCTTCAGAAGTTAGCTTTCACCAACCGCATTAACCTTCCAGCACCGGGCAGGCGTCAGACCCTATACATCCACTTACGTGTTAGCAGAGCCCTGTGTTTTTGATAAACAGTCGCTTCTCCCTGGCTTGTGCCACCCTCCTATAGTTGCCTACAAGAAGGTCTTCCTTATCCCGAAGTTACGGAAGTATTTTGCCGAGTTCCTTCAACATCATTCTCTCAAGCGCCTAAATATACTCTATTAATCCACCTGTGTCGGTTTAGGGTACGGTCTAATGATGGAGCTATTTCTTGGAACCTTTTCGCGGCAAATTCAATCCATTAAGAACTTACAACTTACAAGATTCGTCACTACCATCTGGTTAAGGAATATTAACCTTATTTCCATCGACTACGGCTTTCGCCCTCGCCTTAGGTGCCGACTAACTCTGCGCGGATTAACCTTGCGCAGAAACCCTTGGATTTTCGGCGAAGAAGTTTTTCACTTCTTTTATCGTTACTTATGTCAGCATTCGCACTTCTGATACCTTCAGGATCCCTCACGGGTATCCCTTCACAGGCTTACAGAACGTTCCGCTACCGCTTATAAAACTCGAAAGTTTTATAAACCCACAGATTCGGTATATGATTTTAGCCCCGTTACATCTTCGGCGCAGAAACTCTATTAGACCGGTGAGCTGTTACGCTATCTTTAAAGGATGGCTGCTTCTAAGCCAACCTCCCGGCTGTTAAGGAATTTCCACATCCTTTCACACTTAATCATAATTTGGGGACCTTATCTGGTGGTCTGGGCTCTTTCCCTCTCGACCATGGACCTTAGCACCCACAGTCTGTCTGATGAAGAACAACGTTTGGCATTCGGAGTTTTATTAGGTTTGGTAAGAATCTCTTCCCCCTAGCCCATTTAGTGCTCTACCTCCAAACGTCTATTTATTCATCGCACTACCTAAATAGTTTTCGCGGAAAACCAGCTATCTACGAATTTGGTTGGCCTTTCACCCCTTACCACAAGTCATCCAAAGACTTTTCAACGTCAACTGGTTCGGTCCTCCGGTTGGTGTTACCCAACTTTCAACCTGCTCATGGTAAGCTCATTCGTTTTCGGGTCTAATTCATAAAACTAATCGCCCTATTAAGACTTGCTTTCGCTACGCCTACACCTAGATGGCTTAAGCTTGCTTTATAAATTAAGTCACTGACCCATTATACAAAAGGTACGCCGTCACTCTAAAAAGAGCTTCGACTGATTGTAGGCATGCGGTTTCAGGTTCTATTTCACTCCCCTAATAGGGGTTCTTTTCACCTTTCCCTCACGGTACTAGTTCACTATCGGTCACTGAAGAGTATTTAGGCTTAGAGGGTGGTCCCCCTGTATTCGAGCAGGATTTCACGTGTCCCGCTTTACTCAAGAATTTTATTAAACATTACTCATACGGGACTATCACCCTCTATGGTTAGCATTTCCAAACTATTCAAATTTTTTTAATAAAACTACTGGCCTAGTCCGCGTTCGCTCGCCACTACTAACGGAATCTCAATTGATTTCTTTTCCTCTGGTTACTTAGATGTTTCAGTTCTCCAGGTTGTCTCTTTAAACCTATGTATTCAGTTTAAAGTACCACATAAAGTGGTGGGTTTCCCCATTCGGAAATTTTCGGATCAAAACTTACATACAGCTCCCCGAAACTTATCGCAGTATATCACGTCCTTCATCGGCTTTCAGTGCCAAGGCATCCACTACACGCCCTTAAACGCTTGATTTATGCACAGAAAAAAATTCTGTGTTGAATCAAATTTTTATTTTGAACATTAAATAATAACATTATTAATGTTCGGATATAGATATTGATATTAATTATTAATTATTTACGATTTTTTATAACTAAGTGTTTGGTGGAGGATAGCGGGATCGAACCGCTGACCTCCTGAATGCAAATCAGGCGCTCTCCCAGCTGAGCTAATCCCCCATGATCTTTAATTGGTGGGCCGAGAAAGACTCGAACTTTCGACCCCACCCTTATCAAGGGTGTGCTCTAACCAACTGAGCTACCGGCCCCTATGCAAGAGAAACACTACTTTAAGAAGAGAAATGAGGACGGTCAACATTATCCTGTATATTATTTAGAATGAAATTTTACTTTCATTCATCCTTAGAAAGGAGGTAATCCAGCCGCAGGTTCCCCTACGGCTACCTTGTTACGACTTCACCCCAGTCGCTGACTATACCGTGGTCAAGGGTTTGAAACCTTGCCTTAAGGTAGAACCAACTCCCATGGTGTGACGGGCGGTGTGTACAAGACCCGGGAACGCATTCACCGTGGCACGCTGATCCACGATTACTAGTAATTCCAGCTTCATGCACTCGAGTTGCAGAGTGCAATCCGAACTGAGGTATCTTTTAAGGATTTGCTTAACTTCGCAGTTTTGCTTCCTGTTGTAGATACCATTGTAGCACGTGTGTAGCCCAACACGTAAGGGCCATGAGGACTTGACGTCATCCCCACCTTCCTCCAGCTTATCACTGGCAGTTCTTTCAGAGTGCCCAACTTAATGATGGCAACTAAAAGTGAGGGTTGCGCTCGTTGCGGGACTTAACCCAACATCTCACGACACGAGCTGACGACAGCCATGCAGCACCTGTGTTTCGTCCGGCCGAACCGAAAACTCTAATCTCTTAGAGTCGCGACGAACATGTCAAGTGTTGGTAAGGTTCTGCGCGTATCTTCGAATTAAACCACATGCTCCACTACTTGTGCGGGTCCCCGTCAATTCATTTGAGTTTTAACCTTGCGGTCGTACTCCCCAGGCGGTGTGTTTATCGCTTTCGCTGCGACACTGAAAATAAATTTCCAACGTCTAACACACATCGTTTACGGCATGGACTACGAGGGTATCTAATCCTCTTCGCTACCCATGCTTTCGTTCCTCAGTGTCAGTAATGATCCAGAAAGCTGCCTTCGCAATTGGTATTCTTTCTAATATCTACGAATTTCACCTCTACACTAGAAATTCTGCTTTCCTCTATCATACTCTAGCTGAAAAGTTTTGATGGCAGTTCCAGAGTTAAGCTCTGGGATTTCACCACCAACTTTTTCAACCACCTACGAACTCTTTAAGCCCAGTAATTCCGAACTACGCTAGGTCCCTTCGTATTACCGCGGCTGCTGGCACGAAGTTAGCCGGACCTTCTTATTCGGGTACAGTCATTTTCTTCCCCGACGAAAGAGCTTTACAACCCAAAGGCCTTCTTCACTCACGCGGCATCGCTGCATCAGAGTTTCCTCCATTGTGCAAGATTCCCCACTGCTGCCTCCCGTAGGAGTTTGGGCCGTGTCTCAGTCCCAATGTGGCTGATCATCCTCTCAAATCAGCTATTGATCACAGTCTTGGTAGGCCATTACCCTACCAACAAACTAATCAAGTGCGGGCTCATCCAATGGTGCATAAAGCTTTCTCTGTAAAGACTTATCCGGTATTAGCACAAGTTTCCTCGTGTTATTCCAGGCCAAAGGGCAGATACCCACATGTTACTCACCCGTCTGCCACTAAGTATTGCTACTTCGTTCGACTTGCATGTGTTAGGCGTGCCGCCAGCGTACGTTCTGAGCCATGATCAAACTCTCAAGTTTAAAAACGGCGCACACTAGCTTCCATATAAATTCTAAGAATAAAATTTATATGATGTTGAAGTGTGTACGACAAATTTTTGGTAACCTTAACCGTCCACACTTCTCTTCTTAAATTTTTTACTTTTTAAATAACTAATTGAGCAAAAAAGCTCAAATATCCTCACTTATTTATTGTATTAACAATATTTTCGTTGAGAAAGTTCAGTGCTTATAGGCTAAAATTAAAGGAAATCAAGCATATAAGATTAAAAAAAATTTACAAAAATAGTTGATTTTATTGGGGTTTTTTTTGATTTTTGTAGATCTCTGAACTAATAATTGAGCATCATTAATTTCATATGATTAAAAATAATAAAAATAAAATAATAAAAAACTTTGAAATAATTGGTCTAATAAGTTTAATTTTCATTGGAATCTTATCTACAATTTACTTTAACTTTCAAAAAAAAATTACTGAGGAAACAT
>CABYSJ010000017.1 GCA_902521615.1 uncultured Pelagibacteraceae bacterium | reverse complement strand
TGCAAAATTAGTTGAAAAAACTGGTATCCCTAAAGGTGTGGTGAATGTAATTACAGGATTTGGAGATCCTTGTGGTAAAAGTTTAACTACTCATAACTTAGTTGAAAAAGTTGCTTTTACTGGTGGTCCTGAAACAGCAAGACATATAATTAAGAACTCAGCAGAAAATTTATCAGAAGTAAGCTTAGAATTAGGTGGAAAAAGTCCAGTTGCAGTCTTTGATGATGCAGACCAAGAAAATGCAATAAATGGAATTACTGCAGGTATATTTGGTGCAAGTGGACAAAGTTGTATAGCAGGATCAAGACTTTATTTGCAAAAAGGAATTTACGATGAATTTTTAAATAAGCTTTCAAATCGTGCATCAAAAATAAAAATTGGAGTACCAATGGATCCAGAAACAGAGATGGGTCCTTTAAGTAATTTTAAACAATTAGAGGTAATAGAAAAAAATATTAAAGAGACAATTGATCAAGGTGGAAAAATTAAGTGTGGAGGTGAAAGACATTCTTTCTCAAATAAAGGGTATTACTTTCCCCCAACAATTATTGAATGTGACAATCATAATCTGCCTGTAGCAGAAAACGAATTATTTGGACCTGTATTATCGGTCATGAAATTTGATACGGAAGAAGAAGTAATTTCTAAAATGAATGATAATCAATATGGATTATCTTCTGGAGTTTATACAAGCAATTTATCTAGAGGCATGAGAGTTTCGAAAGCAATTAGGGCAGGAATAACTTTTGTTAACACTTATCGATTAATTTCACCATCTGCACCATTTGGAGGCATTAAAGATAGTGGATATGGAAAAGAAGCAGGAATTGACTCGATTAAAGACTATACAAGAGTAAAAACAACTTGGTTCTATACATCTGATGAACCTTCTTTAGACCCCTTCTCAATCAGGTAATTTTCAGCGTCAATTAACTATCTAAAATAGGATAATTTTGTCATTGAATATTAATAATATTCATACTTAAATTGGTCTTTTATAAATTGTTAACAATATAGAGGAAGATAATGAGAAAACTATTTATCGCTGTATTTATGTTTGTATCAAGTTTTGGTTCAAATGTAATGGCAGACGGACATTCGATTAAAATGGGGATAATCTTAGGATTCACTGGTCCTATTGAATCTCTAACTCCAGCTATGGCTGCATCTGCAGAGCTTGCATTCAAAGAAGCCTCTGATTCAGGTTCACTATTAGGTGGAAAAAAAATTGAGCCAGTAAGAGCAGACTCAACTTGTGTTGACTCAGCAGCGGCAACAGCTGCAGCTGAAGGTTTAATTTCAGGTGGTGTAGCTGCAATTATGGGAGCAGACTGTTCAGGTGTAACTGGTGCTATTGCAACTAACGTTGCTGTACCAAATGGTGTAGTAATGATATCACCTTCAGCTACTTCTCCAGGATTAACAACTCTAGATGACAAAGGGTATTTCTTTAGAACTGCTCCATCAGATGCTAGAGGTGGTCAAATTTTAGCTGATATAACTAAAGACAGAAAAGTAAAAAGTGTTGCAATCACTTATACTAACAATGACTATGGTAAAGGTTTAGCTGATGTTTACAAAGCGGCAGTTGAAGCTCATGGTATTAAAGTTACAACTGTAACTGCTCACGAAGATGGAAAAGCAGATTACTCATCTGAAGTAGCAACTCTTGCTTCTGCTGGTGGTGATGCTGTAGCAGTTATTGGTTATCTTGACCAAGGAGGAAAAGGAATTATTCAAGCTTCTTTAGACTCTGGTGCGTTTGATAGATTTATTTTATCAGATGGTATGATTGGTCAATCTTTAGTTGATGCATTCGGAAAAGATTTAAGCAAATCATTTGGATCATTACCAGGTTCAACTGGTAAAGGTGCAGGTATATTTGCTGAAGTTGCAAAAGCTGGAGGTGTAGAAGCTTCTGGTCCTTACACAGGTGAGTCTTACGATGCAGCTGCTTTAATCGTTCTTGCAATGCAAGCAGGTAACTCTGCTGACAGAGCATCAATTGCAAAAAATGTAATGGATGTTGCTAATGCTCCTGGAACTAAAATTTATCCAGGTGAACTTAAGAAAGGTTTAGACTTACTAGCAAAAGGTAAAAAGATTAATTACGAAGGTGCAACTGGAGTAACTTTTACTAGTGTTGGTGAAGCTGAAGGTTCTTTCTTAGAACAAGAAATTAAAGGTGGAAAATTCAAAACTAAAAAACAAAGATAATTTTTTATCTTAATTCAAAAAACCCCAGTAATTTAATTACTGGGGTTTTTTTTTAAGTCAGCTCTTATGGTAGATAGAGCTATGATAATTAAAAAAATTAAACAAATTAAATTCATAGTTTTCCAGCTAGTTAAGCTTAGAAACACCCCAGCAGACAAACTCGCTGCTGCTTGTATAGAATAAACAATTAAATCATTATACCCTTGAGCTCTATATTTCTCCTCTTCTCTATAACACAAAACAAGTAAACTTGTTCCTGATATAAATAAAAAATTCCATCCTAGCCCTAGAAAAATAAGAGCAATCATATAATTAATAAAATTTTGTTCAAACAAACTAGTAATTATTGTGATTAAAAATAATAAAACTCCCATATGCATAATTTTACTATGACCAAACCTTTTAATTAAATTTCCAGTAATTAATGAAGGTAAAAACATGGCTGCTATATGAAGCTGAATAACAAATCCAGTCTTGGATAAACTTATTTTCTCCATCAAATGCATACTTATGGGAGTTGCTGTCATTAAAAAAGTCATTACTGCATACGCAAAAGCTGAAGCTATCAGTGCCTGTAGAAATCTAGGTTGTGAGATAAGCTCAAAAAAACTTCTTCCTGTTTTATATTGATTACTAGATATCGTTTTTGGTTCCTGATAAAAAATTAAAAATATTGTTGATGAGATGGATAAAATGGCAAGTGCAAGATAAGAACCTGCATACATATGATCTGAAATTAATTCTTTTGAAATGTTTGCAATGTTTGGACCAATAAAGGCCGAACCTATTCCTGCTAACAAAATGATAGAAATTGCTTTTGGTGCATAATCCTTATCCACAACCTCGACTGCTGCAAAACGATATTGATGGCTAAAAGCTATTCCTCCACCAATTAAAAAGCATCCTAAATTATATAAGACAAAACTTTCTATAATTATAGAGTATGCAGTTAAAAGAGATGCAAAACATGTACCTACTGATGCGTAAATGAATCCCAATTTCCGTCCAATTATACTCATTAACTTTGCAGCAAAAAAAGCAAATAACGCAATTCCGACTACTGACAAAGCCATTGGAAGAGTTGCTAAAGTATTTATTGGACTAAATTTTGAACCAATTATACCACTTAAAAAAACGGTGACTGGGGCAGCTGTAAAAGCAAAAATCTGGCTTAATATAAGTAACGAAAGATTTTTATTCATTAAAAGAATAAATACTTATCAGCCATATACAAAGCCCAAGCAGCAGCAGCACCTAATATAATATATTTCATTACGTTTACTTTATTTCTATTTTTTCAGGAAGTATACCTTTGGGTCTATACCTCATTATAAACAACAATCCTAATCCCATCAGTAAAAATCTGAAATAAGGAACGCTTTCAATTAAATGAGCTTTAAGTGCATTTGTTTCAGGAATTCCCGCAGTAAAAAAGTTTATTAAAAATAATGATATTGGTGCAGCTTCAATCCATAAGAACCAAACAACAAATCCTCCTAAAATTGCCCCAAAATTATTTCCACTTCCTCCAACAATTACCATCACCCAAATCAAAAAAGTATATCTCATAGGTCTATAACTTCCTGGAGTAAATAAACCATCTTGTGTAACAAGCATTGCGCCTGCAATTCCAACAATTGCAGAGCCTAAAATAAAAATTAATAAATGTTGCTTAACAACATTTTTACCCATTGCGTTTGCAGCTTCCTCATTATCTCTAATTGCTCTCATCATTCTTCCCCAAGGAGAATAAAGAGCTTTTTGAGTTAAAATTAAAAGAATAATTACTACTACTAAGAATAATCCTGAATAACACAGTTTTACAAATACTGATGAACCTTCAATAACAAGTTGGTTTAAAGCAGCTTGTCTATCAGCTAAATTCTCAATTACACTTAATTTTCCTGCATTAAACTTTTCAACTAATTTAATAAACCAATCAGTTGTTTGAAGATCTACTTCATAAGGTGCAGGTCTTTTTAATCCAATAACATTTTTAACTCCTCTTGTGAGCCAATCTTCGTGTTTAATAATTGCAATAACAATTTCCGAAATAAGAAGAGTAGCAATAGCTAAATAATCTGCTCTAAGACCAAGTGCAACTTTTCCAACTATAAATGCTAAACCACCTGCAAAAAGAGCTCCAACTATCCAAGAAAATATAATTGGTAATCCAAATCCTCCTAAGAAACCAGTTTTAGCTGGATCTACTGCTTCAATTGCTTCTATGCCTGGTTCTGCAGAAAATCTAATAAGTAAAATACCTGAAATTATTATTGCAGCTATGCTGTATGTTCTGATTTTTGATTTTTCAAATCTTTTTAAAATAAACCTTATAACTAATACCATTACTACTATCAGCCATAATGACATTAGAATATCGAAACCTCCTGCCCTCCAGGCTTCTTGAACAGGATCGACAGATATCAATACTGCAGCTAAACCACCTAAAGCTGTATAACCCATAATTCCAAAATTAATTAAACCAGCGTACCCCCATTGAATATTCGCACCCATTGTCATGACTGCAGAAATCAAACAAAGATTAAATATTGATAAAGCAATATTCCAAGACTGAAATATCCCAACCATTAGAATAAGCACCATCATGATGCTGTAAGCTGCAATTACATTTAGGTTTTTTCTCACAATACTTTCCCCTTAAATATTCCCGAAGGTCGATAAATTAAAACTATTACCAATATAGAGAAAGAGACTGCGAACTTATAATCTGTAGACAGTAATTGAACTAAACTATTTGGCTCCATACTTTCTGGTAAAACATACATAAAGAATTTTTTATATGCATAAGTGAGGAGTATTTCAGAAAAAGCAATTACATATCCACCTAAAAAGGCTCCAAATGGATTTCCAATTCCTCCAACAATTGCAGCAGCAAAAATAGGAAGCATATTATTAAAATAAGTAAATGGTTTAAAACTTTTATCTAAACCATACAAAGCTCCACCTATTGTGGCTAAAATACCAGCAATAACCCAAGTAACTAAAACTATTTTTTTTGGATCAATACCTGATAGCAAAGCAAGATCTTCATTATCAGAATAAGCTTTCATACTTTTTCCAGTTTTGGTTCTATTTAAAAACCAAAATAATAAAGAGACTAAAACTATTGTTACAAAAATAGTAATCACTTGAGTAGATTTCAGTGCAAGACCTTCGTTTAAACCTGTCATCTCTTTAAATTCACGAGCTTTAATAATGAATTTTTCACCATCAAAAAATCTTCTATCACCAGGTCCAATTATAATTCTGACCACTGCTTGTGTTACAAACATTACACCAATACTCACCATTGCAAATTGAACTGGGGGACTTTTTTGATTTCTGTAATACTTAAAGACAAACTTATCTATTAAAAGCATGTAAAATATCATGAAAATTATTCCAAAAGGAATAGCCAATAAAGCAGTAGGTAAAACACCTAAAGAAACACCTAAAGATTGAAAATACCATGTAAATAAAATCGTTGCCATGGTCCCAAAAGACATCATGTCACCAGTTGCAAAATTAGCAAATCGTAATATTCCATAAATAAGTGTTACAAATATTGCACCCAGTGCTAACTGAGAACCATAAGTTAATGCAGGAATGAAAATATAATTTAATAAAAGAATTATTGCATTTACAAAATCCATATTACCCTCCCAAAAAAGAGCTTCTTACTCTTGGATCGTCTAATAATTCTTTTCCAGTTCCTGAATAACGATTTTCTCCAGTGACCAATACATAGCCTCTATCTGAAATGCTTAAGGCTTGTTTTGCATTTTGTTCTACCATTAAGATAGCAACGTTTGTTCTTTTTACTTTTACAATATGATCAAATAATTCATCCATCACAATTGGTGATACACCAGCAGTTGGCTCGTCTAACATTAAAACAGTGGGTTTAATCATTAAAGCTCGGCCTAAAGCTACTTGTTGTCTTTGACCTCCAGAAAGTTCACCAACCAACTGATTTCTTTTCTCTCTTAAAATTGGAAATAATTCATAAATTTCCTCAATTATATTTTTGATTTCATCCTCAATAAGAAATGCACCCATTTCTAAATTCTCTTCAACAGTCATCCCTGCAAAAACATTTTTAGTCTGTGGCACAAAAGAAATACCTTGCTTAACTCGATCTTGAGGAGATAATTTTGAAATATCCTTACCATCAATCTTTACTGATCCAGACTTTAAATTCAGCAAGCCCAACATTGCTTTCATGGCAGTTGATTTACCAGCTCCATTAGGACCTAAAATAGAAACTATTTCACCTTTATTAACATTTACTGAACACGAACTAATAATGTCAGGACCATTACCATAACCACCTGTCATTTCTATTCCTTCAAAATATGCCATTAATTTGTATCCTTTAATTTTGATCCTCTTCCAAGATAGCTTTCTATAACTTTCTCATCTTTTTTTGCTTCTTCAACACTTCCTTCAAACAATACTGACCCCTCAGCCATTACAATCACTGGATCACACAATCTTCCAATAAAATCCATATCATGTTCAATCATACAAAAAGTATAACCTTTTTCTTTATTTAACTTTTCTATTGCTGTTCCAAGATCTTTTAACAAAGTTCTGTTAACTCCAGCCCCTACTTCATCTAATAATACTAATTTTGCATCAACCATCATGGTTCTTCCAAGTTCTAACAATTTCTTTTGACCACCTGAAAGGTTTCCAGCAAGCTCATTTGATAAATGTCCTAGATTTAAAAACTCAACAACTTCTTTTGCTTTTTCTTTAACTACGGCTTCTTCTTGTGCAACTAAACCTGGTTTAAATAATGCAGTCATTATTTTTTCACCAGATTGATTTCCAGGAACCATCATTAAATTTTCTAAAACAGATAAATTTGAAAACTCGTGTGCAATTTGAAATGTTCTTAACAACCCTTTAGAAAATAACTCATATGATGGAACATCTGTAATGTTTTCATCATCGAAAACAACATTACCACCAGAGGATTTTAAGTTTCCAGCAATTAAATTAAATAAAGTTGTTTTACCAGATCCATTTGGCCCAATGATACCCGTGATAGTTCCTCTTTTAACTTTTATTGAACAATCTGAAACTGCAGCTAATCCACCAAAATATTTACTTAAATTATTAATCTCTAAAATATTTTCAGACATTTGATTTATTTATTTATTTAGTCTTTTGTGAATACTATTTAAAGTTTTTTCTAGAGATTTATAAAAACCTGCTTTAGTTAATTCTTTCACACCTTGTTCATTTAACCCTTTTGGTGTTTGAGACTCTTTTACTAAATTCTTTAAATTTTCTTTTGAATTTACTACAGCATCTTCAGATAAAGCTAAAAATAAAGAAGTAATATATTTTTGAGCATTATTTCTTTTTACCCCTCTTTTTACCAACCAATCAGTCATAACTCTCAACACTTCGTAAAATGGTGCCATCATTCCAGACGTTGACCAAAAATTTATTGAAGATTTTTCATTTTTAATTTCTACAGTTGTTCCCAAATTATTAAAAAAAGCTTTAACTTTTGAATTAGGAGGACAAATAGGTACAGGACCTTTTTTTAATGATATTGGAGGCAAAGGTATTGCTCTTACAATTTTTGCTTTTACTTTAATTGCTTTCTTTAATTGAGATAAAGTAATTGTTGAAATAAAGCTAACAACAGTCTGTGCTGATTTAAACTTTAAATCTTTAATAATTTTTTCACCAACAGAAGGTGTAACAGATAAGAATACCCAATTAGATTGATCTACAATTTGTTGATTGTCCTTAGCAATAACTATTTTTTTAAACTTTCTTTTTAACACAAGAGCTATTTTTTTATTTCTTGGAGAAATAATGATTTTTTCGTATGAAATTTTTGATTTACATATTCCAGTAATCACTGAAGATGCAATTTTTCCAGTACCAATAAAACCTAAATTCATAATTTTGGATACTTTATATTGATTATATTGATTTAATTAACAAAAAAAGAACCTCTAATTCTTAGTAATTCTCTGCTTAATTCCTTGTTTTCTTTGAAAGGTTTTCTTCCATGAAGCCAGAAATAATTATTTGCAATCACAGAGAATCCGACAGGTAATTTTGTAATTATCTTATTTTTACTTTCCTCTAATCCATCAGACAATCTTTGTAAAAAATTTCCTTGATCCATATTTTGAGGTTCTGGAAATTGATCTATATAAGATATTGTTGGTCTTCCCTCTTTATCAGTCGAAAAGATTGGGTGCTCTACCTTGTAATCAATATTTTTACTTTTTGGTGACCCCCAAACAAAATTTTGTCTCCCAACTGGATCATTGTATAAATCATCACAATGTTCCCAGTCATCAAGGTGTAACATAGCTGTTTCTCCACCTTCAACATTTTGCTCATCAATTTTTGTCATAATTAACCAATCGGTTACATCTTTCACATATGTCCCATCTGTATGAAGATCCATATTCCTATAAGCCTTTCTTAAGTAAGAGTCGCTAGTATCTTCATGTTTAACATGAAAACGAGCGTAATATTTTCCTGCCATGGCATCATGATTGGGTACGCCAATTAAATGAGCTATTGCAGTTGATAACTTAACTAAAAATGTATCATTAATTTTTGCAGTTATATTTTTTGGTCCAATAATAAAGCAACCTGTAGATCTATCTCTAATAATTGAGTTCATTAATTCGCTTAATTTATTATTTGTTAAATCATCTAAACTTTTAGCTAGAGTAAATCTTGTAAATGGTTTTAGCTCTAATGCTGTTAAATCAAATTTATTAAAAGGGAAAATTAATTTATCTATTATATCATTTTCTAAACTAAGTTTTATAATCCTATTAGATTTATCGTGTTTTTGAATGTCTATGCCGGTAATTTTTTGCATTCTAAATTTTATTTTACCTTATTTTATAAATCAATTTAATCAGATATAATTGTTAATTATTGCCATACAAATAGCTGAGAAAATTGTTGGGTAAACAAAGTTTTTCTTAGAAATAAAAAAAACAAACAAGGACAAAAACACAACAATTGACCTACTGTAATAACTAGCATCTACCAAAACACCAGCAGGAAAAATTATAGTTCTAGCTATTAGTGCTGCTAAGGTTGCATAGGCTAAACAATTAAACCACTTAAAAAGCTTGGAAGTTTCATTTATACCCTCGGATGTTAGAGCGCCCAAAAATCTAGACAAAAATGTTGCTAAAGACGTAACAAGAATTGCGTAAACAATATTAGCTGACACTGTGCTCTCCTACTAGATAAGCTAAGGTTCCACCAATTATACCTGCTATCAAAATTGACCACTCTGGTGAGAATAAATAAATAATTGGTCCCAATATTGTTCCAAGCAAAACAGACAGCATAACTGGAATAGTTTTTGATGCACCAATCATCATACATAGAAAATAAACTGGATTAAGAATTGCTAAACCCAGCATCATATCTTTATTCAAATGTTCTGAAAAAGAGAAACCTAAAAATGTTCCAATAACCGATACACTTACTGTTGCGCTTCCAATACCAATCCAATAATCAATTCTATGTTTTTTTGGAATATTTTTATAATTACTTTTCATGATTAGCCATGCAGAAATAGCAATGAAATGACATGAAAAATAATACTTCCACTTAGGTTGACTTCTATGCATCATTAACGGAAATAAAGATACAGCCATAGGGTAAAGTCTCGCATTCACAATCCATACCGCCAAAAAAATATTTAACAGAGATGCTCCAATTAACATGGACTCAGCCATTACTAGTGAGCCTGGTAAAGCATAAGTTAAAACAGTTGAAAAAATACTTTCCTGAATATTAAAACCTAAATTTTTAAATAGAGCTCCAATAGCTATAAAACAACAAGTGAGAGCAATTGCAGGACTGTCGTGAGTAAATATAGATCTATATCCTTTGAAGAAAAAATTTTTATTAATCATTATCCACCTAGGAACAGTCTACCAACATCAGGGTTTTGAAGTAAATCGTCTCCTTTACCTGCTATTGCAGTTTGCCCAGATACTAAAACGTATCCTATATCTGCAAACTCCAATCCTTTTTTGGCATTTTGCTCAACTAGAATGATTGTTTTTTTTTCATTTTGTTGAAGATCTCCTAAAATTTCAAAAACCATATCAATATATCTTGGTTCCAAACCAATTGAAGGTTCGTCAACAAGTAATACAGACGGTTTCATCACTAAAGCTCTTGATATTTCCAACAATCTTCTTTCTCCACCAGATAATACTTTTGCGGGTTGGCTTCTTCTGTTTCTAAGCCTTTCATATTTTTCTAATATTCTCTCTGCTTCTTCAAAAGATTCCTCTGTTTTATCTTTTATGTAGCCACCCATCAGTAAATTTTCCTCTACCGTCATATCTGGAAAGACAGAGTTGTCTTGTAAAATATATGCAATTCCAACTGACTTTAATTTTTCAGCTGGTGTTAGATTTGTAATTTCTTTACCATCTATTTCTATTTGACCTGAAAAAATATTTGTAAACCCATAAATCGAATGGAGTATTGTAGATTTACCTGCTCCATTTGGTCCAATCAAACATAATGATTGAGCCTTATTTACAAACAAGTCAAAATTATGCAGAATTTCCATTTTTCCATATCCAGCATTTAAATTTTTAATTGTTAAATGTATTTCATCTGGAGATAGTTTTTTTAAATCTTCCGGTGTTGGCGCTTTACCTAAAACTTCATATTGATTTGACATTATTGCGCTCCTAAATATGCGTCGACAACTCGCTTATCGTTTTTAATTTCATCTGGCGATCCGTTTGCCAACATCTTACCATGAGCTAGACAAAAAATATTTTCTGCTAATTGCATTATTACTCTCATGTTGTGTTCTATGACTAAAAGAGTAATTCCAAAATCTTGGTTCACTTTAATTAATCTGTCTATAATTCCATTAATTAAGGTTGGATTAATTCCTGCGGTTGGCTCATCTAACAAAAGCATTTCCGGCTCATTCATTAGAGCCATAGCAAGCTCTAGTAGTTTTTGCTGACCAAAAGATAAATCTCCTGCTCTAAGTTTTCTCTTTTGATATAATCCAACAAAATTCAATAAATTTTCTGCTTTTTCTGTTAATTCCTGTGGTATTTTTGAAAATAATTTAAACATACTTTCATCACTTCCTTTGTGACTGATAAGCATGTTGTCTATGCAATTTAATTTTCCGTAAATTCTTGTCTGTTGAAACGTTCTTAATAAACCTAATTTTGCAATAACCGGAACTGGCAATTCAGAAACTTCTTTTCCATTAAACTTAATTGAGCCTTGGTCGATTGGATAAGTTCCAACAATTGAATTGAATAATGTTGTTTTTCCAGAACCATTTGGACCAATTAATCCAACTATCTTACCTTTTTCAACATTCATTGAAATATCAACATTAGCTTTTACTCCCCCAAAAGATTTGCTGACATTATTTACTTCAAGAATACTCATTTTATCTCTACCTGCGCCTTTCGGTCTGCTTCATCTACAACTTCACCAAATCTCTCAGGATATTTTTCTCTTAACCATCCCATAATTCCTTCTGGGAAATAAATAACAATTACTACAATTAAAACTCCAAGAGCCACATACTGCCATCCCAAGAAAAAAGTCCAAAAACCTTCTTTAAATATATGAAATACTGTTGCGCCAATAACTGGTCCCCATAAAGTTCCTTTACCACCTAATATTGCCATTAGAACCATAAACACACCCATTTCTCTTCCATCAAATGCTACATCAGTGGAGTCTATGTACCCAACTAAGCCACCCATAATTCCTCCGGCTAAACCACAGAAGAAGGCAGATATCATCCAACCAATTATTTTATATTTCATGGTCTCTATTCCCATGGCTTCTGCTTTATCTTCATTATCTCTAATTGCATTTAAGATTAATTTAAATCTAGTGGTATAAATTGCTTTGACTGCAATGAATGTTAGTACCAAAACTAAGAAACTTAAAAAATAAAAGAATTCACCTCTCGCCTCTAAACTTCCTACATTAGGAAAAGGTGGAGTAGTAAAACCTTGTCCCGCACCAATGATTTCAATTCCTCCAGAAATTTCTCCAGCTGCTACACCTAATCCAAGAGTGCAGATAGCAAAGTAATGACCCCTTAAACCTAAAATTGCATATCCAATTAAACCAGCAACTATTGTTGGTACAATTGCAGCAACTACAAGTCCAGCTGCCATTCCTTGAAAAAATTGAGCTGGTGTATGAACAAAAGTTTTTTCACCACCACTTTCAGTCCATTCAGCTAATGGAAAAAACATTCCAACCTGGACCGAAGCACACAAATACATTCCCAATCCATAAAATAAAATATTTCCAAATGTGTTATAGCCCATTTCACCTCCTTGAATATTCCAGGTGATTGCAAGTACAATCAATATACATAGAATTGATAATTGCACTTTAAATGCAGGGAATATATAAGGAGCCGCTAGTCCAAAAATTAATATACCTATGTATAGTATTAAATTATTCTTGTTCATATAAACTCTTGATTTTATCTCTAAAATTCTGATCTACTGTAAAATAATGGCCATCTTCATCATGAACACTTGATCCTGTGGAGTGATATTCATCTAAATGTTTTTTAAATTGATCTATGTCAACTTCAATAGATTTCCCTTGATTATCATTAATTTTAACTTTTCTCATTTTAGATACTCTCTTTTTCTAGAAAGTTTAAATCTTCTATAAACTAATATTAAAACTAATAATAAAAACACTGAACCAATTCTAAATTCTGTACCCAAAATATAATCTGCAAATTCTTCAAAAACTCCTAGTCCCATGCCTGACATTGCAACGCCTGGTAAATTTCCTAATCCTGCAACAATTACAATCATAAAAGATCTGATTGTATAAGGTAGACCCATATAGGGATGGATAGTAAATGTTATTGAAATTAATGCTCCAGCAACACCACATAGAGCAGCATTTATTCCAAATGTTGCTGCATAAACTTTTTCTGTATCAACACCTAAAATCTTTGCGGCTCTTGCATTTTGAGCTGTAGCTCTAATAGCTCGGCCAAGCTTAGATTTTTTCATGTAAATTACTAAACAAACTGCAAACAAAATACTTATAAATGCTGAAAATATTTTTGAATTAGGTAACACAACATTGCTATCAAATAACATGGTTGTTCCATAACCAGAGTTTGCAAGCACAACATCTGCACCAAATGCGAAATTCATTAGTTGCATGAAAAGAATACTTATTCCAAAAGTCGCCAAAATAGAGATAAATAAATCCCTATCTACTACTTTATTAATTACTAGTTTGTAAATTGCTATACCAACAAAGTACATTATTACAGGCGCAACAATTACTCCCCATGCTGGATGAATACCATAGAGGTACATAAAATATGCGATGTATCCACCTAAAATAACAAGGTCTCCTTGTGCAATATTAATAATATTCATTACACCCCATTGAAGTGCCATTCCATATGCTATTAATGCAAACAAAACTCCTAGAAGAATTCCATCCAAACAGGCTTGAACAGTTATCATTGGATATTGAAATACAAGAAAATCCATAAAAAGTATTTTTGGGTTATATAAAAAAAAGCCCCCTATGACTAGGGGGCTTTAGTATTTTATTTTATCTTTCTGACCACTTAGGAATTGGATGTATCAACTTAGCTGATGCCCATTTTAATGGAGCAACAACTTTGTTTTCACAACTTCCTGAAGCATCACACATTACTTGGAAAAGTACCATTGGTTTGTCAACGTTCTGACCACCAGGTGCAAATTTAATATTTCCATAGAATGTTTGCATATTCGTAGCTGCAAGAGCATCTCTTACTTTCTTTTGATCGAAAGAATTTGCTCTTTCAAATGCATCTTTGAATACCAATAAAGCAGCTGAAGATTCAGCAGATTGGTAAGGTGGATCATATCCAAACTCTTTCTCAAAGTCTGCAGCATAAGTCATACCATCTTTAAAGAAATCATCTTTATAAGTTAGTGACTTGTGCCATTGAGAAGCACAAAGAGCGTACTGTGAGTTCTTACCATGCTGTTTAGATAGCTTAGCTGCATCACAGTGAGTCATAGCCAACATAGGAACATCAACTTTCATTTCAGCAATTTGTCTGATCGCAGTTAACGCACCTTTTGTGTGACCTGATACAACAAGTACATCTGGTTTCATTTGTTTTACTTTAACCAATGTAGCAGCCATATCATTTAGCTCTTTAGGCAATTTATCGTCGATTATGATTTTAGAACCAGTTCTTTCTGCAGCATCTAAAATACCTAATCTAACATCCTGTGAAAATGCATCTTGTTCAAACGCTTGTGCAATTCTTACTGGTTTTCCACCATTTAACTCAACTGCTGTTTCGATAGCTACATCAAGATATAAGTTAGCTGGAGCTAATACAGCAAATAGATATTTGTAACCTTTTGTAAACAAAGATCTAGATGCACCATTTGCTTCAACCATTGGAACACCATACTTTTCAGTCACTGGCGCAATCGCTTTAGTTAAACCAGAACTGTAAGGGCCAAGCATAAACTCAACACCATCTTGTGAAATTAACCTTTCTGCAAGCTGTGCAGCTCTCTTAGGGTTTGATTCATCATCGTAATAAATAATGTCAAACTTATAAGTCTTTCCACCAACTTTAACACCACCCATGCTGTTAATTCTGTCAACGGCCATGTTGTAACCATTTTGAGTATGAACACCATTAGATGAGTATTTACCAGTTAAGGAAATCGCAGCACCTAAAATAATTTTGTCACCAACAACTTTTGCAAATGATGCAACTGAAGTTGAAAATAAAATTACTAATGCAGAAACAAAACTTAAAATTATTTTATTTAATCTCATTTTATTTCCTCTTTAATTAATTAATTATGTAGTGATTAAATAAAGAAATTTTATTTTATGCAAGTGGCAATAAAGGCCAAATCTAATTAATATTGTTGAGTTACAACAATTATTCCGGCAATAATTACTAAAACACTCGCAGAAATTGTATTAATTGTTTTTGGATTAGCAGTTATCCACTTAATTAGTTTCTGTGCAAGCATTGCATAACCAATCAAAGATAAAAAATCTAAAACAATGTAAGTTGTAATTAAAGTCAATAAATTGAGGAAATATAAAAGGAAAAAACATCCAAGCTTTAGGACTTGTTCCAGCAACTAAGAAACCATCTCGAAAGAATGATAAGTTGCTTTTTTTTGTTTCACCTTCGCTTGAAATAGTTTTTGGACGTGATTTATAAATATCATAAGCAAGATATAAAATATAAATTACTCCTATCCATTTAAATATATTTAATATCGTTGAGTTCTCAGAAAAAAAAGATCCTATTACAAAAATTACTAAAGTTGCCTGTATAAAATTTGCTGTTACATCCCCTAACGCTGACCAAACACATTTTCCAACTCCATAATTCATTGAATACGAGATAATCACAACTCTTGGGGTTCCTGGTGTAATGAATAGAAAAATTATTATCTGTAGATAAAGAATGAAATCTAAGGGGAGCATAAAAAAGATAGTCCTTAAAAACCGGGAGCTAAAGATGGCTAAGAAGGACTATCTAAGACATAATATCAGAGGCTAAAAAAAATGCATTAAATATTTTTTTCAAATATAAAGGATTTATGAAAAAAAAAGGTCACAGACCAGTTACTAGAGTCAAAAACCCAGAGCCCAAAATGGACGATCCGGATTGGATCATTTGGGCTGCCTGGGCAGATAGGATCACTTTCGAGGAAATTGAAAAAAAAACAGGAAAGAAAGAATCTGATGTAATTAAAATTATGCGAA
>CABYSJ010000016.1 GCA_902521615.1 uncultured Pelagibacteraceae bacterium | reverse complement strand
ATTCTTATTATTTATATTTCTTATTCATAATGATTTTAGATTAAGTAATATCAAATTAATAAATATTTTTTCAGTTTTTTTGCTAATAGTTTTAAGCTTTAAAATTTTTACATCATTCGATAATAAAAAAAATTTATTATTTAAAATAAAGCAGTTGAATTATTTTCATACCCAGTTAAATGAAGTAACCAAATCAGCTAAATTACATAATGAAGATATTCTGTTAAGTTCTTATAATGTTTGGGATTATGAATTGATATCTTCCTGGTATAAATTTTTAAGATTTAAAGGACTTAAAAATGATATTTATTTGAAAATTGAATATTCAATAAAGGATATGAAAAACGAAGTTGAAGAAACATTTTTTAAAAGATTAAAAGATGTTTCCACATCTAGTGATAAGAAAAATATTTGGACTACAAACCCTGAAAGTGATTGGGGTTTTAAAGATATTTCAAAATTTAATTTCGACAACAGGTGTGTTGGTTTATCAATTTTAAGAGAAGAGACTAAAATAATTGAGTATTGTGAAAAATCACATAAATATATTTATACACCTTTTTAAAAGCAAAAAATATGACATTTAACTTATCAATATTTTGTAATATATAAATCAAATTATTAAATTTAAATCATTCGTGAAATATTTATGTATAAATCTCAAATTTTAAAAAAATTTTTAAAAGGTAAAAGAGCCACCTTACTGAATATTGGACCAATGAGTAAAAACCTAGTGGATGTATCAATAGAAATTTCAGATAAATTTAATTTACCTTTAACACTAATTGCTAGTAGAAGACAAATTGATAGTAAGGAATTTTCAGGTGGATATGTAAATAATTGGGATACGGCTTCTTTTTCAAAATATGTAAAAAGTAAATCCAAAAAAAAGAAAATATTTTTAGCAAGAGACCATGGTGGACCATGGCAAAATAATTTAGAAATTAATGGAAAATATAATCTTAAATCTGCAATGAACTCTGCAAAAAGATCATTTAAAAGTGATATCGACTCTGGATTTGATTTTCTTCACTTAGACACAAGTATAGACCCTACTGGAAAAAAAATAAAAAACTCTGAATTATTTGATAGGTTGTTTGATCTTTATGAGTATTGTTATTCTTATAGCAAGTCAAAGAATAAAGATATAGATTTTGAAGTTGGAACAGAGGAACAATCAGGTTCGACTAATACTCCATACGAATTAGATTATAATCTAAAGAAAATAAATAACTTTTGTAAAAAAAATAACATCACAAAACCAACATATGTTGTTGTGCAAGCTGGGACAAAAGTTATGGAAATGCGAAATGTTGGATCGTTTGAATCATTTGTGAGACCAAAAAATGAGACCCCAGTCGAAATACAACTCCCTAAGATGATAAATATTTGTGAGAAAAATAGTTTGATGATGAAGGAGCACAATACTGACTACTTAACAAATGAGTCTTTAAGCTGGCATCCAAAGATTGGCATTCACGCAGCAAACGTAGCGCCAGAATTTGGTGTAGTTGAAACAAAAGCAATTATAACTTTAATGAAAAAACTTAAATTAGATAAATTAATGAATGATTTTATGGAAATTTCTTATAACTCTTTAAAGTGGGAGAAGTGGATGTTAAATAATTCAAAAGCAACAAAAAAAGACAAATCTATAATAAGTGGACATTATATTTTTTCCAAACCAGAAGTAAAATATATTTTACATAAACTTAACTTGGAATGTAATAAAAAATTAATGATATCATCAAACAAATTTATTAAAGATGAAATAAGAAAATCTATATTTAGATATTTGATAAATTTTAATATGTTAAGATTAAAATGAAAAAACTTGCTGTAATAATTTTAAATAGAAATTTGCCAAAAGTTACAGATAAACTTTACAATAAACTAAAGAAATCAAATAAAAATACAGATATATATATACTGGAAAGTGGGTCAGACAAAAAATTATTAGCAAAAAATTACACTTGGCATGCTAATTGGCCAGCAGCAAAAAAAAAAGGTTTGAGATTTTCCCGTGGAATGAATTATGCTTTAATTCAATTAATTAAAGCGAATAAATTTGAACTTTATGATTATTTTTTATTAATTACAAATGACACAGAGTTTGAAAATTACTCGATAAAGAATAAAATTGACAAAATTTTTAATAAACATAAAAAATTAGGTGTGTTATCACCTTGTTCGAAAAATTGGGGTGAAATAAACTACCTTAAAGATGAGAGATTGAAATATTTTTGGTTTATCGAAAATTCAGCTTTAATAATTAAAAGAGATTTAATTGAAAAAATATCAGACATATCAAAGCCAAAATATATTGATTTTTTATTTGATGGAAATAACTTTAGAGGGTTCGGCCTAGAAGTAGAATTAATTACTAAGGCATATATAAATGATTATTCAGCAGGGATAACTCGAGATATAATTGTTTTTGAAAATGAGTCATATTTAAAAAATGATTATAAAGTTATTAAAACAGATCCTTATAACAAAAATTTAGAGAAATATGTAATTGAGGGAAAAAAATGGATGAAAAAAAAATATGGTTTTAATAGCAAGTGGTCAATGCAAATGTATGCAAAATTATTTTATGATAAATTTTTTGATTACAATCCAGAAATGAAAAAGTATAGGTTGTAATTTGAAAATTGGTATTATTACTTATAATATTCCTCATTTAAAAACCCAAGATGTAATTTTTAATTTACTTGAAAGAAATTACAAAATTTCATTAATTATTACTAAATTTAAAAAGTTTAAAAATAGAACGGCATTACTAAATCACAGACCTATACAATTTCAAGGCCCAAATCCATATGATTTATCAAAAAAATTTAAATTGAAAATTTCTAATATAGAAAACATAAGAAAGTACAAAGATATCAAATTCTTTCTAGTTTGTGGTGCTACTATCATAGAAAAAAAATATATTATTAAAAATAAAATTATTAATTGCCATCCTGGATTGATACCTATGAGGAGAGGTTTAGATGCTTTTAAATGGACAATTTTAAAAAATGAAGTTTTGGGAAATACCTTACACTTTATTGATGAAAATGTTGATTATGGAAAAATTATTAGTCATAAAAAAACACCTATTTTCAAAAGCGACAGCATGCAGACTTTAATTGATAGGCATTATAAAATGGAAATTGATATGCTTGTAAATTTCGAAAAATACTTAAGTAATCCAAAAATATTTAATTTAAAAGCCCAAGAACCATCCAAACGAATGCCAATTGCAAAAGAAAGAGAAATGATAAAAAATTTTAAAAAATATAAAAATTTTTTTACAAAAAAAAAATGATATATCTTTTATAATATCAAGTAAATACTATATAAAAATAATATTATGAAAATAAAAAAAATAGCAAAACCTTGGGGATATGAAAAAATTTTAGAGTTAAATAATAAATATGTATTAAAAGAATTATTTATGAAAAAAGGTCATAGATGTAGTTTGCAATATCATCAAAAAAAGACGGAAACCTTTTTTGTAGTTAAAGGTCACTTAAAATTATATCATGGCAAATCAAAAAAAAATTTGAAAATTAAAAGGTTTAAGAGTGGGGATTACTTAACAATAAAACCTAAATATATCCATAGAATGGAGGCAATAATTAATACAACATATTTAGAAGCAAGCACTCCAGAAATTAATGATGTCATAAGACTTATTGATGATTATGGAAGATAAAAAAAACAATGAATTACGATGTTTTTATCCCAACTGCTGGATTAGGTACAAGATTAAATGTTTTATCCCAAAACATAAATAAATCATTACTTCCAATTAATCACAAACCAGTTATTTCACATATTATTGAAAAATTTCCTTCCGCAAAGTTATTTCATATAGCTATAGGATTTAAGGGAAATTTAGTTAAAGATTATTTAGAAATTACATATCCTGAAAAAAAATTTAATTTTATAAAAATTAAAAACTATCAAGGAAAAGGATCGGGTCTAGGATTGACCTTAATTAATTCAATAAATCATATTAATAGACCTTTTTATTTTGTTTCTTGTGATACCTTTATCGATAAAAAAATTAATTTTAATAATTTTGATTGGCTTGCTTTCAGTAAAAAAAAAGACCTTGGACAAAATTACAGACATTTAAGATTAAAAAAAAATAAAGTAATTAAAATCTTGGAAAAAAAAGAGAGAAAAATTAAAGGTGACAAAATTTATATAGGTCTTGCTTTTGTTAAAAATTTTAAGACCTTTAAAATCAAATTAAGAGAAAATAAAAGAAAAACCCAAGAAAATGGTGAAGTAGCAGTTTTTAATGATATGATAAAAGATAATTTTGCATTCAAAGCTATAGAAGTAAACTGGCATGACACTGGGAATTTAAGTTCATATTTAGAATTAAAAAAAAATAAAGATAAATTAAAAGTAAATATTCTTCAGAAAACAAATGAACAAATTTGGTTTGTAAATAAAAAAGTAATTAAATTTTCTCAAGATCAAAATTTTATAAAAAGTAGGGTTATAAGAGTAAATAATTTAAAAAATGTACCAAAAATTTTAAATTTTAAAAGAAATTATTATTCTTATAAATTTTTAGAAGGTAAAGTTTTTTCAGAAGTTCAAAGATTATCTAAATTTAAAGATTTACTAGATTTATCAAAAAAATTTTGGAAAATAGAGAAATTAAATTTACAAAAAAATAAAAAATTTTTCGAAAGTTGCAAAAATTTCTATAAAAATAAAACTTTAAAAAGAATAAATCAATTTTATCGTTTAACAAACATTAAAGATCAAAATTTTATTATCAATAATAAAAAATTTGAAAAATTATCTTCATACATAAAAAAAATTAAATGGGATGAACTTTCAAAAGGAATTCCATCCAGATTTCACGGCGATTATCATTTTGAAAATATAATTTTTAATGAAAAAAAAAATAAATTTGCTTTCTTAGATTGGAGACAGGATTTTAATGGTATAATAACTTATGGAGATTTATATTATGATCTTGGAAAATTAATGCATGGTATTATTGTTTCACACGAAATTGTTAATAAAAATAAATTTGAAATTTTAATCGATGGAAAAAAAGTAAAACTTTCTATCAGTAGAAAAAAACACCTAATTAAATTCGAAAAATATTTCGTTAATTGGATAAAAAAAAATAATTTTTCTCTTAAAAAAGTATATTTGATAACATCGCTTATTTATCTTAATATTGCGCCACTTCATCATGATCCATACAATAAGTTTTTATATTTTTTTGGTATCTATATGTTAAGAAAGTCTTTAGAAATTAAAAATGATACCTAAAACCTTTATTATTGATGTAGATGGAACTTTGTCTTGCGAATATTTCGTATACTCGGATAAAGGTAAAAAATATAAATTATTTGGACCTGATGATTCAGACGCTTTAAAAATATTGAATAAATATCTAAACATTTATTTTGTTTCTGCAGATAAAAGAGGTTTTAAGATTTCAGAAAAAAGAGTTTTAGATATGGGTTTTAAAATTTTTCTTGTCGACAAAAATATAAAGAGACTAGAATGGTTAAAGAAAAATTATGAAATAAAAAATTTGATATACATGGGCGATTCATTTACTGACATTCCAGTTTTTCAGTCAGTTAATTATTCTATTACAACAAATAATAGCTTCTATTTATGTAAAAAATTTGTGAACTATTCAACAAGACATTCCAGTGGTTCAAGATCATTAGCTGAAGCATGTGAACACATATTAAAAAAATTTTTTAAAAAATCTCTATTAGATCACTTATAGGAAATATAAAAATCCTGCATTCTTTTAAATTTCTTATTTATTAAATCGTTTTTAATTAAATTAAATATTTTATAATGGATAATTAACATTTCTTTTTTATCTAATCCTAAATATTTCACTTTTTTAATTAAGTATCCATTATGTATCAAATTTTTTTTAATTTTTCCTCTAGACTTGCTATGGTTTAATGGCCTTAGAATTATTTTCCCATTATTAGAAAAAATTTTGTCAGAAATTATTGTTAGATTAAGTTTAAAAAAAAACGAAATTTCATGAAGTTTATTATTAATAGTTATTAGGACAATACTTTTTGGACTTTCATGAAATATATGTATTAAAAAAGAAATAAGATTAAAATGAATTTTATTTTGTTTCTTAATAAAAATTTTAAAATAACTAAATTTAAGTTTACGAGTAAATAAATAAAATAATAATAATATTAATTTAAATGTATTTTGAAAAAATTGAGATAATTTAAATCTTCTCCCTGTTTTTAAATATTTCCATAAATGATTAGAAGAAACTCTTTTTTTTACTCTTATAGGGTACAAACCTCTGGACTGAAGTGAAGAACCCGGAACATCATGATCATCATCAATTGATGCAAATATTTCTTCTTTTAAATATCCTATATTGAGTGGCAACCATTCTAACTTTTTTGAATTTTTTTCAAAACCAAAAGGAGTAAATTTGGACCAATTATTGTAATCATTTTTCAATATTACTTTAAAAAATAATTTTTTTTTAATAATTGAGCCGTACGAAATTATAAATTTATTTCCGAAAAGTTTATTGTAATTTTTTTTATAAATTTTATTATATTTAATTAAACTTGTTTGATTAAATTTATTTTTACTTGATTTTATCTCATACGGTGAAGTATAGTTAATAATATCAATTTTTTTTTCACTAACTTCATAAAATAACTTTCTTAATTTTTTTTTATTTAAATTTATAAAATCCTCTAACCAACAAAAAATGTAATTAAATTCAATTTGATTTAAAATAGAGTAACTGTCATGATACCAACCATGATCGCTAGAAATATTAAATAAATTTCTAACACCTTTTTTCTTAAAGAATTTAATACTTTTTGCAGAATATTTGCCTCTTATGTTTATTATGTAGTCAAAAAAAATTTTATTATCGTAAATACTGTTAAATGAATCTTTCATCCTTAAATAGTTTTCAAAATTATCTACAAAAATATTTCCAAAAAAAATTATTTTATTTTTCATATTTTAAGTTTTTATTTAACAAACAATATCCCAAGATAAACCCAATTAAATTTGCTGAAAAAAGGGAGAACGCGACACCATAGTAACCTTTCAGAGGAACTAGAATAAAATTTAAAATACTAAAAGTAATTACCGTAACTGACATTACTATAAGTTTATAATGTGTCTTGTTTAAATAAAGGTTTAATCCATCAATAAAATTAATTAAAACTCCAAAAATCATTCCCAATATCATTGTTAAATATAAATTCAAAATATTAAGGTACTCTTTATTTATAATTTCGAAATCTAGTGATATTTTTACAAAAAAATAAATAACCAAACTTAGAAAAATTAAAAATAAAAATATATATTTCAAAATTGATTTTGTTTGCATGAAAGCTATATTAAATTTTTTTATCTTAAAAAGTATTGGGTTCCATATTGACTGAAAAGATGAGATGATCATTGAAAGTGGTAGTAGCAATATATATACTAAATTATATTCAGCTAAATATTCATTTCCAAAATAAAACTGAATTAACTTTTTATCAATAGTTATCATTATTAGAGAAAGTAAGGTTGCAATTATTAGTGGAAAGACGATGATTAATTTATCTTTCAAATACTTTTTATTAAAAACAAATACAAAATATTTTTTTGAAATCAACATCTGAAGGAGTGCAAATAGGATTATCTCACCAATTAGAATTCCAAATAACCTTAACGACACCGTATCATAATAACTAAATTGAAATAAAAAAATTAAACTAACTAAATTAGTAAATAAAAATTTTAGTATCAAATACAAGCAAATTTCAAAGCTTTTTTTCCTGGTTAGTATTAAAGAATACTGAAATAAACTTAATACATTAAAAAAAATAATTAGTAAAAAACAGGTTATTTTCTCTAAATTGTAAATATTAATGCCAAAGAAATTTGAAATAATTGAATATTTAAGTTCAAGTAATAAACCTATTAATAATAAAAAACTATTAAAAGAAATAACAAAAATTGACAAAGTTGAATAATGTTCTGAATTATTTTTCAAATTATTAGTTTTTGATAAATCTCTGATTACAATTACATACAAATTCAATGTCATAAGTGTTGATAAAGTTATTGCTGTTGTAAACACAAAGGTGAATTCACCAAATTCACTCTTAGGCATCTGAGTTAAATATATTGGTAAAATTATGAAACTTAAAATTTTAACTATAGTATCAACTATAATTACAATCGAAACTTTTTGAATAAATGTTCTATCAAATAAAATCAATTTATTCCCAAAATATAATATTTTTGTTTATATTTTCTAAAATATCTTTTTTGATTTCATTATTGTAGACTCCTGATCTTAGAATTACAACTCCTCGCTTTTTTTTTTTCAATATCTTTGGAGAAAAAACTTTTAAATTTGTTCCATAAAGTCTTTTATTTTGTTTTTTTATATCATTGTCTAAAATACATTTTATATTCGACGTATTTAAACCAAAGTTTATTAAATATTGAGAGAATACGTGTGCACCAAATAAATAAACATCTGAATTTGCATTTGAAATTTTTTTATTAATATCTTTAACTAATTTCAAATGAAAATTTATATAATTGTTATATAATTTTTTATTTATATTGTAATGCTTGGATAAATTTTTTTTATATGGTTTAGCTTTTTTTGCTGCATAAAATATTGAGTGGTCACTTTTAAAATATTTTTTTTTTATTATTTTAAATCCAGTTAATTCTAGCAATTCATCAATTAAATTTTCATTTAAAAATATTGTATGTTCAAAATTTAGTGCATTTGTATATTTTTTTTTCAACATAATTTCTAAATTTGGTACTGAAAATATATGTAAAGCATTATTATCAATTTTTTTATGTATATTTTTCAACAGAGATAATGGGTGATATAGATGTTCAATCACATGAGAGTGTATTATGCCATCAATTTTTTTTTCTATTTTGAAATTTTCATCAAACAATGATTTATAAATTTTTATTCTTTTATCTTTTTTTATTTTTGGGTTTGGTTCAACTACTGTCCAATTAGAATCTTGAACTATTTTTAAATAGTTTTTGATTAATTGTCCATGACCAGCTCCTATTTCAATTAATTTTTTTAATTTAAAAATACTTATAAATTTTGCAAAATTTTTATGATGAAGGTCCCAAAGTTTGCCAACAGTACCTGAGCCATGACTTTTCTCATATAGCTTTTTTAAGGGAATAAGGGGGTTTAATTGAATGATACCATATTTTTTTTCTATGAACCAACTCATGTCAACCAAAACATCTTTTTTTCTTGGAGTTTTTACACATCCCATGTGTAGTGGAAATTTTTTAAATGAATATAATAATTCCATATTTGAATTTTTTGAGATGGGGCAGTTATTTCGATATATTAATTTCATTATACAAATATTGTAATGCTGCGATCAAAATTTCAAAGAAACTTTTGAAAATACTTAAATTATTTAATTAAATTTATAATTAAAAATATTTGATTTATAATTAACTCTCTTTTTTTTTGAAAATTTGACGATCAGCACTATTAAATATCATTTTTAATTTTACTTTCAAATTCTAAAATTCTTTCCTCAAATATGTGTTTTTTAAGTACTTTTTTTTGTGCATTTTTACCAATTTTTTCTACTTCAGAAGTATTTTTTTTAAAATAATTAATTTTTTCGTTTAAATCCTCTTTATTTTCATAAGTAATTATCTCTTCATTAACCTCAAATAAATCAGATATATTTTCACTATTTTCAGTAAAAAGACAACTTCCAACACCTGTAGCTTCAAACAACCTTATATTAGAAGAATAGTTAATGTTATTAGCGTGAGTATTTAATATCATCCAATATTGACTCAATTTTTCAAACTGCTTCATACCATACAGGTTATTAGATAGATTAATTTTTTTAAGTTCATATAAATTATTATAAAAATTTATTTCTTCAAAAAAATCAAAATTTTTATATTCTGATATTTTAAATAATTTAAAAATAAAATTTTTAAAAAAATTTCTGAACGAGTAGTTTTTTAAATTTGTGTAAAAATCTATTTTATGTTTTTTTGTTAAATAGTGTAATATTTCAGATCGAAATCCGTGCAATTCTCTTTCTAAAAAAATATTTCCTAAAAAAGTAATTTCATGTTTTTTTTTGACATCTTTGATATGATTTAAAATATTCTTATCAAAAGCAAAATAAATTAGTTGTACTTTTTTAACAAGTTTTAATTTATCATAAATATTTTTACTTGAAGTAAAAACTTCATCTACGTTCTTAATTAAATCATTATTATTCAAACTATTTAAAACACCCGTCCACAATATTATTTTTCTGATAAAGGTAAAATTATTCTTTAAAAATTTAACTTGAGATCCACTAAGTAAAGCCTCTGATGATAAAAATAAAATATCTGGTTTATAAAAATTTATCTGTTGAATTATGATTTCAAAGTACCAATTTTTTTTACTTTTAATATTAATATTGTTAATTTTACACCAATACTTTTGTAAGAAATAGTCATTAACAATAAAATTGTCTATTTGAAATTTTTCTTTTGGTAGATAATAAGGCCACCTATGGCTTTCAATAAAACTATTTTTAATTTTATTTTTTATAGTAATTATATCTGTTAGATTATTTTTTAAAGAATTATAAAATAACTCATCTAACATACCACTATACAAAGTTGTTAATTGTAAGTATTTCATTAATAAATTGTTTTTTTAGAAAAAATAGTATAACACAAAATTTCTTGGGTATGATAAATATTGGTATCATTGGGTTAGGTAGAATTTCTAAAAAGCATTTGAATGCTATAAATAAAAATAGAAATTTTAAATTAACTGCCGTTTGTGACATCGATCAAACTAAATTAGATCAAATTAAATTACCAAAAATAAATAAATATAAATCAATTGATTTAATGATATCTAATGAAAATCTTGAAATGGTGTCTATCTTGACACCAAGTGGATATCATTTAAAAAATTTTTTAGAAGTTTCGAAAAATGTTAAAAATATTCTTGTTGAAAAACCATTAACAACATCAAGCAAAGATGCTAAAAAACTCTCATTAGTGGCAAAAAGAAATAACAATAGAGTTTTTGTTGTTATGCAAAATAGATTTAATAAACCAATACTGAAATTGAAAGATTTCTTAAAAAAAAAAAAATTAGGAAAAATTTTTTTAAGTACAGTTAGAGTAAGATGGTCTAGAGATGAAAAGTATTATAATTTAGCAAATTGGAGAGGAACTAAAAAATATGATGGTGGAATTCTTTATAATCAAGCAGCTCATCATATCGATATGATTAGATGGTTAAATGGTCCAATTTCTAAAATCCAAGCTTTTAAAAATAATTTAGTTATAAATAATATTGAGCACGAAGATACATTCGTAGGAAATATATTATTTAAAAATGGATCTATTGGTTCACTTGAGGTTACTGTAGGTACTAGACCAAAAGATCTAGAGGGTTCAATTTCTTTCCTTGGAACGAAAGGATCAGTAGAAGTTTCAGGTTTTTCCATGGATGAAGTAAAGCATTGGGATTTTAAAAAAAAAGAAATTAGACCAAATTTTAAAAAACATTCACATATTTATGGTAATGGTCATATAATACTTTATTCTGAAATTTTTAAAGCAATTTCTAATAAGAAAAATATTTGTCCCTTATTGGATGATGGCATTGAAAATATAAATTTAATAGAAAAATTTTATAAAGCTGTTAGAAAATGATAGTTCCGTTTAATGATCTTTCAACTGTAAATAAAAAAATTAATAAAAAAATACTTAGCACAATAAAAAAAAATAAGTTTATTTTATCAAACGAAGTATCATCATTTGAAAAAGAATTTGGAAATTTTTGTAATGCAAAATATGTTCTTGGTTGTGCAAATGGTTATGATGCACTATTTTTATCATTAAAGGTTTTGAATTTAAGCAAAAATAGTGAAGTAATTATACCTGCTATGACGTATGCTGCTACAGCTTATGCAGTAATTAATGCAGGTTTAAAATTAAAATTAGTTGATGTTGATAAAAACGGATTGATTAATTTAGAAATGTTAGAAAAAAAAATTAATCCAAATACAAAAGTAATAATACCTGTGCATTTATATGGTCAACCAGTTAATATGAAAAAATTGATTGATATTAAAAAAAAATATAATTTAAAAATTATTGAAGATTGTGCACAAGCGCATGGAGCTTTTGATTATACTACAAAAAAAAAAATTGGTTGCATAGGAGACCTAGCTTGTTACAGTTTTTATCCTGGTAAAAATTTAGGAGCCATTGGTGATGCTGGAGCAGTAGTAACAAATAACAAAAATTTTTACAATAAACTTAAAGGATTTCGAGCTTTAGGATCAAAAATAAAATATATTCATAATACTTTTGGTGTTAATAGTAGACTTGATGAAATACAAGCATGTGTATTGAGGGCTAAATTAAAATCTTTAAATATTCACAATAATTCAAGAAAAAAAATTGCGAAATACTACAAAAAAAATATCAAATCTCACAAAGATCTTCAAATTGTAAATACAACTAAAGGATCTATTTTTCATGTTTTTAATATAATTGTTAAAAATAGAAATCATCTTGTGAATTATTTAAAAAAAAAAAAAATTTATTGTGTGATTCATTATCCAAAATCTATAAATCAGCATAAATTTTTAAAGAATATTTCAAAAGAAAAGTTTCATTTTGCTGAAAAATTAGCCAAAAACTCTCTGAGTATTCCAATTTTTCCATTTATGAAAAAGAGACAAATTGATCATGTTGTTAAAAATATAAATTATTATTTTAATAAGATCATATGATAATTAATTTTAAAAATTTTCTAGAAGTAATAAAAAATAATTTTTTTAGCATAATTTTTGCATCTATTTTTATTTCATTATCATTATCTTATCTTTTTTTTAACATCTCAAAGTCAACAGTTAGCAAAGTTCAAATAGATATATTAGAAAACAAAAAAGGATATATTGAATTGATAGAGGCATCAATTGCTTTAGGTGATTTGAGCATGTCACATCCGTCTAATAAAGATCTCAAACAAAAACTTTTACAAAAGATTAATGATTTTAGGGAATATAAAGATCAAGAATTTTCCAAAATGATAGTATCAATTTCTACTCAATTAGATAATTCAACAATAATTAAAAAAAATAATAAAGCTAAGAAAATCTTAACTAACAACACAATTGTTTATTATCAGTTAACAACATCACCTGAAGTAGAAAATGAAATAAAAAAAATAATAAATAAAAATTATAAAAATCATTCTGAAAGGCTCAACTCTGAATTAACATTTTTGCGTATTACAGACTTAATGAAAAATTTTGAAAAAAACCATCAAGATTATTTAGTAAATTTCAAAGTATTTGAGAATAAATCAAATGAATTATTCAAAGTAAGAGACTTCTGCTTAGTCAAATGTTATAATATTAAATTAAATAATTTAAACGAAGAAGAAATTGCAATCTTATACGAATTCGAAAATAAAAATAAAGATAAAATAGAATTAGAATATTCTCAGTTTATAGAAAAATTTGATTTAATGAAAGAAATACTAAATAATTTAGTTTTTTTTAATCACAATGATAACTATAAAATTGTAAAAGCTAGGGCTGCTCCAATATTAACATTTTATGAGATTTTTTTATCTTTATTTTTAATTTCATTCTCTCTTGTAAGTATTTTTGTTTTATTTAAAAAAAGTTTTGATGAAGAAAACTAAAAATGTCAAAGTTGCAATTGACTCTTTTTTAACTATTAAACAAACTAGAGGTATATCAAATTATATTTCAAGATTATCAGTATTAATTAAAAAAAATACAAACAAAAATATTTCTTTTATCTTTATTAAGCCTAAGATTAAGAAATTAAAATCAGGAGAAAGGTTAAAATCCTTATATTTAAATTTTTATTTAATTTTTTGGGAGCAAATTATATTTCCTATTAAAGCAAAAATTCTTAATTGTGACTATGTAATTTTTCCCTCTAATACAGGATCTGTTTTCTTAACAAAATTTTTAAATCTTAAATATATACTGGTACTACATGATGTTTACTTTACTCTAAATAATAATAAATACCCTCAATATTATAATATTTCACAATTTCTCTCGTACATTTACAGGAAAATTCTTGTTAAAAGATTATGTAGAAATGCATTTAAGATAATCACTGTTTCTGAATTTGCAAAAAAAATGATCGTTAAATATGATAGAGATGCTAAAAAAAAAATTATAGTTTTAAAAAATTTTATTAATATCAAAAAGAAAATTGTAAATAAAAAGTTAAGTAGATCAATTTTATTAGTAACAGGATTTCATCCTCAGAAAAATTTACATACTATCTTGCCTTTTCTTTTTAATAGATTGATTAAGTTCAATATTTTTTTAGTTGGAATTTCTAAAGAAAATATAAATAAACTAGTAAACTATAACTCAATAAAAAAAGGTTTCAAAAATAATAACATAATTATTTACAGTCACCTGATAAAAAAAAAATTATACAAAGTGTATTCAAAATCAGAAATATTTCTCATGCCATCAATATTTGAGAGTTTTAGTATTCCATTACTTGAAGCATGTTACTTTAACAATATGATAATATGTTCTGGAACTGGTGCCACAAAAGAAACTACGAAAAATAAAGCAGTGTATTATAACAATAAAAATTTAAATGATTTAAAAAATAAAATTGATTATTTATCAAAATTATCAAATAAAAAAAAAAAAATTTTTTTAGATCATCAATCTAAAATGTTAAAAAATAATAATGAAAATTTAGACAATAAAAATTTTAAATTTTTATTAAAATCTCTATGAAAATATCTTTAATAACTATTTCCTGCAATAATCCTAAAGAACTTGCTTTGACTATTAAATCTGTAAAAAAAAACTTTTTTAAAAAATTGGAGTACATTATTGTTTTAGGAAGTAGTGATAAAGCAAGTCTAAATATATTAAAAAAAAATCAATCCTTTATCTCAAAAACTATCGTAGAACCTGACAGAGGTATTTATGATGCATTGAACAAAGGGATTAAAAATGCGACTGGAAATATTATATGCTTAGTGCATTCTGGCGACAAGCTTAATAAAAATTATTTTGATATAATATTTAAAAAAATTGAAGATTATGATTATCTGTATGGGAACATAAATCTAGTTACAAAAAATAATAATAAATTATTAATTAAATCAAAAAAAATTGATAAGTTAAATAACAATATATTGGATATACCTATTTTACATCCAGGACTAGTAGTTAAAAAAAAAGTTTTTAAAAAAATAGGATATTTCCAAAATGAATTCATTATTTCTGATAAATTATGGATGTTAAAATTAATAAAATCCAATTTTTATGGAAAAAAAATCGATAATATTTTAGTAGACTTTAAAATGAATGGCTCTAGTGCTAAATTTTCAATTATTAAAGAGTATTATATTATTTCAAGAAAATATAACTTAAATATTTTCATGATATTATATGTTTTAATCAAATTATTTTTCGTTATCTCTTATTATAAATTCATTTACTATGCTAAATAAATTTATTCACATCAATTCTAATTATTTAAAATCTATTTTATTAATATTCATCATATTAATTCTTTTTTTTCCAGAACAAAGTTTGGCTCCTGCTATCTCTTTAAACAAAATGTCTTATTGGTCATTTTATAATTTTAAATTTGGAATGTTTACTTTAGTTGACTGTATTTTTATTTTTTTTTTTTTATTATTATTTTTAAAATTTATATTTTCATCTTTAAATTTAGGAAAATTTAATCAATTATTTTTATTTTATTTTATTTTTTTTATAATTGGTATTATTTATAATATTTTTATTAACCTTAGCTTAAAAGCTTTTCTATTTGATTTAAAAACTATTGGTTATTTTTTACTTACATATTTAATCTTAATTAATTTTCATTCAAATTTGAGATTTAATATTAATTATATGGTTGTAATTTTATTGCTTATATTTTTAGGAAGTTTATTCGATAATTATATAATTAACAAATATTATCACCCCCAATATACGAGCAAATTCTTTTCTAAAATATATTTTAAAAACGAAATATATCCGCCACTTTTGATAGGTTTATGTTTTTTTAATAATTTTAATATTAAAATTAAATTTTTGCTATTTTGTATTTTAGGATTTTATTTGTTTATATTTTATGACATTTATAGTTTAGGCTCTATATACATAACATTAATTAATATTTACTTATCACTTTTGCTTATTTTTTTTTATAAATATAAACAAAAAAAAAATTATTTAATATTTTTCTTTATATACTTAAATGTATTTATCTTAATGCATATAGTACCTACCTCTTTAATATTTATAAAAAATTTTTTCTCGGAGGTAAAAGTTGACGGTTGGATGATTAGAGAATTAGAGTTTTTTAATTTTATAAAAAATTCATTATCTGACTTTACAATTATTTTAGGAAAAGGTATTGGCGCAACTTGGAAGGAATATTTTACATCCCAATATACAAATGTATATTCTGCAGGTCCATTTTTTGGAGATTACAAATATATCTGGCATTCTAGTATTGCAAGACAATTTTTTATGTGGGGTATTTTTGGATATGCTTTTATAGTTTATTTTATTTATACATTATTTTTTAAACTAACAAAGGAAAGTAACACCGAAAAAAATTTATTATCCTTCTATTTAATAACATTTGTATATACAGTTTTAATTTCTCCAGGAATTTTAAAACTTTCAATTATATCAGGTATTATTTTGTTTTTCATAGAGAGAGAATTATATTACAAAACAATTAATGAAAATTGAAAAAATTAATTCTTGTCGAGTATGTGGTAATAAAGATATCAAAAATATTTTATCTCTTGGAAGACAACCTTTAAGTGGAACATTTTTGAAGAAAAATCAAATTCCTTTATGTGCGCCCTTGGATTTAGTTTTTTGTAATGGAAAAAATAACTGTAATTTAGTTCAATTAAAACATTCAGCAGAAAAAAAATTTCTTTATGGAAAAAACTATGGTTATAGATCCGGACTTAATCAAAGCATGGTTCTGCATTTAAAAGAAAAAGTAAGGTATTTAAAAAAAATAGTTAAAATTAAAAAAGGTGATACAATTGTTGATATCGGGAGTAATGATTGTACAACATTAAAGTTCTTTGACAAAAAAAAACTTAATTTAGTTGGAGTTGACCCAACAGGTAAAAAATTTAAAAGTTATTATCCAAAAGGTATAAAACTTCTAGATACTTTTTTTTCAAATAATCTTTTAAAAAAAAACAAAATAAATAAAGCAAAAATAATTATGTCATTTGCAATGTTTTATGATTTAGAAAATCCTGTAAAATTTGCAAAGGATGTAGAGAAAAATTTAGATCAAAATGGAATTTGGTGTTTTGAACAAAGTTATTTAGGGACAATGATTGATGAATTAGCTTATGATACTATTTGTCATGAGCATATTGAATATTATGGATTAAAGCAGATTAAGTGGATTTTAGATAAATCAAATTTAAAAATTGTTGATATAAAATTTAATAAAATTAATGGAGGAAGTTTTTCAATTATTGCTGCAAAAAATTTATCAAAATATCACCGATACAGTAAATTAAATTATTTATTAGATAAAGAAAAGCATAAAGGCTTAAGCTCTATAAATTATTACAAAAAATTTTCATCTCGTGTAGTAGAACACAGAAAAAATCTAACTAATTTTTTAAATAAGATCAAAAAAAATAAACAAAATATATGTGCAATAGGAGCTTCTACCAAAGGCAACATCGTTCTTAATTACTGTAATTTAAATTCAAAAATTATAGATTATGTAGGTGAAATCAATACTGAGAAATTAAATTTATATACACCTGGAGCTAAAATTAAAATAATTTCTGAAAAAGAATGTTTAGATAAAAAATATGATTTTTATCTTATCTTACCATGGCATTTTAAAAAGTTTTTTTTAAAAAATAAAAAATATAAAAATAAAAAACTTATTTTCCCTTTACCAAAAATTAGTACTTTTAAACTATAGAATGTAGTGTGAAAAATTGT
>CABYSJ010000015.1 GCA_902521615.1 uncultured Pelagibacteraceae bacterium | reverse complement strand
TAGCTAATTTAAAATCAGAAATTTCAAGTTTAAAAGATACCTTAAATACTACGATCAATAGCTCACTTGGTGCAATGTCCACTTCGTTTAATAACCTATCAACTGGGGTTACTAAAGATATGACTGAAACTTTAACTAAAGTAGAGGAAAAGGTTGGTAATTTTAATCAACAAGTACAACTATTAAATCAAAGCCAAGAAGGGATAACTAAAATTTTAGCTGGGGTAAAGAAATATGGAACTCTTGCAGAATTTAGCTTAGATGCACTCATCAAAGATTTATTGCCAGCCTCTCAATTCATGACGAATGTAAAAATGAAAGAAGATACTAGTGAAAATGTAGAATTTGCTATCAAGCTTCAAGGAGATGTTTTGGTTCCTGTAGATAGTCATTTTCCAGTAGAAAAATTTAAAGCAATTACCGATGGTCATGACGCAGAAGATAAAAGGGCTGTTGCAGATGCTAGAGCAAAGTTATCCTCAGCGTTTAAGGCAAAAGCTAAAAGTGTTAATGAAAAATATATCGTTCCACCAAAAACTACCGATTTCGCAATTGTTTATGCTCCTACAGAAAGCTTATACAAAGAACTAACTGAATATCAGGATCCAAGTACAAAAGAATTATTAACTCAAGAGTTAATGAAAAAATATAAAGTTGTAATATGTGGGCCTAACACTCTTTCTGCCTACTTACAATCTTTACATATGGGATTTCAATCATTGAAGGTACAAAAAGGTGCAACAGAAATTTATAATCATTTAAAAACAATCAGTACAAGATTTTCTAAACATTTTGACAACATTATAGTTCTTAGAAAAAAATTAGAAGATGCAATGGGAGTTGTTGATAAATTTGGAACGGATGCAAGATCAATTTCAAGAACTTTAGAAAATATTAAAGATCCCGAGCAGGTTGAGAAAGCTGTACAAACTGAAAACGTAGAAAAATTTGTTGAACGAAATAAGCAGCTTAAAAATTAATTTCTTTTTTTCCAAAATAACGTTTATAAGAAATCTCATGCAGTGGAATCAAAAATACGATTATCCAAAGTCCTCTAGAGCAACAGTTGATGGCATTAGAAGATACTTATTAGGGGAAACAAAATTACCAAGTGTCACGTCAATTTTAGATGCAACTCGATCTGAAGAAGATAAAGCAGCATTAGCAAATTGGAGAGAAAGAACAGGGCAAAAAGAAGCTGAAGCAATCACAAAAGCAGCTAGTAGTAGAGGATCTCAAATGCACAACTATTTAGAAACTTATTTACTTGGAAGAGAAAATTTAAGTTTTTTTGAAGACAATGAACAATACAAATTAATGGCTAAAGAAATTATTGAAAAAGGATTGAAAAATAGATTAGATGAAATTTGGGGTGTTGAATGTACACTTTATTATCCAGAGAAATATGCAGGTACTGCTGATTGTGTTGGAGTGTATGAGGGAAAAGAAACAATAATTGATTTTAAACAAAGTAATAAACCCAAAAAAGCTGAATATATAGATTCATGGCTTCTTCAAACAAGCGCATATTCATTAGCACATAACATTGTGTATAACTCCAATATCACTTCTTGTGTAATTTTAGTTTGCACAGTAGATAAACTATTCCAAGAGTTTAAAATTCAAGGCCATGATTTAGTTGTTTATCAAAATTTGTTTTTGGGAAGATTAAAAAAATTTAATGAGCTATCAAATTTAACTTAAGATTTTATGGACAAAATAGTGATTTACGATACCGAAACAACAAATAGCACTATTTGGGGCTCAATAATTGAAGTAGGTGCTGTAGTTGTTGATAAAAACTTAAAAGAAATTGGTAAGCTTAATATTCGTGGAAGAATGCCCGAAGGTGAGGTTCCAAGCGCAAAGGCCTTATTAGTTAACTCAACAAGTATAGATTTACTTACCAAAGGCAATTACTCGCATTATGATTTTTTAGGAGCTGTAGAAAACTTCTTCTCAAAGGCTGCACCAGCATTGTTTATGGGTTGGAGTAATTTAAATTTTGATAGACGAATGTTTCATTTTAATTTTTTTAAAGGAAACAGATATCCTTATATTACACACTCATCTCCTAATAAAGAACACGATGGTTTGCATGTTGCAAGAGTTGCTCAAACTTTAAATCCTGAAACATTAAAGACTGAATTAACAGAAGCTGGTAACGAAAGTCTTGCTCTAGAGGGTTTAGCCAGACAACAAGGATTTGATACATCTCAACAACATACAGCTTATCATGATGCGTTCACAAGCTTGAAAATTCTTAGAATTATAAAAGACAAACATAAAGATAATTGGGAAAATTTTTTAAGCACATCCACAAAAAATAGTGTTGAAACTATATTAAAAAGTGAGGGGATTTATTCAATTTTCGAAAATGTTAAAGGAAAAAATATGATGTATCTTGTCTCTACATTGCATCCAGATCATTGTTTCCACCCATCATATGCATCTTGGGGATATTTATTTGATTTAAGAAGAGATCCCGAGCCATTATTAAATTTGTCAGTAGATGATCTTAAAGTTTATTTAAAAAAGTTTAGTCCAAAAGCACTTAGAGTAATCAAAACCAATAAAGCTCCTGTCGTGTTAGATAAAAAGTTTGCATTAAAAGAGAAAGCATATGCAGACTTAGATCTAGAAACAATTCAAAAAAGAGCAAAATTAGTAAGAAATAGTGAAAATTTTTGTAAAAATATCCAAATTATTAATAGAGAAGCAGCCGAAGAAAAAGCTCAAACTCAAACTCAAGAAGATTTATTACCTGAAGAAACTTTATATGAAAAATTTATTCCAAATAAAGATACAGCTTTGTTTAAAACTTGGCATAGTTCTTCTTGGGAAGATAAATTAAGAATGTTGGATAAGTTTCAAGATAAAAGATGTAGTTGGTTTGGTCAAAAAATTATCTATCAAGAAGCACCACATATTTTGCCACCAGATTTATATAAAAATATAAAAAGTGAAATTGCTAGAAGAATTTTAAGTAAAAATAAAGAGAAATGGCAGACAATAGGAATGGCCTACCAAGAAATTGATACTTTAAGAGATCAAGCATCAAATCGAGATGATGAAGAAGAATTAAAAAAATTAGATGAAATAAATGAATTTATTATGTCTATAGAAAAGAAATATGAAATTGCCTAGTTGACTTTAAGACTGCAATTTATAGAAAGGATATATGCTTACAAATTTTAAAGACGAAGATTTTGATACTAAAATTAAAAATGAAGATATTTCAGTTATTCAGTTTTCAGCTGAGTGGTGTGGTCCATGTAAGGCACTAAAACCAGTGATGGATAAATTATCTGATGAATACAAAGATAAGGCCGGTTTTTATTATGCCGATGTTGAAGATGGTGGAATAAATACTGGAAGTGCAGCAGGGATTAGAGGTGTTCCAACAGTTATTATCTATAAAAAAGGTGTTGAAGTAGATAGAAAAGTTGGTGGAGTTCCTGAAAGTCACATGAAGGAATTTTTAGATAAAAATATCTAATTTAAATTTAAAACTTCACCAGCAAGGTATAGCGATCCAGTAATTAGTATTATATCTTTTTCTTTGACTGGAATTGACTTTATAGCTTCCTCAATGCTTTCCTTATAATTAATATTTGAAAAGTCATTTAGTATATCTTTTAGCTCTTGTCCTTTTATTGAATTAGGTTGATTGGGTATATCTATTGTTGTTAATGAAGCAATATCCTTAAAGAAACTCATAAATTTTTTATGATCTTTATTTGCCATCATTCCAAGAATAACATGTTTTTCGCAATCTAAACTTTCCAAGTATTCATTTAGTACTTTTGCACCCAAAGGATTATGAGAACCATCAACAAACAGTTTATGATCTTTTACAAGTTCCTTAAGTTTACCTGATTTAATTTCTTGTAATCTTGCGATACTACTTATTTTTAAAACACCTTCTTTAATGTGATCATCCTTAATATTTAAATCTTTCAAAATTCTTAGGGTCGCAATAGCTGTTGAGATATTTTCTAATTGAAATTGACCCTTAACATTTGGCCTAGGTAATTTTATTCTCCCAAATTGATCTTCAAAATAAAAGAAGTCATTTTCTTCCATTGTAAAAATATAATTTTCGTTATGGAAAATTTTATTTGATCTATTATTAGATATTGTTTTTTTAATATTATCAACAATTTCTTTATTGCTTTGTTTTGCTACTATAATATTTGAGTTTAAAAGACTTGATGTTTTTTCAAAAATAATTCTTTCAACATTTTGATCATTTTCAGGTAACCAATCTAAATGATCAATTCCAATGGAGGTTACAACGCTAGCAAGGTTATTTTTTAACATATTTGTAGCATCAAATCTAAAGAATAATCCACTCTCAATTAAATTGATATTTTCTGGGTATTGAGATGCTTTTAAGAAATAAGCTGCAGTAAGTATTTCAAAAAAAGTAATCGGTTCATTATTGTTAGCATTTTCAATTTCCTCAAGTAAATTTACTAAATCATCGTCATTCAACACTTCATTATTAAAAACAAACCTTTCGTTAATACTTTTGATATGTGGGCTTGTATAGACATTACATTTTAAATTTGCTTCTTTTAAAATTGATAACATTGCTTGAATAGTTGAATATTTTCCATTCGTTCCAACAATTGAAATTGCTTTGATTTTATCTTGAGGACTCCCTAGTTTTTTGCAGAGATTTTGAATACGATCTAGACTTAAATCTATTTCTTTAGGATGCAACTTTTGTAAGCGACTGACTATCTTCTGAAGTTTCATTTTGTTCAGCACTCATATCAGAGTTTTTCTTTAACAATATTGATAATAAAGTTCCAATTTTTGATGCAAGATCTTTACGTTCAACAATTAAATCAACAAAACCAGTTTTTTCAACATATTCACTTTTTTGGAAGCCTTCAGGAAGTTCTTCTTTAACTGTTCCTTGAATTACTCTTGCACCTGCAAATGCAATTAAAGCTCCTGGTTCTGCAATATGAATATCACCTAACATAGCATAGGATGCGGTAATACCGCCGGCTGTTGGATCAGTTATACAAACTAAATATGGAAGTCCATTTTTTTTCAATTCATTAATTGCAAGTGTTGTTCTGGTCATTTGAGACAAAGATATTAAACTTTCCATCATCCTCATACCCCCTCCAGCACTAATACATAAAAACGGTGTTTGATTTTCTATAGCATGCTGTATTCCATATAAAAAAGCTTCACCTTCTGCTGCTGCCATTGAAGCTCCTAAAAAATCAAAATCAGATGCTACAGCTGTAATTTTAATATTATTTATATTCCCAGAAGTGACCATCATTCCACACTCTAATCCAGTTTTTTTACGAGCACTTTTTAGTCTTTCTTTGTAAGGCTTAGAATCTGTCCAATTGAGTGGATCATCTTTTGGTATTGGAGTTTTAAAAATTTCGTAATTATTTTTACCAAATAAAATATCAAATCTTTGTTTTGGTTTTATTCTATGATGTTTCTTACAATCAGGACATACCCAAAGATTTTTTTCTAAATCAGTTTTTAGAATAGGACCTCTACAGCATGAGGTCCAATCACTTTTTGCGATATCTTCTTTAGTAGCTCTATCACGTATAGCAGTTTTAATTTTTTCACCTGCTTTAATAATTTTAGTTATCCAGTTCATTGAATTTTATTTTTTAATCTCTTAACGATATTAGTAACATTTGTGACAGCATTTTGTCTCTTTTCAATTGATTTAGAGATTTCCTTGCAAATTGCACTACCAACCACTAAACCATCAGCTTTTTTTAGAGATTTGATTGTTTTTTCTGTAATACCAAAGCCAATAACAACATTTTTTGATTTATTTTGTTTTTTTATTTTATTGTATTTTGCTAATATTTTCTTAGAGGATACCTTAAGCTTTCCACCTGTAGTGGATAACATGCTTATATAATAAATCATATCGTGGGAGTCTTTTATAATTTTTTTTAATCTTATCTTAGAAGTTGTTGGGGAAACCAATTGAATAAAATTAATTCCTTTTTTTTTACATTTTGACGCAAAATTTTTATTTTCAGGGTAAGGTAAATCTACAACTATTAAACCATCAACTTTTGACTTTTTGCATTTATCTAAAAATTTATTTTCATTATATTGATAGATCATATTGTAATAGCCCATCAGTATAATTGGTTTATTTTTTTTTATTTTTTTAAAATTTTTTGCAATTGAAAATACATCATTAATTTTAATACCATTTTTAATTGCCCGGTAAGCACTTGTTTGTATTTGTCCCCCATCAGCTATAGGAGTGTTATGTGGAAAACCTAATTCACAAATATCTGCATAATTAGAAATTGATTTTAATATTTCTAAGGATTTTTTTTTAGTATTATCTCCAGCAACGGTATATGTCAGTAAAGCTGGTCTGTTCTCTTTTTTTGCAGCTGAGAAAGCTTTGCTAATTAACGAATTCATTAATTTTTACCCAACCTTTCTCTTAAAATATCTCTATCTTTTTTAGCATCACCACAAGAGTTGACTATTATAATTGTGTCTTTACTTAATTTTGGTGCAATTTTTATCGCCTCAGCAAATGCATGACTAGGTTCTAAACTTGGATTAAGTTTTTCAAATTTAGTTACCATCACATGTGCTTTTAGTGCTTCTTCATCAGTTGCGTAAGTGTATCTGGCTCTTTTTGTATCTTTTAAAAAACAATGTATAGGACTTACACCTGGGTAATCCAATCCAGCACTAATCGACTCAGTATCATTAATTTGACCTTCATTGTTTTGACAAACATAAGAAGCTGCACCATGTAAAATTCCAATTTTAGCATTTCTACTTAGAGGAGCTGCATGAAGTTTAGATTTTTTTGGACCTCCAGCCTCTACACCAACCAACTCTATTTGCGATTTATTAAAATCTATAAATTCACTCCAAAAACCATATGCCGAACTTCCACCCCCCACACAATTAATTAATTTAATCTTTTTTGGAATTTTTTTGAATTCTTGTTTAATCTGAATTTTTAATTCTCTTGAAATTTGTGCTGTACTCCATCCACATATTTTTACAAAGATATTTGGCCCAACTGTACTTCCAACACACATATGCGTAGTATCACAATTTGATACCCAATATCTCATACACTCACTGACTGCATCGACCAAGGTTTGACTACCTGAATATACAGGAACTATTTCAGCACCATTTTTTCTCATAGCATCACAATTTGGTTTTTGCCTCTTGATATCTTTTGCACCCATGAAAATTTTACATTTAAGACCAAATTTCTTTGCAGCCATACTTAACATTTTACCTGCATAACCAGCTCCAGTGTCACCAACAATATATTTTTTACCCATAGCCTTACAAATTAAGGCATGAACAGTTGCATTGTATATTTTGTGGGCACCACCATTAGCCTCCGATACAACTTTGGCCCATATTTGAGCACCACCCAAATGATTAGATAAATTTTCTAATTTTATAAATGATGTGGGTGATCCAATATAATTCTTAAAGTAATAATCTCTTTTTTTTAAAAATTTTTTATTATTTCTTAATTTTGAAAACTCTTGTGTTAGATCTTCTACAGGTTTTTTTAAAGTTTCGGGAATAAAACTTCCTCCAAATTTACCGCCCCAAAAACCGTAACGATCATGCTGATCAATTAGAGGAATTTTTTTTTTTAGTTTCATTTATTAATTTATTTAAATTGTTTAAAAAAATATCTATTTTGGATGTATCTTTTAATCCAGAAGTTTCCAAGCCTCCAGATAAATCTAAATAATTAGCAATTTTCTCATAATTTTTTAAATTATCATCGAATTTTATATTACCAGCTAGCATTAATTCCTTGTTTAATTTGATATTTTTAATCAAGTTATGATCAAAGCTCTGACTTTTTTCATAACCTTTACCATCAAACAAATAAACATCTGTTACATCAACAAATGATTTATACTCAAGAACATCAGATTCATCTTTGATTGTCAAAGCTGTAATAATCTTTTTTTTATACTTTTTTTTTATAATTTTTATTTCATCTGGAGTAAAGTCATACAATTGATAATAATCAAAAGGTAAACTTTTTATTTCCTCTAAAATCTCATTACTAGGTTTTACTAAAACAGCTACAAATTTACTTTTGTTTTTTTTAACATTTAGTAATTTTTTTAGAGATTCTAGTTCAACATATCTTGAGCTTTTTGGGTAATTACAAATGAAGCCAATAAATTTTGGAGGGTAGGGATGATTTATTATATAATTTAAAGTATCAGAGTCTTTTATACCACAAATCTTACAACCTTTGATCATTAGTTTAAATGATCAATAAGTTTTTTGGTGTTATTTTTTATGTTACCTTTTGTAAGAGATCTTCCAATAACAATACCAGAAACCTTATTTTTAAAAGCTTGTTTTGGAGTCATAATTCTCATTTGGTCATTTGAACTATCACCAGGCAATCTTATTCCTGGGGTTATGATTAATAAATTTTTGTGTCTTTTACGAACTATCATAGCTTCTTGAGCGGAGCAAACTATACCATCACATCCTGATTTTTTAATTAATGCTGCTTGCCTTAAAACTAATTGTTTTACATTTTTTGTATGACCTATTTCTTTAAGAGATTTATCATCAAGACTTGTTAAAATTGTAACTCCTAAAACTTTTAAATTTTTATTTATTTTTCTTGCTTTTTTTTTTATTGATTTAAGCATTTCTAAACCACCATTTACATGGACTGTTATATATTTGCATTTTTTTAAGTCTTTTAGGCTGTCAATAGCAGATAATGCAGTGTGGGGGATATCATTTATCTTTAAATCTAACCAAAAATCTTTTTTAAATTCTTCTAAAAATTGTCTTCCATTCTTTGAATAAAAGAATTGAAGGCCAAATTTAGGGATTATTTTTAATTTATATGAACTAGTTTGATCAATTATTTTTTTTATTTTATTTAAATTTGAAGTATCACAAGCAACAAATATAGTTTTATTCTTCATTATTATTTAATTTTTTAAACAAGTCTTTTGACATTTTAAAGTGAATTGTTTTTTTTTCTGGAGTATTAACTTTCTCTCCAGTTTTGGGATTCCTTGATATCCTAGCTTTTTGAGTATTTGTAGAGAAGACACCAAAGCCTCGAAGTTCAACTCTATCACCTCTTTTAAGAGCGTTTTTTATCTCGTTTAAAATTATGTTTGTGAATTTTTCTAGGTCTTTTTTAAGAAAATTTGGGTAATTATTTGAAAGTTGTTTTAAAAGCTTTGATTTTACAATAGCCAATTGAAATCTACTAAATTAATTTTTCTCTTCTTTTTTCTTTAAATCCTCAGATAAAGATGAGAAGGGAAGATTTTTACCAGATCCCTCTGATCCATACTTATCTAAGGCTTCTTTTTTCTCGATTTCCTCTAAAAGTTTGATACTTAGGGTTACCTTTCTTTTATCTAAATCAAGATCAGCAATTGCACAATCAAGTTTTTCGCCACCTGTCCATCTGCTAGGACGAGCATCAGCTGAATTAATTGCAATTGCAGATTTTTTAATTTGAAAATCCATTTCACATCCTTCAGGTCTTACATTTATTCCTTTGTTATCTGTAGAGATAACTTTTACAGTAATTATTTGATTTTTCGATTTATTTTTAAACCAATTAAAAGGATCAGCTTGTGTTTGTCTTAACCCTACTCTAATTTTTTGTTCCGAGGTTTTAATTTCCAAAACCTTAACTTTTATTTTATCACCTTTATTATATTTAGTTAATTCCTCTTCACCGTTATTTAGATATGTTAAATCATTGCAATGTAAAAAAGCATCTACATCTAGATCTTCAATTTTAACAAACAATGAGTATTCATTTTTGTTTATAATCGAGCCTTCCACAATTGTATCAACTGGATATTTTTTCTCAAATTGTTCAAATGGATTTTCTTGTGTTAATCTATGTGAAATTGCTACACGTCTTTTATCTTTATCTATCTCAGTAATAACACAATCAATTTCATCTCCAACCTTAAACATTTTTTTTGCTGATACATTTTTTTTAGTCCAGCTTAGCTCACTCGAATGTAGCAAAGTTGTCAAGCCTGGTTCAAGTTCACAAAATGCACCAAAGTCCATTATTTTAACAACTTTAACTTTGTAGATTTTATTTAATTCATAATTTTCAACATGTTCAAAAGGGTCTGGTGATAATTGTTTTACTGAACATCCAACTTGCAATTTTTCTTTATCAACACTAATTACTTTTAAGTCATGTTTTTCTCCAATGTTAAAAACCTCATCAGGATGATTTACTCTTGAATAAGAAATTTCTTGTAAATGGACTAATACATCTAATTCTCCATTTACATTAAAGAAACATCCAAATGAACTATAACCTTTTACTTCAGCACCTTTAATAATGTCACCTACTTTATATTTTTCAATTATTTTTGCTTTATCCTCTTTTTTGAAGGATGAGATTATTTCTCTTCTAGATACACATGCATTTCCTCTTACCTTATCTAGTTTGATAAGTGCAAATTTTTGAGGTTCGTTCATCAGATGACTAATATCTTTTAGAGGTTTGTCGCTAATTTGTGAACCTGGTAAAAACATAAGTGAACCAGTATCGATGTGTTCTACAATACATCCTCCTTTGCATTTAGATGTAATTTTTCCCATAATTGGTTCGTTATTTTCATAAGCTTGAACTAATTTATCCCATCCTTTAATTTTTTGTGCTTTAGAAGCTGAAACAATTACCTCACCATTCTTGTCTTCTATTTTCTCTAATAACACTGAAATTGTTTCACCGATTTTTATTTTTTCTGAAAGGCCCATAGTTTTTAATTCATTAATGTCTAATACTGGCTCAGATTTTAAACCTTCTACAAAAATGAATACAAATTTATCAGTAATTTTATTTATTTTACCATCAATTATTTTGCCTTCTTCTATTTGAATTTTTGATAATTGACTGTTCAGTAATTTTTCGAATTCTTGAGATTCTTGGCTTGATAAGTCTTTATAAATTTCCATTAAGTTTTTATTTTCCTGTCTATAATTTTTTTTATTTTTAAAAAACAGGCTCTTTTAGATAACTTTGTGGTGTTAATCAACATAGAATCTTTTGTTTTCTTTAGGGGAGATATTTTGCGATTATAGTCACTTTTATCTCTATTTTTAATGCTTTTTAAGACATCACCAAAGGTTATTGATTTTTTTAATGTCTTTAATTCTTTAAATCTACGCATTGCTCTAGTTTTTAAGTTAGCAGTAATAAAGAATTTAAAGTCAGCATCTGGAACGATTTTATATGTGATGTCTCTACCATCAAGACAAGATCCATTATATTTTTTAGGTGGGTTATAGGCAAAATTAATTTGAAAAGAATGAATAAGTTTTCTAATATTTTTATTTTTTGCTATTATTGATGCTTCCACACCAACTTCATCAGATAAAAGTTTTTTATTATTAAAATCTTTAAAGTTCATAATTTTTATTTTTTCTTTAATGAATTTTAAATTGAACTTTTTTGGAAATTTTATTTTATATAAAGCTATTAAACGATATATTTTACCAGTATCAAGATAAAATAAATTATAGTGTTTTGATATTGCTCTAGCTAATGTACCAGCCCCTGCTGCTGCAGGGGAATCTATTGCAATTTTTAGAATATTTTTTTTCCTATTCATTTTTGAATTTTTTTAATAATTTTAAGAAAATTTGGAAAAGAAGTCCTTGTAGATTCTTTATCATATATTTTCCAATTACCACCAAAAGATAGTGCTGCTATTACACTAGTCATAAATACCCTGTGATCTTTTAAAAAATTTTTAATAATTATTTTTTTTTCTATTTTTAATTCAGGATTTCCATAAATTTTAATAGAGTTTTTTGTAGTGCTAGTCTTAATACCCATTTGATTTAATATGTATTCTCCCCACTTTAATCTTGGACTTTCTTTCTGATTTAATTCTGCTAAATCCTTGAAGTAAGAAATACCTTTTGCTTTCGCTGCCACTAAAAAAATAATTAAAAATTCATCAATTGCTCCACTGTTTAAATAAGTTGGGCAATTTATTGATTTTATTTTTTTTGGACTTTTAACATAAATATCTGCAATTTTTTCTCCTTTATAAACTCTTTGTTTTTTAAAATTTATGGTTATTCCCATTTTTTTTAGAATTGTTATTATGCCTGTTCTTGAAGGATTTATATTTACGTTTTTTATTAATATTTTAGAATTTCCAGTAAGTGCAGTTAATACAATAAAGAATGCACTTGAACTTATATCACCAGGTATATTGTATGATATTGGTTTTATTATTTTAACTTTATTTATTTTGATCTCGTCATGATTTTTTTTATTTTTTATAGTCAAAGGTATTTTTAAATACCTACATAATAATTCAGTATGATTTCTTGATTTTTTTGCTTTTATAACAGTTGTACCATTTGTTCTCATTGCACCAAATATCACTGAACTTTTGCATTGAGCGGACCCTTTTTGTTCAATATAATTAATTGGTTTTAAGTTTGATGATCCATAAATCGATAGTGGTAAACTCTTATTTTTACTTAATTTAAATTTTGCTCCAAATTTACTTAATGGATTAGAGATTCTTTTAAAATCTCTTTTAGATAAACTCTTATCACCAATTAATTTGATTTTATGAGTAGTATTAATTAACAATCCTAAGATAAGGCGACCCAATGTTCCAGAGTTCTGAGCATTAATTATAATATTTTTTTTATATTTGTATCCATTTATTCCTTTTCCATAAATTTTACATTCGTTATTTTTTGTTGATGTTTTAATACCTAATTGTTTTATTGCACTGATTGCAGCCAAAACATCTTCAGACATTAACAAATTTCTAGCTTTTGAAACTCCTCTTGCTAATGATGCAAATAATACCCATCGAATACTAAGGCTTTTGTCACCACTTACAGAAATTTCCTTGTTAAAGGATCTTATTTTTGTTTTAATAGTAATAGAGTTTGGCATCTAAATTTAATTAAATTTAAAATTATCCCCAAAATAGGCATTTTTAGCATTTATATTTTTTACTAAATTAGAAGGTGTGTCTTCGGCAACAATTTTTCCATTACTTAATATCATTGCAATATCTACACATGCCAACAAATCTCTCGCTTGATGATCACATATACAAATAGTTATTTTGTTTTCATTTTGTAAATTTACAATAATCTCTTGTAACATTTTTATTGTTAATACATCGAGTGCAGCAAAACATTCATCTAAAAGAAGAACTCTTGGCTCACTTAATAAAGATAAAGCAATCACCAATTTTTTCTTTTGTCCTCCTGATAAAAATTTTGCTTTAATTTCTTTTAAATTATCTAACTCAAATTTAGAAATTAAATAGTTAATTCTTTCAGATCTATAAATTTTATTTTCTATTACTATTTCACTAATCGCTTTCAAATTATCGTACAATGAAAGATCATTAAAAAATCCACCATATTGAGGTACATATCCGACTTTAAATTTTTTCGTTCTAAGGTAGATTGGAAATTTATTTACATTCTCTCCATCTATTTTAATAATTCCATTATCTGGATTAATAAGACCAGTTATTAGATTGAAAATTGTTGATTTCCCAACACCATTTGGCCCTAACATTCCAAAAATTTGACCCTCATTAATTTTAAAACTAATATTTTCTAAGATTTGTCTATTACCATAAGATAAGGATACATTCTGAAACTCAATAATTGAGTTTGTATTTTTAAATGATTTGATCCTAAATTTTTTTATTATAGCCATTTAATTATTGCTTTGTATTTTTACTTTTTTTTTGTCTTCATACATAAATATTTTAGTATCTTTAGTTTTAATATTAATTTCTACAACATCAGCCTTCAATATATTTTCTAAGTTTGTATAAATCACATTTTTTGAAATAATCATCGAATTTCTAGAGAGAGAAAAGTCAACATATTCACTTAGAATTTCATTTTCAAGGTAATTGATCGTTACATTTTTGGTAAAGATTGTATCATAATTGTCAGAATTATATTTACCATAATCGGACTTAATATTTATTACACCTGAATTTTTTAATTTAATTACTGCAGTCACATCAGTTAAATATATGATGTTGGAATTTGTATAATCTATTTCACCTTTTAAGGCATTTATTTTGTACTCATTACCATCATTATCTTTTGTCGAATAGTTAATATCTTTTATAATATTTGAATTATATGACGAGTCATCATTTATTTCCTTTTTAATTTCAACATTTTGAGATTTAATTTCAACATTTTGAGATTTTTTAAAAAATTTTATATTAATTAAATAAATCAGTGATGATATAAAAAGAATAATAAAAAAAATTGTACCAATTTTTTTATCAGACATTTATGAGATATTTGATTGCAAAATTGAGTGAACATGAATTACACCAATAGTGACATTAGGTTTTTTGTTATTATTCACAATTAATGAGGTAATTTTTTTATTGTTCATTAATTGAAGGGCTTTAGCGGCGAGTTCATTTTTGTCAATAGATATAGGTTTTTTCGTCATTATTTTCTTAACTGGCAAAGATTGAAAATTTAAATTTTTCTGACTTATTCTCCTTATTTGTCCATCTGTTATTATCCCAACGGTTTTTTTTTTCTTATTTTGTATTATTAGAATTCCTAATTTTTTTTTACTTAAAATTTTCAATGCTTTGCTCATTAGCATATTTTCATTTACAAAAGGTATATTTTGCTTCGTCAACATGATATCTTCGACTGTTTTTAATTGAGAGCCTAAACTTCCTGCAGGATGAAGTTTTTTAAAGTCCATTTTATCAAATTTTTTTAGTTTCATACTTGCAATTGCTAGTGCATCACCAAGAGCAAGTTGAGTGGTTGTACTTGCTGTTGGTACTATTCCAGCAGCTTCTACTACTTTTGGAATTAAAAGTTTAATATCTGAGGCTTTGTAAAGTATTGAGTCTTTTTTTGAAACTATTCCAATTAATAATATTTTATTTCTTTTTGAAAACTGAATTATGTTTCTTAGCTCACTTGTTTCACCTGAATTACTAATTAAAATTAAAATATCTTTTTTAGATATCATTCCAAGATCTCCATGGGATGCTTCACTTGCAGATAAACTGAATGAAGGTGTGCCAACAGATGCAAGCGTTGCAGCAATTTTTGATGCTATCAAACCACTTTTTCCTACACCACATAGAATTATTTTTGATGGGCATTTAGCTATATGTAGTACAGCTTTATCAAAGGAATTATTAATATTTTTTTTTAATTTTTGTAAAGCTTTTATCTCTAAACTTATCACATGTTTTGCAGTGGATATAAATTTTCTATTTTTCATTAATGTGACCAAACATCGTCCTTAAAAAGTGCTAGATCCAAGTCAACTCTAGTATTTAAAAATTTTAGACAATCTTCATATAATTTTAATCTATTCTCTCTTTCTAATATTTTTTTAAGCTCTTCATGTATTTTATGTAAATATATAACATCATTGGCACAATACTTGAGCTGAGCAGAACTTAGTTTTCCACCAAAATCTGAACTTTGAAATTGTTTGCTAATATCTATATTTATAAACTCTTTGATAAGTATTTTTAGTGAGTGATTGTCAGAATATGATCTAGCTATTTTTGACGCAATTTTAGTATCAAGTATGTTGTTGGTATGAGTTTTTAAATAGTATCTTATGTGTGCAATATCTGCTCTACCGTAATGAAAAATCTTAGTGATTTTGTGATCATTTAAAATCTTTACTAAATTTGGTGCGTTATAGTTTCTACTATCAAATTGAACTATATGTGCATCTAAATTTCCTGAAGATATTTGAATTAAGCACAAAGGATCTCTTCTGACATTGAGACCCATAAACTCGCCATCAACCGCTATTATATTGCCTAAATTCAAATCATCTGGTAGATCATTTTTGTGTAGTTGAATATTATTATTCATTTTTAAATATATATATATGAAAGCAAAAAATTGTCTAATTTTTGGTGGTAGTGGTCAAATCGGAAGAAGCTTGATAAGAAAACTTACAAAGAATAACTATAAAGTTACTGTAGTAACAAGAAATATTCATCAAAAAAGCTACATAATCAAAACCCAGGCAAACGTTGGTTATATAGACATTGTTGAGGCCAACATATTCGATGAAAAAAAAATAAGGGAACTTTTTATAAAATCTGACATATGTATAAATTTGATTGGAATTTTATTTGAAAAGAGAAAAGGAAATACTTTTAATAACATTCACTCTATATTTCCATCAATATTAGCAAAACTTTGTAAAGAATATCATCTTAAGCACTTCATACATTTGTCAGCTTTAGGAATAAATGAGGCAAAAGACTCAAATTATGCTAAAAGTAAACTTGAAGGTGAAAGTAATATTTTCAAAAATTTTCCACTTGCTACAGTTTTAAGACCTTCAGTTGTATATTCATCAGATGATAATTTTACTACCAACTTTATGACTTTATTAAATAGACTTCCTTTTTTTCCTCTTTACTATAATGGAAAAACAAAATTTTCCCCAATTCATTGTTCTGATCTAACTGATATTATCCATGATGTAATTTCAAAAAATATTTACTCAAAAATAATTGAATGTGTGGGACCAGAAACAATTACGTTTAAAGAAATAATTGAAAAGTTATTAAAATTAATTGGAAAAAAAAGATTAACTATACCTCTTCCACTAAAATTAGCAGAAATTTCAGCAAGCTTATTTGAAATAATGCCGAATCCTTTACTTACAAGAGATCAATTGAGACTCCTAAAATATGATAACATCGCATCAGGAAAATATAAAAATAATTTTGACATCGGCACCCCAAGCTTAAGATATTTTGATGAAGAAGTTAAAAAATATTCTTATATGTGGAGAGAGGGTGGTCAATTTTCAACGGAAAAATATGCATCAAAAAAATGATTTAGATAGTAAGCCGAATTAAATTAAGCTGACTGTATTTTTTTTTCAATAAATTCAGGAACCTCTTCTTTTTCAGTGACATCATCTTTTTTGCCTTTAGGTTGGTAAGCATATAAAAGATGCAATTTACAATAAGAAAAGTCTTTTAAAGATGATCTTCCACAAAAATAAAATGTTTTTTCGTCAGGGTGACCAATGGGCCATTTACATGAATTTTCGTCCAGTTCCTCAAGTTGTTTTGGATTTTCTGGTTCAAAATCTTTTTCAATAATTAAGGATTTAAATTTACTTTTACGCCCTCTTTTTGATTGGGTATTTTTTTCAATTCTTGTGCTATCAAAATTTTGGCTTGAAGTAGCTGTTCTAGTTTTTATTTTTGCTGATAAGTTTAGTCTATGAGCTTTACCTATTACCGCATTCCGACTTATGCCTCCGATTATTTCAGCAATTTGACTTGCAGTATTACCTTTGCCCCAAAGCTCTTTTAATTTTGATACTTTTTCTTCAGTCCAGCTCATAATCAATATATTGTATCTTGTTTAAATTAGATAACAATATACTGATATAAAATTAAATTAAACAACCAAAAATTGAGACTTATCAACATTAATATTCAACCTATAAAATATATATGTTTTCAATCCTTACTTGTATAAATAATTAAACTTTATAAAACAAAATAGATTTATGAGTTATTTAGCAAAAAACTATAATAGAAAAAAAATTTCCTTTAAATACGGAAAAGGAAGCTTTTTATACTCTGCTGATAATAAAAAATATTTAGATTTTGTCCAAGGAATAGCTGTAAATTCTCTAGGTCATGCTCATCCAAAATTAGTTAAAACAATAAGAGATCAATCAAAAAAACTTTGGCACGTTTCTAACGCTTTCCAAATCCCAGAAGGTGAAAAACTTGCTAAAAAATTATGCACTAAAACTTTTGCTGATTTTGTGATGTTTCAAAATAGTGGAGCTGAAGCTACAGAAGCAGCAATTAAAGTTGCTAGAAGATATTTTTACTCAATTGGTAAACCGAATAAAAATAGAATTTTATGTATCAAAAATTCATTTCATGGAAGAACTTTAGCGGCAATATTTGCTAGCGGATCAAAGAAAATGACAGAGGGATTTGGTCCAAAAGTAACAGGTTTTGATCACTTTAGTTTTGGAGATCATAATTCTCTCAAAAAAAAAATTAATAAAAACACAGCTGCTATTATGGTTGAAACTATTATGGGTGAAGGTGGTATAAAAGTGATACCAGATTGGTGCTTGAAAGAATTAAGAGTATTATGCAATAAGAAAAAAATATTATTAATTCTTGACGAAGTTCAGTGTGGAATTGGAAGATCTGGTGATTTCTTTGCTTTTGAAAAATCTAAAGTAAAACCTGATATTGTGCCAATTGCAAAAGGAATAGGTGGAGGATTTCCTATTGGAGCGGTTTTAATGAATAAAAGGGTTGCCTCAGGCATGATACCAGGCACTCATGGATCAACATTTGGAGGAAATCCTTTGGCGATGGCTGTTGGAAATACCGTAATGGATATCATATCGAATAAGAAATTTTTAAATAATGTAAAAAGTTTATCAAAATATTTTTTATTAAAGCTTAATAAAATTAAAGAAAAATATCCAAATATTATAAAGCAAATAAGAGGAAAAGGATTTTTAATTGGGATACAGTTATATAAAGATCAAACTGAATTTATAAAAAAATTGATGAACAACAAGCTACTAACTATTAGAGCTACAGAAAATGTTGTTAGGATTTTACCTCCATTAAATGTTAAAAAGAATGAACTAGATTTAGCATTAAAAATTATTGAAAAAGTCTGTTCGCAGATAAAATAATATGAAACATTTCATCAACTTAAAAGATATACCTGCAAAAGATCTAAGAAAGATCATTATTGACGCAAAAAAAAGAAAAAGTTTAAGAAAAAAACTTAGTACATTAGAGGTTGATAAGGGTGTACCCTTAAAAGGAAAATTATTGATTCAAATGTTTGAAAAATCTAGTTTGCGAACAAGATTAAGCTTTTATTTAGCTATCAAACAATTAGGCGGTGGTACTTTGACTTTAAGATCTAATGAGCTTCATTTGGGTCAAGGTGGAGAGAGCATTGCTGATACGGCTAAAATTCTTTCGACCTATGGTGATGGATTTATGCTTAGAACTGATAGTGATAAAAAAGTCGAAAATTTTGAAAAATATTTATCTATACCCGTCATCAATGGCTTAAGTCCTTCGTCTCATCCAACACAGGTTTTATCAGATGTTTTTACTGTTGAGGAAATAACGAAGAAATCTATTTCTAATTTAAATATCTGCTGGATTGGTGACTCCAACAATGTTTTAGATAGTTTAATAGCTGCATCAGTAAAATTTTCTTTCAAGCTAAGTATTGGCTGTCCAAAAAAATTTGAACCAGGAAAAGAAGTTAGAGCTTGGGTCAAAAAAAATAATAAACAAATTTACATTTATAATGATGCAAAAAAAGCAGTTTCTGGTGCAGACGTAATTTTTTCCGATAAAGTTATTTCTTTAAATGACAAAGTTAATAAGAAGAAAAAAATAAAAGCGTTCAAAAATTTTAAAATTGATAAAAAATTAATGAGTTACGCAAAAAAAAGTTGTATTTTTTTACATTGTTTACCTAGAGGAGACGAAGTGAGTGATGATGTTTTTCTGGGAAAAAAATCTCACGTATGGCAACAAGCACTCAATAGAGTTCACGTACAAAAAAGTATTTTATTATATTGTTTTGGAAAATTAAGGTAGCGGCAAAGGGCTGTCTGAATTTTCATTTAGATATTTTATTACAGAGGCTCTATCTTTTTCTTTTCTAAGACCTGCATATGCCATCTTTGTTCCCTTTATCCATTTTGCAGGTTTAATTAAAAATCCATTTAGTTCTTCAAAAGTCCACTCTTTATCATACGCTGCTAATGCTTTAGAATATTTATATTCTTCAACGGCTCCAACTTTTCTTCCAACAACATTATATAGCGCTGGACCTATAGCATTTTTTCCTCCTTTAACAATTGAATGACAAGCTGCGCATTTTTTAAAAACTTTTTCACCATGAGCAATATCTCCCATTGCCATCAATGCTGATATATCAATTTTGTCTGACGTCGTGCTTGAGCTGGTTGTGGATACAGTAGTAGCAGTTTCTACTTCAACTGAATAACCAGGCGTTTCAGGTTTCTCTACATGGAATATAACATCAGATAATTTTCCAATACCGATAACAAGCAGGGCAACCATTAAAACTGCAGCAACTATTTTATTTATTTCGAAAGAATCCATTTTTTCTAATTTTTGTAGTGAACGTATAACACGATAAATTAAAAAAAAGCTAAAATTTAATGTATAAATTTGCCTCTATAGTTGTTTAATGAGTATAATAATTTGAAAATATAATGAAAACTTTAGTAATTATACCCTCTAGAATGTCTGCGTCTAGGCTTCCAGGTAAACCGTTATTAAAAATAAATGGTTTATCAATTATATCACATGTGTCTAAAAAAGCTGGAGAAGCCAATATTGGAGACGTGATTGTAGCTACAGAGGATCAAGAAATTATTGATGATGTTAAAAGTAATGGTTTCAATGCTATTTTGACCAGCAATAAACATAAGACAGGAACAGATAGAATTTACGAAGCACTTAAAAAATCAAATGTTAGAGATGTTGATTTTATTATGAATTTGCAAGGTGATGAACCAGCAATCGATATTGATGATATCAAAAGTTTGAATGACAAAATGGTAAAAAATAATTCTAATTTAGGAACTCTTGCGGCAAAAATAAAAGATAATAACAACCTTAAGAATGAAAATATTGTTAAGGTCATTACTGAAAATAGCCTAGAAAGTGATCATTTTCCAAAGGCTGTATCCTTTTCAAGAAAATCTGAGCAGGTAGAAAATATTTATCACCATATTGGAATTTATTGTTATTCAAGAGATTGTCTAGAAAAATTTGTTCACTTGGATCAATCCAAAAATGAAATAGAAAATCGACTAGAGCAGTTAAGAGCATTAGATAATAATATTGATATCAATGTTTCACTTGCTATGTCATCTCCAATAGGAGTGGATACAGAAGAAGATTATCTAGCCTTAAAAAAAATAATGGAATATAAGAATTGATGAGTAAAATTTATTTTCAGGGAACCTTTGGTGCATATTCTCATTTAGCAGCGCTTTCTATTGATCCTAAAGCAGAAATATTACCTTGTAAAACTTTTGATGAGTGTTTTAACAAAGCATCTGAAGAGCCAGATAGCAGAATTATAATTCCAGAATCAAATAGAATTACTGGTAATATTGGAATTGAATATTTAATATTTAAACATAGGCTTAATATTTATAAAGAGCATTTTCAAAAAATTGAACACAACTTATTAGGACAACCTGGAGCTAAATTAAAAGATATCAAAGAAGTATACTCACATGCTCAAGGATTGTCTCAGTGTTCAAAATTTATAAAAGAAAATAATTTAGCAGAACATATTAGAGCAGATACTGCTGGATCTGCTGAAATGATTTCTAAAACAAAAGATATCAAACAATCTGCGATAGCATCTTCCTTAAGCGCTGAAATTTATGGCTTAGAAGTAATTGAAAAAAATATAGAAAATGAAAGTGGAAATTTGACAAGATTTTTGGTTATGGGAAAAAATATTTCTCAACCAGAATTTAAAGACAAAACTTATATAACCTCTTTTTTATTTAAATTGAAAAGTAAGCCAGCTGCCCTCTATCAATCACTAGGAGGTTTTGCTATTAATGGTGTCAATTTAACTAAACTACAAAGTTATCCAGAAAAAAATAGTTTCGATTCTTATTTTTTTTTATGTGATTTAGATGGACATATTGAAGACTCAAAAGTTCAAAAATCTCTTGAAGAGCTGGGCTTACATTGTGAGGATTTTCACGTTCTAGGTGTTTTTGAAGCTGATAGTTTGAGACAAAATAAATAAGAATCTTTTCTTGTAGATTAGAAATTTTAACTGCTATAATAGATTTGGAGGCTAGAGGTGGATGCTGCTTGAACCCGACCAGATCTTAACGGAAGCAGTCGTAGAGACAGTTATTCAGGTTCTAGTCTCCTTATAGATATATGAATAATAACTCAAAAGTATTAGCGCTTAAATATAGACCACAAACTTTCGATGATCTTATTGGTCAAGAGGTTGTTGCAGAAACTATTAACAACTCGATTAAAGCTGACAAAATACCTAATGCATATTTGTTTACTGGAATAAGGGGAATAGGAAAAACTACAACAGCACGAATTGTTGCAAAAGCACTTAATTGTTCAAATGGAATAGAAAATAAATGTAAAATTAAATGTGATAATTGTGATGCGATTACAAACTCAAATCATATCGATGTTCTTGAGATGGATGCCGCAAGCAAAACAGGCGTAGATGACGTAAGAGATTTGATTGAATTTTCTAGATATGGGCCAACATCTGCAAAATATAAAATTTTCATAATTGATGAAGTTCATATGCTTAGCAAGCAAGCATTTAATGCATTATTAAAAACTTTAGAAGAGCCACCTGAATATTTAAAATTTATTTTTGCAACAACAGAAATAAAAAAAATTCCTATTACTGTTGTTTCTAGATGTCAAAGATTTGATTTGTCTAGAATTAAATCCTCAGAATTATTAGAATATATAAAATTAATTAAAGATAAGGAAAATGGAAAAATAACAGAAGATGCTTTAAAGCTTATAGTAAAAATTTCGGAAGGTTCTGTTAGAGATGCTTTATCATTATTAGATAGAGCATTATTAAGTTTGGATGATGGAAAGGAATTGGATTTAAATTCAGCTCAGAAAATTTTTGGATATTTCGATAAATCTCAATTAATTGACTTATTTGAGCTAATTTTAAAAGGTGAAGAAACAAAAGTAATAAATATTTATAGAAAAATTTATGACCAAGGTGTTGAACCAAAAGTTTTTATTAATGACTTCTTAGAGTTACTTTATTATTTTAAAAATATTAATTCTTTAACTTTAGAAAGCACAAACTTTTCATTAAATGATGAAGAATTTTCTAAAATTAAAAATTTATCAAATCAAATAGATTCAGAGGTATTGATATTATTTTGGCAATTTGCCATTTCTTCTCTTGAAGAAATTGATATTGTTTCAAACCAGCACCTTTCAATTGAAATGTTCTTAATAAGACTGATGCATTTAAGTTCTGTAAAATCTAAAAATAAAGTTGAAAAAGTTGAGATTGATTTGAAGAGTGAAAATTTAGTTAATAATAAAGAAACTGAATTAACTCCTAAAGCAATCAATCAAATCAAGAATATTGCACAGGAAGAAAAAACCAAACCAGAAGTTCAAACAGAAATTAAAGCAGAACATAAAATTAATATAAATGCATTTGAGGATTTAATTGAAATTTGCTCAAAAAGAAAAGAAATCAAACTTAAATACGAATTAGAAAAAAATGTTAACCTTGTAAAATTTGAAAAAAACAGAATTGAAATATCTTTTAATGAAAGTTTAGATAAAGATTTTGTAAAAGATTTATCATCAAAGCTTTTTGAATGGACCGGTGAAAGATGGATTATTACGTTTAGTAAATTAAAAGGGCAGATTTCAGTAAAAGATAAAGAAAAAAATGTAAAAAAAAAGTTAATGGATGAAATGAAAAATTCAGAAATATTTAAAAGTGTGATGGATAAATTTCCTGATGCCGAATTAATAGATGTAAATTCAAAAAAAGATGGAGTTGATAATGACTGATTTTAGTAAAATTTTAGATAAAGCAAAAGAACTTGAGGCAAAAATGAAAGAAAGCCAACAAAAGATTAAGGAAATTAGAGTTGAAGGAGTTTCGGGTTCAAATTCTGTAAAGATAACTTTGGATGGAGAGGGAGAGATGCAAACAATAAAGTTATCTGATGAAATTATGAAAGAGGACAAAACCATAATTGAAGATTTAATTGTTGCAGCACATAATAGTGCTAAATCTCAACTTAAATCAAAAACAACTGAGGAAATTTCAAAAGCAACAGGTGGGTTTGGAATTCCAGGTTTCAAATGGCCCTTATAAAATATGGAAAATGGTAATGAGATAGATGATTTAATTAAACTGATATCAAAATTGCCTGGCTTGGGTCCTAAATCAGCAAAGCGGATTGTATTAAAGTTAATTAATAATAGAGATGAACTAGTAAAACCTTTAGCAAAATCATTAGCGGATGTTTATAAAAATATTTCTAGATGCAAAATTTGTGGGGCTCTAAAATCTATTTCAATAGAGTGTGATTATGAAAATTGTAAAATTGTAGATAAAAAATATGAAAAAATTTGTGTAGTAGAAAATATATCTGACCAGTGGAGTATAGAAAGTTCAAATATATATAAAGGTTATTTTCACATTTTAGGAGGCACTATTTCGTCAGCTGGACAAAAAAAAGAGGATTTATTAATTAATTCTTTAGTGCAAAGAGTTAAAAAAGATAAGATAGAAGAAGTCATACTTGCAACTAGTGCAACTGTTGAGGGTCAAACAACTGCATATTATATTCAAGATAGTTTAAAAAATTTGAATGTTAAGATTACTAAATTAGCACAAGGATTACCTGTTGGTGGAGAAATTGAAAGTTTAGATGATGGAACTTTATTTTCTGCTTTTAAAAATAGGTCTAATTTGGTTTCGAACTCAGATTAGATTTTTTTTTCAATCTATTTAAATGAAGTAATGGTTCAGTATAACCTGAAGGTTGCTCTTTACCTTTAAACACTAAATCACAAGCAGTTTGAAACGCTATAGAATTTTCATAATCATCACTCATTTTAACATATAGCGGATCATCTTTGTTCTGATCATCTACTATTTTGGCCATCTCTTTCATTATTTCAGTTACTTGTATTTTTGTTGTAATTCCATGATGAATCCAGTTGGCTATATGTTGTGAAGAAATTCTTAGAGTTGCTCTGTCTTCCATCAAGCCAATATTGTTAATATCAGGAACTTTTGAACAACCTACTCCTTGATCGACCCACCTTACAACATACCCCAATAAAGTTTGTGCAGAGTTTGAAATTTCTTTATTTATATCCTCTACAGACCAATTGGGTCTATCTGCTATTGGAATTGTTAAAAGATCATCAAGCATAGCTGGTTCTCTATCAGTTAATTTTTTTTGTTCATCGAAAATATTTATTTCATGATAATGTAGAGCATGTAATGCAGCTGCTGTTGGTGATGGAACCCACGCACAATTTGCACCTGCTTTTAAGTGTCCTGTTTTTTGCTCCATCATATCTTTCATTTTATCTGGCATTGCCCACATTCCTTTTCCAATTTGAGCTTTACCAGAAAACCCACAACTTAAACCAATATCAACATTGTTATTTTCGTATGCAGTAATCCATTTAGACGATTTCATATCACCTTTTTTAATCATAGGACCGGCTTCCATTGATGTATGCATTTCATCACCAGTTCTGTCTAAGAAACCAGTATTGATAAAAAAAACTCTATTTTTGAGACTTCTAATACATTCTTTTAAATTTGCTGATGTTCTTCGCTCTTCATCCATAATCCCAATCTTACATGTGTACTTAGGTAAATTTAGAACTTCCTCAACTTTAGAAAAAATTAAATCTGTAAATGCCGTCTCGTCTGGACCATGCATTTTAGGTTTTACAATATAAACTGATCCAGTTCTTGAATTATTTTTATTTTTAATATCATGTAGCGCGGCTGCTGTAGTTATAAATGCATCCATAATACCCTCAGGTATTTCGCTTCCATCACTCAATAAAATTGAAGGATTTTTCATCAGATGACCGACGTTCCTTACAAGCAATAGGCTTCTACCATGCAACTTTAAGCCTTTGCCATCTTTTGAAATATAACTTCTGTGTGGATTTAATTTTCTCTCAAATAATTTTCCTTCTTTTTCAAATTTT
>CABYSJ010000014.1 GCA_902521615.1 uncultured Pelagibacteraceae bacterium | reverse complement strand
ATAATGGGACAACAGCAATTATCAACCCAATGGGAGTTGTTGAGCAAAAAGTTGATATAAATAAATCTGGTTATATAGATTTAAGTGAGTCTAGGAAAATAGAGATGACTCTGTTTGCAAAATTTGGAAATAAAATGTTCGGATTTATAATTTTGTTGTATATTTTTTTAATATTTTCATTTAAGAAACTTAAAAATGAGTAATTTAAAAAATTATCTTTTCACAAGTGAGTCTGTTTCTGAAGGTCATCCAGATAAAGTATCTGACAGGATTTCAGATATGGTCGTTGATAGTTTTATTTCTGGAGATCCATACTCTAGAGTTGCTTGCGAAACACTGACCACAACAAATAAAGTTGTTTTAGCTGGAGAAGTAAGAGGGCCTGAAATAAAAAAAGACGAATTAATTGAAAAAGTAAGAAATTGTATAAAAGACATTGGTTATGACCAAGAAGGATTTACTTGGAAAGAAGCTACAAAAATTGAAAGTCACTTACATTCCCAATCAGCTGATATTGCTATGGGCGTAGACTCCTCTGGCAACAAAGATGAAGGAGCTGGAGATCAAGGTATCATGTTTGGATACGCTTGTAATGAAACGGATGTTTTAATGCCAGCACCAATTCATTATTCTCATAAAATCTTAAGATTAATGGCTGAAGATAGAAAATCTGGAAAATTAAAAAATATTGAACCAGATTCAAAAAGTCAGGTAACATTCGAGTATGTTGATGGAAAACCATCAAAAGTAAAATCTGTAGTTATATCTTCACAGCATTCACCAGATGTTAATCAATCGCAAGTCAGAGATTTACTTAGACCTTATATGTTAAAATCCATTCCTGAGAATTTTCTTGATGGTTTTAATGAGGACGAGTTTTATGTAAATCCGACGGGAAATTTTGTAATTGGTGGGCCAGATGGAGATTGTGGTTTGACAGGTAGAAAAATTATTGTTGATACTTATGGTGGAGCAGCACCTCATGGTGGTGGAGCTTTCTCTGGAAAAGATCCAACTAAAGTTGATAGATCAGCAGCTTATGCGGCAAGGTACATTGCTAAAAATGTTGTTGGTTCTAAAATTGCTGAGAAATGTTTAATTCAGTTAGCTTATGCAATTGGTGTATCAAAACCATTATCTATCTATGTTGATTTATTTGATAACGACCTAGATAAAAATAAATTTATTGTAGAAAAGATTAAAGAAAATTTTGATTTAAGCCCTAGAGGTATCAGAGAAATGTTAAATTTAAACAAACCAATATATGAAAAAACATCTGCATATGGTCATTTTGGTAGAGTACCTGAGGAAAATGGTTCATTTTCATGGGAAAAAATCGATAAAACTAACGTTTTTTCTAAATAGTTTCTGTTGAATTAAAAAAAAACTTTACTATATTGCACCTACATTATTGAACTTTACAAAATGGGCATTAGCCCATTTTTTTTTGGAGCAAACAAAATTATGTTAAATAAAAGAGCAGATAAACTTGAATTATTAAGAATTGCTGAAGCGGTAGCTTTAGAAAAATCAATTGATAAAGAATTAATAATTAGTTCCATGGAAACTGGTATCGCTAAAGCCGCAAAATCAAAGTTTGGACAGGAAAATGAAATTAAAGTTTCTATCAATAGAGACAATGGAGATATTGAGCTTTTTAGAAAATTGATAATCGCTGAAAATCCTGAAAATACAAATACAGAGATAAAATTGGAAGATGCAATTAATTTAAATGAATTAAATAAAGATAAGTCTATTGGTGACGAGGTATTACAGCCACTTCCTTCATTTGATTTTGGAAGAATAGCTGCACAAACTGCAAAGCAGGTAATTAGTTTTAATGTAAGAGAAGCTGAAAGAGAAAGACAATTTAATGATTTTATTGATAAAAAAGATTCAATTTTAAGTGGGATTGTTAAAAGATTAGAATTTGGAAACGTAATTGTTGATTTAGGAAGAACTGAAGCAATAATTCAGAAAAATGAGATGATTCCGCGTGAAAATATTAAAGCAGGTGATCGTATAAAAGCTTATTGTTATGATGTTAGAAGAGAACCTAGGGGACAACAAATATTTTTATCTAGAGCTCACCCTAAATTTATGGAAAAGCTTTTTGTTCAAGAAGTTCCAGAAATTTATGATGGACTAATAGAAATTAAATCTTCTTCAAGAGATCCTGGGAGTAGAGCTAAGATATGTGTGAAAGCAGTTGATACATCTTTAGATCCAGTTGGTGCTTGTGTGGGCATGAGAGGTTCAAGAGTTCAAGCTGTTGTAAATGAACTTCAAGGAGAGAAAATTGATATAGTTAATTGGTCAGAAGATCCTGCTATTTTAGTTTCAAATGCATTATCTCCTGCCGAAGTACAAAGAGTTAATGTTGATAGTGAAAGAAAAAAACTTGATGTAATTCTGACGGAAGAAAATTTAAGTAAGGCAATTGGAAGAAGAGGTCAAAACGTCAGACTTGCAACAAAACTCTTAAATTATGAAATCAATATAATGACAGATGCAGAAGATTCTGAACGAAGACAGTTAGAATTTAAAGAAAAAACAGAGAATTTTGTAAAAAATTTAGAGTTAGATGAAACATTGGGCCAGTTACTAGTTGCTGAAGGTTTTTCGACTATTGATGACATAAAAGATAGCTCGGTGGAAAATTTAATAAAGATTGAAGGTATAGAAGAAGATACTGCTAAAGCATTAATAGAAAGAGCTAAAGAGTTTCACGAAAAAGACCAGGAGGATATTTCTCAGAGAATTAAAGAATTAGGTCTTGAAGATGCCTTGATTGATTTAAAGGGATTAACCCCAGGGATGCTAGTTACACTTGGTGAGCAAAAAATTCTAAGTTTAGAAGATTTTGCAGATTTAGCATCTGATGAATTAACTGGTGGTTATGATGTGGTTAAAGGTGAGAGAGTGAAAATCCAAGGTTATCTTGAAGATTTTGCTCTATCAAAAGATGAAGCGGATGAACTAATTATGTCTGCTCGAAATATTGTTTATAAAGATTGAGTGATGAGGTATGGAGAAAAAAACAAAATTAACAATTTCAGGCTCAGCCAAAAAATCAATAAAAAACATTGAGATTGCTAAAAGCCAAGGAAAAAATTCTGTAGTAATTGAAAAACAAACTGGTAAATCCGTGAGTAGAGGTGGATCATTTAGATCTAGTACGAATAATTCAAGAACACCTTCAACTTTTAATCGAGGAGTACCTTTAAAACCTTCATTTAATCCTAAATCACCCCCTATAACAAACGATTTTGAAAAGAGAAAACTTGCAGAGCAAAGAGCTACTAAAAGACTTAAAGGAGATACTGAAAACAAAGATAGAAAAACTTTAAAAGCAGGAACAAAGAAGAGAGAGTTAAAGTTAACAGTATCAAGAGCTCTGAGTGATGAGATTGATGCAAAACAAAGAAGTTTAGCATCAGTAAAGAGAGCAAGACAAAAAGAAATTAAAAATGCTACGAAAGATGATTCTCAAGAAAATTTAAAACCGATTAAAAGAGATGTTAATATTCCTGAAGCAATTACAGTAAGAGAACTTGCAAATAGAATGGCTGAACAATCAAGCAATGTAATTAAGCATTTATTTGGTATGGGTGTTACTGTGACTATCAATCAAACATTAGCCGCAGATACTGCGGAATATTTAGTTAAAGAATTTGGCCACAATCCAATTAGGGAAGAGAAAGCAGAAGAAATAATTCAAAAAATAAAAGCTTCAAGAACAGAAAATTTAAAAAATCGACCACCAATAGTTACCGTCATGGGTCATGTGGATCATGGCAAAACATCCGTACTGGATGTGCTCAGAAGCGCGAACGTGGTTTCAGGAGAATTTGGTGGAATAACCCAACACATTGGAGCTTATCAAATTGAAAGTCAGGGTAATAAATTAACATTTATTGATACCCCAGGTCACGCTGCATTTACAGAAATGAGAGCAAGAGGATCAAAATTAACTGACGTGGTTGTTTTAGTAGTTGCTGCTGATGATGGAGTTAAACCTCAAACAGTAGAATCTATTAAACATGCTAAAGCTGCAAATGTTCCAATAGTTGTAGCAATAAATAAATGTGATTTACCAGAGGCAGATCCTCAGAAGATAAAAAATCAATTGTTAGAACATGAATTAATCGCTGAGGATTTATCTGGCGATACTTTAATGGTCGAAATTTCAACTAAAACAAAACAAAACTTAGATAAATTAGTAGAGTCTATAATACTTCAAGCAGAGATTTTAGATCTTAAAACAGATTATGAATCTAAAGCTACAGGTATTGTCTTAGAGTCTAAAATTGATGTTGGTAGAGGTCCGGTAGCAAATATAATTGTCACTATCGGAACTCTTAAGAAAGGTGATTTTTTTGTTAGCGGTTTAAAATGGGGAAAAGTTAGAGCAATTATTAATGACAAAGGTCAAAATATTAATGAAGCTTTACCTTCTACTCCTGTTGAAATTTTAGGAATAAATGGTGCAGCAAAAGCTGGAGACGACTTTATTGTTCTTGATACAGAAAAAGAAGCCAAGACATTGAGTGAAAATAGAGCTCAAGAAAGTAAGGATGGAAAAAATCCACTAACTTTTGCAACTCAAGACTCTGCTTTTTCAGATAAATCTACAGAAGAATTAAATTTAATAATTAAATCTGATGTACATGGATCATCTGAAGCAATTAAAAATGCAATTGGTCATATCAAACATGATGAAGTTAAACCTAAAATAATTTTAGCAGATATTGGAATGGTAACAGAAACAGACGTTACATTAGCTAAAGCTTCTAATGCAGTATTAATAGCTTTCAATGTTAAACCAAGTAAAGAAGCAAAAAAACTTGCTGAAAATGAGAAGATTAAAATATCTTCTTACAATATTATCTATGAAGTTTTAGATTATATTAAACAAAGAATGTCGGGGCTACTAGCACCTGATGTGCAAGAAAAAATTACTGGTACTGCAAAAATTTTGGAAATATTTAAAGTTTCAGGTGCTGGAAAAGTTGCTGGTTCAAAAGTAACAGAGGGTGAAATTAATAGTACTTCAGATGTGAGAATTATTAGAGATGGTGCTATTATTTATACTGGAAAAGTCTCAACAATATTTAGAGAAAAAAACCAAGTGAAACAAGTAAGTGATGGTCAAGAGTGTGGAATTACAGTTAAGGATTATATGGATTTTCAAAAAAATGATACAATAGAAGCATTTAGTGTTACATCTACTGAGAGGTCAATTTAATGGCGGATAGAATTGGAAAACCAGTGTCACAAAGACAGTTAAGAGTAGGTGAAATGATTAAGCAGTCTTTAAGCATGATTTTTATAAGGAATGAGGCTAAGGTGCCGAATTTAGAAACAAATACTATTACGGTTACTGAGGTTAGAATGAGTCCTGATTTAAAAATTGCTAAAGCATATGTTCTTCCATTGGGAGGAAAAAATGCTGAGGAAACAATTAATATTTTAAAGGAATACTCATTTTTAATTAGAAAAATTTTATCACAAAAAGTGGTTATGAAATTTTTACCAAAATTACTTTTTAGAAAAGACGAATCTTTTGAGTATGCGGAAAAAATAGAAAACTTAATAAAACAAACAAATAAATAGGAAGAAAGAGGCATGAACAAAAAGGCACAAGAATTAGCAATGCATGATAAAGATACTGGATCTTCAGAGATACAAATCGCATTGCTAACAGAGAAAATTGAAACTCTCTCTAAACATATTAAGCAATTCAAAAAGGATAAACATTCATCTGTTGGATTGTTGAGAGCGGTAAATAGAAGAAAGAAATTGTTAGAATACCTAAAGAAAAATAAAATGGATTCTTACAAAAATGTACTGTCGAAATTGAATTTAAGAAAATAAAAGTCAAGATAGATAGAACGGAATGGAACGAAACGAACGAAACGAAATGGAAATGAAATGTTTAAAGTATATAAGAAGGAAATTGAAGTAGCGGGAAAGAAGATAAGTTTAGAAACAGGTAAAGTAGCAAGACAGGCAGACGGTGCAATAATCGCTACATGTGGAGAGACAGTCGTATTAGCAACAGTAGTTGGAGCAAAAAAAGTAAATCCTGATATGGATTACTTTCCTTTATCTGTAAATTATCAAGAAAAATATTATGCAGCAGGAAAAATCCCAGGTGGATATTTTAAAAGAGAGGCAAGACCAACTGAAAGTGAAACATTAATCTCTAGATTAATTGATAGGCCAATCAGACCTTTGTTTCCTGATGAATTTAAAAATGAAGTTCAGTTATTACCAACGGTAATTTCATACGATAAAGAAAATGAACCAGACATTTTATCAATAACTGCATCATCAGCAGCATTAGCTATATCAGGTATGCCATTTATGGGTCCTGTAGGAGCTTCAAGAGTTGGTTTTATAGATGGAAAATATGTTTTAAACCCATCTAAATCAGAATTAGAAAAATCAAAATTAGATCTAGTTGTAGCAGGTACAAAAGATGCTGTGCTTATGGTTGAGTCTGAAGCAAGCGGTTTAACAGAAGAAGAAATGTTAAATGCAGTTAAATTTGGACATGAAGGATTTGTTCCAGTAATTGAAATGATCGAGGAACTTGCAAAAGAATGCAGAAAACCTGAGTGGATAGTTGAGAAAAAAGATTTATCTGAAGTTAAGAAAAAACTTGAGGAAACTTTTACGGAAGATCTTAAGAAAGCTTTTGCAACAAGAGATAAACAGGATAGATCAAATCAAATTTCTGAAATCACTGATAAAGCTAAAAAGCTTTATGAGGAAGATGAAAACTACACAGAACTTGATGTTAACAGTCAGCTAAAAAATCTTGAAAAATCAATTGTTAGAACAGACATTCTAAAAAATAAAAATAGAATAGATGGTAGAGGTTTATCAGATGTAAGACCTATCGAATGTGAAGTGGGTATCTTACCAAGAGCACATGGTTCTGCATTGTTTACTAGAGGAGAAACTCAAGCAGTCGTAGTTGCGACTTTAGGAACATCTGATGATGAACAAAGAATTGAAAGTTTAGATGGATTACAAAGAGAACGATTTATGCTTCACTATAATTTTCCTCCTTTTTCAGTTGGAGAAACTGGAAGAATTGGAACTGGTAGAAGGGAAATTGGTCATGGTAAATTAGCTTGGAGAGCGATTAACTCTTCATTACCTACAAAAGAAGCATTTCCATATACTTTTAGAGTAGTTTCAGAGATTACAGAGTCTAATGGTTCTTCGTCAATGGCTACTGTTTGCGGAACTTCTCTAGCGTTAATGGATGCTGGAGTACCAATCAAAGAGCCAGTTGCTGGTATTGCAATGGGATTAATTAAAGAAGGTGATGATTTCAGCGTCCTTTCAGACATCCTAGGTGATGAAGATCATCTTGGTGACATGGACTTTAAAGTTGCTGGAACTAAAGATGGAATTACTTCTCTTCAAATGGATATCAAAATTACAGGTATTACATTTGAAATTATGGAACAGGCATTAAGCCAAGCTAAAGATGGAAGAGTTCATATCTTAGGTGAAATGAATAAAGCATTATCAGCTTCAAGATCTGATGTTGGAAAACATACTCCAAAAATGGAAAAAGTTAATGTTGATAAAAAAGACATTGCAGCTGTAATTGGAAAAGGTGGTGCAACGATCAGAGAAATTGTTGAAAAATCAGGTGCAAAAGTAGATGTAAATGATGAAGGTGTAGTTACAGTTGCTGCTCCAGATGAAGAGTCGAGAAATATCGCAATGCAAATGATTAAAGACATTACTGCAAAAGCTGAATTAAATAAAATTTATTCAGGTAAAGTAATGAAAATTATGGAGTTTGGTGCATTTGTTAATTTCTTAGGAAAACAAGATGGTCTTGTTCATATTTCAGAACTTGCAGATAAAAGAGTAGCTAAAGTTACCGATGTTGTTAAAGAAGGCGACGAAGTAAAAGTTAAAGTAATTGGTTTCGATAGAGGTAAAGTTAAACTCTCTATGAAACAAGCTACTGAATAATTAATAGCTTAAATTTAAATTTTAAACCCCTGGAATGAGAGTTCTGGGGGTTTTTTTAACTAAAATTAACTCAATTTAAGTAATATTCTTTGGATCGGGCATTCCAACTTTGTTATATCCAGCATCTACGTAGTGAATTTCACCAGTAACTCCGTTTGCAAGGTCACTTAGTAGGTATAATGCTGAATTTCCAACATCATGGATATCTACATTTCTCTTAAGGAAAGAATGATCTTCATTCCATTTATAAAGAAATTTTGCATCACCAATTGCAGATGCAGCTAATGTTTTGATAGGTCCTGCGCTTATTGCATTTACTCTCATGCCTTTAGCACCTAAATCTCGAGCTAAATATTTAACGCTAGCTTCTAAAGCTGATTTACAAACACCCATTACATTATAATTTGGAATTGCTTTGGTAGATTCATAAGTTAATGTGAGTAAGCTTCCACCTTGTTTCATTACTTTTGAAGCTTCTTTTGCTACTTCGGTAAATGAAAAACATGAAATTAACATACTTCTTAAAAAGTTTTCTCTAGTCGTATTTAAATATTCACCTGATAATTCTGATTTATCTGAAAAAGCTACTGCATGTACTACAAAATCGATTTCACCCCATTGAGATTTGATATCCTCAAATAGTTTTACTACTTCTTCTTTCTTTTCAACATCACAACTAAACGTAACATTTGAATTTAATTTTTCTGCCAAAGGAACCACTCTTTTTTTAAGTGCATCACCTAGATATGTAAATGCTAGTTCCGCTCCAGCTTCTGAAAGTTTTTGAGAAATACCCCAGGCAATAGATCTTTCATTAGCGACACCCATGATTAATCCTTTTTTACCCTTCATTAAACTCATAAATTAAACCTTTTCAAAAATTAAAGCTGCATTAGTTCCACCAAAACCAAAGCTATTTGACATTACTGTATTTAAATTTGCACTCGTTTCAGTTTTTGCAACGATTGGAAATTTCTTAGCATCATCATCCATATCTGTAATATTTGCTGATCCTGTTATGAAATTATTTTTCATCATTATTAAACAATAAATTGCTTCATGAACTGAAGCAGCACCTAATGGATGACCTGACAAAGATTTTGTTGAACTTATTTTTGGAATATCCTCCCCAAAAGTTTCTTTAATAGCATTAAGTTCAGTTATATCTCCAACTGGAGTAGATGTTCCGTGAGTATTAATGTAATCAATTTTATTTTTAGCAGTTGCCATTGCCATTTTCATACATCTAACAGCACCTTCTCCTGATGGAGCTACCATATCATATCCATCCGAAGTTGCTCCATAACCGGTTAATTCTGCGTATATTTTAGCACCCCTCGCTTTAGCATGATCGTACTCCTCAAGTACTAATACACCTGCACCACCTGCAATTACAAATCCATCCCTAGTTTTATCATAAGCTCTAGACGCAGATTGAGGAGTATCATTATATTTTGATGATAAAGCTGTCATAGCATCAAACATTGCTGTCATCGCCCAATGAATTTCTTCACTTCCACCTGCAAAAACAACATCCTGTTTACCCATTTGAATTAATTCCATAGAATTTCCTATGCAGTGTCCACTAGTTGCACATGCAGAACTCATTGTGTAGTTAGTTCCTTTAATTTTAAATGGTACAGCAAGTGTTGCCGAGGCAGTACTGGCCATTGTTCTTGGAACAATAAAGGGCCCCATTAGTTTTGGAGTTTTAGCCCTTGTTTTGTCTGCTGCAAGTATTACATTTTCAATTGATGGACCACCCGAACCCATTACAATCCCAGTTTTAAAATTACTTACTTCACTTTCTTCTAATCCAGAATCCTCAATTGCCTCTTTCATTGCAATATAATTATAAGCCGATCCTGACCCCATAAATCTAATTGTTTTTCTATCAATATGATCCTCTAGTTTAATATTTGGTTTACCGTGCACATGGCTTTTTAAATTATGCTCTTTGTATTCTTCTGCAAACGAAATTCCTGATTTTGAATTTAATAAAGATTGATGAACCTCTTCTTGATTATTGCCTAAGCAAGAAACTACTCCTAAACCGGTGATAACTACTCTTCTCATTATTTAAATAAACCTACCTTTAAACTTTCTGCTGAATATATTTTTTTATTATCTGCAAGAACAATTCCATTTGCAAGTCCAACAGTTGTTCCTCCAGGAGACATAATTTTCTTCATATCTATTTCATATCTTACATTTTTTACACTCTGTAAAACTTCACCTGTAAATTTTACAGTACCCACACCTAAAGCTCTTCCTTTTCCAGGATTTCCTAGCCAACCTAGAAAAAACCCTACCAGTTGCCACATAGCATCCAAACCTAAGCAGCCTGGCATAACTGGATCTTTTTTAAAATGACAATCAAAAAACCAAAGATCATCTTTAATATCTAATTCAGCTTTTAAAGAGCCTTTATTAAACGCTCCATTATTTTCATTGATTTCCGTTATTCTGTCAAACATAAGCATTGGAGGGAGAGGTAATTTTGCATTACCAGGACCAAAAAGATCACCATTCCCACAAGTTATTAGATCACTATAGGAGTATGAGTTTTTTTTCATATTCGAGCACCCTTATTACTTGATTTAATCCTAATATAATATAATAAAACACTATATTTTTATTCATACTTTAGAATAATTATAAAAAACAATGCCAAAAAACTGCAATTTTATTGAAAAATTAAGAGAAGTTGGACTTAGACCAACCAAGCAAAGAATAAAAATGTGTGAAGTTTTGTATAATAGAGAAAAAACTTTCCATTTCACAATTAACGATCTTGTTAAATTGATATCTGAAAAAATGAACGAAAAGATATCTCTAGCTACAGTTTATAACACGGTTCATGCACTTGAAAAAAAAGGATATTTAAAAGAAATTTCAATCGATAGTCATAAAAGTTATTTTGATACAAACACATCAGTACATCATCATTTTTTTGATGAAGATACGCATGAGCTAATTGATTGTGATGAGAGTGATATAGATAAAATAAATATTAGAAAAAATATTACTGGAAAAAAAATAAATTCCGTTGAAGTGTTGGTTAGAGTTGCGAGTGATAATCAAAATCAAAAATAATTTAATTAAATCATACACTTAAAATCTACATTATAATAATTCTAAACTATTGACATACTGTAATTATGCATTATATGGTTTGATAATCATTAAAAAGGAGAAAAAATGTCATTAAAAGGTAGTAAAACAGAGGAAAATTTAAAAGAAGCATTTGCTGGTGAAAGTCAAGCAAATAGAAGATATCTTTATTTTGCACAAAAAGCTGACATAGAAGGTTACAATGATGTAGCTGCAGTTTTTAGATCAACAGCCGAAGGTGAAACTGGTCACGCACATGGTCATTTGGAGTATCTAGAAGAAGTTGGTGATCCAGGAACTGGTATGCCAATTGGTGAAACAAAAGCTAACTTAGCTTCAGCAGTACAAGGTGAAACTCATGAGTATACTGATATGTACCCTGGTATGGCTAAAACAGCTAGAGAAGAAGGCTTTGAAGAAATTGCTGACTGGTTTGAAACTTTAGCTAAAGCTGAAAAATCACACGCTGGTAAATTTCAAAAAACTTTAGAATCTATTAGCTAATCAAATTTCTTAGTGGGCGTTAGTCGCCCACTAAAAATAATTAAAATTTCAAATAACTAAATTATATGAGTAAAGAAGGAAGTTTAGGTGCACCTATAAGACACCCTATAGATTTTGAGCATCCTGATTTTTTAAATCCTGAAAAGTTAGACGCTGAAATGAGAAGAGTGTTTGATATTTGTCATGGATGCCGAAGATGTTTTAATCTTTGCGACTCATTTCCAAAGCTATTTGACATGATTGATGAATCTAAAAATGAAGATGTTGAAAGCTTATCTAGCGATCAATTTGCCCCTGTCGTTGATGCATGTACATTGTGTGATATGTGTTTTATGACCAAATGCCCATATGTTCCACCTCATGATTTTGATTTAGATTTTCCACATTTGATGCTGCGATATAGAACAGCTCAAAAGAAATTAGGTAAATTACCAAGTGTACCAACACAATTAGCCCAAATAGACCGAAACGCTAAAATTGGCGTTATGTTCTCTAAAATAGTCAATTGGGCATCAAATATTAAAAATAAATTAATTAGAAAAATCTTAGAATTAATTACTGGAATAGATAAAAGAGTTCAGTTACCAAAATATAACTCAGAAACTTTTTCTAATTATTTCAAAAAAAATAGAGAAAAGATAAATTATCAAATATCTTCTAAAGATAGAAAAGTTGTTATTTATTCAACTTGTTTTGTAAATTTTAATAAAAAAAATACAGGTGTTGCCGCTTTAAAAGTTTTGAAAAAAAATGGCGTAGAAGTTCAGGAAGCTTACCCTGGTTGTTGTGGGATGCCATTTCTAGAGCAAGCAGATCTTCCAAAAGTTGTTGAACAGGCAAAAAAAGTTTCAAAGGATTTAGTCGAATGGATTGATAAAGGATATAAAGTAGTAACCTTAACAGCTAGTTGTGGGTTGATGTTAAAATTTGAATGGCCCTTGTTATTACCAAACGAAGAAAAAATAAAAAAATTATCTGCAAATGTTATGGATATTGATGAGTATGTTGTTGATATAGCAAATAATGAGGGATTAGCGGAAGGATTAAATGAGATTGACGGGGGAGTAACCGTGCATCATGCTTGTCATGCTAGGGCACAGAACATGGGCATCAAAGCAAGAGATATGTTAAAATTGATACCAAACGTTAAAATTGATGTAGTTGAAAGATGTGCAGGTCATGGAGGAACTTTTGGAGTAATGAAAGAAACTCATGATTTAGCAAATAAAGTTGGAAGACCTACAGCTAGACTAATAAAAACTAAAAATAATAAGTATATGGCTTCTGATTGTCCTTTAGCTGGTAAACATTTAAAACAGTTAGAAGTTGATACAAATATATCTAATGATGAGGCACTACACCCTATAGAATTGATGGCAAAAAGTTATAACTTATAATCATGCCTAGAGAAAAAAGAGAAATTCAAAAAGAAGACATCATGCCTTTAAATGTTTATATAGAAAAGAGACGTGAATTAAGAAAAAGTATTGTTGATTATAAAAAAAATAGAAGAGTTGCTTTAGGGCCTTATGCAACTTTTTATTTTGAAAGTTATGAAACAATGTTAGCTCAAGTACAAGAAATGCTATACATTGAAAAAGGCGGTGATGAGCAACTTCAGGATGAGCTATCTGCCTACAATCCTTTAATACCTAACGGTAAAGAACTGACAGCAACTTTAATGTTTGAGATAGATAATCCTATTTCAAGGGCTGCATTTCTTGGAAAAGTTGGTGGAATAGAAGAAACAGTATTTATGAAAATAAATGGTGAGAAAATTAAAGCAATCCCTGAAGAAGATGTTGATAGAACCTCTGCTGAAGGAAAAGCTTCCTCAGTACAGTTTATTCACTTTAATTTTACTGATGATCAAATAGAAAAGTTTCAATCCAATGGTTCAGAAATTGAGCTTGGTATTGATCACAGAGAATATTCCCATAGCACAAAATTATCTGAAGAAAATATATCTTCTTTATCTGCTGATTTTAATTAATTTAGTCCCCAAATATTATCAGTTTTAATCCAACCTTCAAATTCATCTGATGTAATTTTGCACCAATTGCTTTCACATCTTTCTATAATTAACAATCTTCCTTCATTAATTTGAGCAACTGGTTTAGCAAAAGATGTTGGCTTCTTAAATAAAATTTTATCCTTAGTGGCTATTACTGAATTATTTTTTTTTAACTGTGAAATATGAATCCATCCACTGTTATTTTTAAAATCAATAATTCGTCTAAAATTTTCTTTTTTATCGATTTGTTTTAAAGGTAAATTTATTTTCTTGTAAACATACTTGATGTCAGATTCAAAACTTGGTCCATAGCGTACGTTCACCTTATTTTTTTTAAGAGAAACGAATGTTTCTCCTGCATTACTTGAGGTAATAAAGAATATTAAAAGAGAGAATATAACAATATTATTTATTAGATTTTTTATTTTCACTTTTCTTTGTTTTATTTAATTTAACTTTTCTAAAGCTTAAATTTAATAAATCTATAATAAGAATAAATCCATTTAAATTTTGACCAATTTTTAATATTTTTTTTAAAACTTCATTAGCTAGCATTGTTCCAATTGTTCCTGCTACTGGTCCCAATATTCCTTCATATTCACAGTTTAATATTTCATCAGTAATAACTTCCTCTTGATAGAAGTCTCGTAAAGAAGGAGTATTTTTATCTACAAAATTAAAAGTAAAAATATGACCATCAAATTTACTAATTGCTCCAGTCACAAGAAATTTTTTATATTTTAAACTTAAATCATTTATTAAAAATTTACTTTCAAAATTGTCAGTACCATCAATAATGAAGTCATATTTTTTTATTATTTTTTGAAATTTTACTCTATCTATTTTAAAGTTATAAAGATTTATTTTTGTTTTTGGGTTTATTCCATTTAGTTTTTTTTTGGCAATTATAACTTTTGAGTGATTTAAATCTTTTTCATCATATAAACTTTGTCTATGAATATTTGATAGGCTAACGGTGTCATGATCAACAATTCCTAGTTTACCAATGCCAGATCGGGTTAAAAAATCAGCCGCTGGACATCCTAGACCACCCATCCCAATTATTAAAACTTTTGAGTCTAGGATTTTTTTTTGTCCTAATGGACCTATGTTTTTTAAAATTATTTGTCTAGAAAATTTATCTATTTCTTTTTTGCTTAAATTTTTGCTCATTTTCCAGTAGAGCCAAAACCACCTACTCCTCTAATTGTTTCTGGTAGATCATCAGTTTCCTCAAGATCCATTTTAATTACAGGAGTTAAAATCATTTGTGCTATTCTATCCTTATTATTTATCAAGAAATCATTTTTCCCGTGATTAAAAAGGATTACTTTTATTTCTCCCCTGTAATCACTATCAATAGTTCCAGGTGTATTTAAAACACTTATACTGTTTTTTGCAGCTAAACCAGATCTTGGCCTTATTTGGATTTCGAAATCACTTGAAAATGCAACAGCAAGCCCTGTTGGAACTAAACATGATGAGTTTGGTTTAAGATTGATAGGTTTTTTTACTAATGCCATTAAATCCATGCCAGATGCACCTTCTGTTTTGTAAGCAGGTAATTCAACCGCAGGGTCTAACTTTTTGATAAGAACTTTTGCCATTAATTTAATTGATCAATTATTCTATCAACTATTTCATCAGAAATTCTAGATTTTTTTTTATATGAAAGTTTTTCTTTTTTAACGTCTTTGTTTTTATAATGAATTGTTACTTCATTATAATCAGAATTAAATCCTATATCTTTATTTGATACATCATTAGAAATTATCCAGTCACAATTTTTCTTGTTTAATTTTTCCTCTGCATTTTTATCGATCTCGTTAGTTTCTGCTGCAAATCCTATTACAAGTTCAGGTCTCATAGAGTTATGGTTAGACACATAATGAAGTATGTCTACATTCTTTTCTAAATTTAAGTTTAAGTTCTCTTGTTTTTTAATTTTATTTTCATACTTTTTGTTAATCTTAAAATCAGCTACCGCAGCAGAAAAAATTGCTACATCAACAGGTAAATTTTCTTGAGTAGCAACTAACATTTCATCTGTTGTTTCAACTTTTACAAGATTAATATCTTTAGTTATTTCAAGATTAGTTGGACCTGATATTAATGTTGTATCAAAACCTTTTTTGGATAATGATTTTGCTAATTCATATCCTTGTTTGCCACTTGATTTATTTGTAATAAAACGAACTGGATCTATGTACTCATTAGTTGGACCTGCTGTAACTAATGCTTTAAATTTTTTATCATTTTTTTGAGTTAAGAAATATTTATCAACTTCTTCAGCAATTACTGATGGGTCTGACATTTTACCCTCTCCATATTCACCACATGCCATATCACCAACCTCTGGACCTATTAGTTTATATCCAAACCCTTTTAATTTTTTTATATTTGTTTTAGTAGTCGGATGCTCCCACATTCTTACATTCATTGCTGGTGCTAAAATAATGTCTTTATCTGATGCCAAAACAACAGTGGATGCTAAATCATCAGTTGTTCCTTGAGCCAGTTTCGAAATTGTATTTGCCGTTGCAGGTGCAATTACAATTATATCTGCCCATCTTGAAAGTGAAATATGATCCATTTCAGCCTCATTTTCTACACTAAATAAATCACTATAAACTTTACCTTGAGAAAGTGATGTTATTGAAAGCGGAGTTACAAACTCTTTTGCACTTGTTGTAAGAATTGTCTTTATTTCTGCACCATTTTTTTTAAAAAGCCTAATTGTTTCAAGACTTTTATAAGCAGATATTCCTCCACAGATAATAAATAGTATTTTTTTATTTAACAAATTTTTCATCTGCAGAATTAAAATACTATAAGGCCAAAAATTACAAGAAGTAATAAACCAATAATAGATTGATTTCTAAATGCTATCATTTCCGATTTCTTATCATTCAGAGCGGTGTAAGAATTTGAATTTTGTGGAATTTGACCACTAGCTAAAAAAGTTAATGCTTGATTTGCTTTATCCATAATCTCAGGAAATTCTGGTAAACGTTTAATCACTTCAGATGTATTTTTTAAAGTTTCATTTAAATTATTAATTGGATCTTTAGTTTCTTTAAGCCAATTTTCTAGTACAGGCTTTGAAGTTGTCCAAATATTTGTGTTTGGATTTAACTTTCTTGCTACACCTTCAACAACAACCATAGTTTTTTGCAACATTAATAATTGAGGTTGAGTTTGCATATTAAACTTTTCTGTTACATCAAACAATTGTTTGAGTAATTTACCTCCTGAAATATCTTTTACTTCTTGACCAAATATAGGCTCACCAATTGATCTCAAAGCTTGAGCTAGATCATCGATTGGTACTTCTTTTGGAACTAATCCGGCCACTAAGTGAACTTCAGCTACTTTACGATAATCTCTTTGAATAAATCCAAATAAAATTTCTGCTAAAAACCTTTTACTAAGTTTGTCTAACCTGCCCATAATCCCAAAATCTATTGGTACAATTTGGCCACTATTATCAACAAAAATATTTCCTTGATGCATATCTGCATGAAAAAAACCATCTCTTACAGCATGTCTTAAAAAATGTTGGATAATATCTTCAGCTATTTTATTAGTATCTAAATTTCTTTTCTTTAGCTCCTCAGCTTCTCTTATTGAAATTCCATCTATCCAATCCAAAGTCATTACATTTTCACTAGTAAAATTCCAATAAATTTCAGGAACTTTAAATCCAGCATCATTTTTAGTGTTTTCAGCATATTCATTAGCCGCAGCAGCTTCGAATCTTAAATCCATTTCAAGATTAGTTATTTCTTTAAGTAAAAAAACAACTTCAACAAGTTTCAATCTTTTTATTTTTTTTACAAATGACTCAATAATAAATGCAAATAACATCATTGCATCTATTTCTTCATTGAATATTTTTTTTATATTTGGTCTTAAAATTTTTATTGCTACATCTTTAATTGTTCCATTATCATTTATTTTTGCTTTATGAACTTGTGCAATGGATGCAGCAGCAACTGGTTCACTTAAATCAATTATAGAATTAAATGCATCAACTCCAAGATCTTCTTTAATAATTTCTTTTGCTTCATGAATGGAAAAAGGGGGTAATCGATCCTGAAGTTTTTCTAGCTTTAAAGATAATTCTTCTCCGATAATATCTGGTCTAGTAGCAAGAAATTGACCAAGTTTGATGAAAGTTGTACCCATAGATTCTAATGACCTAGATAGTCTTTCACCATCATCTTCAATTAAATTACCTTGTTCCTTTTTTTCAAATGAAATAGATAAAATTTGGAATAATATTGTTACAGCTAAAGGAGGTTTTTTAAATTTTGATGCAATTTTTAAAATATCTGATTTTGCAATTTTTCTTCCTAATTTAAATAAATTAATAAGTTTTTTAATCATTTAATTTTCCAACCACTATGAATTGAAACAATACCACCTGAAAGATTTCTATAAGAACATTTATGAAAATTATTTTTTTCCATCAACTCTATTAATTCATCTTGATTAATAAATTGTTCAATACTTTTGATTAAATATTCGTAAGGTTCTTTTTCTCCAACTACAAACTGACCAATAATAGGAATGAGTTTTGAATAATTTTTATATATAAAATCAAGATTTGAATTTTGAATCTTAGAAAATTCCAGACATAGATAGCGTCCACCAGGTTTTAAAACTCTATAGGCTTCTGAAAGTGCTTTATTTAAATTTTTTGTATTTCTTAGCCCAAAGCTAATAGTGTAATAATCAAATGAATTGTCTGTTATTGGTAATTTTTCTGCTGGAGAAATAACCCATTTTACATTTTTGTAATTATATAATTTTTGCTTTCCTTGACTAACCATTCCTTTATTAGGGTCTACACAAGTGATTTCAGCCTCTTTATTTGTGCTATCTAAAAATAACTTTCCGACATCCCCCGTCCCACACGCAACATCTAATAATTTTCTATTTACTCTAGGATTCATCATATTGATTAAACTTTTTTTCCAATATCTATGTACACCCATAGACATAAAGTCATTCATCAAGTCATATTTGTTGTAGACCTGATTAAACACATTTTCTACAAGTCCTTTTTTATTTTGAAGATTTTGTTGCATAAAAAAATATATATTGAATATAGTATCAAATGCCAGAATTACCAGAAGTAGAAATTGTTAGACAATCCCTCCATAAAAAGATCAAAAAAAAAAGCATAAAAAAAGTAATAATCAGAAACAGGAATTTAAGGTTTAAAATACCAGGTGATTTCGAAAATTTTATAAAAAATAAAAAGATAATTAAAGTTAGTAGATTTTCTAAATATTTGATTATCCATTTTCAAAATGAAGATTATTGTTTAATCCATTTAGGAATGTCAGGAACAATTCATATTCTTGATAAGAAAAAGCCTCTAAAATTTACTAATACTAGTTTTTATCACTCACCTTTTTTACCTAAAAAACATAATCATGCAGAGTTTGTATTTGATAGCTTGAAAGTAATTTATAATGATCCAAGACGTTTTGGATTTTTTGAAATAATTAAAAATTATCAAGATTTAGAGAAAAGATTTAAATCAATGGGACCTGAACCGTTTAGTGACAAATTTAACTTAAATTATGTAGTTAATTATTTTAAGAAAAAAAATAAGGATATAAAAAGTTTCTTACTTGATCAGAGATTTGTTTCTGGAATAGGTAATATTTATGCAAGTGAAATTCTTTTCGCTAGTAAAATAAATCCATTTAAAAAGGCAAAAAGACTTAACAAAAATGAATGTTTAAATATTATTTTAAATTCTAAGAAAATACTTCAACAGGCAATTAATAAGGGAGGTTCAAGTATAAGAGATTTTAAAGATATTTCAGGTAACAAAGGTAACTTTCAAAAAGAGTTTAAAGTTTATCAACAAGACGGTACTGGTTGTAAGCGTACGCAGTGCAAGGGTATTATAAAAAAAAAAATAACATCAAATAGATCAACTTTTTTTTGTATTTCTTGTCAAAAATAGTAAAATATTTAGTTGACCACTTTAAATTCTCAAGCTATACCCCTGCGCAGATGGCAAACACAAAATCAGCAATTAAGAGAATTAGAAGAATTTCTAAACAAACAGCGGTAAATAAAGCTAGGAAGAGCAGATTTAGAAACGCTCTAAAGAAAATGAACCTTTTAATTGATGGTAAAAAGAAAGATGAGGCTCTTAAATTTTTACCAAAGTTAAACTCTGAGTTGATGAAAATTGCAAAAACAGGAAAAAAAAAAAAACAACACGCCTCTAGAAATGTTTCTAGAATTACAAAAAAAATTGCTGCAATCTAAACGCTAATTAAAATTTTTTAAACAACTCCTGATATCCACATTATATATTTAAGTTTTGCGTTAGGTTACTATATTTAGATTTAGTAAATATTTGAATTATAGTCATTCAATCTATATTCGATTTAATTTTAGTTCAATCAATTAATTGATTCAATCTATATTTGATTCAATTTATAATTTTAAATTTAAGTTCAACATAAATTATTTTTTTTAAATCTAAATCACAATCATAGATTTTATTTTTTTTTAAATTTCTTTATTAACTTGTTGCAAATTTTTTTAAATAGTTCTAACTGAGATTTCCCCTTAAGTTATGAATAAATTAACAAATACAAAAAATATTAATAATTTTTCTTCTGAAAGCTTTGAATGGAAGCAAGTACAGAATGAAATGAAAAATAAACTCGGATTAGAAGTTTATGAGAGCTGGTTAAAAAAGATTTCTTTTGTAGAGGAATTCAATAATTACTTATTATTATCAGTTCCAACAAGATTTATTAGAGATTGGATCACATCAAGGTATTTAGACCAAATATTACAGATAATTAAAGTATATAAAAAAGACATTATTAGAATTGAGTTCAAAATAGTTGAAAAAGCTCAAGATATCACTTTAGAAGAAAATAATATTAAAGAGAATAATACCAATGAAAATGTTTCATTTTTAAAAGACTCTTACCTTCAGTATAATCGAATTGATCCAAATAAAAGATTTGATAATTTTATTACAGGTTCAAGCAACAAATTAGCTTACGAAGCTTCTTTAAAAGTTTCAGAAAATATATCTCATTATAATCCACTTTATATTTATGGTGGAGTTGGGATGGGAAAAACTCACTTATTAAATTCAATAGGTTTAGAGCTTAAAAAAAATAATAAAGTAATGTTTATTTCTGCTGAACGTTTCATGTATCAGTTTGTAAAATCAATTAAATCAAACGACATGGTTAAGTTTAAAGAATATTTTAGAAATACAGATATTTTATTAATCGATGATATCCAGTTTATAAGTGGAAAAGAGGCTATGCAGGAAGAGTTCTTTCATACATTTAATGCATTACTTGATAAGGGATCTCAAATAATAGTATCAGCTGATCGAGCACCAAACAAATTATCAAGGATTCAAGAAAGAATTAAATCAAGATTTTCAGGTGGATTAGTTGTTGATATTCAAAAGCCAGACCTTGAGCTAAGAAAAAAAATAGTTGAAAAAAAAACTGAAGAATTGAATGCTTTGTATTCCGAACAATTACAAGTTTCTAGAGAAATTCAAGATTTTATAAGTAATGAAATAACTGGAAGTGTAAGGGAACTAGTTGGAGCCATAAACAGAGTTGTTTCATTTTCAAGAATTTATAACAAAGCCCCAAATCTTGCTGAAACTAAAGTAGTTTTAAAGGATTTATTAAATTTAGCAGAAAATAAGGTTACAATAGATCTAATTCAGACAATTGTTTGTAAGTTTTTCAAAATCAGCAAAAATGAAATGCTATCATCCAGAAGATCAAGATATTTAGTAAGACCTAGGCAAACAGCAATTTATTTAACTAAAATTTTAACCTCTAAATCATTACCTGAAATTGGAAGGGAATTTTCTAATAGAGACCATACAACAATAATTCATTCCGTAAAAACTATTGAAAAGATAAAAGAAAAAGATCCTGAGATGGTTGATAATATAAATAAATTAAAAAACCAGATTTTATATAATAAAGAAAATGAAATTTAACGTTAATCAACAGGATCTTCAGCAAGCATTAAATTACTGCCAAGGAGTTATTGAAAAAAGAAGTACATTACCAATACTTTCTAATATTTTGTTAGATGCAAGCAATTCAAAACTTACTATTACTGCGACTGATCTAGATTTAATATTTATACATCAATTAAATAATGTAGAAATTCTAGAGGAGGGCAAAACAACTACAACCTCCTCAATAATGTATGATATTATAAGAAAGTTTAACTCAGGAAAAAAAATAAATCTTTCTCTAACAGATATAAGTAAATTACAAGTAGAGTCTGAAAAATCTATTTTTAATTTGAATTGCATAAGTGCAACAGAGTTTCCACTGACAGACGAAAATTTTAATGAAAATGAATTTATAATTAAATCAAAACAATTATTGAAATTATTAAATAAGTGTAAATTTTCAGTCTCTAATGATGAAACAAGGCATTACCTAAGTGGAATTTATTTTCATCAAACAGAAGTTGAAGATAAAAATTATTTAACAGCAGTTGCAACTGATAGTCATAGAATGTCTATTTCAAAAATTAGATTAGAGGAAAAAATTGATTTTGATCCAATAATTTTACCTAAAAAAACAATTTTTCAACTTTGCTCTTTATTAGATAGCTATGATGGAGATGTGAAAGTTTCAAATGTGAAATCAAAAATAAAATTTGAATTAAATAATAGTATTTTAATTTCGAAACTTATTGATGGAAAATTTCCTAATTACATTCAAGTTATACCTAAAAATAATCAAAAAAAACTAGAAATAGACTTAAAATTATTTTTAAATTCAGTTGATAGAGTAGCATCTGTTTCATTAGATAAAAAAGATGGTGTGAAGTTCAATTTATCTAAAGACACTTTAGATCTTTCAGTAAATAATACTAACAGTGGTGATGGTAAAGAAACTTTAACTGTTAAGTTTGATCATGATTTAGAGATAAGTTTTAACTCTAGATATTTGATAGATGTTGCTTCACAATTAGATGGAGATAGAGTTGAAATTTTCTTTAATGATACTGGTTCACCAGCACTGATAAAAGATCCGGGTGATTTCGATAGTATTTTTGTTGTTATGCCTATGAAGGGCTAATTAATTAAATCTAGCTCTGAATAAATATTTTTTTCAAGAATTTGAATAAAATTTTCCTTTGTAAACCCAGAAGGAATTGGTTTTAGAATAGAGATTGTAATTGTTTTATTAGATTTCTTTTTACCTTTTTTAGGCCACACATATCCAGAGTTAATTGCAACTGGCTGACAAGCAACATTTAGCTCTTCATAAATTCTCGAAGCACCTTTTTTAAAAGGTGGTCTTTCATCTGGAAGAACTCTAGTTCCTTGAGGAAAAATAATCAAAGGTCTATTAGAAGTAGCCATCATTTTTGAAATATCATAAAAAAAACCTAAGTTATCTTTTGTAACTTTGTTTCTTTTTATTGAAATTGATCCTATTTTTTTTAAGTACCAACCAAAAATTGGAATTAACAATAATTCTTTTTTTAAAATAAACACAGGTGAGTTAAAAATTGTTTGTAAGTAAAAAGTTTCAAACATTGATTGATGAGATGCTGCTATAAAAAATTTTTCATTATTAATAATATTTTTTCTTCCTTTGATTGAAATTTTTACTGAAAGAACAAATTTTAAACAAAAACTGGCCCAATGGCCCATTAACTTGCCCCCAATCAAAGCAACCTGTTTAGGCAAAAAAAATGATGGTAAAAAAATTATCGAAATAAAGATGATTCCAGTGAAAAACAATATTGAAAATAAAAAGTTTCTTATCATTTTTGTCAAAAGCTAAATTAAATCTTTATGCTTTTGTCTTTTTCTTATTACTTTAATTTTTGATCCCTTTATTAATAATTCTATTGGTTTAGGTCTTAAATTATAATTTGAGCTTAGTGACATTCCATAAGCTCCCACATCACATATTGCTATTAAATCTTTTTCATTCAACACTTGAAATTTTTTTAATGTAACAAATTTATCTGTACTTTCACAAATAGGACCTACAAATTCATATGGTTTTTTAGATGTTTTGTTAGATTTTGTAACAGGTAAAGTTTTATGAAAAGCACCATACAGAGCAGGTCTAATTAAATCGTTCATTGCTGCATCTAAAATTATAAATTTTTTACTTCCGCTATCTTTTATATAGATTATTTTTGACACTAATGTCCCAGTATCGCCAATAATTGATCTACCTGGCTCAAATATAATTTTAACTTTATGTTTTCTTAAAAATTTAAGAATAGCCATGTTGTATTTTTTATAATTAAGTTTTTTATTTTTATCAGTGTAAGTAATGCCCATACCTCCACCTAAATCTATAAATTCAAATTTATGATTTGTTTTATTGAGAATTTGACTGACCGCTTTAAGCATTTTTTCATAAGGTTTATGATCTAAAATTTGACTACCTATATGAACGCTTAGACATTTTAAATCAATATTTTTTGAATTTTTGCAATAATTTATAATTTCATAAAATGTATTTTTATTTACACCAAATTTATTTTCTTTTTTCCCAGTAGATATTTGACTTAATGTTTTTGCATCTGTATTTGGGTTTAGTCTTACACCAATTTTTATTTTTTTATTTTTTGATTTTGCTATTCGATTTATTTCTTTTATTTCACTTAAAGACTCAGCGTTTATAAGTAAAATTTTTTTATCAATAGCAAAGTTGATTTCACTTGTTGTTTTACCAACACCAGAAAATACTATTTTGCTTGGATTAATTCCTGCTTTTAGTGCCATCATCAATTCTCCTACTGAAACAACATCAGCACCTAATCCAAATTTTTTAATTTCTTTGATTATATTAACATTTGTGTTGGATTTAACTGCAAAGCAGATAAGTGGTGAAAAAGATCTGAAGTTTTTTTTAAAATTATTAATATTTTCTTTCAATTTAGAATAGGAGTAAGAATAAAATGGAGTTCCAAATTTATTTGCAATTTTTTGGAGACTAATTTTTTCTATTGTTAATCTTCTATTTATATATTTCATTAAGCTAAAATAACTGAAACTTCTTTTATTTCTGCTTTTTTATCTGGATCTACGTATTTAGGATCACCTTTCTTTCCGCAAGAAATAAATGCACAAAATAACAATATAATTATAGTAAATTTTTTAATCATTTATCTTTTTTATATTTCATTATCATTTTTTTAATATTATCAAAAGAAGTTCCACCATAAGATTTTTTCGAATTAATTGAATTTTTTAAATTAAATACTTTTAATACGTCATCTTTAAGTTTAGGTTCAATTTTTCTTAATTCTTCTAAAGTCAACTCATTTAATTTTTTTTTTCTTTTTTCAGCAAAATTAACTACAGCAGCAGTTTTTTGATATGCTTTTCTAAAAGACATTGAGTGATTTTTTACAAGATAGTCAGCCAAATCAGTTGCTGTAGTATATCCAGAATTAGCAAGTTCTAACATTTTACTCTTATTTGGATTACAATTTTTTAGTATTTCATCAAAAATTTTTAAACAATTATTTAGATTGTCGTTAGATTTGAAAACTATCTCTTTATCATCTTGTAGATCTTTAAAATAAGACAATGGTAAACCTTTTAAGATTGTAAGCATTGAAAATAAATTTCCATAAGCGTTTCCTGATTTTCCACGCAAATATTCTAAAAGATCAGGATTTTTCTTTTGAGGCATTATAGAAGATCCGGTAACAACTTTATCAGATAAATTGATCAAGTTAAAACCATCAGAATTCCAAATAATTAGCTCTTCAGCAATTCTAGAAATATGCATAGCACACACAGATGAAGCATATAAAAAATCTAAAACAAAATCTCTATCTGAAACTGTATCAATAGAATTATTTGTAGGTATTTTAAAACCAAGTTTTTTGGTTGTATAATTTCTATCTATATTAAATGATGTTCCTGCTAAAGCAGCAACACCTAAGGGATTTTCATTTAAACTGTCTAAATTATTAGAAAATCTTTTTTTGTCTCTATTAAACATTTCTACATAAGACATTAAATAATGTGCAAAAGAAATAGCTTGAGCATTTTTAAGATGTGTAAATCCAGGCATGATAGTCTCAACGTTTTTTTCAGCTAACTTAATTGTACTTTTAATAACTTTATTAATTTTATTATTTATTTCGTTAGTTGAATTTTTCATCCAAATTTTAAAATCAGTAATTACTTGATCATTTCTTGATCTTGCAGTGTGAACGTAGCCAGCTTCTTCACCTATAATTTGAAAAAGTCTTTTTTCAATATTCATATGAATATCTTCATATTTTTTATTGAACTCAAATTTATTTTTTGCGATTTCTTTATCAATTTTTGTTAGTCCATAAATAATTTTATTTTTTATTTTAAATGAAATTATTTTTTGTTTAAAAAGCATTTCAACATGAGCAATTGATCCCTGTATGTCTTCTTTGTAGAATCTTTTATCAATATCTATTGAATTACCGACTTTTTGAAACAAACTTGATGCTTTTTTCTTTATCCTTGTACTCCAGATTGCTTGGTTGTTTTTATTTTTTGCCATGATATTTAATTATACCTATTTAACATGAGATTTTTAATAATATTTATTTTTTTGATAACAAATGTTGTAGCTGAAGAACTACCTGGAATTAAAAATATTGTTATCCATAAAGCACCAAAAACATATGATAATGTTATTTTTTTAGACAAAAAAGATCAAAAAATTAATATCAATGAATATAGAGGCAACTTATTGGTATTAAACTTTTGGGCAACTTGGTGTGAACCTTGTAAAGAAGAAATGCCATCGTTAGATAAACTTCAAGCTAATCCAGAATTGGATAAAATTAAAATTTTTGCAATCAATATTGGTAAAGAAAATTCAGACAAAGTTAATAAATTTTTTAAAGATTTTAATATCAAAAATTTCGAACCTTATTTTGATCCACCTACTACATTAGCAAAAATATTTTCTTTAAGAGGTGTTCCCACATCAATTCTGATAAATAAAGAGGGTCAAGAATTTGCTAGAATAATAGGTTCAATTGATTTTGAGGATAAAAATTTTGTTAGTTGGATAAAAAAATATAACTAATTTTTAAAAAAATAAGCGAAGCCAACTAAAGCAATAATAGCAATAAACTGTAAAATAACTCTTAACTGCATTAATTTATTTGAATATTTTTTACTTGTCTCTCCTCCCTTAAAAAGAGTCCCTATACCTAAGATTAAAACTATCCCTACGGCTATCAAAAGAGCTATTGATAAAACTTTTACTAATATTCCTGAAATCATTTTTTTATTTTAGATTGTGTTTTGACATAAAAAACATAATTTATCTACTATGACATTTTGCCTAGATTCCATAATTATTAAACCAGAAAATGGTGTTGAAATTAAAAATGCAATTATTTTGCTTCATGGTTATGGAGGTGATGGAAAGGATATTAGCATGTTGTCTTTAAACTGGAAAAGACATATGCCTAATACAATCTTTATTTGTCCTAATGGTCACGAACCATGTGCTATAAATCCTTCAGGTTACCAATGGTTTGATTTAACTAAAGAGGACTCCGATTACATATTAGAGCAATCAATTAAAGCTGAAGAAGTTTTAAAAAAATTTATTAATGAAATAAAACAAGAGTTTAAGTTATCAAATAATCAAATCTGTTTATCAGGATTCAGTCAGGGCTGCATGATGTCTTTAAATGTTGGTCTTACATCTGAAGAAAAATTTTTATGTATAGTTGGTTTTTCTGGAAAAATAATTAATCAAAAAGATTTGAAAAGCAGAATCAAAAATAATACTGAAACGTTACTAATACACGGTGATGCAGATCAAATTGTCTCATCAACACATTTACTAGAAGCAAAGGATTTTTTAATTAGAAATAATGTTAAAGTTAATACATTATTAATAAAAAATTGTGATCATCATATTCCTATTGAAGCATCAAGTACAGCTTTAAATTTTATCTTAAAAAAAATTTAACATCTCTTATTATTGATAAATTTGTTTAACTAAGTTAAAATTAAATCAATGAATAACTTTATTGAACAAAATGTTTCATTAGAAAAGTGTCCAGCATTAGTACTTAATGCTGACTACAGACCTTTAAGTTATTACCCTTTATCTTTATGGTCATGGCAGGATACAGTTAAATCAGTTTTTCTTGATCGAGTAATTATTGTCAGCAATTATGATAGAACTATAAGAAGTCCATCTTTTAACATGAAATTGCCAAGTGTCATCGCATTAAAAGACTATATTGTTCCTCAAAGCAAGCCAAGTTTTACTAGATTTAATGTGTTTCTAAGAGATAAATTTTCCTGTCAATATTGTGGAAGCAATGAGGAGTTAACTTTTGATCATTTATTGCCTAGATCAAAAGGGGGCGAAACTAATTGGGATAATGTCGTAACAGCTTGTTCTGCATGCAATGTAAAAAAGGGAGGAAAATTATTAAAACATTCAGGTATGAAATTATATCAGCACCCTTATCGACCTTCTACAGAGGATCTGCATAAAAATGGTAAACATTTTCCACCAAATTTCTTACATAAAAGCTGGATGGATTATCTATATTGGGATGTAGAGTTAGAGGCTTAAATTTTCTCAGAGATATTTATTGCAATTCTAGAGCCAGTTTTAATAATTTTATCTAGCAATAAATAGGGCCCTTTTTTTGTTGCACCTTCATCATATGCAATATCCTTATGGTCTATTTCATCTTGTCTAAATTTTGAAATCTTTTTTTTTAAACCTTTCTCACTCTTATCTAGCTGATTAATTTGATTTAAGTAATGTTCATCTATAACTTCTTCAACAGAGGCAGTACATAACATTGCAGCTTTTTTTCCAAGTAAAGTTGATCCAAATCCTAGTCCAACACCTAATAAATCCCACAAAGGTAAAAATTTAGTTGGTTGTATATTTCTTTTTTTAATTTCATTTTCAAAAAATTCACAGTGTTCTTTTTCATGAACTTTCATTTTTTCAATAGTTTTTTTAAGATTTTCATCTTTTACAAAAGTATTTAAAGCTAGCAATTGCCCTTCGTAAATCTTAACAGCCCCACGTTCACCTGCGTGGTCAACTCTTATGAATTCTTCAACTCTTTTTTTATTAATTTTTGTCATAGTTTAAATAAATCCTT
>CABYSJ010000013.1 GCA_902521615.1 uncultured Pelagibacteraceae bacterium | reverse complement strand
ACTGCAAAAAATGTTAATGTTGGTTACGCTCCAGTAAATGCAATGAGAGTAAACTTTGTAGGTGAGCTTGGTTGGGAACTACATCATCCAATTGAATATCAAAACCATATTTTTGATAAATTAATGGAAGCAGGAAAAGATTTAGGAATTAAACCCTTTGGAATTAGAGCAATGAATAGTTTAAGAGTTGAAAAATCTTATAAACTAGTTGGCACAGAATTATCAATTGAATATTCACCATACGAGTCTGGTCTTGATAGATTTGTTCATCCAAATAAAGGAAACTTTATTGGTTTAGAGGCACTTAATAAATGGAGAGAAAAAGGTTTTGATAATAAATTAGTTACTTTAGAGGTCCATAATACTAAAGACGCAGACGTGCTAGGAAATAACCCAATTTTTAAAGATGGAAAAGTTGTTGGAAGAGCAACTGGGGGTGAATTTGGATTTAGATTAGATAAATCAATAGCTCTTGCAATGGTTAAACCAGATTGTTCAAACGTAGGCGACAATTTACAAGTTGATATATTAGGTGAAATGTACGACGCTACTGTCCTAGATGAAAGTCCATACGATTCAGAAAATAATTTATTGAGAGCTTAATGAAAATTTTAGTAGCTGTAAAAAGGGTTATTGATTACAACGTTCAAATAAGAGTTAAAGAAGATGGAACGGGTGTAGTTACTGACAACGTTAAAATGTCAACCAATCCTCCTGATGATAATGCAATAGAAGAGGCTGTAAAGATTAAAGAGGCAGGCAAAGCTTCAGAAGTAGTTGCAGTAACTGTCGGTGAAGAAAAAGCTCAAGAAACAGTTAGGAAAGCTTTAGCGGTTGGTGCGGACAGAGGTATTCATGTGAAAGTCGATGGAATTTTAGAACCACTCGCTGTTTCAAAAATTTTACAAAAAATAGTAGATAAAGAAAAACCAGATTTAGTATTTATGGGTAAACAAGCAATTGATGACGATTGTAATCAAACAGGCCAAATGTTGAGTGCTTTATTAAATTGGCCACAAGCAACATTTGCCTCAAAGATTGATGTGAAAGATAATAAATTAGAAGTAACTAGAGAAATAGATGAAGGTCTTGAAACAATTGAAATAAATGTTCCAGCTATTGTAACTTGTGATCTTAGGCTAAATGAACCAAGATATGCATCACTACCAAATATAATGAAGGCTAAGAAAAAACCTATAGAGGAAATTGCAGCTTCTGATTTAGGCGTAGATGTATCACCAAGATTAGAGCAATTAAAAGTAGAGGAACCTCCAAAAAGAAAAGCAGGCATAAAAGTAGCAAATGTTGCAGAATTAGTTCAAAAATTAAAAAATGAGGCGAAAGTAATTTAATGGCAGTTTTACTTATAGCAGAGCATAATAATAAAGAGTTAAGACCATTTACTCTTAATGCTGCTACAGCAGCATCTCAAATTGATTCAGATGTTCATGCTGTGATTATTGGTCAAAACTCTGCAGATGCTGCAAAACAATTATCTGAACTTCCAGTAGTTAAAAAGGTATTGAGTGTAGAAGGAGCTCACTATGAAAACTTCACAGCAGAAAATTTTGCTCCAGTTGTGGTTAAGTTAGCAGAAAATTATTCTCATATTATTTGTTCAGCAAATACATTTGGTAAAAATTTAATGCCAAGGATTGCAGCTCATCTTGATACTTCACAAATTAGTGACATTATCAAAGTAATATCATCTGACACATTTGTTAGACCAATTTATGCTGGAAATGCTTTTGCAACAGTTAAAAGTAATGATGCAAAAAAATGTGTAACTATTAGACCAACTTCATTTGACCCTTGCGAAAGCTCAGGAGGATCTGCACCAATTGAGAAAATTGATGCTGGTGAAGAGTTTTCAAATACAAAATTTGTAAAAAGAGAAGAAATTAAATCTGATAGACCTGAACTTGGTACAGCTAGAATTGTTGTGTCAGGTGGAAGAGGAATGCAAAGTGGAGATAACTTTAAATTAATTACCGAAATTGCTGATAAGCTTGGAGCAGCTATTGGAGCATCAAGAGCTGCAGTTGATGCAGGTTATATAAGCAACGATCATCAAGTTGGGCAAACTGGAAAAGTTGTTGTACCAGATTTATACATAGCTGTTGGAATATCAGGAGCAATTCAGCATTTAGCAGGCATGAAAGAAAGTAAAGTTATAGTTGCAATTAATAAAGATGGTGAAGCGCCTATTTTTAGCGTTGCTGATTATGGTCTTGAGGCAGATCTCTTTGAAGCCTTACCTCAGTTCATGGAAGAGTTGAACAAATTAAACACTATACAAAAATAATCCTTACAGTTAAAAACTAGATTATGTCTAGAGAATCTATGGAATATGATGTTGTAATTATTGGTGGTGGTCCATCAGGATTAGCAACTGCAATTAAATTAAAACAATTAGATTCAAATTTAAATGTTTGCTTACTTGAAAAAGCTTCAGAGATAGGAGCTCATATTTTAAGTGGGAATGTTTTTGAAACAAGAGCTCTAGATGAGTTATTACCTAATTGGAGAGAGCTTAACTCGCCAATTAAAACAAAAGTAACAAAAGAAAAATTTTTATTTTTAGGAAAAACAAAGTCTTTAAGTTGGCCAACTTGGCTTTTGCCAGCAGTTCAACAAAATCATAAAAATTATATTATTAGTTTAGCTAACTTATGTAGATGGTTAGCTGAACAAGCAGAAGCTTTGGGTGTAGAAATTTTTCCAGGTTTCCCAGCAAGTGAAATTTTATATAACGATGACGGGTCTGTTAAAGGAGTAGCTACCCAAGATATGGGTATAGATAAAGAGGGCAACAAAAAAGATAGCTTTGAACCAGGCATTGAGCTTTTAGGAAAAGTAACAGTTTTTGCTGAAGGTTGCAGAGGTCATCTAGGAAAACAATTGATTCAAAAATTTGAACTGAGTAAAGGAAAAGATCCCCAGCAATATGGAATTGGTTTTAAGGAAATTTGGGAAATAGAAGAAAAAAATCATGAAGAAGGACTAGTAATGCATACAGCTGGATGGCCACTTGATAACAATACTTACGGTGGAAGCTTTATGTATCACGCTGAAAATAAACAAGTGTTTTTAGGCTATGTAATAGGATTGGATTACAAAAATCCGCATTTATCTCCATATGATGAGTTTCAAAGATTTAAAACTCATCCAGCAATTAAAAAAATAATAGAGGGAGGAAAAAGAATTTCATATGGCGCAAGAGCATTAATCGAGGGAGGATTTCAAAGTTTACCTAAAATGTTTATGCCAGGTGCCTTACTAGTAGGATGTGATGCTGGTACATTAAATATGCCTAAAATTAAAGGCTCTCATACTGCAATGAAAAGTGGAATGATTGCAGCTGAAACTATTAATGAACACTTAAAAGAAAATAAAGATTTGTCTAATTATGAAGATAAATTTAAAAAAAGTTGGTTATATAAAGAATTATTTGAGGCCCGAAATGTAAAACCTAGTTTTAGTTGGGGATTAATTTTGGGAATTATCTTTACAGGTATTGATCAAATTTTGTTTAGAGGAAAGCTTCCGTTCACTCTTAAACACAAACATGCAGATCATGAAACATTAAAACCTGCAAGTCAAATGCCCAAAATTGATTATCCAAAGTACGATAATGTAATAACTTTTGATAAAACAAGTTCAGTTTATCTAACAGGAACCAATCATGCAGACAATCAACCAGTTCATTTAAAACTTAAAGATCCTGATTTACCAATCAAATACACTTTAGAAAAATTTGATGAACCAGCACAAAGATATTGTCCTGCTGGAGTATACGAAGTGCAGAAAGAAAATGATGTTAATAAGTTTGTAATTAATTCGCAAAATTGTATTCATTGTAAAACTTGCGATATTAAAGAGCCTTCACAAAACATAACTTGGGTGACACCAGAAGGTGGTGGCGGACCAAGATATGGAAATATGTAAATTAGGACAAATCTATTGCAAACTTTTTTAAAGTTTCAATAGGTACATATTTAAGAGTGTTTTCGTGGGTTCTTTTCAAAAATATTGGACATCCTTTACCGGCTTCAACTGCTCTTGCATACCAACTAGCACATAAACACCATCCATCTCCATCTTTTAAACCTGGAAAACCAAATTCAGGATGTGGAGTAATTAAATCGTTACCTGCTTCTTTCATCCACTCTAAGCATTCAGTAGTAACTTTAGCACAAACTGTATGAAGTCCATGATCATTCTCGTCAGTGTTACAACAACCATCGCGAAACCAACCTGTTAATGGATCATTGGAGCATTCTTCTAGATCTTCGCCTAGAACATTTTTTTGTTTTTCACTCATTAAATTTTAGTAGGATTTGGTTGTCCTTTATAAACTTCTTCAGGATCAAATTTTTTTTCTTTTTCAAGAAATTCCATTTCTACTTTACGTCCATTATCAATTGGTCCCATAGGAATAGATCTATAAAAGCATGATCTGTATCCAACATGGCAACTAGCACCGTCACCTATATCAACTGTTAACCAAATTGAGTCTTGATCATCATCAATTCTGATCTCTGTAACTTTTTGAGTAAAGCCACTTGTTTTACCTTTGTGCCAGATTGCCTTTCTAGATCTACTAAAGTAGTGAGCTTCTTTGGTTTCAATTGTTTTTTTTAATGCTTCAACATTCATATAGCCGTGCATTAAAATGTCTTTGGTTTTTGAACACATTGTAATGACAGGTATTAAGCCATCATTATCAAATTTTGGAGAAAGAAGATTTCCTTCTTCAATATCGTAGATATTTTCTCTTTTTTTGAACATAGAATGTGATTATGTAGCACATATCCAGATATAATAAATATTTTTAAATTGAGATATTTACTGTATAAAGTCGCTCTATGAAATTAGTAAAAGACACAGACAACAATAATTTAGATAAAAAAAAGATTTCAGATAAAGAAGCTGAAGAAGCATTCATTAAAATCTTGACTTGGATGGGCGAAGATCCAAATAGAGAGGGTTTAGTTGAAACTCCGAAAAGAGTTATTAAAGCATACAAGGAATTTTTCAGTGGCTATAACGAAGATGCCAATAAAGTTCTCGAGAAAACATTTGGTGATGTTGAGGGATACAATGATATGGTAATTCAAAAGAATATTTCTGTGCAAAGTCATTGTGAACATCATATGGTACCAATTATTGGATGGGCTCATGTTGCATACATTCCAAATGAAAGAGTAGTTGGATTGAGTAAGCTTGCTAGAGTAGTAGATGTGTTTTCAAAAAGATTACAGACACAAGAAAGGTTAACAATGCAAATTGCTAAATCTATAATGACAGCACTTGACGCAAAAGGTGTGGCTGTAACAATTGATGCTGCTCATCAGTGTATGACCACAAGAGGAATTAAAAAAGAAAAAGCATCTACAGTTACAAATTATTTTTTAGGTCAGTTTAAAGATGACCTTTCTATTCAGAATAGATATTTAAGATTTACAAGTAAGTAAACTAAAGTGTCAAACGAATTTAAAGCAATACTCCTTAATCAAGAGGGGGAAAACTTCACTCGTGAAATAAAATCTCTAGATAGAAGTTTCTTAAAACACGGAGATGTAACTGTAAAAGTAGATTATTCAGACCTAAATTTTAAAGATGGAATGATTCTAAAGAATGGGGGAAGATTAGTTAAAGAATATCCTCATATACCAGGAATAGATTTTTCTGGAACTGTTATTGAAAGCGATAATTCAAAATTTAAAGAGGGTGATGAAGTAATCCTTACTGGTTTTAGAGTGGGAGAAGTTTTTTTTGGAGGGTTTTCACAAATTGCAAAAGTAAGTGGAGATTTTTTAGTTAAAAAACCAAATAGTTTAACCAGCAAACAAGCAATGATTTTAGGAACAGCAGGTTTAACTTCTTTAATGAGTGCATTTGCTATTCAAGCAAGAGAAAGTATTTTGTTAGGAGAAAAAGTTAATGATGTTTTGGTAACTGGTGCAACAGGTGGAGTTGGTAGTTTAGCAGTTATGGCTTTAACTAAATTAGGTTACAACGTTACTGCAGTTACAGGAAAAGATTCAAAGTCAGATTATTTAAAATCATTAGGCGCTAAAAACATTATAAATAGGGCTGAATTTGATAAAGATCCAAGACCAATAGATAAGGGCTTATGGGATGGGGTAGTTGATACTGTTGGTGGAAAAATTTTAGCAAATGCAATTGCTCAAACAAAGCCAAATGGAATTATAGCTGTATGTGGTAATGCAAATAGCAATGAGCTTAACACTAATTTACTTCCATTTATGTTAAGAGGAATTAAGGTTTGGGGAATGGACTCTGCAAATTGCAGTATAAAAAGAAGAGAATTTATGTGGGGTGAAGCATCTAAATTAATTGATTTTGATTTAATTGAAAAATCAGTTTTAACTGTAAGTTTGGAGGAATTACTTGAAACTTATCCAAAAATTTTAAAAGGTGAAATTGCTGGAAGAGTATTAGTTGATTTAAGTAAATAATGGATTGGGATAAATTAAAAATTTTTCATGCAGTAGCGGAAGCTGGAAGCTTCACAAATGCTACTGTAAATTTAAACCTAAGCCAATCGGCTATTAGTAGACAGATACAATCTTTAGAGCAAGATTTAAAAGTACAACTCTTTGAAAGGCATGCACGAGGATTAACTCTTACAGAAAATGGTGAATATGTTTTTAAAACAGCCCATGAAGTAATTAGTAAACTTAAAGAAGTTGAAACATCATTAGGTGATCAAAAGAGCAAACCAACAGGAAAATTAACAATTACAACTGTAAGAAGTTTTGGAACACATTGGTTAACACCAAGAATTCAAGAATTTATGACACTTAATCCAGAAATTGAGATTGAACTCGTTTTTGATGATAAAGAATTAGATCTAAGTACTCGTCAAGCTGATATCGGAATTTTTATGAGAAGACCAAAACAGCTTAACTATATTCAGAAAAAATTGGTTGATATTAAGTATTATATTTATGGATCAAATAAATACTTAGAAAAAAATGGGATGCCAAAAACAGTTAATGATTTAAACAAACATAAATTTATTTCTTTCGGAAAAGGTGCTCCTTCGCCAGTTTATAATCCTGATTGGGCCTTAAAAATAGGAATGCATGATGGAAAAAAAAGAAAATCTATTATGAAGGTTAATAGTGTTAGTGGTTTATTATATGGTGTTGAGTCTGGAGTGGGATTGGCAGCATTGCCAGAATATTTAGTTTCAAATACTAGTAATATAATTAAAGTTCTTCCAAAAGTAGAAGGACCAATAACAGAAGCTCACTTTGTGTACCCACAATCCTTAAAAAACACAGCTAGAGTCCAAGCTTTTAGAAATTTCTTATTCAGTAAAATAGGCGACTGGAAATAAAATACCCTTTATAAATAATATTAAATAATCCTTGTATTCTGCGACAAAATATGCGATTGATAATCATTCGCATTGAGAATAATTCTCATTCGCAAATCAATTAGGGTAAAGAAAAGGATAAAATGAAAAAAGTGACAATAATAAGTTTATTTGTTTCTTTAATAGCCTCGTCATTTGCTTTTGGAAATGAAGTAAACATCTTCAATGCAAGACATTACAAAGCAGATAATGAGCTTTATAGCAAATTTACCAACAAAACCGGAATTAAAGTAAACCTGATTAATGGAAAGGCTAGTGCATTAGAAAAAAGAATGATCGAAGAAGGGAAGGATTCTTCTGCTGATCTTTATATCACTGCTGATGCTGGGAGATGTGGAGCTTTCAAGGCTAAAGGAATGACTCAAAGTGGTTTGGTGTCTCCGACAATTAAATCTTCTGTTCCAAAAAATTTTAGAACTACACACTGGGTAGGAGTAGCTAAAAGAGCAAGAATAATTTACTATTCACCAGAAAGAGTTAGTGGTGCTGAATTATCAGGTCTTACATATGAAGGTCTAGCTGATCCAAAATGGAAAGGCAGATTAGTAATTAGAAAATCAAGCAACATTTATAACAAATCTCTTGTAGCTTCATTGATCGAGAATAATGGAAAGAAAGCTGCCGCTGAATGGTCTAAAGGAGTTGTTTCTAACATGGTAAGAACACCAAAAGGAAACGACAGAGCTCAAATTATGGCAGTTGCAGCCGGAGAAGCTGATATTGCTGTAGCAAATACTTATTACTTGGCACTAATGCTATCTGGTAATAAAGGAGCAGAACAACAAGCGGCTGCTAAAAAAGTTAAGGCATTTTTTCCTAATCAAAATGATAGAGGAACACACATGAATATTAGTTGTGCAGCTTTAGTAAAAGGTGCTCCTAATAAAGCAAATGCTATTGCTCTTGTTGACTTTTTATTATCACCAGAGGCTCAGGAACATTTTACAAATAATACTTTTGAGTTTCCAATGATAGCTGGGGTATCTCCAAATCCATTAGTAGTGAATAATTTAGGATTAGATTTTAAACAAGATTTAACAACTAAAGTTTCAAGCTATGGAAAAAATCAAGCTGCTGCATTAGAGGTAATGACAGCTGCTGGATGGAAGTAAGAAACAAGTGAGAAAGAATTTATTTAATTTTAATTTAGACATTTCTCCAGGCAAAAGTGGTTCTCCAGAGGGTCAGATAACTTGTGAGCCATGCTTGTCACAATGTGAAAAAATTAAAAAAAAAATAAATAATAGAAAATTATCTGAGATTGGAAATGATGATATTGATCGTGTCATTAATGTTTTTGATTTAAAAAGTTAATTTTCAAAAAGTGAGCATAACTCAATAGTTATTTACCCTACTATTGATTATGCTCACTTGAACAAAAGGGTAAAATGTATTTAAAAAAAATAAATTTTTGGTTTTTAAGTTCTTTATTGGTATCAATTTTTGTTGCTATACCAATTGTAACTGTATTTACTAGTTTTTTTGAGGAAACATCAAATTATTATCAAATTCTAAAAGATACTTTTTTGTTTGAATACATTTTTAATTCACTAGTTTTGCTAATTAGTGTTTTGATTTTAACTTTTTTAATTGGAACTAGTACTGCTTATTTAGTTTCTTTTTACAAATTCCCTTTAAGTAATTTTTTTAAATGGGCTCTTATATTATCTTTTGCTGTACCTCCTTATATTTATGCATATTCATTGACAGCTTTCTTTGAAAATTATGGAACTTTATATTCGATATTGAAAAATTTGTTTGGAGAGGCAAATTATAATCAAAGCATTCCAAAGTTTGATGGTCTGATAGGGGCTGTACTTTCGCTATCTTTTTCACTATTTGCTTATGTTTATATTCTCTCAAGAGCATCATTCCAGTATCAATCTCAAAATTTAATTGATTTAGGAAGAAATTTAGGATTTTCAAAAGCAAAATCCTTTTATTCTTTAATTTTACCTGCCGCTAGACCAGCAATTGTTGCAGGCCTTTCTCTAGTTGCGATGGAAACTTTAGCCGAATTTGGGGCAGTTGATTTCTTTTCTATAAATACTTTAACAACGGGTATTTACAATTCTTGGATTACATTTGATGATTTAGCTTTCTCAAACAGGATATCTTTTTTTCTTCTTTTATTCATTTTTGCAATATTTATTTTAGAAAATTTATCTAGGAAGAAGGCAAGGTATCATGCCAATACTAAAGGTGGATTTAAACAAAAAGAAAAAATTCAACTATCAGGAACTAAAGCATTTTTTGCATTCTCAATTTGTTTCTTAGTTTTTTTCCTAAGTTTTTTATTTCCACTAAGTCAAATGCTTTATTGGACTTTAAAATTTCCTGAAAATCTTTTTGATATTCCAGTAATAACTTTAACATTAAACACCCTATACTTGGTGTTGTTATCAAGCTTAGTTTTAATAATTTTTTCTTTAATTTCTAATTATGGAAATAGAGTTTCTAAAAATAGAACTTTAAACGCTTTGTCTACTTTATCTATTTCTGGTTATGCAATCCCAGGAGTAATTTTAGCAGTGGCATTTATAACTTTTATTGCTTGGTTTGATGACAATGTTGTAAAAGCACTTGGTTTTTTATCTATTAAAAAAATGTTTATTGGCTCTATTCTTGGACTTGTCCTAGTTTATTTTGTAAGATTCTACTCTTTAGCTTTTAATGGAATAAAATCTGGTTATGAAAAAATAAATATTTCTGTTGATGAAAGTTCATATTTGCTTGGTTACTCTAAAAAGAAAACTTTTATGAATATTCATTTACCTTTCTTAAGAAATTCTCTTTTATTTGTTGGAATACTAATTTCTTTAGAAATAATAAGAGAATTGCCAATCACTTTGATTTTAAGACCTTTTAATTTTGAAACATTTGCAACTACAGCTTATATATCTGCCTCAGAAGACTTATTAGAAGCCGCAGCTGTTCCTTCATTATTTTTAATTTTGATTGCAACTCTATTTATAATGCTTACATCTAAATATATACTGAGGGAAAATGAGTGATAGTTATTTAGAGATTAAAAATGTTGATTTCACTATAGGTGGAAAGATTAAAGTAAAGAACGCATCTTTTGCTATTGAAAAAGAGGGGGATACTTTATGTATTCTTGGTCCTTCAGGAATTGGAAAAACTACAATACTTAGAACTATAGCTGGTTTAGAAAAAATTGATAAAGGTTTAATTAAATTAAATGGAAAATTATTATCGTCCAAAGATAATAATGTAGAACCTGAAGATAGAAACATATCTTTAGCTTTTCAGGATAACAGTTTATTCCCTCATTACACAGTTGAAAAAAATATTTTATTAGGAGCCGAGAGAAATAAAGGAAAAAGAAAAAAAAAGCTTAGTTTTAAGGAGATAATAGATTTTCTTGATATAGAAAAAATATTACCAAAATTTCCTCATGAAATTAGCGCAGGAGAGGCGCAAAGAGCTTCACTTGCAAGATCGCTATTAACACAGCCTGACCTTTTACTTTTAGATGAGCCGCTATCTAATGTAGATCAAAGTTTTAAAGAAGAAATTCAAGTAAGATTAAAAAAAATATTAAGTAAATTAAAAATTACAACAATAATAGTTACTCATGATTCTTACGAAGCTTTCTATCTCGGAACTAAATGTGCAATTATATTAGATGGTCAAATTAAACAGTTTGATGATCCTTATAACGTTTACCATTTTCCAAACTCAGTCGAAGTAGTAAATTTTTTAAATCGTGGAATTTTAATTCCAGCAAAAGTAACAGGAGAAAACTCATTAGAAAATGACGATCTTGGAACCATTAAAGGTAATTTTATTAAGCATTACCCAAAAGGTTCAAATGTACAATTATTATTACAACCAGAAGACCTTGAGCATGACGATAAAAGTAATCTAAAGCTAGAAGTAGTAGATCGAAAATTTAGAGGAACAAACTTTATCTATACTTTAAAAACCAATAGCGATTTATTAATTCCAGTTTTTGTTCATTCCCACCACGAACATCAACATGAAGCTGACGAAAAGTTTGGAATTAAAAGACCGATTAATATTGATCACATAGTTTGTTTTTAATAAAACAAGCAAATGCTTACTAAAAAACAATTGTTCACTCGAGGGATGTTAGATATCTCTCCGCATATGCTTTCAGTAATTCCATTTGGAATAATTTGTGGAGCAATCGGAGTTGAACTTGGATTTCATCCATATTTAGTTTATGCAATGTCATTTATAATTTTTGGTGGAGCTTCACAAATAGTTTTTCTGCAGTTATTATCAGGAGGTGCATCTAGTTTAGTTGCCGTTGCCTCTGTTGGAATTATAAATTCCAGACATTTATTATATGGAGCTGTTTTATCAGAATATTTAGAAAAATTATCTTTTATTAAAAAATTATTAATTTCCTATGTAGTTGTAGATCAAGGCTTTGCTGAGTCTAATAAATTTTTTAAAAAAAATAGAAGTGAGGAATTTTTACATTATCATTTAATTGGCACAGGCTGCACAATGTGGGTTTGTTGGCAAATTGCAACCTTATCAGGTATTGTTTTAGGATCATTTGTTCCAGAGGAACTCGGATTAAAATTTGCAATTCCTCTAACGTTTATAGCAATTGTTGTTCAGGATTTAAAAAAATTAGATCATGTAATTGTGATGATTACTTGTGGTTTAAGTTCACTGTTATTTTTTGATGCTCCATTTAAATCTTACATAATTATTTCACCAATAATTGCTTTATTTGTAGCCGCACTATTATTGAGGTTAAAAAAATGACTCTTACCGCAATAATTTTTGCTGGAATATTAACTTACTTTACTAGAATGACCATGATCGCTTTAATAAGTAGAGATATGTTGGGAGATAAAATTAAAGCAGTGTTGGAATATGTTCCTTCTGCAGTATTCCCAGCAATAATATTTCCAGGAATATTTATAAATGATTTTGGAACTTTTATAGAAATGAATGATCCCAAAATTTTTGGAGCATTAGTTGCTGTAATTGTAGGTTATTTTTCAAAAAATATTATTGCAACAATTTCAGCTGGATTAGTTTCTTATTGGTTTTTAATATTTGTAGTATTTAATTAGCACCTAGTTTTATATTTCTGTTTACATTGATATCTATTAATTTCGGTTTTGCTAAATTAAGATTTGACATAAGCTCAACATATTCATCAACATTTTTAACCTGCAATCTTGGATTAAATTTTTTTTCATTACCAATTGTACTAGATTCTTTGCCGTTATAATCATGACCAGGATACAATATGGTATCCTCAGGTAATTTTAACAACCTGTTAAAGATTGAATTATAAGCATCTTTTGAACTTCCGTTTTGAAAATCTGTTCTGCCAGTGCCATTAATTAAAAGAGTATCTCCTGAAAATAAATAGTTCTCCATTAAGAAACTATAACTGTCAGAAGTATGTCCAGGTGTATACATCGCTTTGATTTCTATTTGATCAATTTTTATTATTTCATCATCTTTTACTTTAATTTCTACAGTATCAGCAGGGGTGTGTTCTCCCATAAGTGTAGAGCAATTTGTTGCTAGTTTAAGTTTACTTGCACCAGTTACATGGTCAGCATGAATATGGGTGTCTATTACCTTAACTAGTTTTAAATCTAATTTGTTTAGTAACTTAATGTAGCTTTCAACATTCTCAATTACTGGATCAATTATGACTGCCTCGCGACCTTTTGCCGATGCAATTAAATAAGTATAAGTTGATGATTTATTATCGAAAACTTGTCTAAAAATCATATATCATTAATATCAAATTATAATGAATACCTCTACATTTCATTGGTCTTGTAGACATACCTGGAAAAGAAGCGCAAAAAATACAGCTTGGTGTGTACTTGGTTGTGCAATTGGTGATTTTGGCACAATATTATTTTTTCAATTAACTCAAATTCCTTTTCCAGTTTTAGGAATAATGATTTTAGCAATCATCAACGGATTGATCACGAGTATTATATTAGAAACAATAATTTTAATGACACAAAATTTTAATTTTGTTAACGCATTCAAAACAGCTTGTGGTATGAGTTTAATTTCAATGATAAGCATGGAAATTATGATGAACTTGACTGACTACGTTTTAACTGGTGGCGCAATATTAACTTGGTGGGTGGTCCCAATAATGCTGATAGTAGGCTTTTTAACTCCTTGGCCTTATAATTATTGGAGATTAAAAAAATTTGGAATTGCTTGCCACTAACATTAAAGAATTTTTTTTAATAAATTGTCCCCAAAAAATAGTTTGTGAATAATAACAGCAGAAATATGAAGTACTATTAAACCGATAAGGGTATAATTCGAAAGAATATGAATTTCATAAAACTGATCTGCTAAATCAAAATTTTCATTAATTTGAATTTCTCTAAATAATATTATTAATGTTTCCCCATTAAATAATTTTTTTAATATTCCTGAAATTGTTATTGATAAAATAGCAATATATAAAAGCACATGGTTCATTTTTGCCAAAAACCTCTGTCCTTTAAAAATACTTGGATCTAATTTTGGAGTTGGATTTAGTATATTATTTATTAATCTAATTATTATTATATAAAACACAGTTAAACCTAACGTAACGTGTATATCTTCAATAGTTATTCTTTGATCACCAAAATCTAAATCAACTAGATAAAAACCCAAAGGTATTTGTATGAATAGAATAATTGCGCTGAGCCAATGTAACACCTTTGAGATAATTCCATACTCTGTTAAAGTATTTGTTACATGCATAATTTATTTAATCACATAAAAAAATATATTAAAATAATTTTATTCTCAATTTTAAGCGTATTTTTCGTCTCATCTAGTAATGCTGAGTTAACAGTTGAAGATATTATTAAAAGTAGACAAGCATTGTTTAGTAAAAACTATAGTACCGCAAAAAGAGTACAAGCTTTTTCATCTAAAGAAGATTTTGAAAAAGCAAAAAAACTAATGATTGAAATGAGTGAAAATTATAAAGTTTTAATAGATCTATTTCCTGAAAATACTGAAGATGAATTTGATACTGAAGCTTTACCAACTGTTTGGGAAGAAAAGGACGCTTTTAATGCATTAATGACAAAAGCATCTGAGGATATGATAAAACTCACATCTGTTATTGAAGATGCCGATGATATAAGAGGAACTCTGAAACAATTTATGTGGAGTAATTGCAAAGCTTGTCATAGCAGGTATAGAGAAGAACATTAGTTACCAAGATAAAAAATGATACCTCAAAAAGTTAAAGATCATATTGAAGAATATATTAGCCAAGAAGTGTACGTTCAAATAGCCATAATTAAGGGCAAAGAAAAGGTTTCAACAGAAACTGCTATAGATAAGTATTTTAATACAAATCATTTTAGAGATTTTTCAGAGGGTAAACCTTATTTTCATTTCATTGATGGATTAAGAGATAAATGTCTTGGAAAACTTAAGGATTCTCCCATGAGAGATAAGGCAACAGAGGACGAAACTATTAAATTATTACAGAAAAAATTAAATGATCTAACTGATGATGAGCTTGAAGACACTTATTGGGAAATAGAAACAGGAGAATTTTTTTCAGGAGATCAAATAAATGAATTAGAAAAAAATTGCAGTGAATTAATTAAAGATCTTAATCTTTCAAATAAAAATAAAAAAGAAGTTCAAAAAACTATTTTGAGTTTTTGTGAAAACTATGAAAAGTTGTGTCAAAAAAAATACCCAGAAGCTCCACTTCCACTAGAAATATTAAAATCTATTTATTAGTTTTTAAAGGGTTCGCTCTTTAAGTGTATACCTAAAGAGCTCCCTTGTATCGCCTCTTTGGCATTATAATTCCGAGAGGAATTTATTTTTCGTTATATTTTTGAAATATGAGCTGTTCAGCTAAGTATCAGGTGGTGAAAGTATTAACATAAACCTCCTTCTATTAAAAAGGTAATTATAAATTATAGAATTTCAATTAATTTATTTTAATTTTGAGCAAATATATTTATTGAATACAACCTAGTGCTTTAGTAGATTCCCGCTAACTTAAGTTACTTCCAAAATTATTTTTTATTTATTAATTCACTAATAAAATTTTCACCGTAACCGTCATCAACAGCTTTTTGAAAATAATTTTTATTTACTTCAGCAACTTTTTCAGCTTCAGGAAAATCTTTTAACAAGTCTTGAATATAAGTTAAATCTTTTACAGAATTACTTGCCGTAAATTTAAATCCAGTAAAATCACCTTTTAAAAGATTATCAAAAACTCTATTGAGTGCTGCAGAATTTCCAGAACCAAGTTTTGCAACGTCAAATACTTTTTTTAAATCTAAACCCATTTCTGTAGCACTTTTAGCCAAATGATTAACTAATGCAGCATTTCCAAGGGATAAAAAATTATTTAAAAGCTTAGATTTTGCTCCCATTCCAACAGGTCCAAAATGAAAATATTCTTTACAGAAATAATTAAAGTATGGTTCAGCAATTTTAAAATTTTCATCTGACGCTCCAACAATTCCTCCCAATATACCTTCCTCTGCTTGAACAGGCCCTCCCATTACAGGACATTCAACATAATTAATATTTTTTGCTTTGAATATTTCCTCAGTTTCCATTGAGCCAGTTTTGTTGTGAGTAGTGATATCAATAATTAAAGTTTTATTATCTAAAATATCAGATATTTTTTTAGAAATTAATTTTGCTATAGGAGTGTTGGTAACACACATAAACATCGCATCTAAATTTTTACTAGAAAAGTCTTCAAAAGATTTTACTTCCTCAGCTCCATCGCTAACAATTTTCTCAATTGGTTTTCTATTTTTATTAGCAATTACAAAGAGTTTATTTTTGTGTTTTAAAATATTTTTAGCTATTCCATAGCCCATATATCCAACACCAATAAAACCTATATTTTTCATTCAAACCTCACTATTTAACTTTTTTTACCTTCTGTTCTTATGAACATAATACCAAAAACAATAATTCCTATCACCCCAACAATTTTATTATAATCAAAAGGTACGCCGAAAATTAAGAAATTAATAATTGTAGACCAAACTAATTGAGAATATTGAAAATTAGTTACAAATGACAAGTTAGAAAGTTGTATTGCATATATAATTAAAGAATGACTTACAAAACCTGCTACACCTAGAATTACCAAATAAAGCCAAAAGATATTCTTCTCTAATGGCACCCAATTAAAAAATATAAAAATACTAAAAATTATTGCACCTAAAATTGAAGTATAAAATATAGCAGCAAATGGATCGTTATCGCCCGATACAACTTTGGTAAAAAATTGATAAAGAGCCCAGCAAATTGGAGGAACAATAGGGAATATTAAATCTAAACTAAATATTCTCATACTTGGACCTAGTGAGTAAACAATTGAGCCAAAGCTCAACAACATTAAAAGTATACCTTTTGTACTTAAGATATCTTTTAGGAAGTATGCTGAAAGTAGTGAAACGATTAGAGGAGCTGTAAAGAAAACAACATAAATATCCACCAAGTCAAATTTCTGCAAAGAATAAAACATAAACGAGGTGGCAGTTACCATTAATATCGATCTAATTATTTGGACTTTAAAATTTTTTTTCAAATTAACTTTTGGCTTAAAAATTAAAAAAAATATAATTAAAGATACCAAGTGAAAAAAAAATCTGCCCCAAATTGCTTGAGTAACTGGCATTACTGTCCCAAGATATTTTGCTGTAGAGTCCATACAAACAAACATAAAAAAACCACCAGCAGCTAATAAAATTACGTTAATTAAGGATGTTTGTTGAGGCACAGGAAAAATAAATTACATTACAACGCCAACTTGCCAAGGATTAAACTCCTCGTCACCGTAGCCGTTGATTTCACTTTTTGATTTATTCCCTGAGGCAGTATTTACAACTAATTCAAATATTTTTTGACCAACTTCTTCAACTTTTTCTTTTCCTTCAGCAATTGTACCACAATTAATATCCATATCTTCTGACATTCTTTCAAACATCGCTGAGTTTGTTGAAAGTTTTAAACTTGGAACTGGCTTACAGCCAAAGCAAGATCCACGTCCTGTTGTAAAACAAATAACATTAGCACCTGATGCAACTTGACCTGTTACAGATACAGGATCATAACCAGGAGAATCCATAAAATTAAAACCTTTATTTTTTAAAGGTTCAGCATAATGCAATACATCTTGAAGGATTGAGTTTCCTCCTTTTGCAACAGCACCTAGGGATTTTTCTAATATGGTTGTTAGACCACCTTTTTTATTTCCTGGCGCAGGATTGTTGTCCATAGAACTATTATTAATTGAAGTATAATGTTTCCACCATTCAATTCTTTTAATAAGTTTATCAGCAGTCTCTTGTGAGCTTGCTCTATTAATTAATAAATGTTCAGCTCCATAAATCTCTGGAGTTTCAGATAAAATTGAACTTCCACCTTTTTTAACCAAGAGATCTGCTGCAACACCTAGTGCAGGATTTGCTGTTATTCCTGAATATCCGTCTGAACCACCACATTGAAGAGCTAAAGTTAAATGACTTACTGGTTGTGAAGTTCTTTGAACATTATTAGCTTCTGAAAGCAAATTTTTAATTTGAGATAATACTTTTTCGACTATTTTTTTAGTTCCACCTTCATCTTGGATTGTTAGAAAATGAATTCGGTTATGTTTTTTTAATGATTCATCAAACAAACTGACTTGAGCACATTCGCATCCTAAACCTATAACAAAAACATGAGAAAAATTGGGATGATTTTTAAACCCATCTATAGTTCTTTGGAAAATTTGCATTCCTTCACTTTCAGTATTCATTCCACATCCTGTTGAGTGAGTAATTGGAACTATGCCATCAATATTTGGGTAATCTTTTAAAATGTCAGAATATTTAATCCTCTCAACTATCATTTTAGTGACAGTAGCTGAGCAATTTACAGTACTTACAATTCCAATGTAATTTCTGGTAGCAACCTGTCCATTATCTCTTAAAATTCCATTAAAGAAGGTGTCTGCTTTCTCATCAACAATATGCTTTTTATCTGTAACTTTAAAATCTCTTTTAAATTCTCTAAATTCTAAATTATGAGAATGAACATGTTGTCCTGGTTTAATATCATCTAAAGCAAATCCAATAATTTGATCATATTTTATGATTGGATCACCTTTTTTAATAGTTTTTAAACAAACTTTGTGTCCAAAAGGGATTGGATCAATAGTGCTGATCTCATGACCTTCAATTTTAGTTTTTTCAGGAATAATAAATTGGCTAACGCCCACATTGTCATTCTTGTTTAAAACTATTAGATTATTCATAAAATTATTATATAACCAATAACTTAAACAAACCATTATTTAAATTATGCCTAAAAAAAGAAAAAAGAGTTTCAGAAGTCAGCAGTGGTTCAATAATCCAAAAAACCCTGACATGACGGCTTTATACCTAGAAAGGTATTTAAATTATGGTCTTACAAGAAAAGAGTTACAATCTGGTAATCCAATTATAGGAATAGCGCAATCTGGCAGTGATTTATCTCCATGCAATAGACATTTCATGTCTTTGAGTAAAAGAATAAAAGATGGAATTAGAAGAGCAGGTGGCATACCAATGGAATTTCCTACTCACCCAATTCAAGAAACCGGAAAAAGACCGACAGCAATGTTGGATAGAAATCTTTCTTATTTGTCACTAGTTGAAGTTTTGTATGGATACCCAATTGATGGAGTTATCTTAACAACAGGATGTGATAAAACTACTCCGGCAGCTTTAATGGCAGCTGCTACAGTAAACATTCCTGCAATAGTTTTATCAGGCGGTCCAATGTTAGATGGAGTTTATAAAGGAAAATTAGCTGGGTCAGGAATGGTAGTTTGGGAAGCAAGAAAAATGTTAGCTAAAGGAGAAATTAAATACGAAGAATTTATGGATATGGTCGCATCTTCTGCACCAAGTGCTGGACATTGTAATACAATGGGAACAGCTTCTTCAATGAACTCTGTTGCTGAAGCATTAGGGATGTCTTTACCAGGAGGTGCAGTTATTCCAGCTCCTTACAGAGAAAGAGAACAAATTTCTTACGAAACAGGAAAAAGGATCGTTGGAATGGTTCATGAAGATTTAACCCCATCAAAAATTATGACACGTAAAGCTTTTGAAAACGCAGTCGTAGTTGCAAGTGCTATTGGTGGATCGAGTAACTGTACAGCTCATTTAAGTGCTATTGCAAAACATATGGGAATTAAATTTGATCTTTCTGATTGGCAAAAACTTGGGCACAACATTCCTTTATTAGTAAATTGCCAACCTGCAGGAGAATACTTAATGGAAAGTTTTCACAGAGCTGGAGCAATACCTGCTGTAATGAAGGAGTTAATTAAAAACAAAAAAATTCATACAAACATTAAGACTGTTACAGGAAAAACTGTAAAAGAGAATTTAAGAAAGAAAGTTGATGTAGATAACAAAGTAATTAAAACATTTAAGAATGCACTGACTGAAAAAGCTGGTTTTTTAGTTATGAAAAGTAACTTTTTCTCATCCGCTATCATGAAAACATCTGTAATCAGTAAAGAATTTAGAGATCAATATTTATCAAACCCTAAACACCCAAATGTTTTTGAATGTAAAGCTATAGTTTTTGATGGTCCTGAGGATTATCATAAAAGACTTAATGATAAGAAGTTAAAAATAGATGAAAACTCTTTATTAATTATTAGAGGTTGCGGACCTGTTGGTTATCCTGGTTCAGCCGAAGTAGTTAACATGCAACCACCAGACAGATTATTGAAAAAAGGAATAAGACATTTACCAACTTTGGGTGATGGAAGACAAAGCGGAACATCAGAGAGCCCATCAATACTTCATGTTTCGCCAGAGTCTGCAGTAGGTGGAGATCTTGGAATTGTTAAAACTTACGATAAAATAAAAATAGACTTAAATAAGAGAAGAGTTGATTTATTAATTTCTCAAGCTGAATTTAAAAAAAGAAGAAAAAATAAAAAAGTATTTAAACCAAATAATCAAACTCCTTGGCAGGAAATATTTAGAAATACTGTTGGTCAATTGGATGATGGTGCATGTATTAATTCTCGAGGTAAATATTTAGACGTATCACATACCAAAGGTTTACCAAGAGATTCTCACTAATATGAAGCCAAAAATATTAGTTTCTAGAAAAATCTCAGATTTAGCAGAAGAAAAACTTCAAAAAGAATTTGAAGTAACTCTTAATCCAAAAGACGAACCTATTCCAGAAAGTGAATTAATTAAAATTATTAATGATTATGATGGAATGATATCAACAGGTTTTGATAAAATTGGTGAAAATTTTTTTAAAAATTTAAATGGTAAATTAAAAATTATAGCTCAGGTTGGTGTTGGCTATGATAATATTTCAATTAAATCTGCTGAAGAAAAAAAAATTAAAGTAACAAATACTCCAGATGTATTAAATGAGGCGGTAGCTGAAACTACAATTCTTTTGATTTTAGCTGCATCTAGAAGAATTGGTGAAGCTTACAATTTAGTTAGAGCCGATGATTGGAAAAATCAAAAACCAGATTTAACTAAATTTATGGTTGGAAATTCTGTTACAGGCAAAACCTTAGGTATCATTGGAATGGGTCGTATAGGAAGAATGGCTGCAAAATCTGCTAGGGCATTTGGTATGAAGATTATTTATTATAATAGAAACAAACTTTCTGATGATCTGGAAGATGGTGCAAAGTATTATTCTGATATAAACACAATGCTACCAGAGTGTGATTTTTTAAGTATTCACACACCTGCAACAGCTGAGACCAAACATATTCTTAATTCTTCAACAATAAGTTTGTTACCAAAGTATGCTGTAGTTATTAATACTTCAAGAGGATCAACTATTGATGATGATGCATTGATAGATGCATTAGAAAATAAAAAAATTTATGCAGCAGGATTAGATGTTTTCAATAATGAACCAAATTTAGATAAAAGATATTTAAAATTAGATAACTGTTTTGTTCTACCTCATATCGGTAGCGCGACTCATGAGACTAGATTGGCAATGAGTATGATGGCAGTGAATAATATTTATTGTTATTTCAATAAAAAACCTCTTATTTCAGAAGTAGTTTAGAACAACTATAAGTTGTCTGTTCAATGAATATATATAATTTCTATATATAAAAGTTAAACGAAATTATTGATCTCAAAAATCATTTATGGTTAACTTTCAAAAAAACATAAACGAGAGGAAGATAATGTTTAAACTTATATCTAAAACTATAGCAGCTGTAGCTATTGTTTCAGTTGCTTTATTTGGCTCTGCAAATGCAAAGACTTTAAAGATTGAAACACACTTTACAGCTAGTTCACCAAATGGTGAAGTGGCTGCTCAATTCGCTAAAAACGTCGAAATGTTTTCTGGCGGAAGCTTAAAAGTAGAAATGTTCTACTCATCATCAGTAACAGGTAAATCTGCTGAGGTATTTAACTCTGCACAAACTGGAATTATTGATTGTGATATGACTGGTGCAGGTTACCAAACAGGTAAAAATGCAGCATTCCAATTCGCAGGTGATGTAATGGGTGGATACGATAACCCATATCAACAATATGAATTCTTGAATTTCCCAGGAGCTCAAGAAGCTGTTGATGCACTTTACAACAAATATGGAATGACATTAATTGGTTGGTGGATACCAGGACATGAGTCTTTAATATCTAGCAGACCAATTCCAGATGTTGCTTCATTGAAAGACTTCAAATTTAGATCACCTCCAGGAATGGAAAGTATGATCTTTACAGCATTAGGTGCCAAGCCAATCGTAATGGACTTTGGTGAAGTTCCAACTGCTTTACAAACTGGTCTAATCGATGGTGCTGACTATTCATCTTTAGCTACAAACTATGCAGGTGGACACTATGAGCAAAATAAATATGCTACATACCCAGGTTTCCACTCTATGCCAGCTGACCATTTAGCTTGTAACACAAAAGTATGGAACAAGTTAAAGCCTCATGAAAAAGGTGCAATGAAAGCAGGTATTGAAATTGCTGGAAGAACTATCACTAGCTTAGTTGAGAGAAAAAACGCAGAAGCTGTTAAAGCTTTAAATGAAATGGGCGTTACTCTTCATGACTGGTCTAGAGAAGACAGACTTAAATTCAGACAAGCTGCACTTGCTGCTTGGGAAGAATGGAAGACTAAGTCTCCAGAAGCTGCGGCACTTATCGAGATACACAAAGCTTATATGAAAGCTAACGGTATCATGTAATAAAAAAATTTTGGAGGGCCTGCAAAGGCCCTTCGAATTACCTAAATTTTTACGCAATGATCGATAAAGAATTACAAGAACAAAATCAAAAAGTTGCGAGTAAAGATGATTTTCCAATTAATTGGATTGATAGAGTTTCCTTATTTTTAAGTCACACAATAAAATATTTAATTCCTGTAATTGTAATTGTGATGATGTACGAAATTTTTATGAGATATGTATTGTTTAAACCAACTTTGTGGGCAAATGAACTGTGCTTATGGCTTGCTGGTGTTTGTTATTTGGTTGGTGGAATATATGCAACAAGATTAAGAAGCCATATTAGAATAGTATTATTGTATGATTGGGTTAGTAGACCAACACAGAGAATTTTTGATCTAATCAGCACTCTAATTATTGTTCTTTTCGCAGCAGCTGTAATTTATGGGGGTATGGAAGATGCATACAGATCATTTATAAATTGGGAGAGATTTGCAACTTATTGGGATCCACCAATTCCTGCTACCATGAAGCCACTAACACTTTTATGTGTTTTTCTTATTGCTGTTCAATCTGTAAATAATTTAATTATTGATTGGAGAAATCCTAAGGAAAAACAATACGACCCTTCTAAAGAATTAAAATAATATGGATATAGGATCACTTTCGATAATACTTATAGTAGGATTATTATTACTTATATCTATAGGTGTTCCAATGGGTTTTGCATCTGGTTTTATGGGTGCAGTACTAGTATTTTTATACATAGGTGAACATGCATTAGGCATATTACTTTCAAGATACTATTCTCTTGTTGTCACTTATTCCTTTTTATCGGTTCCATTATTTATTTTTATGGCCTCCTTGCTCGAACGATCGAACATCGCAAGAGATCTTTATGACGCTTTAAATGCTTGGTTAAGAAAGACTAGAGGTGGAGTAGGAGTCGTTACTGCCATCATGGCAACAATTATGGCGGCGATGAGTGGAATTATTGGTGGAGAAATAGTTTTATTAGGCTTGATTGCACTCCCTCAAATGTTGAGATTAAAATACGATCAGGATATGTCGATTGGTATTATTTGTGCATCAGGATCTTTGGGAACAATGATACCACCTTCAATTGTTTTAATTATTTATGGATTAACAACAGAAACTTCTATTACGATGTTATTCCAAGAAGCTATTGTTCCTGGTTTAATGATTTCAGGTTTAATTATTACATACATTTTAATTCGTACAAGATTACAACCGCATTTGGCACCTTTAAGTGATGAGCCTGCTTTAACTTTAAAAGAAAAAATGTCATATCTTCCAGGTCTTTTACCACCGATCGGTATTGTAATAATTGTATTGGGTTCAATTTATTCTGGAATGACAGGAATTACCGAAGCAGCTGGTATGGGTGTAGTTGCTACATTAATTATAATTTTTGCGAGAAAAGAACTTACGTGGTTTTTATTTAAAGATGCATTAACAAGAACTTTCAAAGCATCTGGAACTATTTTAACTATTACTTTTGGTGCTACAGTTTTAGCAGGTGCTTATTCTCTTGCTGGAGGTCCTAAATATGTAGCAGAAACTATTTTGGCTTATGATTTAAAACCAATGTATTTAATCTTCATGATGCAGATTATGTTTTTGATTATGGGAGCATTTATGGATTGGGTTGGAATTGTATTGTTAGCAATGCCTGTATTTTTACCAATAGTTATAGCTCTTGGATTTGATCCAATTTGGTTTGGAATATTATTTTGTGTAAATATGCAAGTTTCATTTTTAAGTCCACCGTTTGGGCCTGCCGCTTTTTATTTAAAATCTGTTGCTCCTCCACATATTTCATTAACAGATATATTTAGAGGTTTTGCTCCATTTATAGTTATTCAGTTAATTGTATTAGCATGTGTTATGTTTTTCCCAGAAGCAATGACGCAAAACTTCCACGAGTTTAAACCGAAACCATGATGAAAATAGGCTTTATTGGAACAGGTCTTATGGGCCTGCCAATGGCTAAAAATTTATTAAAATCAGATTTTAAATTAAAAGTATTCAATCGTTCAATTAATAAAGCAGAACCTTTGAAAGAGTTTGGCGCTGAAATATCAAAAACATTAGGTGAAGTTGTTAAAGATAATGACTTTATTATTACAATGTTAACAGATGATAGCGCTGTTGATGCAATAATGAATAATTCAGATTTATTAGAAAATTTAAAATCTGGATCAACTGTTATTGATATGAGTTCGGTAAAACCAACGACAGCAACAAAATATGGAAACAGTTTAAAATCAAAAAATATAAATTATTTAGATGCACCGGTTTCAGGAGGAACAATTGGAGCTGAGGAAGCTTCGTTAGCTATAATGGTTGGAGGAGAGCAAAGTGTCTTTGATAATTCTATAAATATTTTAAAAGCTATGGGAAATCCAACTTTAGTTGGACCTATTGGCAGCGGGCAAGTTTCAAAGTTAGCAAATCAAATTGTGGTAGGGGTTACCATAGGAGCGGTTGCAGAGGCAATAACTTTATGTGAAAAAGCTGGAGCTGACCCAGTAAAACTAATTAAAGCTCTTTCTGGAGGTTGGGCTGATAGTAAAATTTTACAAACTCATGGAAAAAGAATGATAGATAAAGATTTTACTCCAAAAGGTAAAACTTTTACCCATTTAAAAGATATGAATAACATTTTAGAGTGTGCAAACTCATATAATACACATTTACCTATTTCAAATTTAGTGAAAGAAATGTATAAAACCCTTGTCGATAATGGTCATGGAAACACTGATCATAGTTCACTTTATAATGAAATCGAAAGGATAAATAAAAAATGAGCGGAAGATTAGAAGGTAAAAAAATTCTCGTAACAGCAGCAGGACAAGGAATTGGAAAAGCAACAGCTATAGCATTTCATAAAGAGGGCGCTCATGTAATTGCTACTGATTTAAATGATAAAACTTTAGCTGATTTAAAAAAAGAATATCCTGATATTAAAGTGCAAAAGTTAGACTCAACAGACAACAATGCAATTTTAGAGTTTACTAAAACTTTAGATAGAGTTGATGTTTTATTTAATGCTGTTGGATTTGTTCATCATGGAACAATATTGGAATGTGATGAAAAAGATTGGGATTTTTCTTCTAATGTAAACGTAAAGTCGATGTACTTTATGTGTAAAGCTATTTTACCTTTAATGATTAAACAAAATGGTGGAAGTATTATTAATATATCTTCATGTGCATCTAGCTTTAAAGGTTTTCCGAATAGATTTGTTTACGGAACAACAAAGGGTGCGGTGATTGGTTTAACAAAAGCGATTGCAGCAGATTTCGTTAAACAAAATATTAGATGTAATTCAATAGCACCAGGTACAGTTTATTCGCCTTCTTGGCAAGATAGGGTCAATCAAAGCCCAGATCCTGTTCAAGCAAAAAAAGATTTTATAGCAAGACAACCTATGGGAAGATTAGGTACAGCAGAAGAAATAGCAGCTGTGGCTGTTTATTTAGCAAGCGATGATGCAACATTTACAACAGGAAGTACAATTCATGTTGATGGTGGAATTTCAATATAATTAAACAACAAAAGGATAAATATGAAATTATTAAGAGTAGGACAAAAAGGAAGCGAAAAGCCAGCTGTTTTAGATAAAGATGGCAAGATCAGAGATATAAGTTCTCATGTTAAAGATTTAAATCCTGATCATTTAAATTTTGAAACTATTTCTAAATTACAAAGTACTGATTTAACTTCTTTACCAGAATTATCAGCAAGTGATCGTATTGGATCTTGTATTACTAAGCCAGGAAAATTTGTTGCAATTGGATTAAATTATTCTGATCATGCTGCTGAAACTGGAGCTGATGTTCCTTCTGAACCAATAGTTTTTATGAAAGCTACTAGTTGTATAGTTGGACCTAATGATGACGTTGAAATAGTTTCTGGATCTAAAAAATTAGACTGGGAAGTTGAACTTGGAATTATTATAGGAAAAGAAACAAAACATATTTCTGAAAGCCAAGCTCAAGATCATATTTTAGGTTATTGTTTGGTTAATGATGTAAGTGAAAGAGAATGGCAAATTGAAAAAATGGGTCAATGGGTTAAAGGAAAATCTCACGACACTTATGGACCAATCGGCCCTTACTTTGTTACTAAAGATGAAATTGCAGACGTTAACAATTTAAAGATGAGTTTAGATGTTAATGGAAAAAGAATGCAAACAGGTAATACAAGTACAATGATATTTAATGTCGATGTGATTGTTTCTTATTTGAGTAAATATATGTCTCTTCAAGCAGGTGATATAATTACAACTGGAACACCCCCAGGAGTTGGTATGGGAATGAAACCTCAACAATTCTTAAAAGCAGGTGATACTATGAAATTATCAATTGAAAATTTAGGAGAGCAAAACTCTAAGGTAGTTGCTTTATAATTAATTGTGAAAATAACTTCTATTAAAAGTCATGTACTTAGATATGAGTTAGAAAAAGAACTTGGTTACTCACAACAGTATTATAAACATCGTACAGCTCATCTTGTTGAAGTTCAAACAGATGAAGGAATAACAGGTTGGGGTGAATGTTTTGGTCCTGGAAATATAGCTTTAGCGAATAAGTTTATTGTTGAAAAGGTTATACAGCCTTTAGTAATTGGTGAAGATCCTTTAAATAAAGAACATATTTGGCAAAAAGTGTACAATCTTTTAAGAGATAGCGGTCAAAAGGGTATGCCAATTCAAGCATTATCAGGAGTTGATATTGCTTTATGGGATATTCTGGGAAAGAAAACAAACTCTCCTCTTTATCAACTTGTTGGTGGTAAATGTAATAACGACATTCCTGTTTATGGGTATGGAATGATGTTACAAAAAAAAACAGTTGATGAATTGATCACCTTGTTCAAAGAAGAGTCTAAGCAAATAAAATCAAAAAACTTTAAAGCCATGAAAATGAAAGTTGGATTAGGTCCAAAAGAAGATTTAAAGTTAGTTCAAGCTGTAAGAGACACTGTTGGAAAAGATTTTAAATTAATGGTTGATGCCAATCACGCTTATAATTTGAAAGATGCTCTTTATGTTGGAGAAGGTTTAGATGAATTAGATATTTATTGGTTTGAAGAACCTGTGGCTCCTGAAGATTATGAGGGCTACAGAGAATTAAAACAAAAAATCTCTACTAGCATTGCAGGAGGAGAAGCTGAATTTACCAAATACGGCTGGAATAAATTAATATCAAATAAATGTATTGATATAGCTCAACCAGAGGTTTGTGGACTTGGAGGAATTACGGAATATTTAAAAGTTGCAGCATTAGCGCAAGCAAATTTCATACCAGTAATTAATCATGTATGGGGTTCTGCAGTTAGTATTGCTGTAAACCTTCATTTGTTGACAGCACAACCAGATATGCCAGGTGGCTTATTTCCATCAAAATCAATGCTTGAATTTGATACAACAGAAAAAAATATTTTTATCACAGATTTGCCAAAGGAAGAATTTTCAATTTTAGACCAAGTTAAAAACAATAATGGTTTTGCATCAGTAAAAGATAATGTGGGTATTGGAATTAATCCTGATGAAGATTTTATAAAGGAGTTTGAAGTAAATGAATAAAATAAAAACATCAGAACCGAAACTTCTTTGGAAATTAAGATGTACTTTAGGTGAAGGAACATTATGGGTTGGTGAACATAATTCAATTTATTTTGTAGATATTAAAAAAAAGAAAATTTGTTCTTTCAATATTAAAAATAAAAAAAAGAAAATCTTTAAAGTAAATAAAGAAATTGGTTTTATCGCTCATATCAAAGATCATATTTTTATTCTAGGCCTTCAGGGTGAATTAAGAATTCAAAATCTAAAATCAAAAAAAATTTTAAAATCAATTAAGATAGAACCAAACTTGAAGCTAAATAGAATTAATGATGGAAAAACAGATCCTGTAGGCAATCTTTGGTTTGGTACTATGGACAACTTAGAGCGAAAAATTGAAAAAGGTTCTTTGTATAAACTAGATAAAAATTTTAAATTAATAAAAGTTGATAAAAATTATAGAATTACTAATGGACCAGCATTTATTGATCAGTATAATTTTTATCATACAGATAGTCCAAAAAAAACTATCTATAAAATTAAAATAAATAAAAATAATAAAATAGTTAGCAAAAAAATATTTAAAAAATTATCACTCGAAGAGGGTTCACCAGATGGAATGACTTTAGATAAAAATAAAAATTTGTGGGTAGCTCATTTCCATGGCGCTTGTATTTCTGTTTTTAATCAAAAAGCAAAATTAATTCACAGAATTCAGTTTCCTGCAAAAAATATAACTAATTGTGCATTTGGAGGCAAAAATACTAAAGAACTTTATGTTTCAACAGCTACAAAAGGGATGAGCAAAGCAGATCTGCGAAAATTTAGATATTCAGGATTCTTTTTTAGTGTAAAAACAAATGCAAGAGGAGTTTTACAAAAAAAATTTATTATAAGTAATGAGGAAAAGAGATCTTTACTATGAGCGAATACCAACAAAGCTTTTAAGAGAAGATATTAGATTATTAGGAACTTTTCTTGGAAGAGTAATTAAAGATCAGGAAGGTTCAGCTTTTTTTGAAATTGTTGAAAAATTTAGATTATTATCAAAAAATACTTTATCAGATAAAAATAAAAGTAAAATTTTTTCAAAAATTTCGAAAGAAGTAAAAAAACTTTCTCCTAAAAATACGTTTAAATTAACAAGAGCATTTTCACATATTTTAAATTTAATGAATTTAGCTGAGTCACTAGATGCATCTAGAAAGTTAAATGAATTTGAAAATCCATATTTTAAAAGTAAAAATCAAAATCTTTTCATTGAAGATATAATAGAAAGTTTATTTAAAAATAAAAAAATTTCAGATAAAAAAATTTACGAACAAGCTACAAAGCTTGATATAGGCATTGTCCTTACTGCTCATCCTACTGAAGTAAAAAGAAGAACTTTAATTCAAAAATATGCCAATTTAATTGAAATTATGGAGCAAAGACATCTTTATAAAAAATACCCGTCTAAGATTATAGAATTAGATAGAAAGCTATACTCGGAAATTGCAATAATATGGAAAACAGATGAACTTAAAAGGACTAAACCATCTCCATTAGATGAAGCAAGGTGGGGTTTAGCTGTTATCGAGGATAGTCTATGGGACACTATTCCTAAAGTTTATAAAAGACTTAACGACATATTCAGAAAAAATTTAAAGAAAGATTTACCGCGTGATTTTAATCCAATTCAATTTGGATCATGGATGGGGGGAGATAGAGATGGAAATCCTAATGTAACAGCTGAAGTTACAAAGAAGGTAATTTTATTTTCAAGATGGCAAGCTGCAAAATTATATGAGAGAGAACTTACTAAATTGATACAAGATTTATCAATGGAAGAATGTTCTACAAAAATTAAAAGAGCAACAGGAAATAGCTATGAACCTTACAGAGTTTATTTGAGACCAATTAGGGATAAGGTAAGACTAACCCATCAATTAATTGAAAATCATTTAAATAACGGTGCAGATTTAGATGAAAAAAAATTAATTCAAAATAAAAATGAAATAACTCTTCCATTAAGAGAAGTAAGAAAATCATTAAAAGCAAACCGAGGAGAGTATATTGCAAATGCAGACCTATTAGATTTAATGAGAAGAGTCAGGTGCTTTGGAATTAATTTAGCAAGATTAGATATAAGACAAGAGGCAGATAGACATGAAAAACTTTTAAACGAAATTTTTAAAAAGAAAAAAAATATAAAATATTCTTCTTTAACTGAAATTGAAAAAGTAAAATTATTAAATAAATCTATAAAAGAAAAAAAATATTTTGTAGATAAAATAAAAATAAAAGATAAAGAAAATAAAGAAGTTTGGAATACTTTCAAACAGTTAGCGAAAACACCAATTGAGTGCCTAGGTGCATATGTAATATCAATGACCTCAACAGCATCTGATATTTTATCTGTTTATTTTTTACAAATGCAGGCACAAAACAAAAATCTATTAAGAGTCGTGCCACTTTTTGAAACTTTGGATGATTTAAAAAATGCTAATTTTGTAATGACAAATTTATTCAAACTTTCATGGTATAGAAAAATGATTAAGTCAAAACAGGAAGTGATGATTGGATATTCAGACTCCAGTAAAGATGCTGGAAAATTATCTGCAAGTTGGCATCAATATAAACTTCAAGAGGAGCTTAGAAGTTTAGCTAAAAAATATAAAATAGATCTTGTTTTCTTCCATGGTAGAGGTGGATCTCCAGGAAGAGGAGGCGGACCTATTCAGGCTACTTTAAAATCACAACCTTCAGGAACAGTTAATGGTAAAATAAGAATTACTGATCAAGGTGAGGTGATTCAACAAAAGTATGGATACAAACCTTTAGCTGAATATAACCTTTGTAGCTATATCGGTTCTGTAATGGATGCTTCTTTAAATCCTCCACCAAGATCAAAAACTAAATGGCGTGAATTAATTCAAAAAATGTCAGAAATTTCTACATCTTCATATAGAAAATATTTAAATCAAAGTGAGGATTTTATTCGTTACTTCAAAACAGTTACGCCACATAAATCACTAGGAAAACTTGCAATTGGATCAAGACCAACCAAAAGAAAGAATGTTGATAATATTCAAAGTTTAAGAGCTATCCCTTGGGTATTTGCTTGGACACAAATTAGATTAATGTTACCCGCTTGGCTTGGTACAACCGAAGCATTGAGGTACGGATCAATTAAAAAGTTTAAAAGAACAATGACTGATATGGAACGAAATTGGCCATACTTTGTATCAACGATGGATATTTTAGATATGGTAATTTCTAAGGTGGATCCAGAAATATCAGTTATTTATGAAAATAATTTAGCCGATGCATCACTAAAAAGAATTGGTAAAAAATTAAGATTTCAATTTGAGGCATTGGTCAAATTGCACAATAAAATTACCCCCAAAGAAGTGGTAAAAGAGAGAAAAGAATTTAGAAAAGCTTTATTTATAAGAAGTAATTATACAGAAATGTTAAACATACTTCAGGCAAATGTAATGAATAAATTAACAAATAAAAAATATAAAAATTTAGATAAAAAATTTCTTGAAGATTCTTTAATGACATCTATTGCAGGTATTTCTGCGGCAATGAAAAATACTGGATAAATGTTTGAATACTTAATTGCTTTTGGGGCAGGACTTATAAGCTTTTTGTCTCCATGTGTTCTACCTTTAATACCTGGATATATTTCTTATATCTCTGGCCAATCCTTGCAAGAAATTTTAAATCAAAAAAAAATCAATTTTTTTCCATTAATTTTATTTTGTTTAGGGTTCTCAACTGTATTTGTTCTTTTAGGTGCATCAGCATCTTTTTTGGGACAGACGCTATTACAAAACTCAGAGGTGTTGAGAATTTCAGCTGGAGTAATTATTATAATTTTTTCTCTTCAATTAATTGGAATTATCAATATTCCATATTTAAATTTTGAAAAAAGGTTTGATGCAAAAGAATCAAGAAATATTCTTTTTCCATATGTTATAGGTGTTGCCTTTGGTTTTGGCTGGACACCATGTATTGGTCCGATTTTAGGTTCAATTTTAGCTTTAGCATCTATTGAAGAAACTTTATCAAGAGCTATAATTTTGTTAATTTCTTATTCATTAGGTCTTGCTATTCCTTTTGTTTTGTCTGGATACTTAATTCAAAGGTTCTTATTATTTTCTAAAAATTTTAAGAAAAATATAAATTTAATCTCAAAAATTGGTGGAATAACTCTTTTAGTTACAGGTATTTTAATTTTAACTAATCAATTACAAGCAATAGGATTTTATATAATTGAAATCTTTCCTTTTATGCAAAAATTCGGATAAAAGGTATTAATGAAGATTTATCAAATAGATTCCAGTGCGAGAAAAAAAGGCTCTACTTCAAGAGCTTTAGCAAAAAAACTTTTAGATAAAATTAAAAAACCAGAAGATGAAGTAATTTATAGAGATTTAGATGATGAAATGCTTTTTGTAAGTGGGCTTACAGAGTCTGGAATGAATATTGATGAAAAAGACCAAACAGAAGAACATAAAAAAATGTTTGAGCTTTCTGACAAGCTTGTAAAAGAATTAAAAGATAGTGATGTCATTATAATTTCAGCACCAATTTATAATTATGGACCACCAGCAACTCTTAAAGCTTGGTCGGATTTAGCTGCTCGTATAGGTGAAACTTTTAGATTTAAACCAAATGGTAGAAGAGAGGGATTGTTAAAAAACAAACATGCATATCTAGTTATTACTTCTGGAGGAACAAAACTAAATAGTTCAGAAGATTTTTTAACTCCTTGGTTAAAATTTATTCTTAATTTTTTTGGTATAGAAAAAGTAGATATAATTAGTGCAGACCAAATGGCGCTAGATTATGAAAAATCAATTAAAGAGGCTGAAGCGCAAATAGAAAACTTGTTTAAAGATTAAACTTTCTTTTTAAGTGTCTAAGTTTTCCCTCAGTACTATCGTAATCAATATAACAACCTTGTAAAAATCTTTCACCTTCTTTTGTCTCATAAGCTGTTCTTCCATGGAGCAGTCTATGATTATCCATCATCATTAAGTCTTTTGGCTCGAGTTTAAATTCAATTCTATATTTATCTG
>CABYSJ010000012.1 GCA_902521615.1 uncultured Pelagibacteraceae bacterium | reverse complement strand
AGTGCCTTATTGTGCACTTTCATTTGGGGAACAACTTTTATTGCCCAAGATACAGGCATGGATAATATTGGCCCTTTTACATTTAATGCTGTGAGGTTTTTTGTTGGTTTTTTAGCGATAACTCCACTTATGATTTTATTTGAATTAAAAAATTTTAAATCAGAATTTAAATTAGATAAAAAAACTTTCATAATTTATTCATTATTAATTGGAATTTCTTTATTCTTAGGCTCAGCACTACAACAAGTTGCTTTGCTTTATACAGACGTTGCAAATGCTGCTTTTTTTACAATTTTTTATGTGCCAATGGTACCGATTATCATTTTTTTGTTTGGTAAAAAATCAATGCATTGGAGTGTATGGCCTTCTGTAGTTCTATGTTTAATTGGAGGATATTTATTAACAAATTTCCATGATGCAACAGTAAGATTAGGAGATACTTTAGTTGTTCTGGGAGCTTTATTTTGGAGTACTCATATCATTTTTACTGGAATAATTATAACTAAATACAATCTGCCACTTACTTTAGGAGCTGCGCAGACTTTAATTGTAGCTATTTTTTCATTTATAATTGGAATTATTTATGAAGAATTTATTTTAAGCAACATTTTAATGGAAATTTATTCAATTTTATATGCAGGTATATTATCTGGTGGATTTGCATTTGTATTACAAATTTATGCCCAGCGCAATATTACACCAGCACCTGCAGCTATAATTTTTTCTCTTGAAGGTGTATTTGCGACTATAGCTGCGTGGTTTATTTTAAATCAAATTCTAGATGTTAATAATTTACTTGGATGCTTTTTTATTCTATGTGGAGTTCTCTTGTCTCAATTACTGCCTATAATTAAAAAGAAACATACTTAATAAACTAAACTAAACAAAATTAAAGCAATTATTATTCTATAAATTACAAACACATTCATTGAAAATTTATTTATATAAATTAAAAAGAATTTAACTGTTAAAAAAGAAAAAATAAAAGAAGATACAATTGCGATAACAACTAAGTAATTAAACTGAATTGATTGTTCAAAAACATCTTTCAAGGTTAAGACACTAGCTCCAGTTAATGCTGGGATTGAAAGTAAAAAAGATATCTTACTTGAATCTACTCTATTAAATTTTAAAATTCTCGCAGCTGTTATAGTAATTCCTGCCCTACTTACTCCGGGTACAAGAGAGAAAATTTGGAAAATACCTATAAATATTATTGACTGAAAATTTAAATTTGAAGATATTTTTTTATCAAATCGATTTTTGTCTGAGATGTATAAAATTATTGCGAATATTAAAGTAGTCCAAGCAATTACTTCTAAATTTCTTAACTGATAAATTAAATTTGTACTATAAAGTATGTATCCAACAATTATTAAAGGAATAGATCCTAATACAATTAAATTCAAAATTCTTTTATTTTTTCTGATATCAAACAATTCATCTTTAAAAAAATAAATTATTGCGATTAGAGAACCTAGATGGAGGCTGATATCAATAAGTAAAGAACTAGATTTAAATTCATATAAAGTAGATACCAAAATTAAATGAGCAGAGGAACTAATAGGAAGAAATTCAGATATTCCTTGAATTGCAGAGAGAATTAAAACTTCTATTATATTTTGAAACATTATTTCTTCGTAACTTATAAAGTATTTATTTAAAACAATTCGATTTAAGCATAATAGCTATGCAATAATTAAAAACTTGTTTATTAGCGGTAATAATTTAAAAATTAAGGTCAATATATATGACCTATTTTATGCTTTATATACATAAATCAGGGTATATTTTGCCGAAACTTAAATAATATTATGCCAGATAAAATGCTCAAATTTGTTAAAATAGGTCAACAGACTCCACCTAAAAGAGAAGTTGATACAAGAAAGAAGGATTTTAACGAAATTTATGACGAGTATATCAATGAAAAAGCTAAAGAACAGTCAAGCAGGTGTTCGCAATGTGGAGTACCTTTTTGCCAAGTTCATTGTCCTTTAAGTAACAACATTCCAGATTGGCTTAAACTGACAGCAGAGGGACGATTAAAAGAAGCGTATGAATTATCTCAAAGTACAAACAATATGCCTGAAGTGTGTGGCCGAATTTGCCCCCAAGATAGATTATGCGAGGGAAATTGTGTAATTGAACAGTCTGGTCATGGCACAGTAACTATTGGATCAGTAGAAAAATATATTACAGATAATGCTTGGGCTCAGGGCTGGGTAAAACCGATTAAGGTAACGAATGAAAAAAATCAAAGTGTGGGAATTATAGGAGCAGGTCCTGCTGGATTAGCTGCTGCAGAACAATTAAGAAAAAAGGGGTATAAAATTACTGTCTACGATAGATATGATAGAGCAGGAGGATTATTAATTTATGGAATTCCTAATTTTAAATTAGAAAAAGAAGTTGTAGAGAGAAGAACAAAACTCTTAAAGGATGGAGGAATTGAATTTATTCAAAATTTTGAAGTTGGTAAGGATGCAAGCCTAGATCAATTGAGAAAAAAACACGATGCGATTTTGATAGCAACAGGAGTTTATAAAGCAAGAGAAGTTAACTTACCTGGAAATGATCTTGATAATATTTTTCCTGCAATGGATTTTTTAACAGCATCAAATAAAAAAGGTCTAGGAGATGATGTTGAGTTGTTTGATAAAGGAATTTTAAATGCAGAAGGCAAAGATGTTGTTGTAATTGGTGGAGGTGATACAGCAATGGATTGTGTAAGAACTTCTATAAGACAGAAGGCAAAATCTGTTAAATGTTTGTATAGAAGAGATAAAGAAAATATGCCAGGATCTGCTAGAGAAGTTGCAAATGCAGAAGAAGAAGGTGTTGAGTTTGTTTGGTTATCAAGTCCTAAAGAATTTAAAGGTACAAATAAAGTAGAAAAAATAATTGTAGATCAAATTAAACTAGGTGATCCAGACGAGACAGGAAGAAGAAAGCCACAAGTACAAGAAGGCTCAAGTTACGAAACAAAAGCAGATATGGTTATCAAAGCACTAGGTTTTGATCCTGAAGATTTACCGAATTTATTTGATAGTAGTGAATTGCAAGTAACAAAGTGGGGAACTATTAAAACAGATTTTGATACTATGGAAACAAATATAAAAGGGGTGTTTGCTGCTGGTGATATAGTTAGAGGAGCTTCATTAGTTGTTTGGGCGATAAAAGATGGAAGAGATGCAGCAGCTTCAATTAAAATTTATCTAGAGAGTAAATCTAAAGTGGAAAAAAGAGTGGCTTAATGAAAAATTATAAAAAGAACCTTTACCTTTTAAAAGAAAATAATGTTTATTCAGAAGACATGGAGCATGATGCTTGTGGTGTTGGTATAATTGCATCAACTGAAGGTAAAAAATCTCGTAAAGTTGTAGAGTATGGTATTGAAGCGTTAAAAGCAGTTTGGCATAGAGGCGCTGTAGATGCCGATGGGAAAACTGGTGACGGAGCTGGAATTCATGTTGAAATACCAAAAGATTTCTTCATTGAAAAGATAGAAGTGACAGGACACACACATGACAATTCTGAAATATGTGTGGGTATGATATTTCTGCCTCGTAATGATTACGCAGCGCAAGAAAGTTGCAAAACTATTGTAGAAAGTGAATTAACAAAAAATGATTTTAGTATTTACGGTTGGAGACAAGTTCCGGTTAATCCAAAAGTTTTAGGAGAAAAGGCATTCCAAACAATGCCTGAAATTATCCAAGTATTGTTTAAACCTTATAATCCAGAATTAACAAATAAAGATTTAGAAAGAAAAATTTATGAAACTAGAAGAAAGATAGAAAATGAAGCTTTTAAAAAATCTTTAAACAATTTTTATATTTGTTCATTGAGCTCTAAATCTATCATTTACAAGGGGATGTTTTTAGCTGAAGCTATCTCAGATTTCTACCTTGATTTAAAAGATGAGAGATTTGTTTCAAGGTTTGCTATTTTTCATCAAAGATTTTCAACAAATACAGCGCCTAGCTGGAATTTAGCTCAACCCTTTAGAGCTATAGCGCATAATGGAGAAATTAATACTTATAGAGGAAATAAAAATTGGATGAAAGTTCATGAACAAGAGATGAACAGTCTCCTTTTTGACGATGTTGAGAACTTAAAACCTGTTATACAACAGGGAGCATCAGACTCTGCTGCATTAGATAATGTTTTTGAATTATTAAATATATCTGGTCAGCCTGCGCCTTTGGCGAAGCTTATGTTAGTTCCAGACGCATGGTCTAAAAAAAATAAAACTTTACCAAAAGATCACCAACAATTATTTAATTTTTTGAACAGTACAATGGAGCCATGGGATGGACCAGCTGCTATTGCTGGTACTGATAATGAGTGGGTTATAGCTGCAAATGATAGAAATGGATTAAGACCTTTAAGATACGCAATTACAAAAGACAAATTATTATTTGCAGGTTCTGAAACAGGAATGATTGAATTAAATGAAAAAAGAATTTTGTCAAAGGGAAGATTGGGTCCTGGGGAAATAATTGGAGTTAGAATAGAAAAAGGTAAAGTATTTACAAACAAGCAAATAAAAGATTATTTAGCCAAAGAGTATAAACACTTTAATTCACAAATTATCGACTTAGATGATAAGTTAACTATTTCAGATGAAAAAAATTATTTTTCAGGAGATGATTTAAGAAGAAGGCAATATACTTTTGGAATAAGTCTAGAAGATCTTGAGCTCATACTGCATCCTATGGCAGAAGATGCTAAAGAAGCAACTGGATCTATGGGGGACGATACACCATTGGCTGTTTTGTCAGATAGGTATAGACCGTTGTACCATTTTTTTAGACAAAATTTTAGTCAAGTCACAAACCCACCAATAGACTCTTTAAGAGAAAACAAGGTTATGAGTTTGAAAACAAGATTTGGCAATCTTGGAAATATTTTAAATTTTGATAATTTAACAAAGCAAAATATTTATGTTTTAAATAGTCCAATATTATCAAATTCTCAGTTTGAAAAATTTATAAATTTTTTTGGTAACAATTCATCTATAATTGATTGTACTTTTTCTGAGGAAGAAACTTTATTTGATTCAATTAAAAAAATTCAAAAAGAAGCTGAAATTGCAGTAAGACAGGGAGTTACTCAATTGATTTTAAGTGACAAAGAGCTTTCTAGTTTAAAACTTCCAATACCAATGCTTTTAGCAGTTGGATCAATTAATTCATTCCTTATTGAAAAAAAACTAAGAGGATATGTATCAATAAATGTTCAATCTGGAGAGGCTTTAGATACACACTCTTTTGCAACCTTAATAGGAGTTGGAGCAACTACTGTTAATCCATACTTAGCATTTGATAGTTTATTTCAGCGTCATGAAAAGAAATTATTTGGTCAATTTAGCTTTGATGAATGTGTAGAGAGATACATAAAATCAGTAAACGCGGGTTTATTAAAGATCATGTCTAAGATGGGTATTTCAGTTTTAAGTTCTTATAGAGGTGGATGTAACTTTGAAACCGTAGGTTTAAGTAGAACAATTGTTGCAGATTATTTTCCAGGAGTTGTCTCTAAAATTTCAGGTATTGGACTTACGGGTATAGAGAAAAAAATTAGAAAAATACATAAAGAGGCATTCGAAAGTTCTGAAACCATATTGCCGATAGGCGGTATATATAGATATCGTAAAAATGGTGAAACTCATCAATATCAAGGAAAATTAATTCATTTACTTCAAAGTGCAGTAGGATCTAATTCTTATGATGCCTATAAAAGATATGCGGATGGAATATACAGCTTACCACCTATTAATCTTAGAGACTTAATTGATTTCAGAGAAAAAAAATTAAGTGGGCCAATAGATATTTCTGAGGTTGAGCCAATTGAAAATATTTTAAAAAGATTTGGAAGTGGGAGTATGTCTCATGGAGCTTTATCAAAAGAGGCACATGAAACTTTAGCTACTGGTATGAATAGGATTAAAGGTGCTTCATGTAGTGGAGAGGGCGGTGAAGATGCAAGTAGATTTAAAGTTTTAGATAATGGTGACAGCGCAAACTCAAGAGTTAAACAAATAGCTTCTGCAAGATTCGGAGTTACAGTTAATTATCTTAATAATTGTAATGAGATAGAAATTAAAATTGCACAAGGCGCTAAACCTGGTGAGGGAGGTCAGCTACCAGGATTTAAAGTTACAGAGGAGATTGCTAAACTTAGACATTCAACTCCTGGAGTTACTTTAATATCACCACCACCACATCATGATATTTATTCAATCGAAGATCTTGCACAACTAATTTATGATTTAAAACAGATAAATCCTAAAGCAAGAATTGGAGTTAAGCTTGTTGCTTCCTCTGGAGTAGGAACAATTGCAGCTGGTGTAGCTAAAGCAAAAGCAGATATAATATTAATTTCTGGACATAATGGTGGAACAGGAGCAACACCACAGACTAGTGTAAAGTATGTTGGAATACCATGGGAAATGGGTTTGACGGAAGCAAACCAAGTATTAACTTTAAATAATCTTAGACATAAAGTTACATTAAGAACAGATGGTGGAATTAAAACAGGAAGAGATGTGGTGATAGCTGCAATGATGGGTGCTGAAGAATATGGTGTTGCTACTACAGCTTTAGTTGCAATGGGTTGTATAATGGTGAGGCAGTGTCATTCAAATACATGTCCTGTAGGCGTTTGCACTCAAGATGAAAAGCTCAGAGAAAAATTTACTGGGACTCCAGAAAAAGTAGTTAATTTGTTTACATTTATAGCCAGTGAAGTAAGAGAAATATTAGCAAATTTAGGTTTTAAATCATTAAATGAAGTGATTGGTAGGACAGACTTGTTAAAACAGGTTAGTAAAGGTTCTCCAAATTTAGATGATTTAGATTTAAATCCTTTATTTGTTCAAGCTGATACTGGAAATAATCCAAGGTATTGTGAAAATCAAGAAATAAATAGTGTACCAGATACTCTTGATCAACAAATTTGGCCAGAAATTGAACAAGCTTTAGATAATTCTGAAAAAATTGAGAAAGAATATCAAATAAAAAATACTCATAGGGCAGTAGGCACTAGAATTTCTCATCATTTGTATAAAAAATATGGTTATGAAATACTTGATGAAAACTTTTTAGTTTTAAATTTTAAAGGATCAGCAGGTCAATCATTTGGTGCATTTTCTTCTAAAGGTTTAAAACTTGTATTAAAGGGAGATGCAAATGATTATGTTGGTAAAGGTTTGTCAGGAGCTACTATTTCAATAAAATTACCTGAAGAGAGCAATTTAGTTTCAAATGAGAATACAATTTTAGGAAATACTGTTCTTTACGGAGCTACTTCAGGAAAACTTTTTGCTGCTGGCCAAGCTGGTGAAAGATTTTCAGTTAGAAATTCCGGTGCTGTGACTGTAATTGAAGGATGCGATTCTAATGGATGTGAATATATGACTGGTGGAACTGTAGTAATTTTAGGAGATGTTGGTGATAATTTTGCAGCTGGTATGACAGGTGGAATGGCCTTTATATATGATAAATCTCAACAATTTGAAAAGAAAGTAAATCCAGAATCAGTAGTTTGGCAAAATGTAGAGACAGATTATTGGAAAGAATATTTAAAAAATTTAGTCAGTGAGCACTTCAAAGAAACTGAGTCTCAATTATCAAAAAAAATAATTGAAAACTTTGATGATGAAGTAAATAACTTTGTTCAGGTGTGTCCTAAAGAAATGTTGGATAAATTAAAAAATCCAATTACTTTAAAAAAAGATATAAAAAAAGTTAGCTAAATTAATAATTTAAGCTCTTTTAAAATTATATTTAACCATTTTTTATTTGATAAACTGTGATCACCTTTTTTTACAATATTTAATTTTTTCATAGCTTTTGGAAATAATCTTAAAACTTTTCTTGAATATGAGACAGGAACTGCCTCATCTTTTTCACCATGAACCATTGTTACTTTAATATTTGAATTAATTTTTTTATTTAAGACTTTGTTTTTTCTTCCATCTTTTATTAATTGTAGAGTAATTGGATATTCATAATTACCATGTTTTAATTGATAAATACCCTTACTTATTGTTTCCTCTTTCATTTTTTTAGTAAATTTTTTCCACATTAAATTTTCTAAAAATTCAGGAGCAGCCCCTATTCCTAAAAATCCTTTAATCTGTTTTTTGAAAATTTTGAATTGATTGAGCGAAATCCATGCGCCCATACTTGAACCAATTAGCACAAATTCTTTTTTTTTAACGTATTTTCTAATTAGAATTGACGTCTCTTTACTCCATTTTGAAATATTTCCATTGACAAATTTTCCAGAAGATTTCCCATGACCAGAGTATTCTAGTGCTAAAAAACTTACTTTATTTTTTTTAGCAAATTTCAAAAAAGCATTTGGTTTTTTTCCCTCAAGATCTGACATAAAGCCATGCAAAAAAACTATAAAAGAACTATTTTTAAAAATTTTAGAAATATATCTAATTTTCTTTGTATTTGATATTTGGTGAAATCTGAAATTTGCCATAATCATTTATAAGTTTTGTCTATTAATATATAATCATATCAAATGTCATCTGATTTAAAAGTTTTACAAGTAATTCCAAAATTAGGTTATGGAGGAGCTGAAACAGGTTGTTACGATATTGCACATTATTTACCAGAAAATAATTGTAAATCATTTATTGTAACAAGCGGTGGTGAATTACTTAAATTTGTAGATAGAAAAAAAGTTAAAATATTTAGACTTCCAGTGCAAAGCAAAAATCCTCTACTAATTTTAATTAATGCTTTTATCTTAATTGGAATAATTTTAGTTTATAATATTTCTCTTGTTCACGCGAGAAGTAGAGCACCTGCTTGGTCATGTTTGTTAGCAACAAAAATCACAGGACGAAAATTTGTAACTACATTTCATGGAACATACAATTTTAAGAGTAATATAAAAAAAATTTATAATTCAGTAATGACTAGAGCAGATTTAATAATCGCAGGATCTAATTTTATTTTTTCTCATATTAAAAAAAATTATTCAAAATATTTAAATGAGAAAAAAAAATTAATGGTTATTTTTAGAGGAATAAACGTCGACTATTTTGACCCAACAACTAAAATTGAAATTGAAGAAAAAAAATTATTAAAAAAATGGGACATTGAAAAAGATAAAAAAATTATACTTTTACCTGGTAGATTAACTTCCTGGAAAGGACAGGAAGTTTTTATAGAGGCTATTAATTTAGTGAATATAGAACTTGGTTACGAAGCTTTTTATGCTGTCATTCTAGGCAGTGATCAAGGTAGAGATTTATATAAGAAAAAATTAATAAGACTTTCGGAGCAATACAGATTGTCTAAACAAATGAGATTCATAGATCATTGTAAGGATATGGCATTAGCTTATAAAGTTTCTGATATTATTGTTTCAGCCTCAACCGAACCAGAGGCTTTTGGTAGAGTTGCTGTTGAAGCACAATCGATGGAAAAACCAATTATAGCAAGCAACATTGGAGGTTCTAATGAAACAATAATTGATGAAAAAACTGGTTTTTTATATGAAGCAGGAAATGCTAAATCATTAAGTAATAAAATATTAAGAACTCTTAACATGGATGAAACTCTATTAAAATCAATTGGTAATGAGGGAAGAAAAAACATAGTTCAAAAATTTAATGTTGAAAAAATGTGCTTTTCTACTTATTCAGAGTATAAGAGATTATTAAATTAAATGCCGATAATAACATTACCTGACGGAAACAATATTGATTTTCCTAATAAAGTTACTGGACTAGAAGTAGCTGAAAAAATTAGCAAATCTTTAGCTAAACAAGCCATGGTCATAAGTGTTGATGGTGAACTTAAAGATCTTGATTTTCTAATTGAAAATGATTGTTCTGTAAAAATTTTTACCTCAAAAAATCCTGAGGGCTTGGAAACTATAAGGCATGACACAGCCCATATTTTAGCTATGGCTGTTCAAGAATTGTTTCCTGGAACACAAGTTACAATTGGACCAGTGATAGAAAATGGATTTTATTACGACTTTGCTAGAAAAGAACCATTTACAGAGGATGATCTAGTAAAAATTGAAAATAAAATGAAAGAGATTGTTGATAGGAATGAAATAACAAAAAGAGAAGTTTGGGATAGAAACAAAGCAATTAGCCATTTTAAAAAAAAAGGAGAAATTTATAAAGCTGAGTTGATTGAAGCAATACCTGAAAACGAAGATGTATCAATTTATTTTCATGGAAAATGGCATGATTTATGTAGGGGTCCACACCTTTCCTCTACAGGTAAAATAGGAAAATATTTTAAACTTACAAAAGTGTCAGGAGCATATTGGAGAGGAGACTCTAATAATGAAATGTTGCAACGAATTTATGGTACGAGTTGGGCAACTCAAAAAGATCTAGATGAATATTTGAAAAGAATAGAAGAAGCGGAAAAAAGAGATCATAGAAAATTAGGTAGAGAAATGGATTTATTTCATTTTAGAGAAGAAAGCCCTGGCTCAGTATTTTGGCATGAAAGAGGATGGGGTTTATTTCAAAAGCTCATTAACTATATGAGAAGCAGACAAGATGCTGCTGGTTATAAAGAGGTAAATACTCCAGAGGTATTAGATAGACAACTATGGGAGAAATCTGGGCATTGGGAAAAATATGGAGAAAATATGTACACTTCTGAAACACCAGATGAGAAAGTTTTTGCAATTAAACCGATGAATTGTCCTGGTCATATCCAGGTATTTAATCAAGGCCTAAAAAGTTATAGAGATCTTCCTTTACGTTTTGCTGAATTTGGAAAAGTTCATCGTTATGAGCCATCAGGCGCTTTGCATGGTTTATTAAGAGTAAGAGCCTTTACTCAAGATGATGCCCATATTTTTTGTACAGAAGATCAAATTACTAGTGAATGTTTAATTGTTACAAATTTAATACTAGATATTTATAAAGACCTTGGTTTCGAAAATGTAATTCTAAAATATGCAGATAGACCAGAAGTAAGAGTTGGTGATGATGCAGTATGGGATAAAGCAGAAGACTCTTTACTTGAAGCTGTTAAAGCCTCTAAATTAGAATATACCATTAATAAAGGTGAGGGAGCATTTTATGGACCTAAAATTGAATTTGTTTTACGAGATGCTATTGGCAGAGATTGGCAATGTGGAACTTTACAGGTAGATTTAAATTTACCAGGAAGATTAGATGCTTCTTACGTTGACAAAGATGGAACTAAAAAAGTTCCTGTAATGTTACACAGAGCATTATTTGGTTCTCTAGAGAGATTTATTGGAATTTTAATTGAAAACTATGCAGGTAAGTTTCCATTTTGGATATCTCCATTGCAGACTATGGTAATACCTATTTCAGAAGAATTTAATGACTATGCGGTCGAGGTATCAAATAAAATTAAAAATTCAGGTATAAGTTCTGCAGTAGATTTAAAAAATCATAATTTAAATTATAAAATTAGAGATCATTCTTTAGCAAAAATACCGCTTTTATTAATTTGTGGTAAAAAAGAAGTTGACTCCAATTCAGTAACGATTAGAAGATTAGATTCTAATAAACAAGAAAATATGGGTATAGATCAATTCTTAAAAAAATTCTCTGCTTTAAACAAAGCATCATCAAACTAAGTGGCAGACTTCAAACAAAATTATTTTCAAAGAAGAACCAAGGACAGAGGTCCAAGATCTAATAATAGAATTTCTTCTCCTGATGTACAAGTTATAGCAAGTGATGGAGAAAATCTTGGAGTGATGAACACCAATGAAGCTATTTCAATGGCAAAAAATCAAGGTTTAGATTTAATTGAAATAGCGCCTAATGCAAACCCTCCTGTATGTAAAATAATGGATATGGGTAAATATAAGTATGATGCTCAGAAAAAAGCAAATCTTGCAAAGAAAAAACAAAAAATTGTTTCTTTAAAAGAAATTAAAATGAGACCTGTTACGGAAACTCATGATTATGAGTTTAAAGTCAAAAATGCTAAAAAATTTATAGCTAAAGGAGATAAGGTTAAATTCACTATTAGATTTAAAGGAAGAGAACTTCAGCATTCCCATCTAGGAAATGAACTAATGGGCAAAATTAAGGAAGATATGAAGGATATCGGTAAGGTAGAATTGCATCCCAAGTTTGATGGAAAGCAAATGATCATGGTAATTCAGCCTTTATAAGCCTTAATAGAGGTTGTAAAATTATATCTTTCTTTGTATAAGTCCGCAGAATTATGCCAAAACTAAAAACAAAAAGCTCAGCAAAAAAAAGATTTAAAATATCCGCTAAGGGTAAAGTTATTTCTGCTCAGGCAGGTAAAAGACATGGCATGATTAAAAGAACGAATTCACAAATAAGAAAACTAAGAGGCACTACAACATTGTCTAAACAAGATGGAAAAATTGTTAAGTCATACATGCCTTACAGTTTAAGAGGTTAGTAATGGCAAGAGTTAAAAGAGGTGTAACTAGCAAAGCTAAACATAAAAAAGTTTTAAAAGCTGTAAAAGGTCAATGGGGCAGAAGAAAAAATACTATTAGAGTTGCTAAGCAAGCTATGGAAAAATCCATGCAATACGCTTACAGAGACAGAAGAAATAAAAAAAGAGATTTTAAATCATTGTGGATACAGAGAATCAATGCTGGTGTTAGAGCTGAGGGCTTAACTTATTCAAAATTTATCAATGGATTAAATAAATGTGGTATTGTAATAGATAGAAAAATTCTTGCTGAAATTGCTTACGATAGCCCAGAAGCATTCAAAACAATTGTACAAAAAGCTCAATCAGGTTTAAATTAATCTTCGCTATTGTTTTTATTTCTTAAGGAAATAATCTACTAATATGTCAGAGATAAAAAATATTAGAGATCAGTTTATATCAAAGCTAAAAAATGATTTAAGCATTGATCAAATAAATGAAATCAAAACTGAGCTCTTTGGTAAAAATGGTTTAATTTCATTAAAATTTAAAACAATAGGATTAATACCAGAGACCGATAGAAAAAAATTTGCATCAGATTTAAATCAAGTAAAAGATGAACTTCAGAATTTGATAACTTCTAAAATTAGCGAGATAGAAGGAAAAAAAATAAACGAAAAATTAGAAAAGGAAAAAGTTGATATAACTTTACCTGAAAGACCATTTGTTAGAGGAAAAGTTCATCCAGTATCACAAACTATTGATGAAATTTCATCTATCTTCTCTGAAATAGGATTTAGTGTTGAGGAAGGCCCTGATGTTGAAAATGAATACAACAACTTTACTGCTCTAAACACACCAGATAATCATCCAGCGAGAGATATGCATGATACATTTTACTTAGATGAAAACAAAGAGGTTTTGTTACGAACTCATACTTCACCAGTTCAAATCAGAACTATGCTAAAAGACAAACCTCCATTCAAGATTATTGCTCCTGGAAGAACTTATAGATCTGATAGTGATCAAACACACGCACCAATGTTTCATCAAGTAGAAGGTTTGTATATTGATACAAATATTAATATGGGGCATTTGAAAGGATGCTTGAATTATTTTATTAAAGAATTTTTTGAAGTAGAAAAAATTAAAATGAGATTTAGACCTAGTCATTTTCCATTCACAGAACCATCTGCTGAAGTAGACATTGGTTATGAAATAAAAGATGGAAAAATAATTATTGGAGAAGGAGATAAGTGGCTTGAAATTTTAGGTTGCGGTATGGTGCATCCTAATGTCTTAAGAAATGTAAAAGTAGATCCTTCAAAATATCAAGGATATGCCTTTGGAATAGGTATAGACCGATTAGCAATGCTTAAATATGGCATTAATGATTTAAGAGCTTTTTTTGATTGTGATTACAGGTGGCTAAATCATTTTGGTTTTGATCCACTTGATGTTCCTTCAAATTACAGAGGTTTAAGCAGATGAAGATTACATATAATTGGTTAAAAGATCATTTAAAAGTAAGTGTTAAAGAAGATAAACTTCTTGAGAAACTAACAGACATAGGTCTTGAGGTTGAGAGCATAGAAAACTTATATGAGGGGTTAGATTTATTTAAGGTAGCAAAAATTGTAAAAACAGAAAAACATCCTAATGCAGACAGACTTAAAGTTTGTGATGTTGATGTTGGCAATAAAGAAATCAAAAAAGTTGTTTGTGGTGCTGCAAATGCAAGAGAGGGCCTTCTTACTGTATATGCCCCACCTGGAGCAATAATCCCAAAAAACAAAACCAAGCTTGTTGTTGCTAAAATAAGAGATGTCACATCCTATGGAATGCTCTGTTCCGAATCTGAATTAAATTTATCAGATGAAAGTGACGGGATTATAGAGCTTTCGCCATCTAAATATGCAAAAAGTATTGGAAAAAGTTATTTTTCTAAACCAAGCTCTAATCTCATAGATTTATCAATTACACCAAATAGACCAGACTGCCTCGGTGTTCGGGGGATAGCAAGAGATTTATCAGCTGCAGGTTTTGGAAACTTTAAACCAGAAAAAAATGAAAAAATTAAATCTAATAAAAAACAGACCCTAAAAGTAAAAATAACGACGGAAAAAAATCAAGGCTGTTTATCTTTTGGTAGCTGCTTGATAACTAACGTCAAAAATACAGAAAGCCCTCAATGGTTGAAAGATAAATTAATTTCTATAGGCCAAAAACCAATATCTGCAATTGTGGATATTACAAATTATGTCATGATTGATATTAATCGTCCTTTGCACGCATACGATGCTGACAAAATTGACAAGGGAATAATTGTTAGAAATTCAAAATCAGGAGAAGAATTTACTGCTCTAGATAATAAAAATTATAAACTAGATGATGGAATGTGTGTAATAAGTGATAACAAAGGTGTCTTGGGCCTAGGAGGAATTATTGGAGGAACAAGATCTGGTACAGAGTTAGATACAAAAAATGTTTTATTGGAGTCGGCTTATTTTGATCCAAGATCAATTAGAAAAACTGCTAAAAAATTGAATATCGATACAGATGCTAAATTTAGATTTGAAAGAGGTATTGATCAGTTATCTATTGAAGATGGATTGAATAAAGCAGCGTTTTTAATTAAGGAAATTTGTGGTGGTGAAATTAGTAAAATAGATATTCAAAAAATTGAAACTTATAAAAACAAAGTAATAAAATTTGAACCAAAAACATTTGAAAAAATTACTGGTTTTAAAATTTCAACCAAAGAAATGATAATCATTTTACAAAAGCTTGGTTTTAAATTAAAAAAAGAAAAAAAATTCTTTAGATTATCAGTTCCATCTTGGAGACCAGATATTGTTCAAGAAATTGATGTAGTTGAGGAACTTGTAAGAATTAGTGGCTATGAAAAAATAAAAATAGAAAATCCTATTAAAGAAAGATCAAAAAATACTTTAAATCCAACTCAAAAGTTATTTCACTTTCTTCAAAGGGCAGTAGCATCAAAAGGGTATTTGGAAGCAATCACATGGTCTTTTACAGACTCTAAATATAATGACCATTTTAAAGAAGCCAGTAAAGAAATAAAAATTGTAAATCCAATTAGCTCTGAGTTGGGAGTTTTAAGAAATTCTATTTTTTCAAATTTAGTAATGTACATGAGCAAAAATTTAGATAGAGGAATTAAAGATTTATCAATATTTGAAATAGGACCAATATTTTATGGTCCACAACCTGGAGAACAGAATACAGTTGTTTGTGGTTTGTCAGCTGGAAAAAAATCTAGACTTTCATGGATTGAAAAAGAGAGAAATACAGATGTTTTTGATGTTAAAAGAGATGTTATACAAACTTTAGTAGAAGCTGGTTATGATTCAGAAAAATTTTATATTGATGATGAAAGCCCCAATTATTATCATCCAGGAAAATCAGGCAGAGTATTTTTAAATAAGGGAAAAGATAAGTTAGCCGCTTATTTTGGTGAAATTCATCCAAACATTATCAAAACACTAGATATTAAAACAGAGTCTTTAGTAGGTTTTGAAATTTTTTTAGATAATTTAAAACTGCCAAAAAAACCTCTAAAAGATCAAAAAACAAAATATTCAGTATCTGACTTTCAAAAATCTGAGAGAGATTTTGCATTTATTGTTGATAAAAAAATAAGTGTGCAAGATTTAGTAAGTGTAATTTCAAATATTGATAAAAATTTAATTTCAAATATTAAAGTATTTGATGTTTACGAGGGAGAAAATATTCCTGAAAATAAAAAATCAGTTGCTATAAGTGTTACTATTCAATCATTGGAAAAAACGTTAACGGATAATGATTTAGAGAAAATTAATAATTTGATAATAGAAACAGTTGAAAATAAAACTGGCGCTAAAATCCGTTCCTAAAAAAATAATGAGTACAATTGATAATATAAGAAATTTTGCAATCATTGCGCATATTGATCATGGAAAATCTACTATAGCTGATAGGATCATTCATAGTTGCGGTGGATTAACTGAAAGAGAGATGAAGGCTCAAGTTTTAGACTCTATGGATATTGAACGTGAAAGAGGAATCACAATTAAAGCTCAAACCGTAAAATTAAATTACAAAGCTAAAAATGGAAAATATTATATTTTAAATATTATTGATACTCCAGGCCATGTTGATTTCAGTTATGAAGTTAGTAGATCATTATATGCATGCGAAGGTTCAATTTTAATTGTAGATAGTACTCAAGGTGTAGAAGCTCAAACTTTAGCAAATGTTTATCAAGCGCTTGATACTAATCATGAAATAGTACCTGTTTTAAATAAGGTAGATTTACCAGCTTCAGATCTAGATAGAACAAAAAAACAAATCGAGGATGTAATAGGAATTGATACTGAAAATGCAATTCCATGTTCAGGTAAAACCGGAGAAGGAATAGAAGATATTTTAGAGCAAATTATTACAACATTACCAGCTCCAAAAGGAGAAAGTTCCGCAGATCTAAAATGTCTATTGGTAGATAGTTGGTATGATACATATCTAGGAGTAGTAATTCTAGTGAGAGTGATAGATGGCAAACTTTCAAAACACATGAAAATAAAAATGATGTCTACTAATCAAGAGTATATTGTTGAAAAAGTTGGGGTTTTTACACCAAAGCCAGTTGATATAAATGAGCTAAAAACAGGTGAAATTGGATTTATTACAACAGGAATTAAAGTTTTGTCTGAAACAAAAGTTGGAGATACGATTTGTGATGCTTCAAATCCTTTAAAAGATGCTTTGCCAGGATTTAAACCAAGTAAGCCGGTAGTGTTCTGCGGTTTATTTCCAGTAGATAGTTCTGAGTTTCAAAAACTTAAGGATGGCCTAGCTAAATTACAATTGAATGATGCAAGTTTTTCATTTGAGCCAGAGTCATCATCTGCTCTAGGTTTGGGTTTTAGATGTGGATTTTTAGGATTACTTCATTTGGAAATAGTGACAGAAAGATTAGAAAGAGAATTTGATGTAAATTTATTAACAACTACACCTGGTGTTGTTTATAAAGTTTATCTCAATAATGAAAAAATAATTGATCTTCAAAATCCATCAAGTTTACCTGATCCAACTTTAATAAAATATATAGAAGAGCCATGGATAAGAGCAACAATAATTACTCCTGATCAATATTTAGGCTCAATTATAAAAATGTGTCAGGATAAAAGAGGAATTCAGACTAATTTAAGTTATTCAGGAAATAGAGCTGTAGTTAATTATGAGTTACCATTGAATGAAGTTGTTTTTGATTTTAATGATAGATTAAAATCTATGACTAGCGGCTATGCTAGTTTTGATTATGAGATCATTGAGCATAGAGAGGGAGATTTGGTAAAACTTGGTATTCTAGTCAACGGAGAACCAGTTGATGCTTTAGCGATGATGATACATAAAGACTTTGCACAAAAAACCGGTAGAGAGGTTTGTGAAAAATTAAAAGATTTAATACCTCGACATAATTTTATGATTCCAGTTCAAGCTGCAATAGGGGGCAAAATCATTGCTAGAGAAACAATTAAAGGATTTAAAAAAGATGTTTTAACCAAAATTCACGGTGGAGGAGCAACCGATAGAAAAAGAAAACTTTTAGAAAAACAGAAAAAAGGAAAAGCTAGATCTAAACAATTTGGAAGAGTTGAAATTCCACAAGAGGCATTTATAGGTGTACTTAAGATTTCAAAAGAAAAATAGTCGGAGAGGTGGCCGAGTGGTTGAAGGCGCACGCTTGGAAAGCGTGTAAAGGAGCAATTCTTTCATGGGTTCGAATCCCATTCTCTCCGCCATTAAATAAGCTTTATTTTTCAAGGGTAATTTAGGCATTTTACAGTTTTTTTGTTAAGATAAATCAGCAATTTTTATAAAAAATGCTATAATTTTCTTTTTCCTAATTTTAAAAAATGACAAATAAAAATACATACCAGGCAGACTCCATCAAAGTTTTAAAGGGTCTTGAAGCAGTTAGAAAAAGACCAGGTATGTACATTGGAGATACAGATGATGGAACTGGTCTGCATCATATGGTCTATGAAGTTGTTGACAACTCAATTGATGAGGCATTAGCAGGATATTGTAAAAATATTAATGTAAAAATTAACTCTGATGGGACAATTACAGTAAATGATGATGGAAGAGGTATTCCTGTTGATGTCCATAAAGGAGAAAAAAAATCAGCAGCAGAAGTAATTATGACTCAACTTCATGCTGGTGGTAAGTTTGATCACGATTCTTATAAAGTTTCAGGTGGATTGCATGGTGTTGGTGTTTCAGTTGTCAATGCTCTTTCAGAAAAATTAAAGTTAGAAATATCTAGAGATGGAAAAAAACACTACATAGAATTTCAAAATGGTGAAGCTAAAGCTCCTTTAAAGGTAGTAGGAAAAGCAAAGCAAACTGGTACACAAATTACTTTTTTACCTTCAAAAGAAATTTTTTCCTCAACAAAATTTAGTGCAAATATTCTTATCAAAAGAATGCGAGAATTAGCTTTTTTAAATAAAGGAATTAAAATAATATTTACTGACGCCAGTCAAAAGAAAGAGAAAACATCTGAGTTTAAATTTGATGGCGGTGTTCTAGAATTTGTAGATTTTTTAGATGAAAAAAGAGAAAAGTTACAAAACAAAAATGGAAATGATTTATTTAGAAAACCAATATATATTGAAGGAAAAAAAAATAATATTGAATTAGAGTGTTCCTTAAAATGGAATGCAGGATATACGGAAGATATATTTCCATACACAAATAACATCTTTCAAAAAGACGGTGGAACCCACTTGTTGGGATTTAGGAGTGCATTAACTAGGGTGGTTAATAAATATGCCAATGAAAATAATTTACTAAAAAAAAATAAACTAGCAATTTCAGGTGATGATATCAAGGAAGGCCTAACTTGCGTGCTTTCAACCAAAATTCCTGATCCAAAATTTTCATCTCAGACAAAAGATAAGCTAGTTTCGTCAGAAGTAAGGATGATTGTAGAGACATTAGTGAATGAAAAGTTATCTATTTGGTTTGATCAAAATCCTTCTGTCGCAAAAATCATTTTAGGTAAAGTTATTCAAGCTGCATTGGCTAGAGATGTTGCTAGAAAAGCAAGAGAAAATGTAAGAAGAAAAGGAGCTCTTGAATTGAGCGGTCTTCCTGGAAAATTAGCTGATTGTCAAATTGGCAAACAAGAGGGAACTGAATTGTTTATTGTAGAGGGGGATTCAGCTGGCGGATCTGCTAAACAAGGAAGAAATAGAGCAAATCAAGCAGTTTTACCACTTAGAGGTAAAATACTTAATACTTATGTAGAAGAATTAAATATGAAAAAAAATGGGAATGGCAATGGAAATGGTTCTGATCAAAGAACAAAGGCTTTGTCTAAAATGATTTCTTCAAATGAAATCGTTACTTTGATTAATGCTCTAGGTTTGGACCCCAAAGCACAAGAGATTGATTTAAAAGATTTAAGATATGGAAAAATTATTATTATGACGGATGCTGATGTAGATGGCTCTCATATAAGAGCTCTTCTTTTAACTTTTTTCAATAATAAACCATTTAATAAATTAATTGAAAATGGCCATGTTTATTTAGCGCAACCTCCTTTATTTAAAATTAATAAAGGTTCTAAAGGTATTTATATTAAGGATGAGAAGGAGTTAGAAGATTACATAATAAATAATAGTAAGGAGTTAAAAAAAATTAAAAAAGGATCTAAAGATTATGGAAAAAAACTTGATGAGGAAAAATCAAAAATGAATATCCAAAGATTTAAAGGTCTTGGAGAAATGAACCCAGAAGAATTATGGAGTACTACATTAGATCCAGAAACAAGAAATCTACTTCAAGTACAATACTCAAAAGATTTGAAAAAAGATCAAAGTTTAATCCATACTTTAATGGGTAATGATGTGGCATTAAGAAAAGATTTTATAGTTTCTAATGCTATAAATGTTAGAAATCTTGATATTTAAAAATGAAGTTCTTTGAAACTTCAAAATATCATTCTTTTAAAAAATCAACATATATAACCCTTAGATGGATTGGAATTATTGGACAATTAATTGCAGTAAATTTTGTATATTTATTTCTAAATTCTAGTTTTGATTTTATTACCTCAAATTTAGTTATATTTTTAGGAATATTAAGTAATTTATATTTAATTTTTATTTATAAAAAAACACAATTATCAGATAGATCTGCTTTTATATTCCTGCTCATAGATATTTTGCAATTAGGTATCCTCCTTTATTTATCAGGAGGAATAATCAATCCATTTGTAATTTTTATATTAATACCAAGTGTTTTTTCTTCATCAAATTTGAGCTTAAGAACTAATATATTATTAGTAACTTTAACAACAATTATAATTATTTTTCTAACTTTTAACTATGAAGATTTGCCAATTAATTTAAACAGTGATTTTCATAACAATCATTATTTTTATTATTCTATACCAACATCCTTAATTGTTGCCTTGGTCTTTTTAAATTATTTTGCAATGACATTTGGTACACAATCTAGATTAAGAAAAGAAGCATTAGGAAAAATGGAAGAGGTAATGGCTAAAGAACATGAACTATTATCTTTAGGTGGTCAAGCTGCTGCAGCGGCACATTCTTTAGGTACACCACTTTCTACGATAACAATAATTACGCATGATTTAATGAAACAATTTAAGGGGCAAAAAGATTTAGAAAAAGATATAGAGTTATTGAATAGTCAAGTTGAGAGATGCAATGAAATTTTAAAGCGATTAACTTTAAATCCTGTAGAAGAAGATGAATTTATTGATAAAGATATTAATATTCGAAATTATTTGCATGAAATTATTTCTTCATTTAAGGAAATAAGTAAAAAGGAATTTGTCTTTAATTTTGACCAGGACTCAAACCCAAAAAAGATAACTAAATCTATAGAATTAGTTTATGGGTTAAGAAATTTTATCGGAAACGCGAATAAATTTGCCAAAAATACAATTTTTATTAATTTGAAAAGTGATAGTGAAATAACTGAAATTACAGTTGAGGATGATGGAGATGGTTATCCTAGAGATATAATTTCAAAAATTGGTGAGCCATATTTGAAATCAAATTATTCTAAAGACAAATCTAAAGAGGGTTTGGGTCTAGGATTGTTTATTGGAAAAACTTTATTAGAAAAAAATTTTGCATCGGTTAATTGTAGAAATTCAAAAACACGTAATGGTGCTGAAGTTGTTATTAGATGGAGTAATGAAGAATTATTTCATATTTAGTTGTATTTGTTCTTTGTTTCAAATAATGAGCTTAGTTGAGATATCATAACATCTCCTAATTCATTTACGTCAGTAATTTTGATAGCTTTATTATAATATCTTGAAACATCATGACCAATTCCTATAGCCAAAACTTCAATATCTGATTTATTTTCAATAAACTTCACAATCTTTTTTAAATGTTTTTCTAAAAAGTCACCTGAATTTACTGAAAGAGTTGAGTCATCTACAGGGGCTCCATCAGAAATTACCATTAATATTTTTCTTTCTTCTTTTCTTTTTTTTATTCTGTTATAGGCCCACGATATAGCTTCTCCATCAATGTTCTCTTTGAGCAATCCTTCTTTTAGCATTAGTCCTAAATTATTTTTTGCCTGTCTCCAATGCGTATCTGCTCCTTTGTAAATTATATGTCTTAGGTCGTTCAATCTTCCTGGTGTTTTAGGTTTAGAATTTTTCGTCCATAATTCTCTACTCTGTCCACCCTTCCAATTTTTAGTAGTGAAACCTAAAATTTCAACTTTAACAGAGCACCTTTCTAGTGTTCTGGATAAGATATCTGCACAAATAGCTGCAATAGTGATTGGTCTTCCCCTCATAGATCCAGAATTATCTATGAGTAGAGTCACTACTGTATCTTTAAAATCTAAATCTTTTTCTTTTTTGAATGACAAAGAATTATATGGATCCATAATAATTCTTGGAAGTTTTGAACTGTCTAATAATCCTTCCTCTAAATCAAATTCCCATGCTCTATTTTGTTTTGCAAGCAATTGTCTTTGAAGTTTATTCGCAAGCTTTGTTATAATATCTTGAAAACCGATTAATTGTTGATCTAAATTTTTTCTTAGTTTTGTTGCCTCATCTGCATTTTCTAGATTTTCAGCCTTTATAACTTCATCAAACTGAGTTGTAAATATTTTATAATCTAAATTGATATTATCTATTTTTTTTTGGGCTACTTGCTCAGAGCTTTGTTCATCTGACTCGGTGTCCGACAATTGTTCGTCAAAGTTAAATTCATCAACACTATAATCAGCATCTATTGAAGCCTCTGATACATTTTCATCTTCTTCATCTTTATTATCTTCTTTGTCATTATTTTCATCTTCATTTGATGGATTATCTTGTCCTTGATCTTTATTTTCTTCTTTTCTTTCGTCCTCATCTTCACTTTGAAAAATATCCATTTCTTCCAATATTTGTGAAAACTTTGAACTATAAATATTTTGATCCTCAAGATTTTTAATTAAAAATTCTTTGTGTTTTTCTATAGCGTCCTCAAAGTCTTTTTCCCAAAAATTTAGCATTTTTGTTGTTAGAGGATTTAGCTTAATTTTGTGAAAATTCTTAAGCATATATAGCTCAAATGCCTCTGAAACAGATACATCCTCTTTAGTTTTTAGTTGATCTTTTCTTTTACGATTTATTATTTGATGATAATTTTCTTGAAAATTTTTCTCAATTCCTTTCAACATTTTTCCTCCTAGAGTCTCATAACGTATTTTTTCAGCGATATTATAAAGAGATCTAGAGGATGTATTTGAGGGAAGGTTTTTTTTGTAAATTGTTTCATTACAAAATTTTTTTTTCAAAGCCGAGGAATCTGTTTCAGCACGTAATCTTATAAAATCAGCTGGACTAGTTAAATTATCAATCTCTAGAAAATTAAATTCTTTTATTTTTCTTTCCTCAGAATTTATTTTTTTCACATCAAAATCGTCAGCAATTACTTTTGCCGTAGAAGTTAAAGCAATTTTGAATTTTTCTTTTAAATTATTTTCTTTGGTGCTCATTAGATTTGAATATTCATCAAAGATTCTGGCAACTCTTCACCAAAACATCTTTGATAATATTCTGCGATAGTATTTTTTTCAATATCATCACATTTATTAAGAAAGGTTACTCTAAAGGCATAACCAGTGTCTTTAAATATCTCTGCATTTTCTGCCCAATGTAATACTGTTCTTGGGCTCATTACTGTTGAAATATCTCCTGCAATAAATCCTTTACGCGTTAAAGATGCCACTTTTATCATATTAGCAACTTTTTCTTTCCCTTTCGCATTATTTAAATTTTTATTTTTAGACAAAACAATATCCATTTCTCTATCTAGGCTAAGATAGTTTAAGGTTGTAACGATATTCCACCTATCCATCTGACCTTGGTTAATTTGCTGCGTGCCATGATAAAGGCCTGTGGTATCACCAAGTCCAACAGTATTTGAAGTAGCAAACAATCTAAAAAATTTATTTTGTTTAATTACTTTGTTTTTATCAAGCAATGTAAAATTTCCCTCAGCCTCTAAAACTCTTTGAATTACAAACATTACATCAGGTCTACCAGCATCATATTCGTCAAAAACAAGTGCGACTGGATTTTGTATAGACCATGGTAAAATTCCTTCGTTAAATTGAGTTACTTGTTTACCATCTTTAAGCACAATCGCATCTTTTCCAATCAAATCAATTCTACTTACATGACTATCTAAATTTACACGGATACAAGGCCAATTTAATCTTGCCGCAATTTGCTCGATGTGAGTAGATTTTCCAGTACCATGATATCCTTGCACTAAAACTCTCTTATTAAACGAAAATCCTGAGATAATAGCTAAAGTAGTATCTCTATCGAACTTGTAGTTTTTATCAATTTCAGGAACATATTCATTATTTTTTGAAAATGCGTCTACTTCCATTTCTGAGTCAATTCCAAAAGTTTGTTTTAATGAAACTTTAATATCTGGTTCTGTGTTAAGATTTGGTGTCAATTTTTTCTCTATAGGTATTTTTTAGTTGAGTGTAAGCCAATGTAATAAGTTTAAGTTTTTCCTCGTATTTTTTATTTCCAGAATTCATATCAGGGTGAAATTTTTTCACAAGTAATTTGAATTTATCTTGTATTTTCTTCCACTTTAAACCCACAGAAACCCCCAATATTCCGAAAGCTTTTATATCTTTATGATCAAATTTAAATTGACGCATATGATTATACTCTCCATTTATTTTTTCTTTATCGAGCTCATCTCTCAAAGTTGTATTCCATAATACTTTGAAAAAATTATCTGAGGAGCTAAAGCTTTGCGTGGGTTTGTGCCAAGTCATATCAGATTTTAAAAAATTCATTACTTGATCATCATTCATTCCTGAAAAATAGTTCCAATTTTTGTTAAATTCTTTAACATGTTCAAGGCAAAGCATTCTAAATTTTCTACTATTATCTTTTTCCACTGGTGCCTTATATTCACCTATTTTATTACAATTATTCCAGTCACAAATATTTTTCATGATATATAATAACATATATGGATATAAATGAGTTAATTACAATTGTAAAAAATAAATTATTAAATCAAATAAATATTGAAAGTATAAATATTGAAGATAAATCTTTTCTTCATAAAAATCATAAAGGAAATCAAGTAGGAAAATATCATTTAAAATTAGTTATTGTTTCAGAAGAACTAAAAAAAATGAATAAAATTGAAAGTAATAAAAAAATTTACAAAATTTTAGATCAAGAATTAAAAGAATTTATTCACTCAATACAGATTTTAATTAGTTAGAATTTTTTTCATAAATATACCTAACTTTTTTTTTGAGTATTGTTTGTTAAAAATTGGCTTACCAATTTTTTTTAACAAAACTAAATTAATTTTTTCGGAATTATTTTTTTTATCTTTGATCATAAAAGATAAAATTTTATTTAAATCTTTGATAGAAAAATATTTTTTTATAGAAACAGATATACCAGAATTATCAATATGATTTAAAATTAAATTATATTCATTTTTACTAAGCATATTTTCCCTTAAACTAAAATTAAGTGCTGTCTTCATTCCAAGTATTACTCCCTCACCATGATTTAGTTTGCGATTGTAACCTAAGCTTGCCTCATAAGCATGGCCAAAGGTATGACCAAAATTTAATACTTTTCTTAATGCCGTTTCTTTTTCATCTTTTTCGACTATCTTTTTTTTAATTTTACAACTTTCATAGATAGCTTTTTCGATAAATGGAGATGAAAGACTTAAAATCTTTTTAAGATTTTTATTTAAGAAACTAAAAAATTTTTTATTTTCAATTAACGAATGTTTCAATATTTCTCCATATCCACAAATGATCTCTCTTTTTGATAAAGACTTAAGAAATTCAATATCTGATAGAACCAATGATGGTTGATAAAAACTTCCTATTAAATTTTTACCATACTTAGAATTAACTCCAGTTTTTCCACCTATTGATGAATCAACTTGAGCTAAAAGAGTTGTTGGAATATTTGCAAACCTTAGGCCTCTTTTGAAAAGACTAGCCGCAAAACCACTTACATCGCCTGTAATACCTCCTCCTAAAGAAATTAAAACATCATTCCTTGAGAAGTTTTTATCCAACAAAATTTCTAAAATTTTATTTACGCTGTTAATATTTTTATTTTTTTCACTAGCATTAAAAAATAAGACATAAATTTTTTTATTTTTTAAAGATCTTTTAATATTTGAGATAAATTTTTTTGGAACACCTCTATCAACAACAATCAAACATTTGTCAAAATAAATTGAATTTAATTTAAAAATTTTTGATACACTCGAAGTTAAATTTGATCCAATAATTATTGGATATTTTTCAGTTTTAGTTACTATGTTTAATCTAGTTTGTTTCATAAATTTCTAATATTTTATTTACTATCTCACCTTTGGTAAGATTATCACACTTTATCTCATATAATGCTTTAGAATAAATACTGGACCGTTTCTTAATTAAATCAATTAACTCAGTGTCTTTTGCGTTAATAGCTAATGGTCTTTTTCTACTATTTTTAATTCTATTTAACAATGTTTTATCATCCCAATTTAGCCAAAAAGATAAATGATTTTTTAAAATTTCTTTCCGAATATTATTATTTGTAAAAGCTCCTCCGCCAAGTGAAATCACAGTAGAGTTTAATTTAAGTTTTTTTAAAGTTACTTGCTCCTCAATTTTTCTAAAATAATCCTCACCTTTGACTTCAAAAATTTTTTTTATTGTCATATTTAAATTTTTTTCAATTTCTTTATCGATATCTACAAAATTTAATTTAAGTTTCTTAGCTGCTAAAGACCCAATAGAGCTCTTACCTGAACCCATCATCCCTAAAAAAACAAGATTTTCTTTTGATTTCATAAGTTTCTTTATTGAAAAAACATAAATATGTCTTAATTTGAAATTAACTAAAAGTATATGCAATTCATCAAAAACACAAGTTTAGGCAAAGCAAGTATCATAGGACTTGTGATTAAATCTATAATCGGATTAGGGGTTATTTTAGGTATTATTTTTTTTCTAAGTACAATTGATTTTCCTGCACCTAAAAAAGAAATTGAAAAAATTATTCCAAATGAAAATTTTAAAATCGTTAAATAAGAAAATTTTTTCAACTCAATTAGTTTTTCTTATTTTTTTTATTTCTGTGTTTGCTGAGGAAAAACCAATTGATATTTGGAATATAGAAAAAAAGGATAATCAAGTTATTTCAGAAACAAATATTTCAGGTGAAAATACTGTAAACACTAATAAGAATAGTGTTTACGAATTACAAACAAATAAACAAAAGGATACAATTAAACTTGATAAAGAATTTTCCTCAAAAGAAATTAAAATTGTAGGGTTATACGATCCCAGCGAATACGGTCTGAGTATGGATATGTGGTCAAATTCAGATGGAACTAAATTAAAAAATTTATTTCAGAATATTAATAAGTTTAATCTTTCAGAGGATGCATCTGATATAATGCATATATCTTTATTAACAAATGCTTATTCCCCAACCCAAAATATTACTGAGCAAGAATTTTTAAGCTTTAAATCTGATTGGTTAATAAAAGATGCAAATTTAGAGTTGATAGAAGAATATTTAATTAAAAATCAAATAATAAATTTGCATCCAAATTTAGCAAGATATTTAGTTGATAGTTATTTATCAAAATCAAATATAAAAAAATCATGTGAGATTTTTTCTAAAAATACAGAACCTATCCAAGATGAATATCTATCTAAATTTAATTTATATTGTTTAATCAATTATGGAAAAAACGAAGAGGCACAACTAATCTTAGATTTAAAAAAAGAATTGGGTTTTGAAGATAATTATTATGAAAATAAAATAAATTATTTATTTGGATATATAGATGAAGCAGACAAAGAAATATCAATAAATTCAATTTTAGATTTTCATTTAGCTCATAGAACTAATCCTGAATTCTCTTATGAACCGAACGAAGATACACCTAAAATAATTTGGAAATATCTTTCAGCTGCTAATTTACTTTTTAAAATTCAAGATATAGAGATTACTGATGTAGAAAAAATTTCTACAATAGAAAAAGCTGTTAATGATAAAAATTATTCTGAAGAGGAGTTATTCGAATTTTATAAAAAATTCCAATTTAATATTAATCAATTTTTAAATGCAAAAGAGACATATAAATCCCTATCTTCAATCGAGGGACGCGCTCTTTTATACCAAAGAACTCTTTTAACTGAAGAACCAAAAATCAAATTAGAATTTATAAAGATATTAAAGGATCTATTTATATCTGATGATATCGGTGATGCCTTTGATTTGGAATTAAAAAAATTTTTAGGTGAAATAAATGTTGAGGATGTGCCCTCAAATTTCACAACATTTTATAATAGTAATCTTAACAAGAAAGAGATAGCAGATAAAAAGATTAAATATAATAGTAAAATTTTACATCAATCAAAATTAGTAAATTATTTTAATGGGGACTATGCAAAATCTAAAATTGAAGATGATCTAGATAAATTTTTAAAGAAAATTAAAAAAGATAAAAAATATTTTTTATCAAAAAAAGATATAATTTTTATAGAGGCGCTTAAATCTGATGGAGTTGAAATTTCAAAAAAATATGACAGTCTTTATGAGGTGAAGCAATCAGAAATGCCTGCCGATATTCAAACAATGATAGATAATAATGAGATTGGTGCCGCATTGTTGAGAATAATTGAGGTAATTGGACCTGACAAAATTGAAAATATTGATGAAGATACAGTGTATTTTATTATCAATACTTTAAATCAATTAAATGTTGATTTAATTAGAAACAAACTATTGCTAAAAGTTCTTCCTTTAAAAGTATAAAAATTATAATAAAATCAAGTTATGGCTATCAGAACTATAATAACAGAACCTAATAAATTACTTAGACAAATTTCTAAACCAGTCAATAGTGTTGGTAAAGAAGAGCAAAAATTGATGGATGATATGCTAGAGACAATGTATGACGCAAACGGAATTGGTCTCGCGGCGATACAAGTTGGTGTACCAAAGAGAATTATTGTAATGGATATAAGTAAAGATGAGAGTAAAAAAGATCCAAGATATTTCGTTAATCCGGTCATCAAAAATAGAGATCCAGAAAAAGCAACTTATGAGGAAGGATGTCTTTCTGTGCCAAATCAGTTTGCAGAAATTGATAGACCTAGCAAGTGTCAAGTTGAATATCTTGATTATCATGGAAAAAAGAAATTGCTAAAGGCAGATGGTCTCCTTGCAACATGTATTCAGCATGAAATGGACCATTTAGAGGGTATACTATTTATTGATTATCTTTCAAAATTAAAAAGGTCAATGATAATTAAAAAATTATCAAAATTGAAATCTACCTCTGCAGAAGTTTAATCAATGCTAAAAAAAATAGTTTTTATGGGTACTCCCATGTTCGCTGTTCCAATTTTAAAATCACTTTATCAAAATGGATATCCTGTTTCTTGTGTTTATACACAACCACCTCAAAAATCTAAAAGAGGTCAAAAAATTAACAAGTCACCAATTCAATTAATTTCAGAAACTTTAAACATAGAATTTAGAACGCCAAATTCATTAAAAGAAAATTTAGAGGAATTAGAATATTTTAAATCTTTAGAGGCAGATTTGGCAATAGTTGTTGCTTATGGTCAAATTATACCAAAGTCATATTTAAATTTAACTAAAAAAGGATTCATTAATATACATGCATCTATTCTTCCAAAATGGAGAGGTGCTGCTCCCATTCAAAGATCAATTATGAATTTAGATAAAGAGACAGGAATTAGTATTATGAAAATAGGGGAGGAACTAGATACAGGACCGGTATGTAATGTTTATAAAATCAATATAGAAAATAATTTAAATGCTGAAGATATTAATGAAAAGCTATCAAGTTTGGCTGCAGAGAAAATTTTAGATAATATAGATGATATATACGAGGATAAAGCAAACTTTATAGAACAAGATCACTCATCAGCTACATACGCATCAAAAATTCAAAAATTAGAGGGGCAGATTAATTGGAAAGAGGAGGCTAAAATTATAATTGGTAAAATAAATGGACTTTATCCAGTTCCAGGTGCTTATTTTATGTTTAACGGTGAGAGATATAAAATATTAAAAGCAGAAATTGGACAAGCACAAGGAAAACCAGGTCAGGTTTTATCTGACCATTTAGAAATTTCATGTGGAGATAAAAAATCAATAAAAATTAAAGAAATACAAAGACAAGGAAAAAAGCCTCAAAGTATTGGAGAATTTGTTTTAGGAACACAAATTAAAAAGGGTTCATTTTTATAATGAATAGATACCAAATACTTATTGAGTATGTAGGTACAAATTTTAGAGGATGGCAAATTCAAAAGAAGGGCCCAACCATTCAAGGATTAATTCAAGAAAAATTATCAAAATTATTAAAAGAAAAAATTGTTTTACATGGCCAAGGAAGAACTGATGCAGGGGTTCATGCATTTGAGCAATCTGCTCACTTTGATTGCAAAAATAAAATAACCGATAAAATTAAATTTTTGAAATCTATAAATCATTTTTTAAATTTAAAGGACATTGCAATTAAAAATATTAAAAAAAGAAGCAATAAATTTCACGCTAGATTTTCAGCAAAACAAAGAATTTATAAATACTTTATTTTTAATCAAATAAGCCAACCAATAATTGAAAAAAATACAGCATGGCATGTTCGAAGACCTTTAAACCTAGAATTAATGAAAAAGGGTGCAATAAAGTTATTAGGAACTAATGATTATTCAACTTTTAGATCTTCAAGTTGTAATGCAAAAAGTCCAATTAAAACTATTAAATCAATCAAAATTAAATCATCAAAAAATAAAATTGAATTTCAATTTAGTTCTCAATCATTTTTACAACATCAGGTTAGATCTATGGTTGGTTGTTTAAAATACTTGGGAGAAACCAAATGGGATTTGAAAACTTTTGAAAAGAGATTTAAGTCAAAAAAAAGAACAATGTGTGCTCCTCCAGCACCACCAAGAGGTTTATTTTTATTTAGAGTTCTTTATTAATTTATTTTTATTGCTCATAGCAAACTTTTTATTTATTCGCCATCTAGACTCAGCTCTTACAATATATCCACAACAGTTTTTTGATTTACATTTACAAGGAAATTGTTTGTAGTTTTCATCATAACCAAATCCATAATCACAGGTAAACTCCTCACCTTTTTTTAATATCTCTGATTGCTTTGACCCAAATTTTCAATCCCTTTCCATCGTAATCACAATTATTATCACAAGAGTGATTAATTAAACCTGCAGTATTCCACGAAAAATCTCCATCTAAGTCATATCTTTTATTTATTGTGAATAAATAGATTGGTTTACTATTATCGTACTTATCAGAGTCTTGTGTTTGTTTTTTTGTTATAAGTTTTCCGACATAGTCTATTATTTTGGTTCCCTCTTTAATGTTACGAGTTGCATAAAGTCCTTTTCCTTTATTATCAATGCCAGATTTTTTTATTTTATATAACTTCATGAAGTTTTTTATTTAGAGTTTTCTTAAGAATTATCAATTAAATTCTAAAAGAGCATCAACGTGTCTTTTAGTGCTGTCTCGAAGTGCATTTAGGTCATAACCGCCCTCTAAAATTGAAACAACTTTTCCATTACAAAACTTTTTAGAAGTCTCTAATACTCTTTTAGTAATAGTAAAATAATCCTCTGTTTTTAAATTAAATTGAGCAAGAGGGTCATCCTCATGGGCGTCAAAACCAGCGCTAATCAATATGAACTCTGGTCTAAACTCTTCTAATTTTTTTAATACACGGTCAAACACGTTTAAATATTCTTCTGAACTTATGCCAGCTGGCAAAGGTATATTAAAGATATTGTTAAATTTGCCTTTTTCTTGTTCTGAACCAGTTCCTGGGTAGTAGGGATATTGGTGAGTTGATATAAAAAGAACATTTTCATTTTCATAAAAAATATCCTGTGTTCCGTTACCGTGATGTACATCAAAATCTATTATTGCAACTTTCTTATATTTATATTTTTTCAACAAATAATTTGCACCAATACTCACTGAATTTAAAATGCAAAAACCAGCAGCCTTATTTTGTGAACTATGGTGTCCAGGAGGTCGAACACTACAGAATGCATTTCTAAATTCTTTTTTTTCCACCCCATCAATTGCAGCAATTATTGATCCAACTGCATCGAAGGTTGCATCTTTGCTTCCAGGTGAAATGATTGTATCACCATCAAGTGAAGAAAAACCTTTTTTTGGGAAAGAGCTTTTTACTAAATTTAAATACTTATTTTCATGTGTGGTTAATAGAATATCATCTGAAACTTTAGATGGTTTCTTCCATATAAGATTTTTATTATTAAGTTTTTTAAAATTTTCTACTATGACCAATACCCTTGCTATTTGTTCTGGATGCCCAGGACCTGTATCATGATTTTTAGATGTATCTGATGTAATTAAGCCAGTTTTCACTTAAAGTAATTATCTAAGATTTTAGTATAAATTAAAGTTAATCTTTTTAAATCAGATAATGACACACATTCTCCTACCTTATGCATAGTTTTTCCCACTAATCCAAATTCTAAACATGGAGCTATTTTTCTTATGAATCTAGCATCTGATGTGCCACCAGTTGTAGATAATTTAGGTTTAATCTTAGTAATCCTCTTAATTGTATCTTGTATCATAAATGTAGTTTTGTTTGGTTTAGTTAAAAAGGCCTCACCAGAAACACTATATTCAATTTTATATTTTGATTTATTTTTATTACAAAATTGTTTTATTATTTTATTAATTTTATTCTTTAATTTGTAAGATGTGTGTTTGTTATTAAATCTAATATTAAAGGATGCACTAGCTAATCCTGGAATTACATTATCAGCTGAATTATCAATGTTAATTTTTGTTATTTCTAAATTTGTAGGTTGAAAATCTTTTGTTCCTTTATCAAATTTAACTTCTTTTATCTTTTTGAGTATTTGGACTAAAGCTGTTGATGGATTGTTTGCTCTGTTAGGGTAAGCTACATGACCTTGAATACCAATGACAGTCAATTTTGCAGTCATACTACCTCTACGACCAATTTTAATCATTTCTCCTAATTTATTTGGATTCGTAGGCTCTCCTACCAAGCAAAAATCAATTTTTTCTTTTCTTTTCCTCAAATATTCAACAACTTTTTTCGTCCCATTAATTGCAATTCCTTCCTCGTCTCCAGTAATTAGAAGACTAATAGACCCACCAAATTTTTTATTTTCTTTAGAAAAGTTACTTACCGCGGTAACAAATGCAGCTATTGAGCTTTTCATATCATTTGCACCTCTACCAATTAAGTATCCTTTCTTAACAACAGGTTTAAAGGGATTAACAGTCCAATCATTCAAATTACCAGGTGGTACTACATCCAAATGACCTGCATAACAAAAATTTGGACTTGCGGCACCAAGTCTTGCGTAAAGATTTTTTACAGGATAACTATTTTTATCTTTGAACTCGAGAATTTTAGTTTTAAAGCCGATTTTTTTTAATTTTTTTTCTAAAAATTTAATAACACCGGCATCAGTTTTTGTAACAGATGGAAACCTAATTAGCTCTTTTGCTAATTGAAGTTCATTAATTTTTTGCATTTTTATTCTCTTAAAAGATCATTAACTGATGTTTTTGATCTTGTTTTTTCGTCAACTTGTTTAATTATTACTGCACAATATAAAGATGGTGCTTGTGGATTGTTTTTATCTGGCAAGGATCCTGGAACTACCACTGAATAAGGTGGAATTTTTCCGTAAGTTATCTCACCAGTTTTTCTATTAACAATTTTTGTTGATTGACCAATATACATTCCCATACTCAGAACAGAACCTTCTCCAACTATTACACCTTCTACTACTTCAGACATTGCTCCTAGGAAAACATTGTCTTCAATAATTGTTGGTAATGCTTGAGCAGGTTCTAATACACCACCAACTCCAGTACCAGCTGAGATATGACAGTTTTTTCCAATCTGACAACAACTTCCTGCACGACTAAACGTATCCATCATTGTTCCTTCATCAATATATGCACCAATATTTACATAACACGGCATCAAAACCGCATTCTTTCCAACAAATGATCCTTTTCTTACTGGCGAATTAGGCACCATTCTAAAACCAGCCTTTTCATGATCTTCTTTTGTCCATCCTGCTGTTTTTCCTTTAAGTAAATGAGCTTTGTCATACCAGCTACTGTATGGACCATTTAAATTTTCCATTGGATACATTCTAAAGCTTAACATGATAGCTTTTTTTAGATGTTGATGAGTAACCCATTCACCATTGATCTTTTCAGCTACTCTTGCTTTTCCACTGTCTAAATCATCAATAATTTGATTAACAGCGTCCTTTAAAAATTTATCTGAATTTAGGTTTACTTGGTCTTTATTTTCCCAAGCTTCATTTATAATTTTTTCAATACTCATAATTTTTATGAGTTTTTTAATAACCTTATTTCTTTTAAAAATAAAGAAAGATTTTCTATTTTGTAATCTATATACTCTTCATCAGACTCTTTTTTCCCCCAATATTCGTCATTGATTAACCAAACTGTTTTTGCTCCTCTTTCTTTTCCAATTGATAAGTTTTTTGCAATATCTTCAATGTAGAGTGTCTCAGTTGGATCAATTTGAAATTTTTTGACCATCAGATCAAATGCTTTTGCCTCAGGTTTTGGACTGTACTCAGCATCAACAATGTCAAACACACCATCAAATTGATCATCAATTCCTAAGTGAGTAGTAATATTTTTAACATGTTCTTTACTACCATTAGTAAACACAAATTTGTTTAGATTAATATTTTCAAGCTCATTCCTTAAAGCAGTATCTTTTTCTAAAAAATCTAAATTAATATCATGCACGTAGTCTAAAAATTCTCTTGGAGGTATATCGTGATGTATCATTAAACCATTAAGACTAGTATTATATTTATGAAAATAATTTGTTTGTAATTCTTTTGCCTCTTTTAAATTTACATTTAATTTATTCGAAATATATTGAGTCATTTTTTTACTTACTTGACCAAATACTCCTTCAAGATCACTATAGAGTACCCCATCACAATCAAATAATATGTTTTTGATATTCTTTAATTCTTTCATTGTCTTATTAGGGTCCCAGAGCCCTTGTCAGAGAATATTTCCCATAAACACGAATGTGGCTTTGTGCCATTGATTATTCCAACTGCTGTTACACCATTATTTACTGCATCTAAGCAGGCATTTATTTTAGGTATCATGCCCCCTGTAATAGTTTCATTTTTAATCATTTCCATAATCTTAGATGAAGAAATTTCTTCTATTAATTTTTTATTTTTGTCTAGAACACCATCCACATTCGTCATCAACAAAAGTCTTCTTGATTTTAAAGATTTTGCTATGGACATTGCGGCAGTATCTCCATTAATATTGTATGTTTGATTTTCTTTACCTAATCCTAATGGTGAAATTATAGGAATTTTATTTTGATTAATTATATTTAATATTTGCTGATTATTAATCTTATCTGGTATTCCTACAAATCCTAGTTCCTCTGCTTCTGGTATAGTTTTAATAATATTATTATTTTTTGTGTGAATAGAGATTGCTTCTGTTCCTTTGTCTTTTAAAGAATTAACAATGTCATCATTAAAATCTATCAAAACAGTTTCAACAATATTAATTATATGTTTATCAGTTACCCTTAGTCCTCTTATAAATTTTGATTGAATATTTGATTTTTCTAGTTCTCTTTTAATTCTAGGTCCACCACCATGAATTACCACAGTTGCAAGGCCTAATTTATTTAAAACACTAAGATCAGTTATAAAATTATTAAATACGTTTCTATCAATTAAAACGTTTCCACCATATTTAATTACTATTAAATCATTTTTATATTTTTCAATATATTTATTTACCTCATTAATTGGTGGCCCATCTTTAGGTAATATCTTTTCAAGGTCCATTTATTATTTTTTAATTAGGTTACAGTTTTAACTGTTGTACGTTTCATTATTACAACCTGTTGAGCCATTGTTAAAATGTTATTAACTGTCCAATAAATTACCAGCCCACTTGGGAATGGTGCAAGAATTACTGTTAAAAATAAAGGGAAGAACATAAATATTTTTGCTTGCATTGGATCTGTTGGAGCGGGATTTAACTTTTGTTGCACCCACATTGATACACCCATAGCAACTGGCCATGCTCCAATTACAAGGAAAGAAGGTACGTCATAAGGAAACAATCCAAATAAATTAAATATAGAAGTAGGATCCTTAGCACTTAAATCTTGGATCCAACCATAAAAAGGCATATGACGCATTTCTATCGTTACAAATAAAACTTTATACAAAGCAAAAAATACAGGTATTTGAATTAGAATTGGCAAACATCCAGACATGGGATTTACTTTTTCCTTCTTGTAAAGAGCCATCATTGCTTGTTGCAATTTCATCTTATCATCCTTGTGTACTTCTTTAAGTCTCGCCATCTCAGGCTGAAGAGCTTTCATTTTAGCCATGCTTCTGAATGAAAAATT
>CABYSJ010000011.1 GCA_902521615.1 uncultured Pelagibacteraceae bacterium | reverse complement strand
GTTATAAGATTAGAGCAAAATTATAGATCATCTCAAAATATTTTATCTGTTGCTTCAAATCTTATTTCCAACAATCAAAATAGAGTTGGCAAGACATTAATTACCACTAAGGAAGAAGGCGATTTAGTTCAATTAAATTGTTTTAAAAATGGTAAAGATGAGGCTATTGGAATATCAGATGAAATAGAAAAAAATATTAAAAAAAAATATTCTTTTAACAACATTGCAATATTGGTTAGAGCTATTTTTCAAACACGTGAATTTGAAGAACGCTTTCTAAAAATTGGTATGCCATATAGAATATTAGGTGGCACAAAATTTTATGAAAGAGCTGAAATTAAAGATTGCGTAGCTTATTTAAGATTAATCAATCAAGAAAAAGATGATCTTGCTTTTGAAAGAATTGTGAATAACCCAAAAAGATCTATAGGGGATAGCACTTTAAAAAATATTTATGAATTTGCGAAAAAAAATAATTTAAATTTAGAAAGAGCATCAATCAAAATGCTTGAGCAAAATTTAATTAAACCTAAAGCAAAAATTGGTCTAAGTTTATTTATTAATTCCCTTATTAAATGGAGAAATGATTTAACTATAAAGAAATCAAATCATATAAAACTGCTACAAATTGTTTTAGATGAGTCTGGTTATTCAGCAATGCTTAAAAATAAAAAAGATTTAGATAACGAAAATAGACTAGAAAACATCAAAGAACTATTAAGTGCTATGAAAGAATTTGACAATTTAGAAAGTTTTTTAGAACATGTATCTTTAGCAACATCTGTAGATCAAGAATGGGATGGTGAAAAAATTAATATGATGACCATGCACGCAGCAAAAGGTTTGGAATTTGATGTCGTATTTTTACCTGGATGGGAAGAGGGACTGTTCCCACATCAAAAATCTATCGAGGAAAAAGGTCAAAAGGGCTTAGAAGAAGAGAGACGTTTAGCTTATGTTGGAATCACAAGGGCAAAGAAAAAAGCTATAATTTCCTTTTCAATGAATAGATTTTATCAAGGAGATTGGATTGATAGTATGGCTTCGCGTTTCATTGATGAATTACCTGAAAAATATTTAGAAAAAAATTCTTTTTTTGATGAAGAAATTAATAATGATGATGATTTTGAGTTTAATCAGGATTTTGAGATTGAAGAAGGCACAAGAAGTCCTGGTTGGATAAGGTACCAAAAGAGAATTAAATGAGTAATTATATAAAAGTTTTAAGAGGTAAATTTAAAAAATATGAAATTGATGGCTATGTAATTCCCAAAAACGATGATTTTTTTACAGAATATTCAAAATTAAATCGATTAGAGGTTATTTCAAATTTCAGTGGATCTGCTGGTCTAGCTATAATTCTTAAAAATAAAAATTATTTGTTTACTGATGGAAGATATACAATTCAAAGTAAAATTGAGAGCGGAAAAAATTTTAAAATTTTTGGATTTGAAAAATTAATAAATTGCAGTTTATTCAAAAATCTTACACTTGGCATAGATCCGAAGTTATTCACAAATACCCAAATAAAAAATTACTTTTTAAAATATAATAAAATAAGACATATTGAGAAAAATCTAATTGATGAAATTAAAAAACAAAAAGAAAATAGTAGTATCCCTTTTTTTTCTTTAGATAAAAATATTGTAGGTGAAAATATTAATTCTAAATTAAGTAAAATAACTAAATACTTAAAAAAAAATAAATCAGATTATATTTTTATTAGTGCTCCAGAAAATGTAGCTTGGATTTTAAATATAAGAGGTAATGACGGCCCTAACAGTCCTATTCCTAATTCAAGATTACTCATAAGCAAATCTAAAAAAATATTGCTAATAAGTAAGTTAAAAAAATGTAAAAACTTACTAAAAAATAAAACTATTAAAAAAAATGAATTTCTAGATACAAATGATTTGCCTGGTAAAATTTTAAAATTTAAAGAAAAAAAATTTATTGTAGACGATAAATCTTGTTCAATATTTTATGAAAATCTAATTACATCAAAAAATAAAATTATAAATAGGGAAGATCCTACTTATCTCCTTAAAGCAATTAAAAACAAAACTGAAATAAATAACATGATTGGCGCTCATATTTTAGACGGTGTAGCATTAACAAAATTTTTATACTGGATAAAAAAAATTAATAAAAAGAAAATTAATGAAGTTGAAGCCTCTAAAAAATTGGAAAATTTTAGAAAATTAAATAAAAACTTTCTCTATCCTAGCTTTGATACTATTGCAGGATCTGGGAGAAATGGTGCAATTGTTCATTATAGAGCAAAAAAAGAAAGTTGTAGAACTATTAATAAAAAAGATATTTTGCTATGTGACTCAGGTGGTCAGTATAAATATGGAACTACAGATGTTACAAGAACTATTTGTTTTTCAAATCAAAAACAGAACATTAAAAATATTTTTACTAAAGTTTTAAAAGGTCATATTGCTGTAGCTACAAGCAATATAAATAAAGACGATACCGGTAAAAAAATAGATAAAAGAGCAAGAAAATTTTTAAAAGAAAATAATTTAGATTATGCACATGGCACAGGACATGGGGTAGGTTTTTTCCTTAATGTTCATGAAGGACCACAGGCAATTACAAAAATAAACACTGTAAAAATAAAAGAAGGAATGATTTTAAGTAATGAGCCTGGGTATTATAAAGCTAATGAATATGGAATCAGGATTGAAAATTTAATTTTTGTAAATAAAAAAAAAGGAAGATTGTTTTTTGAAAACTTAACTTTAGCACCAATAGAAAAGGATTTGATCAATTTTGATTTACTAACTGTTAATGAAAAAAACTACCTATTTAAGTATCACTTAGAAGTTTATTCAAAAATATCTAAATATTTAAATTCAAATGAGAGAAAATGGTTAGCTAGTTTTATTTAGCATTTTCAAAAATTCAGCTTGTTCTATGATATTTACTTTAAGCTGTTTAGCATTATCAACTTTCTTCTTTGTCGGCTTGTCCCCAATTATTAAATAATTTAATTTCTTAGAGACACTACTAACTGTTTTGCCAGAATTTTCTTCAATTAAAGATTTAACTTCTGCTCTACTAATTCCATTTAATTTCCCAGTAACTAAAAAAGTCTTATTTTTTAACAATCCATCATTAGAATTTTGAATAGCATTTTTTACCACTAAAACTTTTTCTAATTCATTCAAAACACTTAGGTTTGTTTCATTTGAAAAAAAACTTTTAATTGAATTTACTTGTGTTTCACCAATCCCATCAATATTCAACATTTCTTCATAATCTGTTTGTTTAGATAAACTTTTAAATTTTGAAAATGAAATAAAGTGTTTTGATAAAAGCTTAGCATTTTCTAATCCAATATGTCTGATCCCTAATGAATAAATTAACCTCTCTAAAGAAATATTTTTTTTTTGATTAATTGAATATTTTAAATTTTGAACAGATAATTTGCCCCAACCTTCCAATTTTTCAATTTTTTTATAATCTAATTTAAATATATCTTGCGGGAATTTTAATAATTTTAAATTCCAAAATCCTTCAACTATTTTTTTTCCGAATCCATCTATGTTAAAGGCTTCTTTTGAAACAAAATGTTTCAATTTTTCAATTGAAATTTTATCACAATTATAACCTTCGCTTGAACATCTTCTTACTGCATCTATCTTTTTAGTAATTTTGTTAAATTCTTTAATTGTTTTTGAACCACATGACGGACAATTTGAGGGAAATATAAATCTTGAACTTTTTTTTGATCTTTTTTTTAAATCTACAGAAAGAATGTGAGGTATTACATCACCAGCTCTTTCTACTGTTACTGTGTCCCCAATTCTAATATCTTTTCGATTAATTTCATCTTCATTGTGTAAAGTTGCATTGGAAACTAAAACACCTCCTATATTAATCGGCTTGATTTTCGCCACTGGAGTTAAAGCACCAGTTCTTCCAATTTGAATATCTATATCAATTATTTTAGAGATTGCCTTATTTGATGAAAATTTATGAGCTATAGCCCACCTAGGAGCATTAGCTACATTGCCTAATCTTTTTTGTAAACTAAATTCATTAATTTTATAAACTATACCATCTATATCAAAATCTAAATCTGCTCTTTTTTTTTCTACATCATTGTAATTTATTATTAAATTTTTTATTCCTTTAATAGATTTATTTAATGAATTCGTTTTAAATCCCCATTTATCAAGCTGCTTGAGAAAATTAAATTGATTTGTAACTTTCAATCCTTTTTCATAACCAAATGTATATGCAATAAATTTAAGAGGTATTTTTTTTGTATCTTCTGGATTCTTTTGTCTTAAAGAACCTGAAGCAGCATTTCTAGGATTTGCAAATTTATCTTTTAAATTTTCAAAATCACTATTCTGAATAAAAACTTCACCTCTAATGTCAATTTCCTCTGGAAAATCTCCAAAATTTATTTTTTTTGGAATATCATTTATAGTTGCAAGATTTGCCGTGATGTCTTCTCCTTCTTTTCCATCACCTCTAGACAGGCCTTGCTTAAAACTTCCATTTTTATAATTAAGAGAAGCCGAAATGCCATCAATTTTAGGTTCTGCACTGTATAATAACTCATAGCTTTTATCTTTAGACAAAAAATTTAATATTTTTTTTTCAAAATTTATCAAATCATTCTCACCAAAAGCATTTCCAAGAGAAAGCATAGGTATCCTATGCGGTATTTTTTTAAAATTTTTTGAGGGTTTAAATCCAACAACAGTTGAGGGCGAGTCTTTGGATTTTAAAAAAGTATATTTATCCTCAAGTGCTAAAATATTTTTTTTTAAAGTATCATACTGATCATCACTTACTTGAGGATTGTTATCATTATAATATAATTTGTTATATTTTTTTAGTGTGATAATTTTTTCTTTATAATCAGAATAAATTTTTTTTTTATTCATCTTAATTAAAAATTGACTTAATTTTTTGCAATATATTGTTATTCTTTTCTTTTTGTAATTTAATTTTTTTTAAATTATTTTTTTTGTATTTTTTATCGAATAAAATATATGAATTTTCGTACCATTCGGAAGACTGATAATTATAACCTAAAAGATTAGCATATTTTTTAGATTCTTCTTTTAAACCAAGTAAATAATAAACTTCGACCAATCTATACAATGCTTCTTCGATATAAATTGTTGTTTCATAATCATTTACAACATTTTTAAATCTATTAATTGCTGGTATCCATTTTTTTTTATCAACATAATATCTTCCAAGATACATTTCTTTTGCAGCCAAAATATCATTTATCAATTCAATTTTAAAACTTGCATCTATAGAATATTCGGTATTTGGATAATTTTTTAATATATATTCAAAATGTTTTTTAGCTTTTAAAATAGAGAGTAAATCTTTTTTTTCATCTACTATTTGTTCATAGTGAGATATGGCTAATAAATAATATGCATAATCTTTATTTTTATGTTTTGGATAAACTTTTAAATATCTTTCAAGTTCAGCAATACAATCATCATAATAATCTTGAACATAATAGGAATATGCTGCCATTAATAAAGATTTTGGCGCCAAATCAGATTGAGGAAACAAAATCTCAACTTCATTAAATTTGCGAGCAGCATACAAAACATCTTGCTCTTCTAGTGCTCTCATGCCCTCTAAATAGGCTTCTCTTACTTGAAGATCTAAACTTTTCTGTTTTATAGTAGTTTCTTTTTTTAGATCTTTAGAACAAGAATTAAATAGCAACAATATATAAAATAAAAAAATTATACTCTTCATAATAACTAAATGTTATACTTATTAAGGTATGGTTTTTAAAGATATCTTTTGTTAGGCTATTGATCTAAGTAAACTTTTATTTATTAAAGCATGTGGTAAGTTTTTCTCTTTAATTTCCACAATAGAAAAATTATCATTATTTTGAAAGACTTTTCTCAATAATTGATTTGTAAGATAATGACCACCCTGAGAACAAATTATACTTGCAACAATTCTATAACCACTTGTGTACAAATCACCAATACAATCTAAAATTTTATGATTTACAAATTCTTTTTTGTTTCTCAATCCTTCAGGGTTTAATATTTTATTATTTTTCACAACTATTGCATTTTCTAAACTACCACCTTTAGCTAAACCCTTTTTTTTAATTTCTTCTATATCTTCGTACAAACAATATGTTCTAGAATTATAAATATCCGATAAATCGTCTTCATAAACTTTTACTTTATTTTTTTGGTTTCCAATAATTTCATTTTTATACTTTAATTGAAAATCTATCTCTAAATTTAAAGTTGAGGGCTTAATAGTTATAGATCTTTCTCCATCAGAAAAAGTAATTTCTTTATTAATTTTAATTATTTTAATAGGTGAGTCACTTGTTTTAATTCCTGATGTTAAAATATTTTCTATAAATATTTTTGCTGATCCATCTAATATTGGCACCTCTTCATTATCAATTTCAATTAACGCGTTATCAATCCCTAAGCCAAACAATGCACCCATTAAATGCTCTATTGTTGAAACTTTTGCCCCAAATTCATTTTCGACTGTTGTGTTCAAAGATGTGTTACTTACATTCATAAAATTTGGATAAACTATATTGTTTTCTTTTAGATCTACTCTTTTAAATACAATTCCAAAATTAGGCTCAGCAGGCTTAATACACACATTTACACTTAGTCCACTGTGAAGAGCAATGCCGCTGAAGCTGACATTATTTTTAATTGTTTTTTGAGTTAAATAAGACACATGTACTTTTAATTTGAATTTTTAGTTATTAAAAAACAACAAATGTTACTGGAAAAAACAAAATTAGCTAAATAGTTGAAAAAATTTTTCAAAAAAAGCTAATTTTTTAGTGTTTTTTGGTACAACCATAACTTCATTTTGATTGTGACCGCAAGAAATCCTATAAGACATTTCTGATAGCTCAATATCAGTCTTAAAATTTTTTTTAACATAACTTCCATCTAAATATTTTGATATTTTTATTTGATAATTTTCTAAAATCTTATTTAAATCATAAATGATATCATTTGAAATAGATTTAAAATTAACTTCCAAAGCAAAGTTTTCACATTTTAAGTTTTCTTCAAATAATAACTGTGTCTTACCATTAATAAAATATTTATTAACTATCATATGAATAATTTCTTGGTTGTGATAACTCTCTCTAAATAAATCTTTAGCTTCAACAAGTAAATTTTCTAAATATGCTTTTGTAACTGAAATATTATAATTTTTTTTTTTAATTCCAATTTCAATATTAAAAATTTTTTTATCTTCAAGTATAAGAAATATATTTTCTATAAATTTTCCACTCAATTTTTCAATTTTAAATATATTATCATCAAGAAATTTTTTTAGCTCATAATGATTTTGATAGTTTGTATCATTATTTAAGATAATTTCCTCTTTATATAAATTTTTTAAATTTTTTGTATCAAACAAATATATTCCATATTTATTTGTGGAAACACTTAAGTAATATTGTAATTCATTCTCTTTATTCATCTAAAACAATCTTATTTTCTAATCTTGCATCAATAATATTAAAATTTTCTCCATTATAATTTTCTAAAAAATTGTATAAATTATTCAAAGTTTCTAGTGTTAAATTATTTGGTAGTTTTAATAAAATATTGTCATGAAACTTTAAGTCCCATCTTTTTGATGAAAAAAAATATATATTTTTTATTTCATTATAAGAAAATTTAGATCTGTCTATAATTTTTTTAAATTTTAAAAATTCTTCAACTTTAGGTTTGCCAAAAATATAAGGTAATTGATTGTAACCAGACTCAATTAGGGTTAATTTACCATTTGATCCAACGAGATAATTTTTGCCATTATCATTTATTTTTGCAAAAAAATTCGTCTTATTAATTTTAATAATTAATGTAGATGGATATTCTTTAAATACTACATAGCTCTCAATCAATGAGTTTGAATTAATCAATTTTTCAATTTTTTTTTTATTAATAAAAAAAATATTTCCTAAACTCAAATTTTTTAACTTATTCGAAAGAATTTGATTATTTTTTTGATCTAATCCAAAAATATTTATTTTTTCTATTTTTTTAAATTTATAATTATTGATTGTGTTGTTACCAATTGACGAAACAATTATTAATAAAAAAAAATAAATTAGAATTTTTTTACTTTTTCTTTGATGCATCTTTCAACATCCATTTAATTAATTTTAAAAAACTTATACCTCTGTACAATGCTATTTCTGGTACTAATGATAATTTAGTCATTCCAGGCTGTGTATTAAGTTCTAGTAAATAAAAATTTCCATTGAAAAATTTAAAATCTGACCTAGTTACTCCTCTGCAGCCAATAATTTTATGAGCTTTGTAAGCTATATCCATTACTTTATTAAACTTAGATTTAGGCAAATCTACAGGGATAATATGTTGTGTTTTAGATTTTGAGTCATATTTTGCTTGGTAATCATAAAATTTTCTTTTAGGTTTCAGTTCAATTGCTCCTAACTTTTTATCACCCATAATCGCAACTTGTATTTCTCTTCCTCCAATAAATTCCTCTATTAATACTTTTTTATAAACTTTCAGTTTGTAAAGAATTTTATCTAGAGTCTTTTTGCTACTTATGTAGACATTTACACTCGAGCCTTCATTCAAAGGTTTAATTACAACTGGAAATCTTAAGTTTTTGTTGATTTTCTTTATTAAATTAGATTTTGTGATGTCATAAGAATATGTAAAAAATTTTGGGGTTTTTATTTTATTTTTAATAAATAGTTTTTTTGAAACTTCCTTATCCATAGCTATTGAAGATGCTATTGCACTTGAATGAGTATATGGAATTTTAAACCTGTCTAATATAGTTTGAATATATCCATCCTCTCCAAATTGACCATGTAAAGCATTAAAGATCACATTTGGCTTAAATATTTTTATATTTTTTTCTAAATAATTATCTGGTTCACAAATTTTAACTCTATAACCGTTTTTTTTTAATTCTTTAAAAACTTGATTTCCTGTATCAAGACTAATTAATCTCTCTTTAGAAATTCCACCCGATATTATAAGTACTTTTTTTTTCAATTTATTCTAAAATTTTTATTTCAGTTTCTAATTTAATGCCTGTTTTTTTAAAGACATTGTCGGATACAAAATTTATTAATTTTTTCATATCTTCAAACTTAGCATTACCTTTATTTACAAAAAAATTACAGTGTTTTTGAGAAATTGATGCATCTCCGAATGATTTTTCCAACGGCACAGACTCTTTAATTAATTGCCAAACTTTTTTATTAGACTGATCTATAGGATTTTTAAAAGTGCTACCACTGGTTCTAATTTTTGTCGGTTGAGCGTGCTCTTTTTTTTCTTTAAGTAATCTTACCTCATTCTCTATTATACTCTTATCTTTCTTAAAACCTTTAAATGATGCGCTTAAAAAAATAAGATCCTCAGATAATCCACTGTCTCTATATTTAAAATTAATATCTTTTGCAGGTATAGTAATTACTTGGCCTGATTTATTTACTGCCTGAATAGAAATAAGAATGTCTTTGAACTCCCTTTGAAAACAACCTGCATTCATTTTAATACCACCACCTATTGTACCAGGGATACAAGAGAGAAACTCAAAACCACCTAAACTATTTTCCATTGCAAATTCTGACAACGATTTATCTGTAACAGCACTTCCAGCAACTATGATTTCTTCAGAATGTAAAGAAATATTATTAAAATTTTGAGCAAGTTTTATTACAACTCCATCAAATTTGTTATCGGATATAAGTGTATTAGAACCAGCTCCTAATATAAATATTTTTTCTTTATCCTGAATTTTTTTAAGAAACTTAATTAATTCTTTTAAATCGCCTGCCTTATAGAAAGCTTTAGTTTTGCCTCCTATATTAAACCAATTTTTTTTTTTTAGATCATAATCTAACTTTAAATTGTTATTAAATTCTGGAATCAGCTCTTTTAAATCGATTTTCATGATAACAATTTAGGTAATTCTCGCATCCAGCTCGAAATTGTCCCAGCGCCCATTCCTATAACAATTTTTTTTCCAAATATGTTTGCTTTAATAAATTTTGCTAATTGAAATCTATCATCTACCAAAAATAGCTCGACTCTTGAGTTTTTAATTATTTCTTTCGCAAAATTTATATAACTAAATCCAAACTTTAATTTTTCACCAGCAGTGTAAATTGGAAACAAGATAACTTTATCTGCATTTTTAAAAGCATAGGTAAATTCTTTTTTTAAATCTTTTAATCTTGATATCCTATGAGGTTGAAAAATACATATTTTTTCATAATCTTTATAAACATTTTTTACACCATCGAGCACTTCTTTGATTTCTGTAGGATGATGGGCATAATCATCATAAAAATCTACATTATTATAATTGAAAATTTTATTAAATCTTCTTTGAACCCCTTTAAAATTTATAAGTCCTTTTTTAATATTATTTATTGGTAGACCGACAGTTAAAGCTAATGCAGCTGCAGCTACAGAATTTTTAATATTATGATTTCCTAATAAAGGAATTTTGAATTTTTTAATTAATTGATTTTTTTTATTAGGTAATTTTATATTTAAGTCAAACTCTGATTGCTCTTTTAATTGTTTTATATTTTTAATACAAAAATTTGATTTGGTATCAAGGCCATATGTATAGAAGTTTTTATTTTTAATATTTTTAATTAGTTTTTTGTTATTTTTATCATCTAAACAAATAAAAGATTTTCCAAATGAAGGAACCTTATTTACAAAATTTTCAAAATATTTATTTAATTTATCCATAGTACCATAATAATCCATGTGCTCTCGATCAATATTGGTGATGATTGAATATGTTGGAGGTATATAAATAAAACTTCCATCTGACTCGTCTGCCTCTAATATAGACCAATCGCTTTTCCCAAGCTTTGCAGAATTATTAATTGAATTTATTACTCCTCCATTGATTATTGTAGGATCAATTTTTGTTTCTTGAAATATAGATGCTATCAAAGATGTTGTTGTAGTTTTACCGTGTGATCCAACTACTACAATATTTTTTGTTAAAGAAACAATATTGGCAAGCATCTCTCCTCTTTTATAAATGGGTAATTGTTTTTTTTTAGCCGCAGTAAGCTCAGGATTATTTTTTTTAATAGCTGAAGATATAACTAGGATAGTTCCTTTTTCTATATTTTGTTTCTTATGTCCAATAAAAACTTTTATTTTTTCTTTTCTTAATCTTTCAATATTTTTATTGTTTGCTATATCGCTTCCTTGAACTTTAAAACCTTTACCTTTCATTATTAGTGCTAAGCCACTCATACCTATTCCACCTATTCCAATGAAATGTATCAGTTCTGTTTTTGCTAATTTAATTTTCATTAATAATTTTTAATATTTTTTGATTAACATTATTCCATGTATTTTGATAATTTAATTTCTGTAAATTGTTTTTTTTTGTCATGTAATCCTGACTTTTATTTACCATTTCCAATAAAAATTTCTCAAATTTTTGATCATCAAAATTCTTTTGATCAATTATCCAGCAACAACCCTGTTCCTTGTAGTATTTTGCATTTTCATACTGATGATTATCTTTTGATGACGGAAGTGGTATTGCTATAAATGGAATAGCTAATAAGGATAATTCAGCTAAACTTGAAGCACCTGCTCTTGTTATACATAAATCACCCTGTTTTAAAACTTCATTAAGATTGTGATCAAAACTGAAAACTCTATTTTCAATATTATTCTGAGTATAAAAATTTTTTAAAAAATTAATATTTTTTTCACTTGTTTGATGAATAATTTTTACAGAAACTCGCTTTGCTATACTCACAATAGATTTGTTTAAAAGCTCATCAAAGATTTTTGCACCCTGACTACCCCCTATTATTATAATTGTGAATAGATTATCATGTTTTTGATAAGCACTGGTTTCATAATATTCTTTTCTTATCAAAGGTTTAATAGTAGTTAATTTTTGATTAATTCCAGATGGTAAATTAATTAAATTCTTTGAATAACTTATTAATTTTCTTGAGAAATTTAAAAAAAATTTATTTGCTCTTCCAAGAACCATATTTGGTTCAATTAAAAAAATATCAATGCCCAATATTTTTGCTGCTAAACATAGTGGTAAAGACATATAGCCACCAGTAGAAATTAAAATTGAAATATTATTTTTTTTTAACAGAAAAAAAGATTTAATAGTTAGCAAAAGTATTTTTAAAAATGAAAAAGGAAGTAGAAAATAATTATTTAATTTTGGAGTATTAATTACAAATACTTTATAATTCTTATCTAAATATGCGAGACCTCTTATATCGGTAGAAATAAAAGTTTCATGCGTATGCTTTAAATGATTATAAAAAGTAATTGCTGGTATAACATGACCTCCAGATCCACCTGTGGAAATTAAAATTTTTTGTGTCATTTATTAAGTTATTTTTCTTTTTGTTAAATTTAAAATTATCCCAGCTAATATTGATGTACTTATTATAGATGAACCACCATAACTTAAAAAAGGTAATGTCATTCCAGTAGTTGGAAATAATCTTATATTAACCCCAACATGAATAGTTGCCTGCATTAATATTAAACTAATGCATCCAATTAAAATAAGTTTAACTTTATCATCTGTCTCAAAACTTATTTTTTTAAAAACCATATAAATTAAGATCAAAAACAATAATAATATTAACATTATGGCAACAACGCCAAACTCTTCAGAAATTACTGAAATAATATAGTCAGTGTGAGCTTCGGGAACTCTATTTTTTAGAACTCCTTCACCTATGCCTTTTCCAAAAAAACCTCCACTTGTAATTGACTCTATTGCTTTATCAGATTGGAAATTATGAGTACCTGTTTCTCTGTTAAAAAATGAAAAAATACGTCCTTGGATATAATCAAACCTGGGAAAATAAATGATAAGATATGCAAGAAAAGATGCGCCAGCAATAAATATTGCTAAAAGAATATATATATTAATTCCTGATGTGAAGATTAGAACTGCCCAACAAAATACTACTAATAAAGTTTGGCCAATATCTGGTTGGGCTATTAAAAGTAAAGAAATAAAAGATATCAAAACAATAGATATAAAATACTTCAATAAAATATTTGATCTACTTTGACATAAAATAGTTGCTAAAATTATTATCAAAAATGGTTTTAGAACTTCTATGGGCTGAAATCTTGGTAAGAAAAATAAGTCTATCCATCTTTTAGAACCTTTGACTTCTACACCAATGAATGGCACTAAAAATAAAGAAATAAGTGAAATAAAAAAAAGAAAAATAGAGTATTTATATAATTGATCTGAATTTAATGATGAAAATATAAAAATAAGAGATATCCCAATTAACACATAAATCAAATGTTTAAAAAAAAAGAAATAACTATTGGTATCTAACTTATCAGAAGCTATTAAAGAAGTCGAAACTAAAGAAAAAAATAATCCAATAATAAATAAAAAACTTATTAGTAGAAAAATAGATTTATCTATATTTTTCCACCATTGATAATAAAATTTGTAAACAATACTATCGCTTTGCATTTATATATTTTTTAATTATATGATTAAAATAATACCCTCTATCCTCAAAATTTTTGAAACTATCAAATGAGGCTCCAGCTGGACTGAAAAAAATAATATTTTTTTTAGATTGTTGAATATTAATTTCTGAAAAAATAATTTTAAGCGTTTCTTGTAAATTTTTGAAATTTTTAATTTTTAATCTATTTTTTAAAATTTTTATAAATTCTCCATAATATGATCCAAAAATATAAGCTTTGATATTTTTACACTTTATTTTTGATAGTTTAAATTTATCTCCCTTTTTAGGAATTCCTCCTAAAATCCAATATGCATCATTTAAATTTTTTAATATATTTTCCGAGGAAGCAAAGCTTGTAGATTTAGAATCGTTAATTATTGTGAGATTTTTTTTATCAAATATAATTTGTTGTCTGAAATCTAGGCCTTTAAATTTATTAATGGTTTGAATTAATTTTTTGAAATTAAGTTTTAATCTTGGAGCAAGTTTAAATATAAATGATAAATTTTCTTTATTGCCATCAGATAAAAAATATTTATTAGTAATTTTATTAAACTTTTTATCTATACCTGAAGTCTGTACTCTGTAGATTTTTGAACTATATTTTTTTTTATTTAATTTTTTAGTTATTAGTTCATCCTCTTTTTTTACATATGCAAAAGATCCACTTTTTTGAGATTTTAATAATTTAAATTTTGCATTTACATAATTCTTTAGACTTTTATGTCTTTCAATATGGTCTGCAGTTATGTTTAAAATTACTGCATATTTTGATCTAAATATGCTACTGTAATCTAGCTGATAAGAAGAAGCCTCTATTACAAAGATTGTTTTTTTTGTAATATTTTTTTCTGATAATGCTGGATTACCAATATTCCCAATAAGTCTTGAGTCTCTTTTTTGATCGATTAAAGCATCATGTAAAATTTTTGCTGTTGTAGATTTACCGTTAGTTCCCGTAATCGTAATACTTTCATTTTTATAAAATGAAAACAACACATCAAGATCGGTATGAATTTTTTTCAAATTTATCTTTAAAAATTTTGATAATTTACAATTTGAAATATCAATTCCAGGACTAATAATAATTCTATCAAAATTTATTTTTTGAATTTGGTCGAGTCTAATTATTTTTTTTTTATATTTTAATTTAATTTTTTGATTATCATCAAACAAATATACATCAGACTTGTTTCTTAAAAACTTATAAGATGAAATGCCGCTCTTTCCTAAACCATAAATTAATATTTTTTTTCTTAAAAAAATATTATTAAATATTTTCATTATCTTAATTTTAAGGTAGCTAAACCGATCATTGCTAGGATTATAGAGATAATCCAAAACCTAATCACAACTGTAGACTCTGGCCATCCTTTTTTCTCAAAATGATGATGAATAGGTGCCATTTTAAAAATTCTTTTTCCTGTAAGTTTAAACGAAATTACCTGAACCATTACTGAAACTGCCTCTAGTACAAAAAGACCACCAGTAATAGCTAAAACAATTTCATGCTTTGTGATAATCCCTACTGCACCTAAAGATCCTCCAAGAGATAAAGAGCCTGTATCGCCCATAAAAATTTTAGCAGGTGGAGCATTAAACCATAAAAATCCTAAACAAGAGCCAATAATTGCCCCACAAAAAATTGATACTTCACCAGTTCCTTCTATGTAGGGAATTTGTAAATAATTAGAAAATACGATGTTTCCAGTAACATAACTTATAAAAGCAAAACATGCTGCAACTAATATTACAGGCACTGTTGCTAGACCATCCAATCCATCCGTAAGGTTAACAGCATTTGAAGAACCGATAATTACAAATATTGCAAATGGTATAAAAAACCATCCAAGATTTATGATTAAATTTTTAAAGAATGGAAAGTATAAATTATTTAAATCTTGATAATCATTAAAATAAACAAAAAAGCTTACACCAATAATTGCTAAAATTATTTGTGAAGTTATTTTAAACTTTGAAGAAATTCCTGATGAGTTGCTATATTTAATCTTCTTAAAGTCATCATATGCTCCCAATAAACCAAAAGTAATTGCTATGTAGATACAAAATAAAATATTAATATTTGATAAATCTGCCCAAAATATTACTGATACTAATAAGCCGAACAAAATTATTAAACCTCCCATTGTTGGTGTACCAATTTTTTTAACTATATGATCTTCAGGTCCATCGTCACGGATTGGATTTAAAATTTTTTGTTTTGAAAAAAATTTAATAAAAGGACCTCCAATAATCAGCACAATAACCAATGAGGTAAAAAAAGATAAACCTGTTCTAAAAGTTAAATATTTAAATACATTTAAAAAACTAAAGGTATCAACAAAATTTAATAAAAATTGATAAAGCATTTAATGTAATCCTTTCAGATATTTCACTATGTTGTTGAATCCTGTCGCAAGTGAGGCTTTGATCATTAAATAATCATTATTATTTAAATCTTTTCTAATAAATTCAACAATTTGAGATTTGTTTAATAAAATCCTACCTTTTTTAACTTTTGAGATATTTTCAAATATTATTGAAGCCAATTTTCCTTTTACAAATACCTTATCTATCTTAGTTTGATTTATTATTGGGGCAATAGATTGATGAAGTTTTTTAGAATGACTACCGAGCTCTAACATATCGCCAATTAGTAAATATTTATTTGATTTTTTTGAATTTATTCTATCAAAATTTTTTATTGCTGATTTTAATGATAAAGGATTTGAATTATAACTTTGATCAATTAAATTAATTTTTTTATTATCAATTTTTACTACAGAGCGGTCTCCTCTTCCCGCAGGAATTTTGAAATTGAGAAAAATATTTTCATTGAATTTAAATATGTTTTTATAAATACTAATAACTGCTAAAGCAGCAAGTGTATTATATATATTGTTTTGAAAATCGTTTGATAATATGAAATGCTTTTTTTTATTATTTAATTTAATGTTTATTTTAAATTTTTTTCCAAAAGCTTTTGTGTTAATTAATTTAATGTCTGCTTTCTGACTTTTAATACCGAAAGAAACAATTTTAATTTTCTTTTCTTTGGCAATTTTTTTATGTAATTGAAAAAAACTATCATCTGCATTCAATACAACATAACCATTAGGTTTTATGTTATTAATAATCTCAGATTTTGCCAAGGCAATTTGTTTGATATTTTTAAAATTTTTAGCATGTGCATAATTTATATTTGTTATTAGTCCAACATCTGGTTCTATTATTTTTGATAAATAATCAATTTCACCTTTTTTATCCATTCCAACTTCTAAAATTCCAAATTCATCATTTTGTTTTAAATTAAAAAGACTCAAAGGAACTCCAAATTTATTGTTATAAGATTTTGGAGAAATGCTTACTTTCGAAATTTTACTTAATACATTACCCAGTAATTCTTTAAGTGTAGTTTTGCCACAACTACCTGTAATAGCTATAATATTTGTATCAATACTTTTTCTAAAAGTTTTTGAAATATCTGTTAAGAATTTTAAACTATTTTTTACTTTAATCTGACGACTTTTATTTAATTTATTTTGCATTTTGGTTACTACAGCTAAAGATGCTTTTCTATTAAATGATTGTGCAACATATTTATTACCATCATTTTTTTTTCCCTTAATAGCAAAAAAAATATCATTTCTGGTAACTTCTTGAGAATTAATTCTCGCTGTTTTTAAAGAGGTGAAAGGAGACAATTTTTTAATTTTAGCTACCTCTTTAACTATATTTAATTTTAAATTATTTGATAAATTATTATTTTTATTCTTAATAGCATTTAAAATTACTTTTCTATCTGAAAAAAAAATTTTCTTATTTCCAATATCTTGCGTTTTCTCATGGCCTTTACCAGCAACTAACAAGATATCACCTGAATTCAAATTATGAATAGCTTGTTTTATTGCTATTGCTCTATTAGATATTTCAATAATTCTCTTTTTTTTAATTCCCTTTTTTATATCTCTTCTTATTTTTTGAGGATTTTCAAACCTGGGGTTATCATTTGTAAGAATGATGCTATCTGCAAAATCACCAGCTATTTTACCCATTTTGGATCTTTTATTTTGGTCTCTATTTCCCCCACAACCAAATAGTACTGTGATTGTTTTATTTGGAAATTGCTCTCTAAGATTTAAAAGACACGTTTTTAAAGCATCAGGTGTATGAGCATAATCAAGAATTACTTTTGATCGATTTTTAATTTTACCAATTTTTTCAAATCTTCCCTCAACTGGTTTCAATTTTGGAATTATATTTAAAATTTTATCCAAACTAATACCACTATATTTTGCTGCAATTATTGCCATCAAAACATTTTTTAGTTGTATTTTTCCAATTAAATTTAAATTTAGATCCCTTATTGAGCTATTTAATTTAAATCTAAGAAATTGAACCTCTCCTTTAAAATTATGAGATAAAAGCTCTAGATTATTTTTCTCATCATTAAGTGTATGCAATTTTAATTTTTTATTAATTACAATTTTTTTTATGTTTCTAAATTCAGGTATTAATTGATCTGTAATTACATTTCCTCTTTTTGAGATTAAATTTTCAAATAAATAAAGTTTTGCATTTAAATAGTTTTTTAAATTTTTATGATAATCAAGATGATCCTGGGATAGATTAGTAAATATACCTGAATTAAACTTTAAACCATCTAATCTATTTTGCTTTAAGCCATGACTTGATGCTTCCATAATTACATTTTCTATTTTTTGATTTTTTAACTTACTTAATATTTTAGCCAATTTTATTGGATCTATTGTGGTATTAAATAATTTCAAATTAATACTTTTTGATTTAACACCTAATGTACCAATTGAAGCACCTTTTTTATTATTTAATTTTAATATTTGATAATAAAAATCTGCAACCGATGATTTTCCGTTTGTTCCAGTAACTGCAATTAAATTTTTTGGTTTTTTACTATAAATTTTAAAAGCAGTTTCAGCTAATAATTTTCTTACATTATTTGTATTAATATACAAAATTCCATTTTGGAATTGATTTGTTTTTCTTTCGGTTACAATAATTTTAGATCCTTTTTTAATTGCTTTAGGAATAAATTTATTACCATCAATACTATTTCCTTTGATTGCAAAAAAAATATTATTTTTTTTAATATTCTTCGTGTCAAATGAAATTCCTGAAAAATAAAAATTTTTATAATTTTTATTTATGTTATGAAAATAGTTTCCTAGAAGCATAATTAATTAACCTCTATATATTTTGTGGCTAAAATAGGCCCGATTTTATCTATAACTTTTCCAGCTACCTCTACTGAGGTCCAGCCAGCAGTATTGTAAAGTGTGCCCTTCCACCCTCCTTTTCGATGTCTGTACTTATAATAATAATCTTTAGATTTTTTTGGAGTATCTAGCATTACAACAAAAACAAATTGTGGATTTGATGTGGGAAAAATGGAGGCAAAAGTATTTATTTTTGCCTCAGAATATGCTCCTCCCTCAGGTTGATCAGCGGTTCCTGTTTTTCCACCAATTTCATAATTTTGAACATCTGCAAATTTAGCTGTCCCTTCCTCAGTATTTACGATTTTTCTTAAAGCGCTAACAACTTGCTCTGAAATACCTCTGTTTAATATTCTTTTATTTTTTTTATTAAAATTATTTTCTTTATAAATTAATGTTGGCTTAATTTCATACCCACCATTTGATAAAATAGAATAACCTTTTGCCAATTGAAGAATTGTCGTTGCTATTCCATGTCCAAAAGAAGCTGTAGCCAATCTACATTTTCCAAAATTATAATTTTTTTGAGGAGCAACTTCTTCAATATCAAAATTAATGTCACTTAACACACCTACTTTTTCTAAAAATAATTTAAATTTTTCTGAGCCAACTTTTTGGGCAATTTTTACTGATCCTATATTTCCAGATCTAACTAAAATTTGTTCTGCAGTTAAATCTGATGGTATTTCATTGTCGTACTCACCTATTCTGTATTTGTCACATTTAATTGATTTGGGTAAATCTAAAAATGAAGTCTCTGGTTTAATTACCTTTTCATTTAAGGCGCTAGCAAAAGTAAATACTTTAAATACGGACCCAAGTTCATATGTTCCTTTAGTTACCCTGTTAATATAATTTACATCTCTAATATTTTGTCTTTCATTTGGATTAAAATCTGGCAAAGAAACTAATGATAAAATATTGCCATTATTAACATTCATTAAAATGGCTGCACTACCTTTGCTTTTAAAAATTTCCTGATATTTAATTAATTCTTTTCTAATTAAAAATTGAATATCTTTATCTAAGGTAAGTTTAATTGACTCTTTTGATTTTCTAAGTTTATCATTTAATGATTTTTCTAATCCAGAAATACCATTATTATTATCATCTATCTGACCTAAAACATGGCTAAAAAGATTTTTTTGTGGATAAATTCTTAAAACTCTTTCTTCTGGAACTAAAGATTTGTCCCCTAATTTCATTATTTTTTCATAATTTTCCTCTGAAATTTTCTTCTCTAAATAAAAAAATTTCTTAGTTTTTATTTTTTGTTTAATTTCATCAAAATTTTTATCAGGAAAAATAATATTTAAACTTAGAAGTAATTTTTTTTGATTGATTATATCTGAAGTTTTTAAACCAATATCAATCGATTTAACTGTCTTAGCTAAATAATTTCCATTAATATCTATGATGTCTGCTCGATAAAGCTGATTTTTAGATCCAGGAATATTATTGATGTTTTCTAATTTACTCTTACGTGAGCCTAAGTGAACTAGGTGTATTGTGTAAATTAAATATATGATAAAAAAAACAAAAAAAATAAAAGCTACACGATTAAATTGAATATTTAATCCATTTTCTTTTTTCTTAAATGTAAAATCACTTTTATAGTCCTCTATAGTTAATTTCAATTTATTATCAGTCATTACTCTTTAATAATTTTAAAATTTTGCATTTTATTTACATCATTCGAAATATTATAGACTCTTATGTCATTTATATTTTTTTGAATTAACTCATCCTCAAAATACTGAGACTGATATTCAAGTAACCTTTCTGAGGAACTTAAATAATCATACTCCAAGGATACATTTTCAAATTCAGTATTTAAAATTCTAATATTCTCTTTTGCTGTAAATATTTCATCTTCAATCTGTTTAGTCGTATTTTTTATTATTGCAGTTGAGAGGACTAAAAAAAAAATCACTACTGCTAAAGCAAACTTTTTCACAATTTGTCTCCATAATTTTCAATTTCAATATAATTTCTGAATTGCTCCTCTATATCGGTATCAAAATTATAAAAATCTTTTTTTTTAATCGCATATCTAAATTTAGCAGATCTAGATGGTGGATTTTTATTTAACTCATCATCTGAGGGTGTTATTGGTTTTTTTTGAATTAAGTTAAACAGTGTATCTACTTGTTCAATAACTGGGCTATATCGTGAAATACTTTTATTTTCAGATAGACTTTTAAAAAAATATTTTACTATTTTGTCCTCTAAAGAGTGAAATGTAACTACCCCCAAAATACCACCTTTTTTTAAAACTTTAGTTGCATTAATAAGTCCAAAAATTAACTCACTTATTTCTTTATTTACAAATATTCTAAGGGCCTGAAAGACCTTGGTCGCATTATGAACTTTAAAATTTTTTCTTTTTTTTGATTTATCAATAATTTCAACTAAAGATTTAGTATCAATTTGATTTTTAGATCTTTCTTTTATGATATTTCGTGCAATAAATTTTGCCTCTTTTTCATCTCCAAAAAATTTAAAAATTTTTTCTAATTCTTTTTCATTGAGTTTGTTGATTACATCTTCTGCTGAATAACTATTTAATCCTAACTGCATATTTAATTTACTGCTGACATCGAATGATAATCCTTTTTTTGGATCTTTTATTTGAGTATAAGAGTAACCAAGATCAAAAATTACACCTCTTATATTTTCATTTTTGAGTTTTAAATTACTTAATTGACTAAATTTTATATTTTTGAAAATAAATCTATCTTCAAAGTTTTCTTTTAATTGATCAGCAATTTTTTCACTCTCTATGTCTCTATCAATAGCTATTACTTTTGTATTTTTAAAATCTAAAATTTTTTTGGAATAACCTCCTTGACCGAAAGTACAATCGATAAATGTGCCACCATGTTGAGGGGAAATAACGCTAATAATTTCTTTTAGCAGTACCGGATAATGCTTTTGTATTTTCGGTACTATGGTGGCGTCCATTTATCTCTTGGAAGACCATTAATTTTTTTGTCTTCTTAAGAATGCTGGTATCTCAAGATCATCTTCTTCCTCTTTATCTGAGTCTGAAGTCAATAAATCTTCAGAGCTTGAATTATCAGATTCTGAACTAAATAAATCTGGTGCATCTGAATCAACTCCGAATTCTTTTAAATCATTAGAAATTTCTTCTTTGTTGTTAATATCTTGATGATCTTCATGAGTAGTTTCTATAGCTTCTTGAGCAAAAGATTTCTCCATTTCATTAACTGAACTATCCTGAACTATACTCTCGCTTTCCAAGTTAGTATTTTGGACAACTTCTTCACTCATCATCTGATTATGAGAACTTTCATTTTTTGGCTCTTGAATAATCTCATTTTCAAGTTTTAAAGCATTAGCACCATGTGTAATTGGACTTGATGTTGTTGTATTTGAAAAATTAAAAGATTGAGATGATCCCATATTGGAAAAATCAGAGTAACCTGGATTGCGGTTTTGAATTCTATGAACCATATTTACAACAGATTTTGATTCTGGCTGTTGCCCATCTAAAGAGGTAGCAACAATTGAAACTCTCATTTTTCCATCTAACTCCGTGTCAGTAATTGCACCAATAATTAACTCTGCTTCTGGATCAACTTCTGCTCTAACTTTATTCACAGCTTCATCAACTTCAAAAAGTTTAAGATCTTTACCACCTGTAATATTTACTAACAATCCTTTTGCACCTTTTAAAGTGTAGTCATCTATTAATGGGTTGCTAATTGCCATCTCTGCAGCTTTAAGAGCTCTGCCCTCTCCCTCGGCTTCACCAGTTCCCATCATAGCTTTACCCATTGCTGCCATAACAGTTTCAACATCAGCAAAATCTAAGTTGATTAAACCAGGTCTAACCATTAAATCAGTAATACTCTGAACTCCATGCATTAATACGTTATTTGAAAGATTAAACGACTCCTCAAATGTTGTTTGTTCATTGGCTATTTTGAATAAGTTTTGATTTGGAATAACAATTATTGTATCAACATGTTTTCTCAACTCTTCCAAACCTTGTTGTGCTCTTCTCATTCTAGAGGGGCCTTCATATAAAAATGGAAGAGTAACAACACCTACAGTTAAGATATTTAATTCTTTAGCAGCTCTTGCGATTACATGAGCAGCACCAGTGCCCGTTCCACCACCCATACCAGCTGCAATAAAAACCATGTTTGCACCTTGAAGTGTATTTACAATTTCATTCAAAGATTCATCAGCTGCGGCTTGACCAATATCAAGTTTTGCACCTGCTCCTAAACCTTTTGTTAAATTTAATCCAATTTGAATTCTTGTTTTTGCTTTACTAAGCTTCAAGTCTTGAGCATCAGTATTTACTGCAATAAACTCTACTCCTTGTAGATTGTTTTCTATCATTTCATTAATTGCATTTCCACCAGCTCCACCAACACCTAAAACTAGTAGTCGTGGCTGTAACTCTTTTATCTCTGGTGCTTTAAAATTAATTGTCATCTTTTATCCCCTATTGTTTGTTATGTTGAAGCTCCCATTTAAGATTACCACGATTAATATTTGCCTTTTTCCTCGCTGTTATCTTAAATTTTTCAAATGTTGTTGGTTCCCATATTTGAAATGTTTGGCCTTGACCAACAAACAACATGCTATTTTTAATTTTTGCATGTTTTAATAATTTTGATGAAAGTAAAATTCTGCCCTCACTATCAAATTGTAAATTTATACTTTCTGCTAATATTGATGTTGCAAAGTAATCTCTTTTTTCTTCAAAGGGATTTAAGGAGTCAATTGCTGAAGAAATTTTTTCAATTCTATCTTGGGAACATGCTTCTATAGATGAGTTATTAAATGATGGATAACATATAACACCATTGTAACCTAAGTTGGATAAATGTGACCTAAAGCTAGCAGGCACAGATACTCTCCCTTTTTTGTCTAATTTGTTTTCGTATGTTGATAAAAACATAAAACATAATTTCCTTTATTCCCATTTAATGGGAATTTATGGGATATTATGGGTTTTGCAACTAGACGTCAACAACTAATATTTTAGTACTATTATTGTTTTAGTAATAAATAAAATAGCCACTTGTACTGATAAAATGAGTACAAACTAAGAAACTTAAAGCGATTTTTTGATTTGAAGTGCCAGATAAACTATAAGCCGGGTTCTGTCATTTAAACTTATCATTTGTCTAGGCTTAAGATCACTCTTAAGCTCAAGCAACTAACCCTGATGACTAGCCAAGGACGGCTTTTAGTTTATCAACAATGTCATCTCTACTTAGTCTTGCTCTCAGTGGGGTTTTCCAGCGTTCATTGTTACCAATAGAACCGGTGTGCTCTTACCACACCTTTTCACCCTTGCCATGTTATGGCGGTTTATTTTCTGTGGCACTATCCCTAGGGTTTCCCCTGCCAGGTGTTACCTGGCACTGTGTCCTTGTAGAGCCCGGACTTTCCTCTTTAACCTAAATTAAAGCGATAAGTCATTTATCTGGCCAAATTAATTTATTACTAAAGTTTAAATTTTCAAGAGAAATTATTGAAATTTTTTAACAATTTTGTTGCTTATAAGTAAACATTCTTTATCAATTTTACCATTTATTAACTCTTGCCTAAATCTTCTTTGAAATGCAATTGTCAAAATTTTCATAAATTTAGGTTTTTTTTTACTAAAAATTCTTGAATAACCAATTTTATATAAATTCTGAATAAATAAGCGCTTATCTAAAGAAGTGATTTTTTTATTTCTCATATTTTTTAATTTTTTTTCATTACAATCATGCCAATAACTTATTTTTCTTTTTGATAAATACCTCCATGGAAATTTTTCACCTGGATCTTTTTTTCTGTCTGGTGATATATCTGAGTGACCTAGAATAAATTTAGATTTTATTTTATATTTTTTTATCAAAAATTTACTTAACTTTAATATTGATTCAATTTGCTTTGGACTAAAACTTTTATATTTATAATCATGTCCGGGATTAGATATTTCAATTCCTATAGAATATTTATTTAATAATCTATAATTTTTCCAATATGAGACTCCAGCATGCCAAGCAATATATAAATCAGGAACTAAAGTTATTATTTTTCCATTTCTTTTAATAAAATAATGACTGCTTACTTTCGATTTTTCTGTGGTTAATCGATTTAAAGCATCGATTTCCTTTTTCATTCCAGTATAATGAAAAATAATAAACTTAATTTCCTTTAATTTTCTTTTTTTAGTATCAAAATTTATTGAATAATTTAATTCTGTATTCATTGTTATTTTGAGTATAAATTTTGGCTATTTATAAACACTTTATAGACATCTTTATAATTTAAATGTTATTTTACAAATTTTAACTATATAATATATAATTAACTATGTTGAAAAAAATTTTAATCTTAATATTTTCAATTTTTGTATTGGCTTTAAATGCTGAGGCTGGATCAGATGGTGTGCTGACAGTCACAGAAGAAAAGCAAACTAAAAAAACAAAAGACTGTTTTGAAAACCTTAATAGAGCAACTTTTGCGTTTAATCAAAAGTTAGATAAAGTATTAATTAAGCCGATTGCTGAAGGGTATAGAAACTTACCTGATCCAATTCAAAAAGGTACAAGTAATGCGGTTAGAAACTTATCTACTCTTATAACAATACCAAATAATGTATTGCAAGGCGATGTTAAAACGGCAATGATAAATACTGCAAGACTAGTAGTAAATACTACAGTTGGACTTTTAGGGACTATTGATGTTGCAAATGAAATGGGTTTTCCAAAATATGAAAAAGAGGATTATGGGCAGACTCTAGGTAAGTGGGGGTTTGGACCAGGTTGTTATGTGGTTCTTCCTGTTTTAGGCCCATCAACTATAAGAGACACAGCTGGTTCTTTTGCAAACGTATTTGGTGGTGACCCTTGGTATAATGCCTCTGTTCATGGTAACAATGAGTACTTAAGTGAAAGTCTTTATATTACATCTAAAGCTTTAAGTGGTATTGATTTTAGAGCAAATAACATTGAGTCTTTTGATAATCTTGAAAAAAATTCAATGGACTTTTACGCATCTTTGAGAAGTTTATACTTACAGGATAGAGAAAATAAAATCCAAAATAATCAACGTGGAAACATTGAAATTCTTTATGAAGATGAACAAGGTTGGGAAGAAATAGAAAGTAAATAATTCAATTTAAAACTGATAAAAATGAAAAAAATTTTTTTAATTTTATTCTTTTTCAATCTTACCTTCAATTCGGTTCATGCTATTTCACCTGAAATATTTGTACAATCTACAGTAAACAGAGCTTCACAAATCCTCTCTAAAAGTATCTCAAAAGAGGAAAAAATGGATCAATTAAAAGCTATAGCTAAAGAAACAGTAGATATAAAAGGTGTAGGATTTTATTCACTCGGTTCAGCTAGAAAAAATATGAGTGATAAAGAAAAAATCCAATATTTTGATTTATTTGAAAATTACTTTCTAAAAAGTTTTTCAAGTAGATTGTCAGAATATACTAATCCAAAAATTGAAGTCACAGGTAGTAAAGTTTTAAATAAAAATTATACAATTGTTAACAGTTTATTAGTTAGCTCATCAGAAAGACCTGAGGTTAAAATTGATTGGAGAATTTATACAAAAAATCCAGAAAATCCTTTAATTAGAGATTTAATTATAGAAGGTCTTAGCCTAGCAAGAACTCAAAAAGAGGAATTTGAATCTATTTTAAACTCCAACAATAGAGACATAAATTCATTGTTTAAATCTCTAGAAAAATTTTCAAATAATTATTAAATCAAGAATGGTGGGCCCGCCAGGACTCGAACCTGGGACCAATACATTATGAGAGTCCTAAAGGAATTTAAATTAGCATTGCTATAATTAATTTATTTAATCTCGACATCTTCTTGTACTCAATTTGGTATACAATGAAAAAATTAAATTAGCTGAATTTTAGTGTACTTTTTTATAATTTTTTATCATTCAGCTTAATCATAGCTTTTCCAGGGGAAAATGTATAATCATTGTCATCCATTAATTTTCCACTTCCATCATAAAGTTTCCAATTAAATTTTATTTTATCTTTCTGTTTCTTTCCTAATTTTAAAATAGTCAATTCTATTTTCCTTGGCTTGCCACCAGAAGAACCTTTAAATGATCTAGTCTCGCCTTCTTTCCAGATCCCTAAAGGAAATTTACATCCATTTTCTATTATTCTTCCTCCACGTCTACTATCCCAAACTCTCCCTATACACTGTCCATCATTAGTGACTGTAAATAACTGTGTTTTTAATCCGCTTTGACCTTTTCTTGTTCTTTTATAAACCTTTATTGTTTTTCCAGTTTGAGGATTTTTCCAATCCTCAGGACCAATAATTTTTTTTCTTTTCTTTTCTCCAAATACCAAATTAGCACTTGTAAATTTAATTTCTGTATCTTCTCTTATTTCACCTCCGGTGAAGAGCTCTAAAGGAATAAATCTTTCACCAGCTGATACTGGACAAATCCACAACAAACTCAGAACCACGATCCCAAAAAGTTTTTTCATTAATCTCTAAACATTGTTATTGGAGCACATCCTGCAGATAAAACCAACCATAAAACTATTACTTCTCCTCCTTCAACGCCCATTATATCTTCCATCCAAATCTTCTCATAAAGACCTGATCCCAAACCGATTATTGCATATACAAATGCCCAACCTGCAAAGTGTATTAGAAACGTTTTGCTTCTATCTTGTTTCACTTTATTCTCCTTTAAAACTTTTATACAAACAGCTTAAATACGTAACGAACATAATAAAAGAGCCAAAACATACTCCCATCATAACTATTAAAATTAGCATATTTATCTTTGGACTTCCTTCAGTAACAACTGGCATCAATGAATTTGATCTTGTCTCTGTAACTATATCTGTTGATAAAGCAGCATAAATTTCACCTATCGGTCTAAGGTCTGAACCAATTAAATAAAAGAAAAATTCCAAAGCTGTCAAAAAACCAATGATAACAAAAATATAGGAACCTATTTTAAAAATTGAGTAAATTTCTTGTTTCTTAAATTTATTATGAGCATTTGAGAAAATCATTAAGTATCAAATTTTTTGTTATATTTTGAATCGTCACCTCCGTATTCAGTAGCAAATATTTTTCTACAAATCATATCAACGTTTAGTAATCTATCCATATTTTTTGAGTCATTTGGTGACATTTCCAAAATAGCTAAAGTAGTATCCATAGATAATAGATCTTGTTTAAGCTGATCGTGATTGTCCTTAAAAGCCATTGCGAACTTTAAAAAGTTTCGGGTCCTTCTAATTCCACTTTTATATTCTTGATCAGTCTTTTCTTTTACTTTTTTTTTCAGCCACTTAAACATAGGTAAAATATATCATTGCAACTAATAAGAGACCAGTACATTGCTAAAAATGATTGGACTCAATTTGGTATACAACGAAAAAATTTTTAGAGGGTTTTTTGTTGAAATTTTAAGAAACTTTATTTTCTAAACGTTGATTTTACTGGATTTGGTGGGCCCGCCAGGACTCGAACCTGGGACCAATACATTATGAGTGTACTGCTCTAACCAACTGAGCTACAGGCCCAAAATAATTAATTAGTTATAACATTTTTTCAAAGTTATCAATTAAGATAATTAAATTATGGTGGGCCGTGTTGGTTACGCTCCAACTACCCCTGCAATGTCAATGCAGTACTCTACTATTGAGCTAACGGCCCAGTACTAACTTTCGAGAAAGCTTTTAAGTTGTTTAGATCTGCTAGGATGCTTTAATTTTCTAAGTGCTTTTGCCTCAATTTGTCTAATTCTTTCTCTAGTAACTGAGAATTGTAATCCCACTTCCTCTAACGTATGATCAGTATTCATACCTACTCCAAATCTCATTCTCAATACTCTTTCTTCTCTAGGAGTTAGTGTAGAAAGTATTTTTGTTGTAGCCTCTCCTAAATTAGATTTAATTGCTTGTTCTAGGGGTGCTAAAGCTTTTGTATCTTCTATAAAATCTCCTAAACTACTATCCTCTTCATCACCTACAGGTTTTTCTAATGAAACAGGCTCTTTAGAAATCTTCAAAACCTTTCTAACTTTATCTAAAGGCATTCTGAGTTTTTGAGATAATTCCTCGGGTGTTGCTTCTCTGCCGAATTCACTTAGTATTAATCTTTGAGTTCTAACTATTTTATTAATTGTTTCAATCATGTGGACTGGGATACGAATTGTTCTAGCTTGATCAGCAATAGATCTTGTAATTGCTTGCCTAATCCACCAAGTAGCATATGTAGAAAATTTATATCCTCTTCTATATTCAAATTTATCTACAGCTTTCATTAATCCAATGTTACCTTCTTGAATTAAATCAAGAAACTGAAGTCCTCTATTTGTATATTTTTTTGCGATAGAAATTACCAATCTCAAATTAGCCTCTACCATTTCTTTTTTTGCAATTCTAGACTCTTTCTCTCCCTTTTGAATCCGGCTTATGAGTTTCTTAAAATCAGTGACTGATATCCCATGTTTGCGACTAATTTCGATTAATCTTTCTCTTATATTTTTAAATTCCTCTTTATACTTTGTAAAAAATTGCTTCCATATTTGATTTGTATCTAAAAATTTTTTTAAGTTTGGATTTATCTCATTACCTACATAAAATTTAATAAATTCATTTCTTGAAATTTTATGATCAACTGCAAATCTTAATAAATTTCCTTCCAAAGAAATGATTTTCTTGTTTTCTACATAATGCTTTTGAACTAGTTCTTCTAATACAGATGGAGATAATTGGAGAGATTTAATATTTTCTAAAATATCATTTACTACTTTTTCATACCCTTTTTCTTTTGATGTTGAAAAACTTTGAGAATTTAAAACACATTCTAATTTTTCTTTTTGATACCTTATAAGTTTTGTATATTCTTTAGTTAGTGTATTAACTGTTTTTAAAACTTTTGGTTTGATTTCTGTCTCCATTGCTGCGAGAGTAGGATTAAAATCATCCTCATCATCACTAGATCCCTCATCCTTATCAGTTTCGCCCGCATTTTTTTGTTTTGCACTTGGGCCAGTAGACTCATCTTCCATATAGTTTGTATCAATATCAATTATTTCTCTTACTAATATTTCATCTTTTTGAAGTTGTTCATTCCATTCAAAAAATTGCTGAGCAGTTATTGGACTTTGAGATAATGCTATGAGCATAACATCTTTACCCGCTTCTATTCTTTTTGCGATCGCAATTTCACCTTCTCTTGAAAGTAGCTCCACGCCACCCATTTCTCGTAAATACATTCGAATAGGATCATCGCTTTTTTCAATAGTTTTGCCTTCCTCTTTATTAGAATTTTCTTTTTTTCTTAAAATTTTAAAATCTGATTTTTTTTCAACTAAAGAAATATGTTCGTCGAGTATATGTATAAAAGCTTGAGATAGATTTTCATCAGATAAATTTCTTTTACCAAGAGATTTACTCAATTCCTCATAAGTAATAAAACCTCTATGGGTTCCTCGACCCATAAGTCTAGCAAATGATTTTGTAATAATTCTTTCCATGATAATTAGAGTTTAGAGGTCTTATATAATGTCAATTATGTAAAAATCTATTAATAATTTAGTCACTTTAATTGAGATTCTGCTTTTTTTTAAGCTCTTTTAACTCTTTAAATGTGGACTCGCTCATATCTAAAGAAAACTTCGATTCTAATTCCTGGATTCTGAACTCAAGATCATAATTCATCAAATCTCTAGAGATATCCTCTAATAATTCGATTATTTTTTGATCATCATCAGATTGATTTTTTAAAATATGTTTAATTGGAGCAAATTTATTTATTTTTTCTGCTAATTGAATATCCAAGTTAAGATCTTGAATTGTAATTTGTGAATCAGATTTTAATTTTTCAACAATCATTTCAAATATTTTTTTATTAAACTCGGTAAATAATTTAATATTTTCAATCAAATGAATATTTGCTTGTAACAAATCTAGCTTATTTATAACCAAATATAATAGAGAAAACTCTTTTAATTCAACACCAGTCAAAGACTGACTTTCTTTGAAATATTTTTTTGTACTTTCTAAAGATTTTATTTTTTTTGTATAAAATTTTTTATTATTTTGGTTGAAATGTGGAGTTAACTCAGCAATCTTTTCTAAAAAATATTCTAAGACATATTTCTTAATAAAGTCATCTTTGATTGTACTTGCAATACTTTTAAGTTTTTTTTCAAAAATCGCCATAGATGAAGGGTTATTGTTAGTTTGTTTTTTATAATGACTGAAAATAAATTGATGAATTGATAATTTGCTCCGTTTTGTAAAATCTATAAAATTAATTTTACCATTTTTATTTACATAACTATCTGGATCTTCTTTATCTGGTAGGAATAAAAATGAAATTTGTTTCTCTGGTTTTAGTTCCTTAATTGAATTTTCTGCAGCTCTAACTGCAGCTTTATATCCACTTTCATCACCATCAAAACATATTATGATATCATTAAAAAATTGATTTAAAATTAAAATTTGTTTGTCAGTTAAAGATGTACCAAGATTTGCTACTGCATTATCAATCCCATTTTTACTTAGACCTACAACATCCATGTATCCTTCGACCAGATAAACATGGTCTATTTTATTAGAAAGTTTTCTTGCTAAATCTAAATTATATAAATTTGATCCTTTTTTAAAAAAATTTGTTTCAGGTGAATTTATATATTTCGCTAGATAATCCAAATTTTCAATTATTCTTCCACCTAGGGCAATTGGTTGGCCTGAAATATTATTGATTGGAAATATTATTCGACCTCTAAATCTTTCGACATAAATTTTTTTTTTCTCATCTAAATAGAATAAACCAGTTTCTACTAAAGTTTGTTCACTATAATCTTTTTTTAATTTTTCAAAAAAATTTGGACTTTTTTCTATATATCCTATTTTAAATTTTTTTACTTCATCTTTGCCTAGTGATCTATTTTTTAAATAATCTCTAGCAATTGAATAATTTTCATTTTTTAAAAGTTCATTATGATAAAAGTCGACATATTGACTAAAAATGGATTTATACTCATTCCACTTTTTTTCTCTTTCTTCATCTTGTTTTGAAAACATATAAGGTTGCATCCCTGCCAATTGAGCTAGATATTTAACTGCCTCTCCAAATTTTAAATTTTGAGTTTTCATCACAAAATCAAAAATATTACCGTGCTCTGAAGTTGCAAAACAATGATAAAATTCTTTTTCATCATTTACAGTAAACGAGGGTGTCTTTTCATTTTTGAAAGGTGATAAACCCACATATTCTTTACCTCTTTTTTTTAATGAAACAGTTTTTGATACTACCGTTGAAACTTTCAACCTATTTTTAATTTCATCAAGATACTCTTTTGGGTATTTCATTATTTGTTCAATAATTCTTTGATCATCGATCCTGCTTTAGAAAAATCAATTTCATCTGCATGAGTTTTTTTAAGTTCGCCCATAACTTTTCCCATATCTTTTAATGAATTTGCTCCAATTTTCGAAATAACATCTGCACAAATTTTCTTAGTCTCGTCTTCACTAAGCTGCTTTGGCAAGAAACTTGTTAAAATATCATATTCATTTTGTTCAACCTCTAAAAGATCTGTTCTATTATTTTTTTTGTAAATATCGATCGATTCGGCCCTCTGCTTAACCATTTTTTTCAAAAGTTTCTTAATATCCTCATCATCAGTCTCCTTTTTATTGGGGCCTGATCTGTTAACAATATCCAAATCCTTAATAGAAGATAATATTAACCTATAGGTTGATATTTTATTTTTATCTTTAGATTTTAGAGCACTTTTATATTCGTTTTCGATGGTCTGTTTTAATGACATAATTTTTTAATCTACTTTAAAGAAAAAATTCTTCAAAAGAAAAATTGTTTTTTTACATTTTTATATTACATCTCTGTTGCGATAATAAAGCAATTATTGTATTAACCTTTAACTCATGAGTTGTAATTGAAGAAAAAAGCAAAAAAAACTAACTCAAAAACAAAATCACAAATCAATACGGGCATTTTAGTTCTTGAAAATAAAAAGGTATTTAAAGGAATAGGAATTGGATACCAAGGAGAGGCTACAGGCGAAGTTTGCTTTAATACATCATTAACAGGATATCAGGAAATCATTTCTGATCCTTCATATGCTGGTCAAATTATCAACTTTACATTTCCGCATATTGGAAATGTTGGTACCAACAAAGAGGATCATGAGTCTGACAAAATATGGGCTCGAGGAGTTATAATTAACTCTGAAATAACTTCGCCCTCAAATTACAGATCGTTCCTACATTTAGATACTTGGCTTAAAAAAAATAAAATTGTTGGGATTACTGGTTTAGACACCAGAAGCCTAACAAATTTTATAAGAAATAAAGGGGCACCTAAGGGAACAATATCTTATTCAAAAAATGGAAAGTTTAATATTAATAAATTGACTAACTCTACCATCAAATGGGGTGGATTAAAAAACCTTGATCTAGCAGAAGTAGTTTCCACTCAGAAAAATTATATTTGGAAAGGTTTTAAAACCTGGAAAAAAGAACTTGGATATAAAAAAAATAATAAAAATTCATTTCATGTTGTTGCGATTGATTATGGAATAAAAAAAAATATCTTAAGATATTTCTCTGATTTTAATTGCAAAGTTACTGTTGTTTCTTGCAAAACAAATGCACAAAAAATACTGAGCTTGAAACCAAATGGAATTTTTTTATCAAATGGTCCTGGAGACCCAGCTGCAACTGGAAAATATTCAATCTCTATAATTAATGAACTTATAAAAAATAATTTACCTATATTTGGTATATGTTTAGGTCATCAGATTTTGGCATTAGCTTTAGGTGGCAAAACAAAAAAAATGAAGTTAGGACATAGAGGTGCAAACCATCCAGTTAAAAATTTAGTTCATGACAAAGTTGAAATTACCAGTCAAAATCATGGATTTGTAGTAGTTGAAGAAACTTTACCAAAAAAAATTGAAGTAACTCACAAATCTCTTTTCGATAATACTATTGAAGGAATAAAGCTTAAAAATAAACCAATATTTTCAGTTCAATATCATCCGGAATCTAATCCTGGACCCCAAGATAGTGTTTATTTATTTCAAGAATTTATTAACAACATGAAAAAAAATGCCAAAAAGAAAAGATATTAAAAAAATTTTAGTCGTGGGCGCTGGTCCAATAATCATAGGGCAAGCATGTGAATTTGACTATTCAGGAACGCAAGCATGTAAAGCTCTGAAAGATGAGGGTTATAAAGTAGTTTTAATAAACTCAAATCCTGCAACTATTATGACAGATCCAGATGTTGCAGATAAAACTTACATTGAGCCAATTACACTAGGAGTACTAGAAAAAATCCTCAAAAAGGAAAAGCCAGACGCAATTCTACCAACTATGGGCGGTCAAACTGCTCTTAATCTTGCAATGGAAGCTGAGAAAAAAGGAGTTTTAAAAAAATACAAAATAGAATTGATCGGAGCGAATTCAAAAGCAATTTCTAACGCTGAGGACAGAAAGAAATTTAGAAAAAATATGATTGATATTGGTTTAGATTTACCAAAATCTGAAATTGTTAATAGAAACAACCAAGCATCAAAAGTATTAAAAAAAATTGGTTTACCTGCAATTATAAGACCTGCATTTACACTTGGAGGACTCGGCGGAGGAATAGCTAAAACTAAAAAAGATTACTTTAAGATTGTTAAAAATGGGTTGCACGAGTCTCCTGTAAGCCAGGTCCTTGTTGAAGAGTGCTTAGAGGGCTGGAAAGAATATGAGATGGAGGTAGTAAGAGACAAAAAGGATAACTGTATCATTATTTGCTCAATTGAAAATATAGATCCAATGGGAATTCATACTGGTGACTCTGTAACAATCGCACCGGCTCTTACACTTACAGATAAAGAATACCAGGTAATGAGAAATGCATCTATTGCGTGTTTAAGAAAAATTGGAGTTGAAACTGGAGGATCAAATGTTCAGTTTGCTATCAATCCTAAAAATGGTCGAATGGTTGTAATTGAAATGAATCCTCGTGTATCAAGATCATCAGCACTTGCATCAAAAGCAACTGGATTTCCAATTGCGAAAGTAGCTGCAAAATTAGCGGTTGGTTATTCTCTGGATGAATTAAAAAATGAAATAACTAAAGTTACTCCTGCATCATTTGAACCAAGTATAGATTATGTGGTGACTAAAATTCCAAGATTTACATTTGAAAAATTTTCTACTTCTCCTGCAACTTTAGGGACATCAATGAAATCAGTAGGTGAAGCAATGGCTATTGGAAGAAACTTTAAAGAATCTTTACAGAAGGCGCTAGTATCTCTTGAAACTGGTTTTTCAGGTTTAGATAGAATTTTTGATTTAAATAAGAAGCAAATTGAAAAGAAACTTAAAGAAACTATTCCAAATAAGATATTGCTAGTCGCTGAAGCAATTAGAAAAAAAATAGACTTAAAGAAAATATATAATTTATCTAAAATTGATCCTTGGTTTTTAGAACAAATTAAAGAGATAGTTGATTGTGAAACACATTTAAAAACTAAAGGACTTCCAAGGGATTTTTCAGAATTTAATAGAATAAAATCGATAGGATTTTCAGATAAAAAACTTTCAGAATTAACTAAAACTTCTGAAGAAATTGTTAGAAGAAAAAGATCAGCACTTAAAATACTTCCAGTTTATAAAAAAGTAGATACTTGTGCAGCTGAATTCAAATCTTTCACTCCTTATATGTACTCAACTTACCAAAGAAATTTTTCAATTAACTCAGAATGTGAAGCTGATCCATCCAATAAGAAAAAAATAATTATTCTTGGAGGAGGACCAAATAGAATTGGTCAAGGAATTGAATTTGATTATTGCTGTTGCCAGGCAAGTTTTTCATTAAAAGACGCAGGTTTTGAGACTATAATGGTTAATTGTAACCCTGAAACAGTATCAACAGACTATGATACGAGTGATCGATTATACTTTGAACCTTTAAAAGAGGAATACGTTTTTAACGTAATTAAAAAAGAACAAGAAAAAGGAAACCTAATAGGGGTGATAGCTCAGTTTGGTGGTCAAACTCCAATTAAACTTGCTAAATTTTTATATGACAACAAACTTCCAATTTTAGGAACACAATATACTTCTATAGATTTAGCAGAAGATAGAGACCGATTTAGAAGTTTATTAAATAAATTAAAACTTAGGCAAGCAGAGAGTGGAATTGCAAAGACATTTAATCAAGCAATAAAAATTGCAGATAAAATAGGATTGCCATTAATGGTAAGACCTTCGTATGTTTTAGGTGGAAGAGCAATGGAAATTGTTCATGAAAAAAATCAACTTAAAAAGTTTGTTGAGGAAGCATTTAAAGCTGCTGAGGAAAATCCAATTTTGATTGATAAATTTATTGATCATGCAATGGAAGTAGATGTGGATGCCATATCAGACGGAAAACAAGTTCACGTTGCAGGAATTATGCAACATATTGAAGAAGCTGGAATTCATTCTGGAGATTCAGCATGCAGCTTACCTCCTGTCTCTATTAAACCATATCTTCTTAAAGAAATAGAAAATCAAACTAAAAAACTTGCTATAGCTTTAAATGTAAAAGGCTTCATGAACATACAGTTTGCAATTAAAAAAGATGAAATTTATGTAATTGAAGTAAATCCTAGAGCAAGTCGAACAGTTCCTTTTGTATCAAAAGCGAAAGGTCTGCCCCTAGCTAAAATTGCATCAAGAGTAATGGCTGGAGAAAAGTTATCTAAATTTAATTTAAAAGATAAATCTAAAGGAATGTATGCAGTTAAAGAAGCTGTGTTCCCATTTAATAAATTTCCGAATAGTGACTTATTACTAGGACCTGAAATGAAATCAACTGGAGAAGTTATGGGATTTGATAAAAATTTTGGAATGGCTTTTGCAAAAAGTCAGATCGCAGCATCTAACTCATTGCCAAAAAATGGATTGGCTTTTATATCACTCAAAGATAGTCACAAAGATGAAGGAATAGATTTAGCAAAAGAACTTCTTAAACTTAAGTTTACATTATGCGCAACTAGAGGAACTGCAGAATATATTAGAAAACATGGAATGAAATGTAAAATTATAAATAAAGTAAGCACTGGCTCACCTCATATAGTAGATGTTTTAGACTCTAAAAAAATTGCATTAGTAATAAATACTGGAGGAGGAAATAGTGAACACAGATTAAGTGATGCTATAGCATTAAGAAGAGCAACACTTAAAAATAAAGTTCCTTATTGTACTAATATGTCAACAGCACAAGCATGTTTAGAAGCAATTAGATCGCTAAAAACAAAAAAATTAGAAGTAACTTCTCTTCAGGAAGTTTAATAATTTACTTTCCAATCAGTTTCAAAAGTAACATAATTTACTTGAATACATCTTCTTTCTTTAACGATCTTTTTCTTCTCCATACCATGCCATGTGTTTGGACCACTGGTAAAAAGATAACCATAATTATGTTTGTAGGGAAGTGTCTTAACCTTTTCTAATTTTTCATTGTAAAAATCAGTTCCTAAATCTTCTGATTCATCTGTTTTGTTAACAAATATTAAGCCTGACATAAGTTTTTCTTTTATATCACAATGAGGTTTTAACCAAAAACCTTCTCGGTCACATATAACCTCGACCCTAACATAGGAATTTGATAAATCTTTATTTATCATTTTAGAAATTGTTTCATATGTTTCTTTAGACTGAAGTTCATTTATAAATTTTACTAAATTTGGAAATTGAGATGAGTTTTTTTTATTAATAAAACATCTAAACTTTATTGCTTGTCCACCTGAAGCTATACCTTTTCTAAATTCTGCAGCTCCACCATCTATTGCTCTTGTTCCATCATAATTAAGATTATGTTTACTGACATCAGGAATGTCAGCTTTGACTATTTCAT
>CABYSJ010000010.1 GCA_902521615.1 uncultured Pelagibacteraceae bacterium | reverse complement strand
AATTATAGTAAATGTTAGTAATTATTCCTGGGGGAAATCTTAAACCTAAAATAGTTTCAAAAAATATAAAAACAATAATTGGGAAAATGATCCCTACTAGTAATAAATAAAATAATCTTTTTTCCCCCCAACAATAAGAAACAAAGATAGATAAAGCTGAAATTGCTAAAAAGAAATCAAGTGTTTTAGAAACTACTACAAAAATAACAAAACTTGATAAAGTTAGAAAGAATGATCTTGGTAATTTTTTTTCAACTTTCCAAGGATTTTTAGTTGCCAAATAATAGATTAACATTGTCATTACTATTATTAAGACCAAGAGCGCTTTTGGGAATGTTGCTGGTTGTATTCCTCTATTTAAAATTGGAGGAACAATATCAAAAGTAAAAGTTGTGATTAATAATGCTACAGATATTAAAATAATTACAAGAGAAACTCTAAACTCATCTCTAAAAAAAAAGGGCAAACTTTTGTTTGCCCTTTTTTGATTTTGTACATTTTTCATGTTCAAATGTACTTTTAATTAGATTAGTTAATGTAACCTAAAGCTTTAAGCTGAGCAGTCATCTCAGTAAGCATTTCTTCCATTTGCTTACCCCATTCATCTGCACCTACAACACTTGTATCATCAAGACCAATTTCTGTTAGGAAATTTTTGTAGTAGTTATGGCTCATAGCTTTCATCATTCCAGCTTCTAATTGTTTTACTCTATCTGCTGGAGCACCTTTTTTAGTTACGAAACCTCTAACAGTAGATAAAGAAACAGGTATACCTAATTCTTTTGCTGTTGGAGAGTCTCCAATTTTTGCCATTCTATTATTTGCTAATACAACTGAAACACAAAGTTTACCTTCATTAATTTCAGTTAATGCTTCACCCAAGTTTAAAACACCTACATCAATATCTCCTTTGATAAGATTTGTTTTAATTGGTGCAACACCTTTGTAAGCAACGATTGTCGGATCTTTTAATCCACCTTTTTTTGTAAATGCGATTGCACTAACATCATCAATACCACCAGTATGGGTAGTTCCATATTTTAGCGATTTTGATTTTTGTGTGCTAATAAATTTTTTAGCATCTTTGATGTCGTTTTTACAATTTACAACAAATAATTGAGGGTCGTCTGTTCCTCTAGCAAGTGGCTGCATATCACTTAACTTAACTTTAGTTTTGCCTAAAGCCATAGAAACAGCATGACCTGTTGTCCAAGTTAAAGTATGATTTCCATCAGCTGGTAAAGACATCATGTAATCCATTGATGCTGCTCCACCACCACCTTTTTTGTTTACTAATTGCATGTCTTGCTTAAGGACTCTTCTTGCTCTTAATAACATCATTCTAGTAGTAACGTCAGTTCCACCACCAAAACCAGCATGTGTAATTGCTTGTATTGGATGACCATCAGCTTTAGCTGATGTGATCATTAATGGAAGAGCTACAACAAAAAATTCAGTTACTAGAAAAGCAGCTGCTAAAAATAGTTTAAAGCTTTTTTTCATTATTTCCCTCTTAAGTTAATTTATATTTAATAATTTAAACATAATCTGCTACAAGACGTAAAGAAAAAAATGACTGAAAATAAATCTAACATTGCTCTTCTACTTGGTGATCCAGCTGGGATTGGACCAGAATTAATTTCAAAACTTTTAAATGATGAGATGACAAAAAAAGCAAACATCGTAATAATTGGTGAAAAGCAAGTATTTGAAAGTGGAAATAGTATTACAGGAATTTCACATAATATAGATGTTGTAGAAAATTTTGATGAGGTAAATTTTGATAAATCAAATAGATTTTTATTAGATATTTCTAAAGGAAAAAATCATAAATATAAATTATCTGAACCATCAAAAGAATCTGGCGAAAGTGTATTGGAAGCTTTAGATTTAGCTTTAACTCTTGCTAAAGAAAAAAAAATAGATGCAATTAATTTTGCGCCAATGAATAAGACAAGTTTAAAACTTGGAGGCAATAAACATTCAGATGAATTACAGTTAATGGCTGAAAAACTTGAAGTAAATAGTTTTTGTTGTGAGTTTAATGTAATAGATAATTTTTGGACAGCAAGAGTAACTTCTCATATTCCAATAAAAGAAGTTGCTCAACATATTACTAAAGAAAATATCATGAAGCCTATAAAATTAATAAATGAGGTTATGAAGTTGAATGGTGTTAAAAATCCTAGAATTGCTATTCAAGCTCTAAATCCACACGCTGAGTTTGGTACAGAAGAAAAAGAGGAAATCATTCCTGCAATTGAGGAAGCAAAAAAACTTGGTTACAACGTTGATGGGCCACTGCCATGCGATACCTCTTTTGTAGTAGCCTATAAAAATAAAAACCATGATTGTATGGTTGGTATGTATCATGACGCGTTACAATCTGGTCTTAAAGCATTTGGTTTCGATAGAGGAGTTACAGTTCAAGGTGGATTGACCGTACCAGTAACTACTACTGCACATGGATCAGCATTTGCTATCGCTGGAAAAAATGAGGCTAATCTAGCTCCGATTTTAAACTCATTTAAAATTGCATTATCAATGGCTGAAAATAAAAAGAATTAGATTTAATTATCTGTTAGTTCTTTAGCAAAAGGCATAGATGAAGCAGCACCTAATCTTGTCGTTGAAATACCTGCAACTTTATTTGCGAATGATAAGGCTTCTTTTATATCTAGATCATTTGCTAAACCGACAGCAAAAGCTCCATTAAATGCGTCTCCTGCTCCTGTAGTATCTATTACAGGTTGTTTTAGTTTATAAGCTTCCAGGAAAAAGTTTTTTTTTCCGTTTGCGAAATAAATACCTTTTTCACCTAAAGTAATAATCACATTTTTTATACCCTTTTTTAACAACTCATTAGCTGCGTTTTTTATATCTTCACTTGTTTCAATTTTTTTATTTAAATAAAATTCAGCTTCTGTTTCATTGGGTGTAAAAAAATCTATTATTTTAAAAATATCCTCATCAATTTTACGTGCTGGGGCAGGATTTAAAATAGTTATACATTTATGTTCTTTTGCTTTTTTTAATGCGTAAATAGTAATTTCATCAGGAGTTTCCATTTGTGTCAAAAATATTTCTGAATTTTTAATTGTTTCAACTTTATTATCTATATCTTCAGCAAATAGATGTTCAGCCGCTCCAGAAACAACATTGATTGCATTGTTTCCATCTTTATCGATCATGATACCAGCAACTCCTGTAAAAAGTTTTTCATCCTTAATAATTGAATGAGTTTTTACTCCAGCTTCCCTATAAAGATTAAATGCCATTTCAGAATGACTATCTTTACCAACTTTGGTAATAAAACTTACATCTCCATTTAATCTAGCAGCTGCAATCGCTTGATTTGATCCTTTTCCACCTGGACCTACTACATGTTTTTTTCCTAAAATTGTTTGACCTTTGCTGGGAATTCTATCTCCAATAAAACATAAATCTGCTACAAAAACTCCTAATATAGAAATAGGTTTCATTTGTTAAATTTTATGACCAAACCTTGCCATCTGGTAAAATTACACCTTTGGTTAAAACAAAACATCCAAAAGGTCTAGCATCTGTAGTTGTAACTATGCAGTATGCTTTTTTTGCTTCTTCATAAAAATTTTGTCTAGATATTGAACCAACTTTCCAATTTTCTCCAGAAACATTTTTAACTACATCAATAAATTCCTTATGCGTCTCTGTTAATTCATCTGGTTGATCATCCACTTCCATTCTCAAAGCTGGAGATCCACCTTGTGTAACAATAAAACTATCAAGAGGAAAAACTGAGAGGATTGCTGAGGCTGCTTCTTTAATACCAACTCCATCTAATCTAATTACCTTATCATTTGAAGTATTAGCAGGAAAATTCGCATCAGCTAAAATTAATTTTTCTCCATGACCCATAGATCTTAGATGAAATAATAATTCAGGGCTTAGAACTGGATTAATATTTATTAACATTCAAATATTATATTACATAAAAAAAAAGGGTGGAATTAAATTCCACCCTTTTTAATATTTTATTATCTAATGATTATTTAAAATCGTTAGCGTTTTCTTTTGTTACTAGTTGTGTTCCTGTATCGATATTTGGATCAATACTTCCACCATTAGCTAATTCAAGAGCATATTTAACTCCATATGCACCCATATTATAAGAAAACTGAGCAATTGTTGCTGTCATCTCTCCTTTTAAGATACTTGTAGCTGCATCTGGTGTAGCATCAAATCCTACCACAACTACATCATTCATGTCTGCATCTTTAAGAGCCTGCATAGCACCTAAGCCCATATTATCATTTGAAGCAAATATTGCTTTAATGTTTGGATTTTTTAAAATAATCGACTCAGTTACAGATCTACCTTTTGCAGTGTCCCACTCAGCAGTTTGAGTTGCAACAATGTTTAATCCACAATTTTTAAAACCTTTTATTGCACCATCTCTTCTTAACAATGCTGTAGATTGTGACTCAATACCAGTTAAAATTGCAACATCTGAACCTTTAGGAGTTTTATCACAAATAAATTTTGCAGCTAACTCTGCACCATTCATGTTGTTTGTTCCTATAAAAGTTACTCCTTCGTTTATTCCTTTTGTGTCAACGAATACTACAGGAACTCCACTTTTGATAGCATCATCAACGATTGGAGCAAATGCATTTGGATCTCCTGGTGCAAGTGCTAAAGCGTCAACGCCTTTTGCTAGTTGGTCCTCTACTTGGTTTATCTGTGCCTGTACATCTCCTTCTTGAGGAGGTGCAATTAAAATTAATTTAACACCAAGTTTTTTAGCTTCCTCTTCAGCACCTTTTGTTACAGATGCCCAAAAAGGGTTTCCTGATCCAGGACCTTTAATACTGAATAGAATTTTTTTACCATGTCCATCAGCAAAAGAAACTGAACCTATACTGATTGATAAAAAAATTGCTGTAAAAAAAACAACAATTTTTCTTGTTAAGTTCTTCATTTATTTCCCCTATTGTTATTTAAAAACTAAATTAAATAAAAAAAATTAGAAGAGTTCAACTGTTTATAAAGGTGATAAGACAATTTTGAATACAACTAGGACGAGTAAGTCCGTATAATTTACTTTCTAGTTCCCAAATCTCTTCTTAATACATCTATATAGACTGCAAGAACTATTATCGAACCTATTAATACTTGCTGCCAAAAAGAACTAACATCCATCAAATTGAGACCATTTCTTAGAATTCCCATAATCATTACACCTGCAAATACCCCTAGGACTGTACCTCTTCCACCAAAAAAACTTGCTCCTCCAATTATACATGCAGCGATCGCATCAAGTTCAGATTGAAGTCCAGCGTTAGGATAGCCTGAGTCTGTTCTTCCTGCTAAAATTAAAGCACCAATACCAGATAGAAATCCACATAATGAATAAACTATAACTAAAATTTTGTTAACATTAATACCAGATGCTCTAGCAGCATTAGGGTTTCCTCCAATTGCATAAATCCATTTTCCAGTTTTGCTATGATTTAAGAAAATCCAAAAAATTATATATACAATTGCAATTAATACTAAACTAACAGGAAGGTATTGCGATTTTTCTAATCCTAACCATTGAAGATCAATTCTTCCATGACCAAGGTACCTGACTTCGTCTGTAAAACCACTTATAGGAGTTCCACCAGAGATTAGGTTTCCAGTTCCTCTAAATATATAAAGTGTACCTAAGGTCATTATAAAAGGATGTGGCATGCGAAGTAAGGTGATACCTAGGCCGTTAAATAGACCACATAAAAAACCTGCAATCAAAGGTGTTATAACCACAATATACCAAGGCGCTCCAGCTTTAGCAACAACAGCTAAAATCATTAATGATAACATCATGATTGAACCAACCGAAAGATCTATTCCAGCAGTCACAATCACCATAAATACCCCTAAAGCTAACATTGATTGCCAAGATATTTGTTTAAAAACGTTAGTTACATTTCTCCAAGATAAAAAAACATCTGGTTGTAAAATGTGCATAACCAAAATCATAATTACTAATAAAAGAAGAATTCCATATTTTTCCAAATATGGCATTAGTTTCAAATGAAGACTTGCAATTTTTTTATCTTTATCGTCCATATTTATTTTTTTCCCATAATCCAACCAATCACTTCATCTCTAGAGGTATTTGATAGGTTAGCTTCTGCAAAATTTGTTCCCTGAAACAAAGCCATCACCCTGTCACATACTGTAAATATATCATCCATTCTATGACTTATTACAATCACTCCAACACCTGTTTTTTTTAAACTATTAATCAGATCTAATACTTTGCCCACTTCTTTGATTGCTAATGCAGCAGTTGGTTCATCCATAATTACTACTTTTGCATTAAAAGCTGTAGATCTTGCAATTGCAACTGCTTGTCTTTGACCTCCTGAAAGTTCCTCTACTTTCTGATCTGCACTTTTTACATTTATTTTTAATTTATCTAGATGAGCATTTGTTAATTCTTTTATTTTATTAAAGTCTAATAATTTTATAAATCCTAAATTTTTAGTGGGTTCTCTTCCAAGAAATATATTTTCTCCTATTGGTAAGTTACCTGCTAGCGCAAGATCTTGATAAACCATTTCTAATCCTAAGTTTTGAGAGTCTCTTGGACTTTCTAAAATTTCCTCTTTACCTTGAAAGAATAATGAGCCTGCACTAGGTTTATAAAGACCAGATAATACTTTCATCAAAGTTGATTTGCCAGCTCCATTATCTCCAACAACACCTAAGCATTCTCCTGCGTGAACTTTTAAGTTTACGTTCTCCAATGCTGTTATGGTTCCAAAATATTTTGTTATTCCTTTTGCTTCTAGTAGTGGATTGGTAGTTGATGACATAAATTATAAAATTATTAAAATATCAATTAATTGCAACTGGTTTTGAAGCTAATAATCCTACTGTCTTTAATTCAGCCTTTTTACAAAATTTAGGTTTTAAATTTTTTGATATTAAATGCATGTCCTTTAAAACTATGTCCCCCATAGCAAAAAAAGCCTCCGTCAAAGCTCCAGCTCTGTGTGCTGAAAACAAAATATTTTTAACTTTTCTGATTGGGTCATTTTTTCTCACTGGCTCCTCAGGAAATACATCTGTAGCTACATAAATATCTCCCTTTTTAACTCTCGTGATCAAGTCTTTAAAATTTACAACTGCTGCTCGACTCATCAATATAAATAATGAGTTTGTTTTCATTTTATTAATTAAACGTTTATTTACTAAATTTTTATTTTTAGTAGTTACTGCTGCTAATACGTAAATAATTTCGCACGTTTTAAACATATTATTTAAGCTAACTGGATTAAATCCAAAGCTTTTAATTTTGTTCTTAGACAACCAAGGGTCATAAACATTTATATCTTTAGTAAAAGGCAGCAACAGTGGATATAAAGATTTTGCTAGGTCGCCAAATCCTAATAATCCAATTTTTTTTCCTGATAAAAGTGATGCTTTTAAATTACTTTCTAATCCATATTTCTCTTTACCTTTTACAAAATCAAAATGAGCATTATGAATATTTCTTAACAAAGAAAGTGTCATTCCTAATGCAATTTCTGCTACAGGCTTTGAAAATACTGGAGAGGTTGCAATTACATGGATTCCTTTTTGAGAACAATAAGTATAATCAACATTGTTCATAAAATTACTTTCAACATTTATTATTGCTTTTAATTTTTTTGCTTTTGACAAAATTTTTTTATCTAAGTCTGGCTGACCAATAATGAAAGTAGCTTTATTAATATAGTTTTCATAAAATTGTCTTTTTTTTTCATTAGGTGCTATTAAAACTTTATATTTTGTTTTTAATTCTTTTAATTTTTTTTTTGTAAAAATCAGATCCAATGTTCTTGGAAAAGGATCAGATATAACAATTGGTTTTGACATCTAAATTAAAATTTTTTTTACTTCTTCTTCAGTAAATTTTTTTGGTCTATCACACATTGTTTCTATTTTTTGAGGAGTTCCTGTGTTAGCTGCCCTCATGGTTGACTCGATTATATCTAATACATGTAAAGATAAATCACCTGAACACCTATGTTTTTTATTTTTTTGAATAGAATATAACATTTCAGATAAGCCAACACTCCGATAGTTTGCATTTGTAGCAGCTTCATTTGATCTTCCACTAGATGAAGTTATGTTTATTTTTCCTAAATGCATCTTGTCTGTTTTATGTTCACCCCATTTTCCACCTTCTGTAACAGAAATAAAAACAGAGCCCCCAAACATATTAGGATCTGGAACAATAATCGATCCTTTTGTACCATAAAGCTCCATATGGTTTCTTTGATGATTAATTACATCAAATGAGAGTGTTACCTGAATTATAGCACCACTGTGAAATTGGATTGTCGCTAAATATGTTGTAGGTGTTTCCACTTTAAATGATTTGTTTTTTTTAGGTCCCACTCCATAAATTCTCTTTTTAAAAGCAGTTAATGTTCTTCCTTGAACTTGTTTTGCAGGTCCAAGTAAATTTACCAATGTTGTAAAAAAATATGGTCCCATATCGATTACTGGACCTCCTTCTTTTTTATACCAAGACTCAGGTTTTGGATGAAAAGACTCTACTCCAGGAAATGCAAAAATTGCATTACCAAGTTTAATCTCCCCAATCAAATCTGAGTCAATTAATTCTCTAGCTTTTTGAATTCCTCCACCTAAAAATGTATCTGGAGCATTTCCAAGATAAAGTTTATTTTTTTTTGCTAGTAAGACGAGTTCTTTACCTTTTGCAAAATAAGTTGCTAGTGGTTTTTCTGAATAAACATGTTTACCTGAGTTCAAAACTTTTTTTGATACTGAATAATGAGATTGTGGAATTGTTAAATTTAAAATAACTTCTATTTCATTATCTTTTAAAATTTCTGAAACTGTTTTAGATTTAATATTGTATAATTTTGCACATTTATCGGCTGCTTTTTGATCAATATCGGCACAGGCAATTATTTTAAAATTATTAAAATATTGTTGCCCTCTAAAGTATGTCTCGGCGATGTGACCACAGCCTATAAGACCGACCTTAAAAATTTTATTCATAAAGATTTATACGCCTTGTCTTTGTTTATCTTTTCCCTCTTTATAAAGTTTTAAAGCCTCTTCATTTTCTTTAGTTTTAGGAATTTCAAGTGTTGGACTGTCCCAAAAAGCAGAACCCTCAACCCACTTATAGGCATGAGTTTTAATTGAAATAACGTATGTTACATCAGATGCTTTTGCTCTTTTAAATGCAGCTTCAAGATCTGAAATTGAATTAACATGTTCTGATTTAGCTCCCATACTTTCTGCGTGTTTTGCAAAATCAACATCAACTAATCCAGGAGTATTAGAGCTCTTTAATAAGTTATTATATTCTTTACCACCTTTAAATAATTGAAGTCGATTGATAACTGCAAACCCGCCGTTATCACAAACTATAATTATTAATTTATTTTTTGTAATAACTGATGAATAAATATCTGTGTTATTTAAAAGATAAGAGCCATCTCCTACAAAAGAAATTATTTCTTTATCTGGATTTGCCATTTTTATTCCAAGTGCTCCTGAAATTTCATAACTCATACAACTAAAACCCCACTCTGTTTCATGAGTATTTAATTCTCTAGGTCTCCAAACTTGAACAACTTCACCAACTAAGCCTCCTGCTGCGGTAACTGCTATATCTGTTGGGTCAGAGTTTCTATAAATTGCACCAATTACCTGGACATAACTTGGAACCTCTTGATTTGTCGGCGCACTCTCTTTATCTATATGATCATTCCATGATTTGAGTTCAATTTGAGATTTTTTATTCCATTCTTCTCCGGCTTTCCAGCTACCTAATACTTGTGAAAGCTCTGTTAATGAAACTTTAGCATCTCCAATGACAGCTTGCGCTAAATGTTTGTTAGCATCAAATCTTGATACATTTATTGAAACTAGTTTAAAATTTTTGTTTTCAAAATTCGCCCATGATCCAGTTGTAAAATCTGCAAGTTTGGTTCCAACTGCAATTGCTAAATCTGTTTCTTTTGCTAGAGTATTTGTATTTTTTCCACCTAAACCACCAATTTGACCTGCAAAATGAGAATGGTCTCTTTTCATTGTAGAATATCCCATTACAGTTTGCGTAACTGGTATATTATGTTTGATCGCGAACTGACTCAACTCCTCCATAGCATCTGAGTAAAAAACCCCACCACCTGAAATTATAATCGGATTTTTAGATGACTTAATTTTTTCTGCTGCCTCTTTAATTTGAAATTCGTCTGGTCTTGGTCTTCTAATTGCGTGTACTCTTTCTTTAAAAAACTCTTCTGGATAATCAAAGGTTTGACCTTGTATATCTTGGCTTAAAGCAATACATGCTGGACCACAGTCTGCAGGATCTAACATTGTTTGAACTGCTGCTGGGAATGATTGAATAATCTGTTCTGGTCTAGTTATTCGATCAAAATATCTTGTAACTGGTTTAAACGCATCATTAGCTGTTATTCCAGGATTATTAAAATGCTCAACTTGTTGCAACACCGGATCTGGCATTCTGTTTGCATAAGTATCTCCTGGTAAAAACAAAATAGGTAATCTGTTACTCAAAGCAACTGCTGCAGCTGTAACCATATTTGTTGCACCAGGTCCAACAGAGGATGTTGCTACAAAAATTTGTTGTCGTCTTTTTGCCCTAGCATATCCAATTCCAGTAAGAGCCATATTTTGTTCATGGTGTCCTCTATATGTAGGAAGTTCTTTTTTACTTTCTTCTAGTGCTTGACCTAAACAAGCTACATTTCCATGTCCAAAGATCCCAAAGACACCTGGAAATAACGGTTCTTTTTTACCATTAATTAATATTTTCTGAGCAATCAAATATTTTACTATTGCGTGAGCACATGTGAGAGTAATTTTTTTCATTAATATGTTTATCTTTTAATATGTATAGTGTTTATATATAATTCTATTTATAAAATAAAAAACCTAACTAAGTAAACTAAAAATAAATTCTATGTACGAAAAATTTGGACAATTCATTGATGGTAAGTGGCAACAAGCAGAAAAAAAAGAAACTTACGACGTAATCAACCCTGCAACAGAAGAAGTTATTGGAAAAGCATCAAAAGCTTCATCTATTGAAGTACAAAAAGCATTAAAATCTGCAGAAAAAGGTTTGGAAGTTTGGAAAAACACTGCACCATGGCAAAGAGCTTACGTGCTTAGAAAAATTGCAGACATGATGAGAGAGAAAAAAGATGTTATAGCAAAATGGTTAACTCTTGAAGTTGGAAAGCCTCTTACAGAAGCTGTTGGTGAAGTTGGTGGTGGAGCAGATATTTTTGAGTGGAATGCTGAAGAAACAAAAAGAATTTATGGTCAAACACAACAAAGTAGATTTCCAGATACAAGGGTTCATGTATATTATCAACCCGTTGGAGTTGTTGCGGCTTTAGTTCCTTGGAATTTTCCAATAGTTTTAGCATCTAGAAAAATTTCTACTGCCCTAGCTGCAGGATGTTCAGTAATTTGTAAACCAGATGTAATTACTCCTGGCGCTGTAATGGAATTAGTAAACATTTGCAAAGAAGCAGGTGTACCAGATGGTGTCGTTAGTCTTTTGTCAGGCGATCCTGCTGAAATATCAAATGAATTAATGGAGTCTGATATAATTAAAAAAGTTTCAGTTACTGGATCAACTAGAGTTGGTAAAATTATTTTAAAAAAAGCAGCTGATAAAGTTCAAAGAGTTACTATGGAACTTAGTGGGCACTCGCCTTTTATTGTGTGTGAAGATGTAGATATGAACAAAGTAGCTGATATAGCAATAACTGGTAAATTTAGAAATAACGGTCAGGTCTGTATTTCACCTAATAGATTTTATATCCAAGAAAACAGAAAAGAGGATTTTGTTAATGCTTTCATTGAAAGAGCAAAAAAATTAAAAATTGGAAACGGTATGGATGAAGGTGTGGATCTGGGCCCTTTAACTACTGCTAAGAGATTAGAAGAAATAGAAAAACTAGTTGAAACTACTAAAAAGGAAGGAGCTAAAGTGTTAATGGGTGGACAAAAACCCTCTGGTTTCAATAAGGGATATTATTATGAACCAACAGTCTTTGATGACGTTAAAGATAATTTTACAATCATGAAAGAAGAGCCTTTCGGTCCACTAGTTCCAATTTTAACTTTTAAAACTTTTGATGAGGTAATTGAAAGAGCAAATGATAATGACTTAGGATTATGTAGTTATTTGTACACTAACTCTATGGACAAAGCTCACATTGGATCTGAAAAGCTAGAGTCTGGTTGTGTTGCAGTTAATACTGGAGTTGTTGCTATTGCTGAGGCACCTTTTGGAGGAATAAAACAAACTGGTTATGGACGTGAAGGTGGTTCAGGTGCGATAAAAGATTATCTAAATGTGAAATACACTCACATGGGTTTAAAAATCTAGAAAATGAGAAAAAATAAAATCAAACAAATGATGAAGGAAGGTAAACCTGTAATCAATGGTTGGTGTGCCATCCCAAGCACAGCATCTGCTGAAGCAATGGCTCATCAAGGATGGGATTCTCTTACAGTAGATATGCAACATGGTTTAGTTGATTACAGTAATGCACTTCCTATGCTTCAAACAATATCAACAACGGAAGTAACTCCTTTAGCTAGAGTTAACTGGAATGAACCAGGTCAAATTATGAAAATTTTAGATGCTGGTTGTTATGGAATTATTTGTCCAATGGTAAGCAATAAAAAAGAGGCAGAAAATTTTGTTCAAGCATGCATGTATCCACCTGATGGCTACAGAAGTTTTGGCCCTATACGAGGTCTAATTTATGGTGGAGCTGATTATGCTGATCACGCTAATGAAGAAATACTGAAATTAGCAATGATCGAAACAAAAGAATCTTTAGAAAATCTTAATGAGATAATGTCTACACCAGGTGTCGATGGTATTTATATTGGCCCAGCAGATTTAAGTTTAGCAATAGGTGAAAAACCTGGTTTTGATAGGTCAGAGACTACAAAAGCTTATTCTGAAATTTTAAGAATTTTAGAACATGCTAAAAAAAATAAAATTTTTGCAGGAATTCATAATGGTACTACAGAATATGCTACCAAGATGATTGAAAAAGGTTTTGATTTTGTGACTATAGCATCTGATTTAAGAGCTTTAAGTGCTGGCGCTAAAGCCACAGTAGATAAAATGAAGGGTTCTTTATCAAAAAAAGACGATAACTCAACTTACTAATCAAGTTGTTCTAAAAATTCCTCGAATTGTTTTTCTTCTAAATTAGAAGATTGTTTTTTTCCAGGAAATTTTCCATTCATTGAATCTTTTTTAAAAGCCTTTAGAGCCTTTACTCTTTCTAGTTTTATTTCATTTCTAAGTTTCAATAAATTTCCATATGCTTTTGAATGTCTTGGAGGATTTTTAGTATCACCACAGATATCTTCCATAAATAAATACATTACATCAGCATTTTTCCCTGAACCTAATGAAACAGTAACAATATCTGTACGCTTTGAAATTTCACCCATTACGTTTTCAGGTATTACTTCACACTCTGCAGAAAAAGCGCCTGCATCTTCTAATCTTTTGAATTTTTGAAAAAGTTCGTAAGCTTCATCAGCAGTTTTGCCAACTGCTCTTAAGCCACCAATCCAAGTAGATTTTCTTGGAACTAAACCTAAATGCCCCATTACTGGAACATCTTCCTTAGCCAGCATTTCAACTATATCCATACTTCTTGGTGTCATAACTGCATCCGCACCATTCTCTAATGCTTTAAAAGCTCCACGCATAATATCTTTTGCAGTTACAAACTCATTCAACACCAAAGCAGCTGTTAAAAATAAATTTTTTGAACCTTCTCTTACAGGAAGTACATTTTTTGCATTTGATATAATCATATCAAAGCCTGCTTTTTCGGCTGCTTCGGCTTCTTCAACACTATTCGCTGTAACTTGTGTAAATTTTCTTTTTCCTTTTGCTGCTTTTAAATCCCCAACAGTCAAAGTTCGTTTTGCCGGTTTAGCAGCCCAAGTATAGATATTCTTCATTTAATTCCTTTATATAGAATATCTCTCCTATCAATAAATTCCTCAAAGGTTTTAATGGTAATTACTGAGGGTAAAATAAATATAGATCTCTTGTCCCTCTCATTTCTTATAATTCTAAAATAACCTTTTTTAATTGCGGTATCGATATAAACATTTGAAGTTAAATATGATTTTTCAATTACTTTAAGTAATTGATTTTTAGTTATTGATTTATTTTTGTAATAAGCAAGCATAACCATATGTAACATTATCCAATGTTGTGGGGTTAAAGAAAACCAATTCAATAATTCATTAGCTAATCTTCCTTCAAAATCTCCAAGTGATATTTCTGCTAATTGAATTCTTTTTTGAGTAAGTTTTGGGATTTTTTTTTGTTCTTCAAAGTGCTTAGGATACTTGAACTGTCTTTTCATTTAAATAAATTTAAACTCATTGAGTTTTCTATTCAATACTATTTTTACTTAATAGGTCTTTATAAATGTTATTAACTCTATGTACTTCTGTTGCGGTATTAAAATAACCTTCATATTCTATTTCTTCAGGTGATACATCAAAATGATAATGACCAGCATCTTTATCGTGCTCATAAGAATGAAAGTGTGTATGCTCACCAGACTCTCTTAGATTTAATTCTCCTCCAGTAGGATCACCAGTCCAAAGAATAGAATAACATTGTAATTTTGGTCCAACCGGTTCATAAAATTGAAGAAAATCTTTTACACATTTCATTTGTTTTGGATCATAATAATCGTGTTTGATATCTTTATAATCAGGTTGCACATGCGATCTTATTTTTCCATTTAATACTCTAAATACGCCAGCAAGAGACAAATGTTCATTATCTTTAATTTTTAAATTTTTTGATAAAGAAGACCTCATTGCTTGAGGCAAAGAACCTTGTTCTCCATTTCTACCTTTAATTTTAATTTTGATTACTTTTCCTTTTTTGCCGTCTGTATAATAAATGTTTCCAAGTCCGCCGTGTTTTTTTGCAGAATACTTTTCAACAATACATTTTTTGTCTGGACTCACTCTTGCTATTATTGATTTAGACTCATCAGTTATCAAATTTTCATTAATAACTAATTCTCCACAATGACCATCTAAACATGACATTGCACCTGATCCAGCTCCTAAAGCATAAGATTTTTCAGAATCAATCATTTTGGATATTTCCTTATAGTCAAACTCTGCACCAATAAATTTTGGATCATGCATATAAGGCTCTCCGCCAACATCTATTATTTTTTGATTTCCACTAATTCCTTCTGATGGACAATCCCAATCTCTTAGATTTGGGCAATCTACTACCTCTACCTCAACGTTTTTGAAATTTTCAGACAACCCTTTTCTTAACGCATCTGAAATATCTTCTAGTAGATAATTTTTAAAAGTTCCTTTTTCTATTTTTAATTGCATGATGATAATAAGCTATAATTTATTTTGCATATTGTCTATAGATAATATATATAATTTCTATACATAAATAATTTTAAATAAGGTAACGATGATTAACAAAGATTTGAAAGTAGCTGTCCTTGGTGCAGGAGCGATGGGCTGCTTGTTTGGTGGTTTGCTTGCAGAAAAAGGATTAAATGTAATTTTAATTGATGTTTGGAAAGAGCATGTTGATGCAATTAATAAAGATGGTTTAAAGATGGATGGACATGGCGGAGATCGAGTAATAAAAGTTAAAGCCACTTCAGATCCATCTTCGTTAGATAAAATAGATGCTGTAATAGTTATGTGTAAAGCAACTGCATTAGAACCAGCTCTAAATAGTATTAAAAATATTATTGGTGAAAAAACAGTCTTTATGTCTTTTCAAAATGGTATCGGTCATGAAGCAATTATTCAGAGTATTGTGGGTAATGAAAAAGTAATTGGTGGGACAACTACTCAAGCTTCAAATATTTTAGGACCCGGTCATATAATGAATCATGGTTCGTTACCATCTTGGATTGGTGAATATGAAGGAGGAATAACAGAAAGAATTACAGAAATAGCTGACACTTTTACTGCACATAATTTGGAAATGATTGCGGCTGAAGATGTAAAAAAAAGAAAATGGATGAAGCTTTTTGCTCTAACAGCAATTGGACCTTTATCTGCAATTTTTGATCTTCATCATACGGACTTGTATATAAACAACAAAGCAAATGAAGTATCTCGTGGTTTAGGTAAAGAAATAATTTTAGAAACTAGAGACGTTGCACTTGCTGATGGTGTAAATGTTTCTGAAGATGAATGCTTATTTATGTTTAATAAAATTGTAGATTCAATGCAAACTAACAAGTCATCAATGGCTTTTGACGTTCAATACAAGAGAAAAACTGAAATAGACTTTATTAGTGGTGCAGTTTCAAAAATAGGTAAAAAACATGGTGTTAAGACACCATTAAATGACCTTATGTATAAAATGATTAAAGTGAAAGAAGGTATGTACAGCTAAATGCTTAGTACAAATAAATTAAAAAAAATCAAAAGTAACTTTCCAGTTTTAGTTGGTGACAATGTTGTTTCTAAAAGTATTTGTAATTTATTAATTAAAGAAATCAGTAACTCTAAATCATTTGATGATATGATTATGGGTGGTAGAAGTAGAATAAATAAAGGTTCGAAAAATTTTAACTCATATATCAAAAACTCAGTTAACTCTGCAAAACTTTTTAAGCTTTTTAATAGCAAGACTTTTTATAAAAAAATTGAAAATCTTTTTACAAAAAATTTTAAAGATGGATCGTGGGTTAATTTATATAAACCAAAATCCTTTAATCCTAAAAAGTTCACTATTAAAAAAAAATTAAATTCTAATGAATTAAAAAAAATATTGGGTAATAATTATACTAATCCTAAAGTAAATTTAGATATAGATTTTTCGGTATCAAAAGGAGGATATAGATTAAGGCCTCATAGGGATGATATAACTAGGTTATATAATTTCTTAATTTATCTAACAGATATACCAAAAAAAAATGGCGGCTCTCTAACTATCTATAGGAAAAAGGCTAAAAAAAATTTAAGAAAGAGTTTCAGAAGATTTCCAAAAATAAACGAACTAGAAATAGTTAAGTCTTTTACACCCAAAAAAGGAACTGTTGTTTTTTTTCAATCTACTCCAAATTCCTATCATGGAGTAAAGCGCTTTATAGAGAAAAATTGTCCAAAACGTTTTTTTATTTATGGAAGTTATGCTTTAAACAAACCAGTTATATGGAATTATAAAGGAAACTCGTATTATCCTCATATAGTTAGTAACAAAAAAAGAATGTTGACCTCTTTTCATGACGCGAACTATTTAACCACAGCACCAAACCATTGAAATTATTTCAATGATAAAATAAATTTTAACAATGACAAATACTTTTCAAAAAAAATTATATGAGAATGGGTACTTAATTGTTAAAAATATACTTAACTATAGAAGAGACTTAAAACCAGTTCTTAATGATATGGAATTTGTCATGGATTGTCTCATTCAAAAGTATGCAAAAAAAACTGAGGTTAGAAAAGTTCTTAATCTAAATTTTAAAAGAAAATATTCATATATATCAAAACTTAATATTTATGATCTAGATCAATATTTTAATACAAGATTACCTAGAGACCATGTTAAAAGAGATAGTGATTATTTCGCTACTCAATCATTATGGAATTTAATTACAAATAAAAGAATTTTAGATGTTGTAGAAAAAATTTTAGGTAAAGAAATAATGTCTAACCCTGTTCAAAATACTAGAATCAAACAACCTGAAAACAAATTACCAAAAGGATCAATTCATGACGGCTTAAGTGGTAGAACACCGTGGCATCAAGACGCTGCCGTTTTAAATTCTAAAGGACAAAAATTAACTGACATGGTTACAGTGTGGATTCCTTTCACCAAAACTACTAAAAAAAATGGATGTATGATTACAGTAAAAAAAATTAATAAAATGGGATTATTAAACCACGTATCAGGATATAGAGGACAGGTGGAATTAAAAAATAGTGAATTGCTTGATGACATGGAGCATATTTATTTAGAAGCAAATGTTGGAGATGTAATATTATTGCATAAACATTCTATTCACTGCTCATTACCGAATAGATCAAATGATTTTAGAATTAGTGCTGATTTAAGATATAATGTTGCCGGACAACCTTCAGGAAGAGAACCACTTCCAAACTTTTATGTTAGAAGTAAAAATAAAAAAAATCTTAAAGTTCAAAATTTTAAACAATGGTTATCTCTGTGGGAGAACGCTAAAGAAAGACGTATTGGAAAACATGCATTTAAGTATCCTCTGCCAACATACAAGAATAATAAAAGGGACTTGTCTAATTTAGTTTAATATTAATAAACATAAATTTAATCAAAAAACTAATTTACTTTATAGAATAATTCTCGTATTAAAATTGCTCTCTAAAAACTTATATACAATTATGAGTAATAAAAAAAAGATATTAATTATCCAAAAAGTCCATGAAAAAGGAATGGAATTAATTAATAATCATCCTAATTTTGATGTTGAAGTAACTGATGACACTTCATTAGAAAATTTAAAATCAAAATTAAAAGATTGTGATGGCGCATCTATAAGAACTGCAAAACTTCCTGGAGAAACATTTGAGGAAGCAAAAAAATTAAAAATTATTTCAAGACATGGTGTTGGTTATGACAATATCGATTTAAAAAAAGCTAAAGAAAAAGATATAAAAATAACAATAACAGCTAACGCTAATGCTGTTACAGTTGCAGAACATGTAATGTTTGTTTTGTTAAATATTGCAAAAAGAAAAGACTTATTTGATAAAACAGTAAGAGAGGGAAATTTTAAAGAAAGAAATAAATTACCAAAAACAATTGAAGTTTGGAAAAAAAATTTTTTGATAATGGGTTTTGGAAGAATAGGAAGAGCGTTAATCAAAAGATGTCTGGGCTTTGAAATGAATGTTTTTGTTTATGATCCATTTGTAGACAAGGATAAAATTGAGGAATTAGGTGGAAAAAAAGTAGAAGATCTAGCTGAGGTAGTAAAAACTATGGATGTTATTTCGCTTCATATGCCTCTGACAGACAAAACCGAAAATTTAATTAATTATGATTTATTAAAAACAATGAAAAAAAACTGCATAATTATTAATGCAGCAAGAGGTGGAATTATTCATGAAGAAGATCTTGATAAAGCACTAAATGAAAATTTGATTTTTGGAGCTGGTATTGATGTTTTTAAAAAAGAACCACCTGATGACAATAATCCACTTCTTAAAAATGAAAAAGTTTATTTAAGTCCTCATACTGCAGCTTTTACTGATGAGTGTATGACAAGAATGGGAAAAGAAACAATTCAAAACATTATTGATTTTTTTGAGGAAAAATTAGAAAAATCTAAAATTGTAAAATTATAAATATCCGAAAATAATAAACTTCCTAATATTTTCAAATAGTTAATTTTTATAGATCTCAATATTACTTTTATTTAAGGTCTCAGTTAAATATTTATAGCCAATCTTTGCATATTCAAAAGGATTTGCTTTTGCTGGGTCTTGCTCTGCTTCAACAACTAGCCAACCAGAATAATTTTTTTCTTTTAACACATCAAATAAAGGTTTGTAATCAATACAGCCATCTCCAGGTACTGTAAAAGCACCCTCTAAAAATGCACCTCTAAAGCTTAAATCTTCTTTTAATGATTTATCTAAAACATTTTTTCTAATATCTTTGCAATGCATATGAATAACTCTATCACTAAAATTTTTTAATATTTTAAGAGAGTTACCTTGAGCAAAAAGCATATGACCAGTGTCTAAAGTAAGTTTTACACTATCATCAGTATTCTCTAGCAATCTTATAGTATCTTCTTCGGTTTCTATAACAGTCCCCATGTGATGATGGTAAGCAAGTGGCATGCCTTCATCTTGTAAATATTTGCCCATCTCAGAAATTTTTTTATAGTAATCTTTAGATTCTTCTAAATCCATTTTTGGTCTAGTCGAAAGTTTTTTGTCTGGATCTCCTTGAATTGATCCAGCAACTTCTGCAAAAACAATGCAAGGTGCGTTACAATCTTTAAATAATTTCAATTGATCTTGTATAACTTTTTTTTCCTCTTCTACTGTATTTTTTCTTAAATTTGCACCATACCAACCAGAACAAAGGTTTAGTTTAAACTCAGTTAATTTTGGAATTAATTCCTTTGATTTCTTTGGAAACTTTCCGCCTGACTCTATACCTATAAATCCTGCCTGACTTGCTTCTAACAAGCATTGTTCCAAAGGTGTATCACCACCCAGTTCTGGCATGTCATCATTACTCCATGCTATTGGTGCTATTCCTAATTTTACTGACATAAATATTTTTTTTGCTAAGATATATTCAATGTTTAAATCAAATAAAACTAAAAAATTAAGTTTAGGAATTGTTGGGGGTGGTCCTGGATCATGGATTGGTCATGTTCATAGAATCTCATCTAGATTTGATGATCAATATGAAATAGTAGCAGGAGTTTTTTCAAGAAATGAAAAAATTTCTACTAAGTTTGGAAAGAGTATAGGGATTTCATCTGACAGATGTTACTCAAATTATAAAGATATGGCTGAGAAAGAAGCTAAGAGAAAAGATGGAATTAATGTAGTTGCTATAATGACACCACCATCAAGTCATCAAATTATTGCTGAAAAATTTATTTCAAAAAATATAAATATAATTTCTGATAAACCTTTTGCAGGAAATTTAGATCAAGCAAAAAAACTTTTCAAATCAATTAAAAAAAATAAAAAAATAAAATACGCACTAACTCATAATTATTCCGCTTATCCAATGGTGAGAGAAGCAAAAAAATTAGTTGAAAAGGGTAAAATTGGTAAAGTTGAATATATTAATGTTGAATATATTCAAGATTGGTCTGGTGGAACAAAAATTAATTCAAAAAATGTAAAAAGAAAACTTAAATGGAAAATTGATAATAAAATAGTTGGAGCATCCGCTGTTTTAAATGAAATTGGAACTCATGCGTACCATCTAGCCTCTTATATTTCGGGTTTGAAAGGACAAACAGTTTTTGCAGATATAAAGCAAATATCAAAAAAAATTAAAATGGATGATAATGCACAGGTTATGATCAATTTTAACAATGGCGCAAAAGGAATGTTTTGGACAAGTGTAATGGCCAAAGGTGGTGTTTATGGTTTAAGAATTAGAGTGTTTGGTTCTAAAGGTAGTTTAGAGTGGGTTCAAAATGATCCAAATTATCTTAAATTAAATCCAGAAAAAGGTGCTGTAAAATTATTAGAAAGAGGATTTCATAATTCAGAATTTTCAAAGCAATTCTCTAGAATAAAATTTGGTCACCCAGAGGGATACCTTGATGCGTTTGCTAATATTTATAAAGAGTTTGCCGACTCTTTGAAAAACAAAACAAAAAAAAGATACTTTTATCCAAATGAAGATGAGGGTTTAGAAACAGCAAAATTTATTAGTGCGTGTAAAATTTCCTCAAGAAGAAAAAGATGGGTAAAAATATAATTAATATTGCACTATTTGGACTTGGAAGAATTGGTCAAATGCACGCCAATAACCTGATAAATCATAAAGATTTTAATCTGAAATATATTTTTGATAAAGATCAAAAATTAACAAAAAAACTATCCAAAAAGTATAACTCTGTTGATATTCAAAATCCAAAAATTGCATTTAAAGATAAAAATATCAAATGTATTTTTATTGCATCAAGCACAAACACACACTTAAAATTTATTGAAGAAGCGGTTGTAAATAAAAAAGTTGTATTTTGTGAAAAACCTTTAGACCTTGATTTAAATAAAATTAACAAGTGTAAAAAAAGAATTTCTAAATATAAACCAAAAATTCAACTCGGATTTAATAGAAGGTACGACCCAGCGCATAATTCCTTAAATCATAATTTACTCAAGGGTAGAATCGGTAAATTAGAAAAAATAATTATTACTAGCAGAGACCCTGAGCCTCCACCAATAAACTATTTAAAGACATCTGGAGGTATATTTAAAGATATGATGATTCATGATTTTGATTTAGCAAGATTTTATGCTGGAAATGATGAATTTGAGTCCATATTTGCTACTGGGCAACGTTTCTCGGATAGAAAACTAAAAAAAATAAACGATTTAGATTTAGCTACTGTAATTATGAAAACTAAAAAAGGAGTGCAGTGTATTATTACTAATTCTAGGCATTGTAGTTTTGGTTATGATCAAAGAATAGAGCTTTTTGGGTCTAAAGGAATGATCATCTCAGATAATCAAAGAGATTTGGAAACAGTTTTGTATTCAAAAAATTCAACTGACAACAAAACTCAATTAAAAAACTTTTTTATTGAAAGATATTCTGAAGCCTACAAAATTCAACTGGATGACTTAGTAAAAATTTGTAAAAAAAATTCTAAACCTTTAGCTAATTTTGAAGATGGTAGAAAATCTCTTATACTAGCAGAAAGTGCAAAAAGGTCTTTAAAATCTAAAAAATTTGAAAAAGTTATATTTTAATTAAATTAAATTCTTACAAACAAAGTTGAAAATATTTTACCTTTTACAGGTTCACTATTTTTATAGAAGTTAAGTTTTATAGTATTTTTATGCACTAAAGTGTCTAGTAATAGTTGAAATTAATATATTTAAAATCAACATAACTAATATTTAATTTTTTCATTAATTGTTTTTCTTCTATAATGTTACTTTATAAAAAGGAGGTAACAATGGCTAAATTTATAGTAATGGGCAATTATACAGCTCAAGCTTTTAAAGGATTTATAGGTAATCCAGACCAAGACAGAGCTGCAGCAGCTACTGCTTTATCAGAGGCAGTAGGAGGAAAGATGGAATCTTTTATGATCACAAGAGGAGCTTATGATTTTGTAGGAGTTGTGAGTGGTAGTATTGGATTTGAAGGCGCAGCAGCAGTTAAGCTAGCAGTTGAAGCTTCTGGAGCTATAACAAATTTTACCATATTAGAGGAAATGGATATGGGTAAAGCTGCAGGTATGGCATCAAAAGCTATGGCTAATTATAAACCAGCAGGTTAAAGCTAGATTTTAAGTTAATTCTATCATGATTAATTTTATTAATTATGATAGCTTTAACTTAAATGAATATATTAAGAGATAACTTTGGCAGAACTTTTCCATATATAAGACTTTCGATTACCGATGTATGTAATTTTAAGTGTGGGTATTGTTTACCAAATGGATATCAAATTGATAAGAGCGATAATAGAAAATTTCTTCACTTAGAGGAAATTAGACGTCTAGCAAAAGTTTTTTCAAAATTGGGTGTATGTAAAATTAGACTTACTGGAGGTGAACCAACGGTAAGAAAAGATTTTTTTGATATAATCAAGATCTTAAAAAATGAAGCTGGAATAAAAAAAGTTGTAATTACCACAAACGGTTATCATTTAGATGAAAAAGCAAAGATGTTAGTAGATAGTGGCTTAAACGGCATTAATATTAGCATTGATAGTCTAGATAGAAATATATTTAAAAATGTTACAGGTCATGATCGATTACCAGAGATTTTAAAAGGAATTAATATTCTACAAGATTTAAATTTTGAAAACATTAAGATTAATGCAGTTCTTTTAAATGGAATAAATGCATCAGAAAAAGATTTTGAGTCTTGGGGAGAATTTATAAAAAAGAGCAAAGTGGATTTTCGATATATAGAACTTATGCAAACAGGCGATAACCTAGATTATTTTAAAAAATATCATGTATCTTCAAAAATTTTCAAAGATTACCTAAATAAAAATAATTGGATTTATCAAACCTTAGGTAAAGATGCAGGGCCGTCACTAAATTATATCAATCCAGAATACAAAGGGAAATTTGGAATTATAGCGCCCTACTCTAAAGATTTTTGTAGAAGCTGTAACAGATTAAGAATTACATCAAGAGGAGATCTTAGATTATGCCTATTTGGAAATACTGGAATAAGTATAAGACATTTATTACAAAAAGATGATCAAATTGAAGAATTACAAGATCTTATAATGGGTCAAATGAAATTTAAAAAAGAATCTCACCATTTGGAACTTGGCGAAACTGGTTTAACTAAAAATTTATCTACCACGGGTGGCTAATGTCAAAATTAAAAATTATAAATCAAGAAGAACTTAAAGATTGGGCGAAAGAAATATTTCAAAAAAACTCATTCAATATGGTTGATGTTTCTTCAAAAAAAGAAACTTTTAGAAGAGCACTTGCATCAGGTAAAATTTATGTTGGAAAAGAGGTTTTTGATCTAATTAAAAATAAGAAGATGCCTAAAGGAGATCCTATTACTTTAGCTGAGGTATCAGCTGTGTTGGGTGTAAAAAAAACAAGTGAACTTATTCCTCTATGTCACCCACTTCCAATTGACCATACGGCTACTAAAATAATTATGAATGAATTAGACAGTTCATTAGAAGTTTTTTGTGTCGTTTCTGCAGTTGCAAAAACAGGTGTTGAGATGGAAGCTATAATGGGTGTTAACTCTGCCTTAATCACAATTTATGATTTAAGCAAAATAGTAAATCCACATCTTAAAATTGATAACGTAAAATTATTAATTAAAGAAGGTGGAAAAAGTGGACTATGGAAAAACCCTGATGGGCTACCAGATTTTTTAGAAAATATTTTTTAATGAAAATATCAGTTGAACTTTTTGGCGCAGCTAGAGAATTTAGTACTAAATCACATTTAGATTTTGAATTAATTGAAAATTCCTCAATAAAAGATCTTAGAAACCAAATGATAGAGTTTATTGATATAAAATTTAAAGGAAATGAAACTTTCAAAAAAATTATAAAATCATCAGCTTTTTGTTCGTCTGATGATAAAATTGTCTCAGACAATTATAAAATAGTTAAAAAACAAAACTTTAGCATTATACCTCCTATAGGAGGCGGTTAATGCTACATACTAAAATTATTGATGCTTCAAAAAATGAGAAGATAGAAATTTCAAAAGCAGAAAATTTTTTAAATCAATCGAAATTTGGTGCTGTAATATATTTTGTTGGGACTGTAAGAGATTTAAATGAAAATAAAACAGTTACTGGTATTACCTATGATGCCAAAGAAAGTATGGTTATAAGAAGTTTTGAAGAAATTTATAAAGAAGCTGATAACAAGCTAGATATTAAAGAAAAAGCAGTATTTATTGAGCATGTTAAAGGATATTTAGGTTTAAAAGAAAAAAGCATCATTATTGGTGTAGCTTGCAAACATAGAGATCAAGCTTTTGTATTGTCTAGATATATAATTGAAGAAATTAAAAAAAGATCTCCTATTTGGAAAAAAGAGCATTATGAAAATGAGGACAGTGAGTGGTTAAAAGGAATATCTCTAAATAATTAAAATGATAAAATTTAAAAATTCAGAAATTACACCAGAGAACATTTATAAAAAAAGAAGATCTTTCATTAAATCTATAGGTCTTAGTGCAAGCACATTAGCAATGTCCGCTATACCCTTTGTAAATAAATCTTTAGCAAGTGAGAGAGATAAATTAACAAGTTATAAAGACATAACGACTTATAATAATTATTATGAGTTTGGAACATCAAAGAGTGATCCTCATAGAAATTCTCAAATATTTAAAACAACTCCTTGGGATATAACTATTGAGGGTGAAGTTGAAAAACCAATAAAATTATCTATGGAAGAAATCTCAGAAATGTTTATTTCTGAGGAAAGAATATATCGATTAAGATGTGTTGAGGGTTGGTCTATGGTTATTCCATGGATGGGTTTTTCTTTAAGTAAATTACTATCAAAAGTAAATCCAACTAATAAAGCAAAATTTGTTGAATTTGAAAGTGTGTATGACCCTGCACAAATGAAAGGTCAAAGATACCCTGTTTTAAACTGGCCTTACAATGAAGGTTTAAGAATTGATGAAGCTATGCATCCTTTGACAACAGTAGTTACAGGTTTATACGGCAAGAAATTACCTAATCAAAATGGAGCACCACTAAGAATTTTTATTCCTTGGAAGTATGGTTTTAAAAGTGCAAAAGCTATTGTTAAAATTAAATTTGTCGAAAACATGCCTACCTCATCATGGATGTGGGCTTCGCCTAGAGAATATGGATTTTACTCAAATGTTAATCCCAATGTTGATCACCCAAGATGGTCTCAAGCAACTGAAAGAATAATAGGCGAAGGTGTTTGGGCACCTAGAGTAAAGACCTTAATGTTTAATGGTTATGGAGATGAAGTTGCAAGTCTTTATAGCGGTATGGATCTAAAAAAAAATTACTAAATTAAATTGAGTAGATATTCTAAAACTCTAGTTTTTTTTCTCTCTCTTTGGCCACTTTATGTAATTTCTTATCAAATAATTTTTAATCAACTAGGTCCAGAACCTGTTGATAGAATCATCAATCACTTTGGAGAATGGACTTTGATTTTTATTCTTTTAACTCTTTCTATGACACCGCTTAAGAAAATCACAAAGTCAGTAGAGTGGATCAAGTTTAGAAGAATGCTTGGTTTGTTCACATTTTTTTATGCATCTATTCATATGTTAAGTTATGTTGGTCTTGATTACAGATTTGATTTTGAGCCACTGATAAACGATGTTTTAAAAAAGAAGTTTATTTTTATAGGATTTTCAGCTTGGCTGTTATTAATCCCACTTGCTGTAACTTCATCTGAGAGAATGGTTAGACTGTTAAAACAAAATTGGAAAAAAATTCATAGATTAATTTATATAATTGGGATCTTTGGCATACTTCATTATATTTGGCTGTCAAAAACAATATTTTTCAAACCACTTATATTTTTAATTATTTTAGTAATTCTTTTGCTTTTTAGAGTTAAAATTACTAGATCAGCTTCTAAAATCTGAGGCTTTATCAAAATCTTTAAATGATTTAATACTCATAGTTTTAATAAAATTTGTTCTATTTTTGAGCCTTTTAACCATAAATTTTGCTCCAAACTGACCTCTAATATTTTTAAACTTTTTTATTAAAGAACTGTCAAAACCAATAGGATTACCAACTCTAGTTTTATATTTTAAAGCATGTATTAAAAATTTTTTAGAATTTATAGATCTACAAATTTTATTTATATCTGATTGTTTAACAAATGGCATATCTGACTGAGCTACAATAAAGCCCTTATCGTTTTTAGATATTTTTTTTAATCCATTTTTTATAGATGAGGCCATCCCTTTTTTGTAATTTTTGTTGTAGGTAAAAATAATTTTTTTATTTTTTTTTATTATTTTTTTCAATTCTTTGTGCTGATGACCAAGAACTATAATAATTTTGTTTACTTTACTTTTTGTTAATGCATTTAATGAATAATTTATTAACGGTTTATTTTTATATAACTTAATAAGTTTATTTTCTGATTTCATTCTTTTTGATTGACCAGCTGCAAGTAATATTGCTTTAATCACTTTTTATAAGTTTCTAATACTAATTGAGCTATAATAGATAAAGCAATTTCAGGAGCAGATTTACCACCAAGCTTAATTCCAATTGGCCCGTGAATTGAATTAATTTCATCATTAGTAAATCCAGCCTCACTTAATCTTTGACATCTGTTTTCATGAGTTTTTTTACTACCAAGTGCTCCAATATAATAAAATTTATTTTTTAATGCGTATTGCAAAGCAGGATCATCTATTTTTGGATCATGTGTTAAAGCTATTAAGGCTGTGCTTGAATTAGTTTCAATTTCTTCAAAAGCTTCTTTTGGCCATTTATTGATAACTTTAATATCAGGAAATCTTTGTTCGGATGCAAAATATCCTCTTGGATCTATAATACTTATTTCAAAATTTAAACTTTTTGCAAAATCAACTAAATATTGTGCAATATGTACAGCCCCAACAATAACTACTTTTATTGGTTTTATATAAGTTTCAACAAATATCTCTGAATTTTCTATAACGCCGTTTTTTTTTGATTTAAAGAATTTTTCTATTTCATCAGAATATTTTGAAAATTCTCCTTTTGGAGAAGTGCCAGGTAAATAAATTTCACTATTCCCATTTTCTAAATTAGTAAGAATTGCAAACTCGGTTTTTGACGATTTTTTTTTTAATATTTCTTCAAGTGTTTTGATTTTCATTAGTGTATCTGCTCAATATATACCGCTATTTCTCCACCACATGCTAGACCCACTTCCCATGCGCTTTCATTCGAAACTTTAAATTCTATTTTTTTACAAGGCTTGTTGTCTTTAATTAGTGATAGACACTCACTTACAACTGCAGACTCTACACATCCACCGGAAACTGATCCTGAAAAATCTCCTTTTTCATTCACAATCATTCTGCTACCAACTTGTCTAGGTGATGATCCCCATGTTTGAATTACAGTTGCTAAAACTACTTTTTGATTAGCTTTAATCCAATCGTTAGCTTCGTCTAAAATTTTCTCATCAAATGAATTTTCCATCTGATAAAATATAGTTTCTAACTAACAAGCATCAACGGCTTTTTTAGCCTGAGTGACAACTAAACTAGCTCTAAAATCTGCAGAAGCATGCATATCAGAGTTCATTTCTGAACTATCTAGATCCATTCCATCTATTGAAGAAGAGGAAAAATTACCCGCTAGAGCTTTCGACATTTCTTTATCATTATAAACACATGATTTTGCACCAGTAACTGCAACGTTTACATCTCCTTTATGTTTAGCCACATATACCCCAACGATTGCATATCTAGATGCAGGATTAGGATGTTTTTGATAGCTAGATTTTTCTGGTATTTGAAATTCAATTGCTTCTATTAACTCACCTTTTTTTAAAGCTGTCTCGAACATTCCTTTAAAAAACTTAGCCGCTTCAATTTTTCTTTCGTTCGTATGTATTGTTGCATTTAAAGCAATACAGGCTGATGGATAATCTGCTGATGGATCATTGTTTGCTATTGACCCACCTATCGTTCCTCTATTTCTAACTTGAGGATCACCAATTCCTTCAGCCAAACTAGACAATGATGGAATTGCTTTTTTAACGTCTTTAGAATTTGAAACTTCAACATGTTTAGTTGCAGCTCCTATTGTAACTGATTTGCCACTTACTTTTATACCACTTAATTTTTTAATATTTTTTATATCAATTAAATCTTTGTAAGTAGCCAATCCTAATTTCATTGAAGGAATAGTAGTCATTCCTCCTGCTAAAAAAGCAGAACTAGATGAAGCAAGTTTAGATGCCTCTTTACTATCCTTTGCTGAATGATAATTAAAATCTTTCATAAACCTCCTATGCTGCTTTTGCGTTAGATTTTTTTAGATTTTTACAAGCCTTCCACACTTTTTCAGCGGTAGCTGGCATAGTAACCTCTTGTCCGCCTAAGGCATCAATTACAGCATTCATCACAGTAGGTGGTGCTGCTATTGCTCCCGCTTCTCCACAACCTTTAACTCCTAAAGGATTTGTGGTTGCGTGTGTACAAGTATAACCAATGTTGAACTCAGGAAAATTATCTGCACGTGGCATCGTATAATCCATATAAGATCCAGTCATCAACTGACCTGTTTCATCATACTCTGCATTTTCATACAATGCTTGACCAATACCTTGGGCAAGACCACCATGAACTTGTCCTTCGACAACCATTGGATTAATTATTCTTCCAAAATCATCACAAGCTGTATATTTTTCTAGCTTCACATTACCTGTTTCTGGATCTATCTCAACTTCAGCAATATGTGTTCCTGCTGGAAAAGAAAAGTTTGAAGGATCATAAAAAGAAGTTTCTTTTAAACCAGGCTCATCACCCTCTGGCAATGGAGATTTCATTTCATCTCTTACACCCGGTAAATAACAAGCAAAAGCTACTTCTCCTATTGTTTTCTTTTTATTTGATTTAGAAACAATAAATTCACCATCTTTAAACTCAACATCTTCTGGATTTGCCTCTAACATTTTTGCTGTAACTCTTTTACCTTTTTCAACTATTTTTTTACAAGCATTAACAATTGCGATACCACCAACAGCTAAAGATCTAGAACCGTATGTTCCCATACCAAATGTTCCTTTATCTGTATCTCCATGAACGATATCTATATTTTCTATTGGTACACCTAACTCATCAGCTGCTATTTGAGCAAAAGTTGTTTGGTGACTTTGTCCATGACTATGTGAACCTGTGTAAACAGTGACTTGTCCAGTTGGATTAAATCTAACCTCTGCAGATTCCCATAATCCAACTCCACATCCTAAAGACATTACAGCAGCTGAAGGAGCAATACCGCATGCTTCAAAATATGAAGTAACACCTATTCCTCTTAGTTTTCCTTTGGCTTCAGACTCTTTTCTTCTTGCCTCAAAACCTTTGTAGTCTGCCATCTGTTTTGCCTTTTCCATTCCAGCAACATAATCGCCGGAGTCTACAGTATGAACTAATGTTTGTTTAAAAGGAAATACTGTAGGGAAATTTTTAATTCTAAGTTCAGTTTTATCTATCCCTAATTCCATTGAAGCTTTTTCAACTAATCTTTCAATAGTGTATGTAGCCTCTGGTCTTCCTGCGCCTCTATAAGCATCTACTGGAGCTGTATTTGTATATACAGCTTTGACATTTGTATAAGCTGCTGGAATTTCATAAACTCCAGTTGCACAAGGTCCAAATAAATAAGTCGGTGTCACTGTACCAAATACTCGAGCATAAGCTCCAAGGTTTGCTATGGTCTCATTTTTAAAACCAAGAAACTTTCCATCTTTAGTAACCGCTAATTCTGCATGAGTTACATGATCTCTTCCATGTATGTCGGTTAAAAAAGATTCTGATCTTTCTGCAACCCACTTTATAGCTCTATTAATTTTTTTAGCTGCCCAGCTACAAACAATATCCTCGTTGTAGACATTAATTTTTGAACCAAAACCACCACCAACATCTGGAGCTACAACTCTTAACTTATGTTCAGGAGCTACATTTCCAAAAGCAGACATTATCAATCTTGATAAATGTGGATTTTGACTTGTTGTATATAAAGTAATCTCTTCAGATGCTGCATTGTAATCGGCAACACATGCTCTTGGCTCCATTGCATTTGGAATTAATCTATTATTAATGATATCAATAGAAATTACTTTATCAGCCTTATCAAATGCTTCTTTAACTTTTTGTCTATCGCCTAATAACCAGTCAAAACAAAGATTTTTATCGATACCTTCATGAATAGTATCTCCATTCATAGCATCTGCAGTACTTGTGACTGCTTTTAATACTTTGTAATCAACTTCAACTTTTTCTGCAGCTTCTTTTGCTTCTGCTAAACTTTCAGCAATTACAACTGCAACAGGATCTCCAACAAAATTTACATTATCTTTAGCGAGCGGAGGGTTTCCAGGACATTTCATTTCTGTACCATCTTCACTTCTGATTGCCCAACCCGCAATTAAACCTCCAATTTTATCATCTGCTATTTCTTTGCCTGTAAGTATGCTTACTACTCCTGATGATTTTAAAGCTTTATCAATATTTAATTTATTAATAGATGCTCTTGCATGTGGAGACCTAACAAAAATCGCGTAAGTTTGATTTGCTAAATTAATATCTGCTGTGTATCTGCCTTTACCAGTTAAAAATCTTTTATCCTCTTTTCTCTCAACTCTAGAACCTACTAAACTTGCCATTTTCTTTTTCCTCCTTAAAATTACATTTTTGTTGCTGCTTCTTTAACCGCGGCAACAATATTTTGATATCCTGTACATCTGCAAATATTTCCTTCTAACCAATCTCTAATTTCTGTATCTGATGGTTTTTTGTTTTTTTGCAAAAGATCAACTGCGCTCATAACCATTCCTGGAGTACAAAAACCACACTGTAAGCCATGAAGTTTTTTGAACGCTTCTTGCATTGGATGCATTTTTCCATTTGTTTCTAAACCTTCAATTGTTGTAACTTTTGATCCATTAACATCAGCTGCTAAAGCCGTACAACTTTTTAAAGAATTTCCATCAACATGAACTACACATGCTCCGCATTGACTAGTATCACATCCAATATGTGTACCTGTTAGCTGTAAATGCTCTCTTAAAAATGTAGATAGTAAAGTGTTATCAGGAGCTTCTTTTTCAACTTTTCTTCCATTAACTTCTAATGAAATTTTACCCATAATCTCTCCTTATAAATAGTATTAAGATTAAATCATTTTGAGAATATGAAGGCAAGTGTCAAATTGAACACTACTTGGACTAGAATTTTATTTTAAAAACATCCAATAAATTAAGAAAATTCCTAGAACTACTGCGGCTGTTAAATATCTATAATTAATTTTTGTTTCAGGAACTTTTTCATTATCTGAGTCAGTTATCTCGATAGTTTCATTTTTTTCATAAGAAATTAATTCAGAAAATTTACCAAAAAAAATATCTGCCATTTTTTTTGCTGTCATATCTATAAGTCTTGAACCTACTTGTGCAATTTTGCCACCTACTTGTGCTTCAACAGAATAAATTAAGTTTGTTCCAGTGTCTGTATCCTCAAGTTTAACTTCAGCTTCTCCTGAGGCAAAGCCAACTAGAGAGTTTCCAGATCCTAATATCTTATAGCTGTTAGGAGGATTTAAATCTTTTAATTCAATGTCACCAGAAAAGGTTGCATTAAAAGGTCCAATTTTATTTGTAGCTTTTGCAGAAAATTCAGTATCAGATTTTTTATTAAATTCTTCACATCCCGGGATTGCTTGTTTAAGTATTTCTGGATCATTTAAAGCTTCCCAGACTTTTTGTTTTTCTAAATTAATTTTATAAGATCCTGTTAATTTCATAAATTAAACATATAATAAATTATGGACGAAAATACAAAAAAAGAATTACAATCTGCAGCTTTTGAAAGATTAATTTCTCATCTTAGAAAAAGAAAAGATGTACAAAATATAGATCTAATGAATCTTGCAGGTTTTTGTAGAAACTGTCTTTCTAAGTGGTACAGAGAAGAAGCAGAAAAAAAAGGGATTGAAATTTCTGATCCTGATGCAAGAGAACATGTTTACGGGATGCCTTATTCTGAATGGAAAGATAAATATCAAAAATAATTATTTCTCTTTAAGTCTAGGAAATAATTCTACAAAATTACAGGGTTTATGATTAACGTCTAATTGATGCTTTAATATTCCATCCCACGCATCAGTTACACCTCCTGAGGATCCTGGTAATGCAAATATATATTTACCATTAGATAAAGCTGCACAAGCTCTAGATTGTATAGAGGATGTTCCAACTGTTTTTAGACTTATTGTTCTAAAAACCTCCCCAAATCCAGGTATATGTTTATCTGCAATTTCATTAACTGCTTCAGGAGTTATATCTCTTCCAGTAAGACCTGTTCCTCCAGTAGTAATAATAACGTCTATATCTTTTTGATTAGTCCATTCTTTTAAAATTTTTACAATATCTTCTTTATTGTCTTTACAAATTTTTCGATCAATTAATTGATGTTTAGCTTCTTTAATTTTTTCAACCAAGATTGCACCCGATTTATCATTATCAAATGTTCTTGTATCTGTTACAGTTAATAAAGCTATATTTACATCCATAATTTAAAAATGATTATATTATCAATTCTTTTCTTTGTAACTGCATTAATATACTCAAGTGTTGGTTTTGGGGGAGGCTCAACATATCTTGCAATACTTTTAATTTGGGGTGTACCTTACACAATATTTCCTGTTATAGCTCTTGTATGCAATATTATTGTTGTATCTGGTAATTCTATTAATTTTATAAGATCTAAGAACATAAATTTTAATTTACTTCTTCCTTATTTAATTGGCTCTATTCCATTTGCATTTATTGGAGGATCAATAAAAATTGAAAAAAGTTTATTTGAGATATTATTATTTTGTGTTTTGTTGGTTGCAGGCATTTTTTTATTAATTGAAAGTAAATCTTTTAATAAAGAGCAGATTAAAATTAACAAAATACCAAGATTAATCTCAATTTCTATTGGATCGATAATTGGCTTTATGTCAGGGTTAGTAGGAATTGGTGGAGGAATTTTTTTAAGCCCTCTTCTATTTTTAATTAAAGCTGGATACCCTAAGCATATCACCAGCAGTGCATCTTTATTTATATTAATCAATTCTATCTTTGGAATAGCTGGACAGCTGACAAAAGATCAGGTTTTAGATCAAGTTGTTACCTATTGGCCATTATTTTTATCGGTACTTATTGGAGGACAAATTGGTAGTTTATTTAACATTAAATTTTTATCGAATAAAATTTTAGCTCTACTAACTTCTTTTCTTGTAATTTTTGTCGCAATAAGAATGGGGATTAAACTTATTTCTTAATCTTGAATAAATATGCTTTTAATATATTTAAAGCATTATGAAAAATATTAAGCCTTTTGGTCCATCAATTGGTAAGACAAAAATTTCAAACAAATTTTTAAATATCTTGAACAAAGAGATTGATAATAAAGTTTTAACAAAAAATAATGATTATAGTTCTAAATTAGCCAGTCAAATTAAAAAAGAAATTAAAATTTCAAATAATTTTATAAAAAAGAATTTAGAGAGAGAAATAAAAAAAAATATCAAAGATTTTCTTAAAAATGAAAAAATTACAAAAGTTAAAAGTATAAAAATATTAAATTTATGGGTAGTTAGTCAATTTAAAGATGAATATAACCCTATTCATTATCATGATGGAGATATATCTGGTGTGGGTTATTTAAAAGTCCCAAAAAATATGACTAAAAATAAACTTTTAAAAAATAAAAAAGATAAGACTAATGGCACAATTGATTTTATAAATGGACAGAAGGGTTTTTTAAGTAGAAGTATTTTTAATATTGTGCCTAAAGAAAGAGACTTGATAATTTTTCCAAACTATTTGATGCATACTGCATATCCATTTAATATTAATGCTGAAAGAAGATCTTTTTCTTTTAATGCTAAAATTATTTTTAAAAAATAATGATTAACAAAGATTATTTTAGACAAACTAGAATTTTAGATGGTGGGATGGGTCAAGAATTACTTGCAAGAGGAATGAAACCAAATTCAACATTGTGGAGTGCTAATGCAATATTGGATGAAAAATACCATCAACTTGTTTTAGACACCCACGTCGATTTCATAAAAGCAGGAGCAGAAATTATTGTTACTACTACTTTTGCAACGCGACAGAAACGTTTAGAAGAGAATAACCTTTTAGATAAATTTGAATATTTAAATCAAAAGGCAGGTGAAATTGCTCAAGCAGCGAAACAAAAATTTCCTAATATTTATATTGCTGGTGGCATACCTCCACAAAATTTAACCTATGAAGCAGACGATAGAGGTGAGGCCAAAATTACTGAAAATTTTAATAGTCAAGCAAAGGCGTTAAATCCATATGTTGATTTTTTTTACTTTGATGTTTGGAGTAGCGTTAAAGAGGTTAGGTGTGGAATTAAAGCCATAAAAGAATTTAAAAAACCATATTTAGTTGGATTGCATATATCTGAAGGAACAACTTTACCAAGTGGGGAAAAAATCAAAGATATCAAAAACATAGTTGATGAAAATGCTCTTGGGGTGATTTTGTCTTGCGTTTCTCCTGAAAATTTTGAGAAAAACCTAAAAGAATTAAAAAGTCTAAATATACCATTCGGTTTTAAATTGAATGGCTTTGTTACGACTAAACTACAGGAGAGTTATACGTCTATTTTTATAGGTAAAAAATCTAATCCAAGTGAAATTTTAGGTAAAAGACATGATCTTACACCAGATAAATTTCATGCAATTGCAAAAAAATTTAAAGAAAATGGAGCAACAATTATTGGAGGTTGTTGTGAAACTGGTCCTGCTCACATAAAAGCAATTACAAAAATTAAGTAACGTTTTTATAATCTGCTTTTCTTGCTAAATATATTCCAATAAATACAGCAATTAATGCAACTACGATTTTTGAGGTAATTATTTCATTGAGAAATATGTATCCTAAAATAATTCCAAATATTGGTATGATATATGAAACTTGTGAATGAAATATAAGACCATTTGTTTTTAAAATTCTGAATCGCAATAACCATGCTATCCCGGTAGGAAAAATTCCTAAATATATTACCGATATAATAGAGTCTGTTGAAGGATTTAACATCCAAGGTTTTTCAAAAATTAAAGAGAATGGAAGAAGTATAATTGTTGACCAAATTAAAATTGAACCTGTAACATTTTCATTTTCTTTATTGCTTATTTTTAAAGTTATGACTCCCCCAATTACATAGCAAGTTGATCCAAGTAGAATTAAAAGTGCAGCAACAAAGTTATTTTCATTAATTAAAAAGTCATCTGAAAACAAAAATACTATTCCTGAAAATCCTATTAATAATCCAATAGTTTTTAATAAGTTAAATTTTTCTCCTTTTAAAAAAAAGTGAGCTAGAACTGTTGAGCTTAATGGTGTTGTGGACATCAAGATAGCTGCTAAGTTACTTTGAACAAAATTCACTCCATAAGATATTAGTATGAATGGAATTACTAAATTTATCAATCCAATGATTGCAAACCACTTCCAGTCTTTTGAGAATGCTTCAATTTTAATATTTTTATAAAAACATAAAATTAAAACCGGTATAGCTCCTAAAAAAGATCTTAAAAAGCCTATTGTAATAGGTCCAAATGAGTATGTGGCAATCTTTATATTAAAAAAAGCAGACGCCCATATTAATGATAACAATGTCAACAACAAATAATCAACCAATTGAGGTTTTCTCATTCTGTTATTTCCTTTATTTCGCCAGAGGTTAAAGCAATTAAATTTTCAAAATTTATTTCGAAAACTGCATTAGGATGACCTGCAGCCGCAAAAATAGAAGAAAATCTGTTTAAAGTTTCATCAATAATAATTTTTATTTTTGTTAAATGTCCTGTTGGAGATACTCCGCCTATTGTATATCCAGTAATTTTTTTAACATCTTCTGGATTCGCCATTGAAACATCTTTTTCATCTAAAATTTTTTTTAATTTATTTAATGAACACCTTTTATCTCCAGAAACTAAACATAAAACAAAACTATCCCCTGCTTTAAAAAGTAAGCTTTTGACAATGGCCCCTACTTTGCAACCTAAAGCTGTAGCTGCATCGTTAGCTGTTCTGGCAGTTTGCTCTAAAACAATCACTTTAAGATCTGGGTTAAATTGTTTTAGCGATTTTTCTGCTCTTAAAACTGGCTCTTTATTTAATATTGAATTCACAAGTTAAATATATTTATTATTTTAGTGACTAATTACACTACTTATGTGAAAATTGCATAGGTGTTATTTATTAAATAAGCAATATTTTTAAGTATTTTTTTGCTAATTAGGCCAAGCAAAATTACATAGGAGACAAAATGAGTGCAACAAACGTATTAAAATTTATCAAAGAAAAAGAAGCAGAATTTGTGGATCTAAGATTCACTGATCCAAGGGGAAAACTTCAACACTTAACAATGGATGCTTCAATAGTTGATGAAGGTATGTTGAATGAAGGTGTCTTTTTTGACGGTTCGTCTATTGCTGGTTGGAAAGCAATTAATGAGTCTGATATGATTTTAAAACCTGATACTGCAAGAATGTTCATGGATCCTTTTACGTCTCATAATACTGTGGTTTTGTTTTGTGACATTCTAGATGCAATTAAAAAAGATCCCTATGAAAGAGATCCAAGAGGTGTTGCTAAAAAAGCTGAAGAATATTTAAAAGCTTCAGGTATAGGTGATAAAGCCTTTTTTGGACCTGAACCAGAATTTTTTGTGTTTGACGATGTAAGAATCAAAAATGATATGAATGAGTGCGGATTTAAATTAGATAGTAAAGAAGGTCCTTACAACTCAGGAAAAGAATATGAAAATGGAAACATGGGACACAGACCTCAAATTAAAGGAGGATATTTCCCAGTACCACCAGTTGATAGTGAACAAGACATGCGTGGTGAGTATCTTAAAAATTTAAAAGAAGTTGGTATTAAAGTTGAAAAACATCACCATGAAGTAGCTCCTAGTCAGCACGAACTTGGAATGTATTTTGGAACTTTAGTCAATCAAGCAGATAACGTTCAGTTATACAAATATGTTGTGCAAATGGTTACACATTCATTTGGAAAAACTGCAACATTTATGCCAAAGCCGGTTGCTGGTGACAATGGTTCAGGTATGCACATCCATCAATCCATTTGGAAAGGTGATACTCCGGTGTTTTCAGGTGATGCGTATTCTGGATTAAGCGAAACCGCATTACATTATATTGGTGGAATTCTAAAACACGCCAAAGCAATTAATGCTTTTGCTAACTCTACAACAAACAGTTACAAAAGATTAATTCCAGGTTTTGAAGCTCCAGTTCTTCTTGCATATTCTGCAAGAAATAGATCTGCTTCATGTAGAATACCGATCACATTAAGCAAAAAAGGTGCAAGATGTGAGATTAGATTCCCAGATGCTGCAGGAAACCCATATTTAACTTTCGCAGCTATGTTGATGGCTGGAATTGATGGAATTAAAAATAAAATTCATCCTGGTGAGTCTTTTGATAAAGACTTATATGAATTGCCACCTGAAGAAGTTAAAGCTATCCCAACAGTTTGTGGTTCTTTAAGAGAAGCAATGGAAAGTTTAGATAAAGACAGAGAGTTTTTGACTCAAGGCGGTGTCTTTACTGACGATCAGATTGATGCTTACATTGCTCTTAAGTTTGAAGAAATTCACAAATTTGAACATGCACCTCATCCTGTAGAGTTTGAGATGTATTACAGTAGCTAATAATTTTAATTACTGTCTAGTTGTTGCAATTGTATCTTTGTTAACGCCTTTTTTAACTACGTAATCTTGTGTGCCGTTCGCACCGGTTTCAACTTCTTTACGTAGTTCTTTAAAGAATGTTTTTTCCTTTAGAGACTCTTTTAAGTTTTTAACAAGATTTTTAAATTCAAATTTGTTCATAAAGAATCTATATACTAGATATGCATATAATGCAATACAGATATGCGATAAATGGGATAATACAACTTATGATATTTTGAAAGACTCTCCGCAGCCGCAACGCTCAGTTTCATTAGGATTATTGAACACAAATGATGAGGACAATTCCTCCTTTTTATAATCCATTTCAGTGCCAAGCAGATACATAATAGCGGCTGAATCAACGAATACTTTCACCCCCTTATCTTCTATAACTTCATCATTAGGATTTAATTCTTTTGTGTACTCCATCACATATGACATCCCTGCACAACCACCAGATTTCACTGATACCCTAACTCCGATAGAATCTTTTTCAGCGTTAGACATTATCTCTTTTATTCGTAATGCTGCGTTATCACTTAATTTAATTATAGGGTTCATTATAAATTCAATTCCAATTTTGCTGCTTCTGACATCATATCTTTATTCCACGGTGGATCCCAAACTAACTCAAGATCAACATCCTCTATACCTTCAACTTGCATTGCACCATCTTTTACTTCTTTAGGTAAACTTTCAGCTACTGGACAATTTGGTGTAGTCAAAGTCATTTTAATTTTAGCAAATTTATCGTCCTCAACCTTAATATCATAAATCAAACCCAATTCGTATATATTTACAGGTAATTCAGGGTCATAAATTTTTCTTATTTCTTCAATTATCTGTTCTTTTTTTGACATAATTTAATTTTCCGTTTTTACTTCCTCGGTTTTTTCATCAAAAGCAGAAACCATTGTATGCCAAGATAAAGTTGCACACTTAACTCTCATTGGATATTGCTTAACGCCAGATAAACACATTAGTTTAGTTTTTTCATCTTCACTCAAATACTTAGATTTTAATTCAGGATTTTCCTTAATCATTCCTAAAAAATCCTCAACTATTTCTTTAGCCTCATGCTCATTTTTTCCTTTAATTAAATCTGTCATTATAGAAGCTGAAGCCATTGAAATCGCACAACCGCTCCCTTCGAAGGATGCATCTTCTACAATTTTTTGTCCATTTAGTTTTAAATAAACATGAACATTATCACCACAAAGTGGATTATTACCTTTAGCGTCTTTATTAAAACCTTCTGTCTTTCTAAGATTTCTTGGATTCTTACCGTGTTCTAATATAATTTCTTGATAAAGTTCTTTTAAATTCATTATAAATTAAATATTTTTTTACAGTTGTTAATTGACTCATTCAACTGATCTAAATCTTCTTTTGTATTATATATACCAACTGATGCTCTTGCACTTGCTGGAATATTTAATTTGTCATGTAGAATTTGACAGCAATGATGTCCTGCTCTTATTGCAACCCCATCTTCATCCAAGATAGTTGCTATATCATGAGGGTGAACTCCTTCTATAGTGAATGATAAAACCCCTCCTTTATTTTTTGGATTTCCGATAAGTTTAACTGAGTTATTTTTTTGTAATAGTTCTTGCCCATATTCAACTAAATCAGCTTCATGTTTCATAACATTTTCGATGCCAATGCTTTCTAAAAATTTTATTGATTGGTCAAAAGCAATTACTTGTGCTGTAGCCATAGTACCAGCCTCGTATTTATTAGGTAGTTCACCATAGGAAATCCTATCTTTTTTAACTTCATTTATCATTCCTCCACCACCTTGGTATGGAGGTAATTCTTCTAACCATTTTTTTTTGCCATATAGAACTCCCAAACCTGTAGGTCCATACATTTTGTGACATGAAATTGCATAGAAATCACAATCTAAATCTTGCATATCTAGTTTTAAATGTGGTGCTCCCTGACATCCATCGACTACAACAATTATTCCTTTTGAATGTGCAAGCTGGGTAATTTCTTTTACGGGTAAAATTGCACCTGTTACATTCGACAGATGAGTAATAGAAATTAATTTTGTTTTTGGAGTTATTTTCTTTTCTATTTCTTCAAGTGTAATTTCACCTTCTTCATTTATTTCAGCAAAATTAATTTTTATATTTTTTGATTTTCTTAAGAAATGCCATGGCACATAATTTGAATGATGCTCAAGTTCCGTAATTAATACTTCATCACCCTCCTGTAGGTAACTTTGGCCTAATGTATTAGCAACTAAATTTAAAGCTTCTGTAGCACCTTTTGTAAAAACAATTTCATTTTTATTTTTAGCGTTGATATATTTTTGAACTGATGATCTTGTGTTTTCGTATAAATTTGTTGCTGCTACAGCAAGATAATGAACGCTTCTTCCAACGTTAGAAAATTGTTTGGTATAAAATTCATTAATTCTATCCACAACTATTTTTGGTTTTTGTGAAGAATTTGAGCTATCTAAATAAACTAGATCATTATTTTGAATTTTTTCATCAAAAATAGGAAATTCTTTTTTTATTTGATCAATGTTCATTCTTTAATTCCAAGCATATTTTTTATTAAGTTTTTTATTTCTGAGTCAGTAATTTTTTCCACAACGTCAAGCAGAAAACCATTAATCAATAGCTCCCTTGACTGCTGATAACTTAAACCTCTAGACATTAAATAAAATATGGAGTCTTCATTTAAACTGCCTGATGCTGAACCATGCGAACACTTAACGTCATCAGCATAAATTTCTAGTTCTGGCTTGGCATTAAACTCCGATTCTTTATTTAACAATATTGCTTTGCTCAATTGATATCCATCAGTTTTCTGAGCATCTGAATTTACAAATATTTTGCCTTGATACACTGCTTTAGAGCTTTGTTCTAAGACACTTTTAATTAATTGATAACTTTTTGTATTTTCAGTTAAGTGATTTATTATTGATCTAATTTCGTGATGTTTATCATTATTCAATGAAAAAACACCATTAACAAAAGCTGATGCATAAACTCCGTTTAAATTACAGTTTATCTCATTTTTAGAAAAATTTGATCCAGACGATAAAATAAATGTTTCAGAAATACTGTTCTTGTCTTGATCAATATTATTAAAAGAATACTTAATATTTTTATTCTCAAATTTATCTACTTTATAGTTTTTTAAAACAGCATTTTCCTTTAATTCAAAGTTATAAAATATATTTAAAAAATTCTTTTCAGATGTATCATTAAACAAATCAATTAATCTTAACGAGCTATCTTTATCAAGTTCAAAATTAAGTCGTAAATTAATGTTTTTAGACCAAATTTTTGAATTTGTTGTATGATAGATAATAAGAGGTTTTGCTAACTGATAACTTTTTTTTACCAATATTTTAAAACATTTATTAGTAAAGGCATTATTTAAGTCAGATAATGAATTGCTATTTTCAAATTCATTTATAGTTTCTGATTGATCAATTATTTCTATTTGATCTTTTTTTTCATATTCAAAATCAATTTTTTCAATTCTACCATTTATAAAAACTATTTTATTATGCTCTAATCCATCTACAAATACAGAGGTATCAACTTTATTAGTAGAAGCTTGATCATTATAAAAACTAAGTTCTCCAATATTATTTTTTATTATTTGATTAAGATCTGTAAATTTCCAATCTTCTTCTTTTTTATTTGGAAAACCTTTGTCTATAAAACTATCTAAACAAAATTTTTTTATCTCAATATCTTTTTGAGATAAACTTAAATTTTTTATACTATTATAAAAATCTTTTTGTAATTGTTCTTTCATTTAATTAAAATTTTCGTATCCTTTTTTCTCTAATTCTAAAGCTAAATCTGGACCACCAGATTTTACAATTTGTCCATTCATCAAAACATGAACAAAGTCTGGTTTTATATAATCAAGTAATCTTTGGTAGTGTGTAATAATTAAAAATGAATTATTTTCATCTCTTAATGTGTTAACTCCATCTGCAACAATCTTTAAAGCATCAATATCTAAACCAGAATCTGTTTCATCTAAAATTGAAAGTTTTGGAGCTAGCAACGACATCTGTAAAATTTCATTTTTCTTTTTTTCACCTCCAGAAAAACCAACATTTAATTGTCTGTTTAATTTTTCCTCATCAAATTTTAATTCTTTAGACTTTTCTTTTACCAATTTTAGAAACTCAATAGCATCAAGCTCTTTCTCACCCCTAGCTTTCCTAACAGCATTTAAAGAAGTTTTTAAAAATATATTTGTATTTACACCTGGAATTTCTAAAGGATATTGGAAAGCTAAAAATATACCCTTGTGTGCTCTTTCCTCTGTTTCAAGCTCAAATAAATCTTTTTCTTCAAAAAGAACTTCCCCAGAAACTTCATAACCTTTTTTTCCAGATAGAATATTTGATAATGTGCTTTTTCCAGATCCATTAGGTCCCATAATTGCATGAACCTCACCGGGATTTATATCTAAGGATAGTCCGTTTAAAATAGACTTATTATCGATGGTTGCATTTAAATTATTTATTTTAAGCATATTAACCAACACTTCCTTCCAGACTGATACCTACAAGTTTTTGCGCTTCTACAGCAAATTCCATAGGTAATTGTTGCAATACTTCCTTACAAAAACCGTTAACTATTAAGCCAACAGCTTCCTCTGGATTTAATCCTCTTTGTTGACAATAATGTAGCTGCTCTTCACTAATCTTGGATGTGGTTGCCTCATGAGCAATATTGGACTCAGAGTTTTTATTTTTTATATAAGGAACAGTGTGAGCTCCACATTTGTTACCCATTAATAAAGAGTCGCACTGAGTATAATTAGTTGAATTTTTAGCTTTTGATGAAATATCAACTAAACCTCTATATGTCATATCTGAACTACCTGCTGATATTCCTTTAGAAATTATTTTACTTTTAGTATTTTTACCTAGATGGATCATTTTGGTACCTGTATCTGCTTTTTGATGATTGTTAGTAATAGCTATTGAATAGAACTCACCAACAGAGTTATCTCCTTTAAGAATACAACTAGGGTACTTCCAGGTAATTGCAGAACCTGTTTCAACTTGTGTCCATGAAATTTTAGAATTTTTACCTTTGCATAAACCTCTTTTGGTAACAAAATTATAAATTCCACCTTTGCCATCTTGATCACCTGGATACCAATTTTGAACAGTTGAATATTTTATTTCCGCATCATCAAGTGCAATCAGTTCTACATTAGCTGCATGTAATTGATTTTCATCTCTCATTGGAGCTGTACATCCTTCTAAGTAGCTAACATAACTTCCTTTATCTGCAATAATTAAAGTTCTTTCAAATTGACCTGTATTAGATGCATTAATTCTAAAATAAGTTGATAGTTCCATTGGACACCTAACACCCTCTGGAATGTATACAAAAGAACCATCTGTAAAAACTGCTGAATTTAATGTTGCAAAAAAATGATCGCTTGTTGGAATTACAGATCCTAGATATTTTTTAACTAATTCAGGGTGATTTTGAATTGCCTCTGATATAGGACAAAATATAATTCCTTGTTTAGTTAATTCATCTTTAAATGTAGTGGCTACAGAAACTGAATCAAATACAGCATCAACAGCTATTCCATTTAATCTCGCTTGCTCTTGCAAAGGAATTCCAAGTTTCTTATAAGTTTCTAAAAGTTTAGGATCCAGTTCATCTAAGCTCTTTGGCTTATCTTTCATACTTTTAGGTGCAGAATAATAATATAAATCTTGATAATCTATTTTTGGAAATTTAGGTTTCTGCCAGTCAGGTTCTTTTAATACCTTAAATCTTTCAAAAGCTTTTAGTCTAAACTCAAGCATCCATGCAGGTTCTTTTTTAATATTAGATATAAATTTAATGACATCTTCATTCAGGCCTTTTGGGGCTTGAATATTTTCAATATCCGTAGAAAAACCATATTTGTAGTCTTTTAAATTATTTATTTCTTTTTGTCTGTTATCCATTCTAAACTCTTGTTTCTTTACTGTTGTTTAATAAATCTTTCAGGCTTTTATTTTCAAAGAATGTATTTATATGTATCTCTAATTCGTCCCATAAATTATGAGTTATGCACTTTGTGGCTTTACCGTTGCATCCTCTTTTTGATTCTTTTTTACATTGAACAGTTTTTACTTTTTCATCCACAGCGTTAAATATATTTGTTAATTTAATTTCTTTTGGGTTTTTATTAAGAACATAGCCTCCCTGAGTTCCTCTGATACTTTTAACAATTTCATTTTTTTTTAATTTAGAAAAAATTTGTTCTAGGTAATCTAAAGATATACCTTGTCTTAATGATATGTCTCTTAGTGATACTGGATTGATATTATCAAACCTAGCTAAATCAACTAATGCCATTACAGCATATCTACCTTTTGATGTAAGTTTCATTTTTTACCCTTAAATTGTGGGTTTTTATACATACCTGACTAAAATGGTCAAGATTAGATTATAAAAAAAAACTAACATATTGTCGCTGACTTATGATAAACGTACATTTTTTTTGAGAATAATAATCAATATCGATTATGGATAACAAAATTTTAGAAATATTTATACCTGGTCCTGCAGGAAGACTTGAAGCTAAATATTATAAAAGTAAAAAAAGTACATCCCCAATTGCATTAGTATTACAGCCCCATCCTCAATATGGAGGAACTATGAATAATAAAGTAGTAGTAGATACTTTTCATACATTCATGGATAATGATTTTTCAGTTTGCAGAGTAAATTTCAGAGGTGTTGGTAAAAGCGATGGAGAATTTGATAATGGTCAAGGCGAACTTGCTGATGCTGCAGCAGCTTTAGATTGGTTAGAAAGAGAAAATTTTGATAATTCACAATGCTGGGTTTCAGGATTTTCATTTGGATCTTTAATTGCAATGCAATTATTAATGAGAAGACCAGAAATAAACAGATTTTTAGCTATTTCGCCTCAACCAAATGTTTATGATTTTTCTTTTTTATCTCCATGTCCAACTTCAGGCTTGGTTGTTTATGGTAAAAAAGATGAATTGGTACCAGTAGAGTACATTACAGAGTTAGATAAAAGATTAAGTGCTCAAAAAGGAATTAAAGTAGAATTTAATGCAATATCAGAGGCTAATCATTTCTTTTCAAAAACAAGTGATGCTTTAGTTAAGCATCTTGATAAATATATAAAAAAAGAAACAGCACTTTATTAAAAATTTTCAACCAGTTTTCCACCTACTGTAAATTCTTTACATCCAGTTGTTGTGCTAAAAGAAATTGGTAAATTTAAAAAAGATCTTATAGCCAAAAATCCAAATGCTTGGGATTCGATATAATCACCATTTAAATTATAATTATCAATAATTTCCAAAGAAATATTATTTCTATCTGATAAGTAATTTTTTATACGATTAATTAAATTAATATTTTTTCTTCCACCACCACAGAGTAAAAATTTAATACTATTTTTTTGACCAATATATTCCAAACCTTCAGCAATCAAATATGCAGTAAAATCTGTTATTGTAGCACAACCATCTTCTAAAGATAAACCTCTTGCAAAAGATACATCGAAATTTTTAATATCCAATGACTGGGAGTAAGAATTTATTTTAAAATTATCTATTGCCTGATTTAGAATTAATTGATCAACTTTCCCTGCGTTAGCTAGTTCACCATTTTTATCAAATTTTTTATTAGAATTATTTCTTACCCATTCATCAATTAAACAATTACCAGGGCCTATATCAAAAGCAGAAAGGTTATTTTGAAAATTATCAGAGTCATTAATAACTTTTGTAAGATTTGCTATGCCACCAATATTCAAGAAACCTATTGGAAATTTAATATTAAAATTTTGATTAATTTTTTTTGATAAAATATGATGAAAAATTGGTGTTAAAGGCGCACCTTGGCCATTATTTTGAATATCTGCTTGTCTAAAATCATATATAACTCTTTTTTTTATCATTTGAGATAGCAATTTCCCATCTCCTAATTGATTGGTAATTTTCTCATTTGGGTTATGAAAAATTGTTTGACCATGAAAACCTATCAAATCAATGGGATCTCTATATTTTTTTAATGATTGATTAACTACATCGGCATGAAAAAGAGTTAAATTACGCTCTAATTCTCTTAATTTTTCCGAATTTTGTAAAAGATCTTTCTTTGTTAAAACTAAATCTCTTAATCGAACTAACTGATCCTGAAGATTTTTATCATACTCATAATAATCATCTAAAATGTTTGAAAATTGATCGTATCCATCTGATTTAATTATAGATAAATCAATACCATCCATAGATGTCCCGCTCATTAGTCCAATTGCAGTATATAATTTTTTTTTCATTGATATGTTTTTTAAAAAAAATTTGTATATTGTAACTATAAACTTATGAATAAATTTTTAAAAGAATTTAAAGATAGAGGTTTTTTCTATCAATGCACAAGTGAATATGAACTATCTAAACAATTAGATGAAGAAAAGATAAAAGGTTATATAGGTTTTGATTGTACAGCTGAAAGCTTACATGTGGGCAGCTTACTGCAAATAATGTGTTTACGACTACTTCAAAAAAATGGACATCGACCAATAGTTTTACTTGGTGGAGGAACTACAAGAATTGGGGATCCATCTGGTAAAGATAAAACTAGAAAAATTTTAAGTGAAAATGAGATTGAAAAAAATATTAAAAATATCAAAAATATTTTAAAAAAATTTTTAGATAATGATGATCCAAATACAAAGCCAATATTTGTAAACAACTATACTTGGCTTAAAGATTTAAATTATATTTCATTTTTGAGAGATATCGGAAAACATTTTACGATAAATAGAATGCTAACATTCGATAGTGTAAAACTTAGATTAGATAGAGAGCAATCTCTAAGCTATATGGAGTTTAATTATATGATTTTACAAGCATATGATTTTCTTGAATTAAATAAGAAAGAAAATTGTGTCTTACAAATCGGAGGTTCTGATCAATGGGGAAACATAGTTAATGGTGTTGAGTTGATTAAAAGATATTCTAATAATCAAACCTATGGTTTAACAACTCCATTAATTACACTAGCAACTGGTGCTAAAATGGGAAAAACTGAAAGTGGGGCTATTTGGTTAGACGAAAAATACTTATCAGCTTATGATTATTGGCAATTTTGGAGAAACATAGATGATAGAGATGTAATTAAATTTTTAAAAATGTTTACTGAAATTGAAATTAAAGAAATAGAAAAAATTAAAAATAAAGATATAAATGAATTAAAAATACTACTTGCTAATAAAACCACAGAAATGTTACATGGAAAGGAAGCAGCAAAAAATTCTGAGCAAGCGGCAAAAGAAGCATTCTCCGGAAACACTCTGGGTTCCAACATACCTAAAGTTAATATTCTATCAAGTAAAATTGAAGAAAAAATAAATATAGTAGACCTTGTTTTATTATCTAAACTAGAAAACTCGAAAAGCGAAATCAGAAGACTTTTAAAAGGGAATGCGGTAAAAATTAATGACGATGTTATTTCAGATGAAAAATTCGAAATCAAAAAAAATTTGTTTAAAGATAATTATCTTAAACTTTCACTTGGAAAAAAAAGACATATTAAAATAGAATTAAATTAATTTTTTTTAATTTTTTCTAAAGTTCTAGTAATAAATCTAGGTGTTAGAGTTTTTATAGGATTTACAGTAGTTTCTAAATCTTTAGGGGGGCCTTTAATTTTAAAGCTAACTCCAAAAACGCCATCGCCAACTTTCTTTCCAATCAATAGATCTCCAAGTAAAGGTATTGAAGCAATAGATCTATTAATTGTTGTCGCTGGAACCAAGGTTCCTCTTAAACTGATTAATTTACCTTCCTCAATGTATCCTTCTAATAAAATAGATATTGCTGGCCCAATAGCGTATAATTCTTGAATTTCCATATTTTTATCTTGATTAGTAAAATTCATTTCAAAATCTGTAAATCTAATACCTTCTCCTGTAAGTAAGTCTGCTATTCCTTGAAGAGATGCAAGAGCTAACAACTTGGCTAGTGCTGGAATTTCTTTAACTTTAAAATTATCAATTACCAATTTAGAAGTTGAAACTCCATCTTTTTTTAAAGAATAAAAGTCTAAATATCCTTCTCTATCATCTTTAAATCCTTTAATGAATTTATATCTATCTACTAGGGGTTTTGCCTTGGATGAGAAAAGGGTGGTAATTTTTTGACCTTGATCATTTGTTCTAATTGTAAATTTTATGTTTTGCGAATTATTATAAAAGGCCAAAATATCTGCTTCTTCTACTTCATTATTAATAATTTTAATCTTTCCATTTAAATCCTTAACAAAGTGTATTTCATCAAAGTAAACTTCCTTTAAATTTAGGTCCATATTTACATTATTTTCAAAAAGATTGTTTTCTTTTTTGTCATTTGCATCTAGTAAATTCGAAATTAAAGAATTTGCATTAAATGAGGTGCCATTAATGTAATAATTTTGGCCTTCTACATTTTTTATATTGTAATTATTTTTTTTGTTTTCTGTATCTAAATAATTTAAATTTGCTTGATCAATTTTTATTATTTGATTTAAACCGTTAAGAAATAAATTCTTAATTTTAATGGTATTATTTTCTTCATTAAGGATAAAGGTATTTATATTAAGATTTTTATTGTTTTTAATTTCTCCATTAATTTGAAGTTTCATTTTACTTTTATTTTTTTTTTTATAATTAATATTATCAATTTTAAATTTTGTATTTTTTACATTTAAATTAGTATTAAAACTTATTTTATTTTTATTTTTCTCAATAAAATAATCAACTTCTTCAAAATCTTTATCGATTTTAAATTTTCCAGAACCTGAAAAAGTTAGATTATTATTTTTAAAATTAATTTTTAATTTTTGATTATTAAAATTTATATTTTCATTTGTTTGAGGGAAAAAAATTTTTAAAAAATCTTGCTGCTTTAAAACTATATTTTTTAAAAATAATTCTGAAACTATACTTAAATTCTTATCTTTTCTATTTATAAAATAGCTAATTTCATCTACTTCTTCGGTATTTAACTGAATTTGTCCTTCACCATTAATTGATAAATTTTTGTCCTTATAATTTAAATTTAATTTATGATTATCGAATAAAATTAGATCATCAACTTCTGGAAAATATTTATTAATTATTTTTAAATTTTTATATTTTAGCTGAGAAATATTTATATCAGAATTTAAAATAATATTTTTAACTTTAAATTTTTCATCTATTTCTAATGAAAATTCATTATTTGTTTTAAATTTAGCATCATCAACAATTATATTTTCAAAACTTAAATTTAATAATTTTAATATACTTAAATTTAAACTTGATTGATCGTTTTTAACAATAGCATCAACTAAAAAGCTATTTTTTTTCTTTTTTACGTTCAGTTTATTTGAAATAAAATTTACTTCTTCTGCTTTAAAATTTATTTCATCAAAATGATAATTATCTTTTTGTAAATTGAAATTAAAATTTATATTTTTAAAATTAGCCCTGTCTAAAAAATTAATACTTGCATCTTTTATTAAACCTTCAATGATATAATCATTTTTAAGTTTACCATTTTCATCAATATTCAAGCTGAGATCTATAATTACATGACCTTTTTTTATAATTTTTTCTAATATAAATAATTCAGGTTTGTTAGTTGTTGTACGTATAAATTTAATTAAATCATTTAATAATATAGACTTAGTTTTTACCTCTATATTTGATGATGAAATCTTATTTTTAATTAAAGAACTGAGCAAAACTTGCGTTTTAATGCTTTCTAATGCTAAAGGTCTTTTTGCAAAATATAATGTAGTACCAATTGTTTTTGCATAAATTTTTAGTTTAAAAGGATCTAGAGTAAATTTAATTTTTTTTAAATCTATATCTATCTTTTTATTTATTGGTGAAATTCTTTTTTTAATTTGATCATTAAATTTATCTGTCTCTATACCTATAGTACTGAGGTAGACTATCGAAATAACTAACACTGATAGAAGTAGAATAAAATATTTTAAAATATTATTTTTCATTTAATTTATAAAGTGATTGTTCCAAAAATTCATCAAGGTCTCCATCTAATACTTTATCTGGACTAGCGCTTTCAAAACTTGTTCTATTATCTTTTACAAGTCTGTAGGGTTGAAGAACATATGATCTAATTTGATGGCCCCACCCTATTTCTGATTTAGAACTTTCAACGTTTTGAGTTTCTTCATCCCTTTTTTTAATTTCATAATCATATAATCTTGCTCTCAACATATTCATGCATGTTTCTTTATTTTTATGTTGAGATCTTTCATTTTGACATTGGACAACAATTTTTGATGGAATGTGTGTTATTCTAACTGCGCTATCAGTAGTATTAACGTGCTGCCCACCCGCTCCACTTGAACGATAGGTGTCTATTCTTAAATCTTTTTCTAAAATTTCTATATTTATATTTTCATCTACAACTGGATAAATCCATACACTTGCAAAACTGGTGTGTCTTCTTGCTCCGGAGTCAAATGGAGATATTCTAACTAATCTATGTATTCCCGACTCTTTTTTTAACCATCCAAAAACATAGTCACCATCTATTTTTATTGTTGCAGACTTTATCCCAGCCTCGTCGCCTCTATGTTCACTAATTAAACTTGATTTAAAATTTTTTTTATCAGACCATTTTAAATACATTCTTCTCAGCATATCAGCCCAATCTTGACTTTCTGTGCCTCCAGCTCCAGCATGTATTTCTATGTAGCAATTTAAAGGATCCGCTTCATTAGATAAAAAACATTTAATTTCATTTTTTTTAACTTCACTTCTTAAGTCTTTAATATTTTGGAGAACTTCTTTTTGAACTTGTAAATTTTCTTCTTCAAGCGCCAGTTGATTCAGGTCATCTAAATCTTTCAGTTTTTCAACATTATTATTTAAAGAATTAGTTAAATCTTCATAAAATTTCTTTTCTTTGATTACTCTTTGAGAATTATTTTTATCTTGCCAAAAATCGGCACTCAGCATTTGTGAATTTAAAGATTGCAGTTTTGAATAGATATTATTTTTTTCAAAGATACTCCTGTATTTTTTGATTTATTTTTTCAACTTCTTCTTTAAAATTTTGATAATTATTATCCATTAGTAAAACTTTAATATATTATTTAAATCTAATCTATCTGAATTTGTATAAAGTACTTTTCCATCAACTATATTTTCTTTTTTAAAAACCTCAATAATAGTATTTTTTGAGTTAAATTTTGCTTTTTGTCCTGTCAGTGGATCAACAACCATCATTACTGTCCCTTTAGCAGCTTTAAAAGGTCTTGCTTCATATTTATTGACAGAATCACTTATAAAACTTTTGAATATTGGCAAAGCAGTTTTAGATCCTGTTTCATATTTTCCTAATGGAGTTGGGTTATCTGAACCAACATAAACACCAACTAGTACATTTGAAGTAAAACCAATAAACCAGGTATCTGTATTTTTATTTGTTGTTCCGGTTTTACCTGCAATATTTAAGTTTAAGTCTTTTAATTTTTTAGCTGTACCTCTTTGAACAACTCCTTCTAATATTGATGTCATTTGAAAAGCTGTTTCCGGAGAAAAAATTTGCATATAATTATTTTTAATTTCTGGATAATCGCTGGTTAAATAAGAAATCTGATCACAATTAATACATTTTCTTTTATCATTATTAAAGATGGTTTTCCCTTCGCTGTCTTGAATTCTATCTATCAATATTGGTTCAACAAATTTTCCTCCATTAACAAAAACTGAATAAGCTGAAGTAAGTTTTAATAATGTAGTTTCAGCAGATCCCAAAGATATAGATAAAAGCTCTTCTGGATTATCATAAATTTTTAATGCTTTTGAAAAATTAACTATTTTCTCTACACCAAGATTTTGAGCTATTCTTACTGTCATTAAATTTCTAGATTTCTCCAAACCAACCCTTAAAGTCGAGGGCCCATAAAATTTTTTTCCATAGTTTTCTGGTTTCCACATTTTTAAATCATCTCCCTGTTCTAAAACTAGTGGTGCATCTAGAACTAATGATGTTGGTGTAAAATTATTCTCTAAAGCTATTGCATAAACAAATGGCTTAAAAGCTGATCCAGGTTGTCTTTTAGCTTGAGTTGCTCTGTTAAACTCGCTTTGCTTAAAACTAAAACCACCACTTAGTGCTAAAATTCTGCCAGTAAAAGGATCCATCACAACAATTCCACCATTTACCTTTGGTAGTTGTTTTAAGTCAAAAATACTTTCTTTAATTTTTTCAACATAAATAACATCACCGGGTTTTAATAACTTATTAAACTCTTTCTTTGTCCAAGAAATACTCTGATATTCTATTACACCTTTTAAATTATCTTCTGTTTCTATTTCTACAGAAAAATTATTTATTTTTTTTACTATTGCTAATTTCCAATTGGTTGAATTTTCTAATTTATATTTTTCTAAATTTTTTTTCCATTCTGAATTATAAATCTTGTTTGTAAGTGGTCCTCTCCATCCTTTTCTTTTATCATATGCTATCAAACCATCTCGAAGGGATTTTGTTGCAATTGTTTGTAAGTTTAAATCTATTGGAGTGTTAATATTAAAACCTTGCTTGTAAACTTTGTCATAGCTGAAGGTTTCAATTACATTCTTTCTCACATCTTCAATAAAATATTGAGCATCTTCTAAATAAACTTTTTTATTTTTTTTTAAAATTATTTCCTCGTTTGTAAGTTTTTCATACCATTCTAATGTTAAATAATTGTTTTCTAATAAATTTTTTAAAACTAAATTTCTTCTAAATTTTGCAAGATCTAGATCTCTATAAGGATTATATCTACTAGGTGCTTTTGGTAAAGCTGCTAATAACGCAGCCTCTGAGTAATTTAAATCTTTAATAGATTTATCAAAATATTCTAAACTTGCAGCGGCTACTCCATATGCTCCGCTTCCAAGATAAATTTGATTTAGATAAAGTTCTAGAATTCTTTCTTTTGATAAAGCCCTCTCAATTCTAAAAGCTAGAATTGCTTCCTTAATTTTCCTATTTAAACTTACTTCATTTGTTAGTAAAAAGTTTTTTGCTACCTGTTGAGTAATTGTAGATGCTCCCTCCAACCTTTTAGACGATAAAATATTTGAAATATTGTTTATTACAGCTCTAATAACACCTTTAGCGTCAACACCTGGATGTTTAAAAAAATTTTTATCTTCAGCAGATAGAAATGCGTTAATTACGTTTTTTGGAATTGAATTAAATGGAACAAATACTCTCTTTTCCTTTGAAAAATCTGCCACCAAATCACCATTACCAGAGTAAACTTTACTGGAAACTGGGGGTTTGTAATTTTTAAGAAATTTATAATCAGGTAAATCATTCGAATAAGTCCATAAGATACTTATTATCAAAATGGCAAATATAAGAATAAAAGAAGTAAATAAAATAAAGATATTTCTTAAAAATTTATTCATTTTAATTTCATTATATCTCGGAATTTGTTAAAGATATGGCAAGAAAATTAAACAAAATTTAAAAATTAAATTATTAATGAAACTAACATTCACAAAATTATGGAAAAAAATTTATATATTGATGCTTCGCATCCTAATGAAACTAGAGTTGTTCTTAAATCAGGCGAAAATATTGAAGATTACGAATACGAAGGTTTAAAAAATAACTTAATTAAAAATAATATCTATTTAGGAAAAGTAAGTAGAATTGAACCATCTTTACAGGCTGCTTTCATTGATTTTGGAAGAGAGAGGCATGGGTTTTTATCTTTTAATGACATCCAGTCAGACTATTATCAGATTCCAAAAGCTGATTTAGAGAGAATAAAAGAAGAGGAAGAAAAAGCTAGAGAAGAACTTTCAAGAGAAGTTCAAGCTAAAGAAGAGGAAAATATTGCTGAAGGAAAACTAGAAATTAATGATCCTATAGAAAAGACATCAGAAGAGCAAAAAGAAGAAGATTCAAATAATAAAGAAAATTTTTCTGAAAAAGAAAATTTAGCTGATGAAAAAGAAAAAAAAAATGAGCATAGATTTAAATTTAAAAGGTATAAAATTCAGGAAGTAATTAAACCTAATCAAGTAATTCTTGTACAAGTTGTTAAAGACGAAAGAGGACAAAAAGGTGCTGCATTAAGTACTTTCATTTCAATTGCTGGAAAATATATAGTTTTAATGCCAAACACACCTAAAGGAGGAGGTATCTCAAGAAAAATATTTAATCCTGCTGATAGAAAAAAAATAAGAACAATTTTAAATGAAATTGAAATACCTAAAGAGATGGGATTAATTGTCAGAACTGCTGGAAGCAATAAAACAAAAAATGAAATAAGTAGCGATTTAACAACTCTAATTAATTCTTGGAGCCAAATAAAAGAAAATGCAATAAACTCCATTGCTCCTTCTTTAATTCATCAAGAAAGTGAAATAATTAAAAGAACTTTAAGAGATATGTTTGACGAAAATACACAAAGTATAATTGTAGAAGGTAACGAGGGTTACAAAAAAGCTCAATCATTTATGAAAACTATGATGCCATCAAATCTAAAAAAAGTAAAAAAATATAGAGGAAAAATTCCACTATTTATTCAAGAAAATATTGAACAAAAGTTAAACCAAATATTTGACTCTGAAATTAAACTTAAGTCTGGAGGATATTTGGTTATTAACCCTACAGAGGCTTTAGTCTCTATTGATATAAATTCTGGAAGTTCAATAAGAGGAAAAAATGTTGAAAGCACTGCTTTAGATACAAATATTGAAGCTGCAGAAGAAATTGCAAGACAAATAAAGATAAGAGATTTGTCTGGTTTAATCATTATAGATTTTATTGATATGCTGAGTTATGGAAATAGGAGGTTAGTAGAAAGAAAACTTAAAGAAAAATGCAGATCAGATAGGGCTAGGATACAAATTGGAAGAATAAGTAATTTTGGTCTATTGGAGATGTCAAGACAAAGACTAAGAGAAAGTGCAATTAAATGGAAAGTTACATTAACAGACGAGTCTTTTGCTCAAAAACTTTTAAAAATTGTTGAATTAAAAGCTGTAATTAACAAAGCTAAATTTGTTGAATTAAAAGTTTGTAAAAAAATTTCAGATTTCCTTAAAGAAAATTTTGTTAATGACTTAACCTATTTTGAAAAAAAAAATAAAATGAAAATAGATATTATTAGTGACAATTCTTTAATTATACCTGAGTACATTATAGACATTAAAAATAAATCAAAAAAAACGATCGAGCTGATAGAATATTACGAAAAATTAAAAAATTTAGAAATACAAAATAAGGAAAATAAAATTTCAGAAACAAAAGAAAATAAAAAAATTAACAAAAAAAATTATAAGAAAAAAAAATATTATAAAAAAACTAAATAATCCCTTTAGATGGAGATGACGGATTACCCATCAAAATTTTATCTATTCTTCCAGATTTAAAGGATTGTCTTCCTGCAATAACTGCATTTTTAAAAGCTAGAGCCATTTCAAATGGTTTTTTTGCTTTTGCTATAGCAGTGTTAACAAGTACTCCGTCACATCCTAATTCCATTGCAATTGTAGCGTCTGAAGCTTGACCTAAACCAGCATCAATAATTAATGGAAGTTTGGTTTGTTTTCTAATTATTTGAATATTAATTTTGTTTTGTATGCCGAGTCCTGATCCAATTGGTGCAGCTAGAGGCATAATAGCGTCAGCACCTGAATTCTCTAAACGCTTAGCCATAAGAGGATCATCATTACAATAAACCATAACTTTAAAACCTTCTTTAGCGAGAACCTCTGTAGATTTTAAAGTTTCAATCATGTCGGGAAATAAATTTTTTTTATCTCCTAAAACTTCTAATTTAACTAACTTCCACCCACCTATTTCTCTTGCTAATCTCAAAGTTCTTAAAGCTTCTTTTGAATTAAAACATCCAGCAGTATTGGGTAAATAAGTAATTTTTTTTGGATCAATATAATCCATAAGCAAAGGCTTATTTTTATCTGAAATATTCACCCTTCTTACGGCAACTGTAACAATTTCTGCTCCAGAAAGTTTAATTGCTTTTGCGCACTCAGACATACTTTTATATTTTCCTG
>CABYSJ010000009.1 GCA_902521615.1 uncultured Pelagibacteraceae bacterium | reverse complement strand
TGCTGTTCAAATTACTGTTGCTGATAGTAGAGACGGAGCTTGTAGCAGCTCCACATTAAAAGAAGCAAGTTCATGGGGAAAAGTAGATATTACAAAAGAACAGATGGTGTTTGCAGAGGCAACTAGTGTTTTACCATTGATAGCAAGTGATGCTTATCATAAAGGTGAGTGGAAAAATAGAACAAGAAAAAACTTTACAAAAATTTTTAAATAAAATTGAAATATCTCTTAAATAAAAACGGATTTTTAGGAATTGATAATAAGTTTAGATTTAAAGAAAAAGCTGTAATTGTTCCATTTGGATTAGAAAAAACTGTCAGTTATGGAGGAGGAACAAGAAATGGACCTAAAGAAATTATAAAAGCATCTCATCAAGTTGAGCTATATGATGAAGAGCTTAACTGCGAACCTTATAAGAAAATAGGTATTAAAACTTTAAAACCATTTAAAATAGAAAAAGATATTAAAAAAGCCCTCAATAAAATCTCAAGAATTAATAAAGAGATTTTAGATAAAAAACTTTTTCCAATGACTTTAGGTGGAGAACATTCAATAACCCCTGGATGTATTGTTCCTTTTACTAAAAAATATAAAAATATTTGCCTCTTGCATTTTGATGCCCATGCAGATTTACGTCAAAGCTATAATGGAGAAAAATTTTCACATGCCTCAGCAATTAGAAGATGTCTGGATTATAAAAATGTTTCTTTAATTTCATTTGGGATAAGAAATATCTCAGAAAGTGAAATTCCATTTTTAAAAAAAAATTCTTCAAGAATAAATATATTTTGGGCAAAAGATAAAAAAAAATGGAATTTGTCTAAATTTAAAAAACTAATTAAAAACAAAACTGTTTATCTTACTTTTGATGTGGACGGACTAGATTCAAGCATTATGCCTGCAACTGGTACACCTGAACCAGGAGGACTTTTGTGGGATGAAACATTGGATATAATAAGAATTGCAGCTAAAAACTCTAAAATTGTTGGTGCAGATATTAATGAACTGTCTCCAATTAAAGGATTTAATTCGTATAATTTTCTTGTTGCAAAATTAGCTTATAAAATTTTGTCTTATAAATTTTTATATTAAACTTTAATCGGTTTAACAATTTTCAATAACATTCTGAATGGTATCAACATTATTAAAGCAACTAAAATTTTTACCGCTAAATCTCCAAGAGATAAAGTAACCCAAGGTATCTCTGTTGCATAAAATGATATTGAGAAAAATAAAAATGTGTCGACTGTTGATCCAATCAAAGATGAAGTAAGTGGTGCAACAAACCACTCTTTTTTTCTTAATCTATCAAATATTTGAATGTCTAACAATTGGGCGGTCATAAAAGCAACTCCTGATCCAATTGCAATTCTAACAGAGATTAAATCTGCAAAATCAGTTGAGAAAATCAATGTAAATATAATTCCTATTAAAAAGCCCAAATATACAATTTGTCTTGCTAATAATTTTCCATACGACCTATTAGCTAAATCTGTTATTAAAAAAGCTATTGGGTAACTAAAAGCTCCGTAAGTTAGAATCTCATTTAATCCAAAATAGTTTATTGGAAACTGAACTAAATAATTAGAAGATAATACAACAACCCCCATCATTATAGACAGGGTGATAAATAATTTGTTCATTAAGCTGATTTAGCTACAGGTTTTTTTTTAAAAGGGGATTTAATTAAAACTACTTTTTTTAACTTTTTTAATCTTGGAGATAAATTTTTATTTTTTACAGTTTTTAAAAATTCATCAAAACTACCTTTTTTGTCAACTGACCTTACACCTGAATTGCTTACAGTAAGTTTTAAACTTCTTCCAGTAAGCTCACTTGTAAATTTTACTTTTTTAAGATTAGGTAAAAATCTTCTTTTAGTCTTGTTGTTAGCATGACTAACGTTATGACCTTTCATAGGAATTTTACCAGTAAGTTCGCATTTTTTTGACATAATAACAGTGCCTATATAAGGGGAGATATTGAAGGCGTCAAGTTTAATACATTTAAGAAACAGTTTTATTTCCAACAATTTCTGTGAAATTTTTGACACCATCTCTTATTAGTAATTCTTTTAGGTCTTTTTTAATCATGCCAGCGATATTGGGTCCTTGAAATACCATGCCGGTATACAACTGAACATAATCTGCTCCCAATAAAAACTTATCATAAGCTGCTTTACCTGAGTCAACGCCGCCCACTCCAATTATTTTAATTTTACCTTTAATTAATTTGTAAAATTTACTTATTAAAAAATTTGATTTTTTTTCAATAGGTTTTCCAGATAAACCACCTTTTTGATGTCTCTGTATATTTTGGAGTGTTTCCCGAGAAGCTTCAGATGTGTTTGAAATTATTATTGCGCTTATTTCATTTTCCAAAAGTATTTCTGAAATTAATTCAATTTGATTCTCATTTATGTCTGGTGAAATCTTTACAGCTATAGGAATTTCAGTTTTTAATTGTTTTTTTTTCTCTGATACAGATTTCAATAACTCTTTTAATTTATTTTCTTCATGAAAATTTCTAAGATTTTCAGTATTTGGTGAAGAAATATTAATTGTAATATAATCTGCAACTTCAGAAAATTTTTCTAACCCAATTAGATAATCATTCAATCTATCATTAGAATCTTTGTTTGGACCTACATTTACACCTAGTACACCTAATTTTTTATTAGATTTTATTCTGTTTAATATTGTATCTGATCCATGGTTGTTAAAACCTAACCTATTAATTAATGCTTGATCTTCTACTAATCTAAACACTCTTGGTTTTTCATTCCCATATTGTTTTAATGGTGTAACCGTACCTACTTCAACAAATCCAAACCCTAACTTAAATAAAGGGTTGTATACCTCGGCATTCTTATCGAAACCTGCTGCAATACCTATGGGATTATCAAGATTTTGATTAAATAGTTTTGTTTTTAAAATAGGATCTTTTTTGTTTTCATCAAATATATTTGAAACTAAATTAAGTTTGAGTGATTGGATTGCTAAAAAATGTGCTCTTTCAGGATCTATTTTAAATATTAATGATCTTAAATTTGAATACATTATTTCAATTTACTAATTATCAACTCTCTTGTTTCGTTAACACCGAAAAAACTTATAAAAAAACCCATTCTAGGTCCATTTTCATCTCCAAATACCACTTCATAAATTAATTTAAACCAATCTCTTAAGTTTTCTGCATACCCATTCTCTTTACCTGTTGAATATATTAATGTTTGTATATCCTCAGGAGACATATGATCATTACATTTCTCTAAAGTTTTAACTAAAGCTTGTAGAGCTAATTTTTCATTTTCAGATGGATTTTTATATTTTTTTTGAGACTTAATAACATCATTAAAATACTTGATTGCATAACCAACTAGTCCATCAAAAATTGGAAAGTTTTTTTCATGAATGTTAGATTTATATTTTTTAACAAACTTCCATAATAAATCTTTGTTATCAGCATTGCTTGTCTCAACTAAATTCAACAACATAGAAAAAGACATAATCATTTCTTCTTTTGGAATATTGCCATTATGAACATGCCAAACAGGATTCATTACCAATTGTTGTTCGGTTTGTTTTTTTGATTTTTCAATATTATCAAGGTACTCATCTACAGCTTTTGGCACTATTTCATTATAAAGTTTTTTAGCTCTTTTTGGATTTTGATACATGTATAAAGATAAGCTTTCAGGTGAGGCATATTTTAACCACTGATCGATGGTAATACCATTTCCTTTAGATTTTGAAATTTTTTCGCCCTTTTCATCAAGAAATAATTCATAAGCAAATCCAGATGGATGTTTTTTACCGATTAAATTTATAATTTTAGTTGATAAAATTGCACTCTCAATAAGGTCTTTTCCATACATTTCAAAATCTATATCTAGAGCATACCATCTCATTGCCCAATCAACTTTCCATTGTAATTTACAATTTCCATCCAAAATACTAGTTTCTAATTTTTTACCCTTATTATCAAAAATTATTTTAGAATTTTTTTTATCAATTTCTATAACCGGAATTTCAAGAACATGACCTGTATCTGGACAAATAGGTAAAAAAGGACAGTAAGTTTGTTGACGTTCTTTTCCTAAAGTTGGAAGTATAATATTCATTATACCATCATAATTTTCTAAAATAATTTTTAAAGTTGGGTTGAAAAAACCACCTTTGTATAAAGATGTTGAGCTTTTAAAACTGTATTTAAAATTAAAACTATTTAAAAAATCTTTTAACATTTCATTATTATGTTCTCCAAAACTTACAAATTTTTCAAATGGATCTGGAACTTGTGTTAATGGTTTATGTAAATTTTTATTTAGCAATTCCTGATTAGGAACATTATCAGGAACTTTTCTTAGACCATCCATATCATCAGAGAAAGTAATTATTTCTGCTGGTAAATCTGTAAGTTGCTTTAAAGCATTAACCATCATTGAGGTCCTTGCAACTTCTCCAAATGTTCCAATATGAGGAAGGCCACTTGGGCCATATCCTGTTTGAAGAGTAATTTTACCTTTTTTATCAATAAATGATTTTCTCTCACGAAGCATTTTTTTTGCTTCAACGAAAGGCCAAGCACTTGTTTTGTCTAAAATTTCTTTTTTAATCACGAATATATCTTTTATAAAAATCTTAAATTGGCGATTTTATTAATTCTTATAGAGTTGAAATTTATTTACCATAAAATAATGTTCTTTCAAAATGTCTAATTATAAAACTGTTTTTTTTACACTAGGAATTTTGCAAATAATTTTAGGGATCTCAATGTTCATCCCTATAATTGCTCAATTTATTTATTCAGAAATAGATTCATCATTTTTTGGTGCATCTATTGTTACCATAATTTTTGGATCATTATTTTTTCTTTCAAATCTAGACCACGACAAAAAATTAAATTTACAACAAGCATTTTTATTAACTGCCTTGTCATGGTTAAGTATTGCCATTTTTGGATCTTTACCATTTATATTTTCAACTATTGAACTTTCAATTACTGATGCTTTTTTTGAAAGTATGTCTGGTATTACAACTACTGGGTCAACAATTATTTCTGACTTAGAGAATGCACCAAAAGGTATTCTATTATGGAGAGCAATACTTCAATGGTTGGGGGGTATTGGTATAATTGTCATGGCAATTACCCTGATGCCTATAATGAATGTTGGTGGTATGCAATTATTTAAAATTTCTAGCAACGACTCATCTGAAAAAATTCTTCCTAAATCAAAAGAAATAGCTTTAAGACTTATTTATATTTATTCTGGCCTAACTGCTTTTTGTGCATTATCATATTGGATATTTGGAATGGGAAAATTTGATAGTTTAACTCATTCTATGACTACCATAGCTACAGGTGGATTTTCTAATTACAATCAATCTATCGGATATTTTGACAGTGTTCTTATAGAAATATCATCGATGATTTTTATAATTTTAGGAAGTATTCCATTTATTGCATATATTAAATTTATTAGTGGTAATAAAAAAATATTTTTAAACGATATTCAAATCAGAACATTTATTAAAATAATAATTATAAGCATTATTATATTATCAATTTATTTATTATTTAATAATAACGGAAACTTTAGTTTAAGATCTATTTTTTTTAACACGATTTCAATATTGACTGGAACAGGTTATGTAAATGCTGAATTTGACAGTTGGGGAAGTTTTCCTATAACAATATTTCTTGCATTAATGTTTATTGGAGGATGTGCTGGATCAACTACTTGTGGAGTCAAAATTTTTAGAATTCAAATTCTGTATTTATTTATATTAAATCAATTAAAAAAAATTATATATCCCAAGGGAATATTTGTAATTAAATATGATCAAGGATCTGTGGATGATAAATTTATTGCATCAATAATTTCATTTATTTATTTTTACTTTGTTATTTTTTTTATTTTAGCTGCATTATTATCATTAACTGGTCTTGATTTTATAACTGCTATCTCTGGAGCGGCAACATCAATATCAAATGTTGGTCCTGGTTTAGGTCCTATAATAGGACCTAATGGAGATTTTTCATCTTTGCCCGATATTTCTAAATGGATCTTAACTGTAGGTATGATTTTAGGTAGACTTGAGTTGTTTGCAATATTAGTATTGTTTTTACCATCTTTTTGGAGAAATTAATTATGTCTGAAACAAAGAAACAAACATGGCTTGATTCTCTTGCAGTTTATAAAGATATTCGAATGGTAAGAATTCTTTTATTAGGTGCAATAAGTGGATTTCCATGGGTATTAATTGCAAGTAGCTTAAGTCTTTGGCTTAAAGAAGAAGGTCTTAGTAGATCAACAATTGGATGGGCAGGTTTAATTTTTGGAGTATACGCTTTCAATTACTTGTGGGCTCCCATTATAGATAGAATTCAAATTCCAATACTAACAAAAAAATTAGGTCATAGAAGAGGATGGATAGTTTTAATGCAATTAATCATTTTGTTAAGTCTTGTTGTTTGGAGTGTGATTAATCCAACTGAAAATTTAGCTTTATTAATTACTGTAGGTTTAATTATTGCTATTGCGTCAGCAACCCAAGATATAACTGTAGATGCATTAAGAATTGAACAGATAAACGAAAATGAGGGAAAATCAATGGCTGCTGGTGCAGCTATGGCTGTTGTTGGTTGGTGGACAGGTTATAAATTAGGTGGAGTTGTTGCTTTATTCACAGCAGAATTTTTTGAAAACCTAGGGGTGGCTGACTACTGGCAAGCTACTTTTTTAATTTTAGGTATTTTAATAATTTTAATGAATATTGGATTAATGTTTGTTCATGAACCTATAGAGACAAACAGACAAGCAAAACAGAGAGAAACAGACAAATTAATTGAAGGAAAACTTGGATCTAGCAATATTATTACAAACTTTATCTCATATATTACAGGAACTATAGGCGGACCTATTATTAGTTTTTTTAGAAAAAATGGTTTTGCCATTGCAGCTGGAATTTTAGGATTTGTTTTCTTGTTTAAGATAGGTGAGGCATTTATGGGAAGAATGTCTATTGTTTTTTATAAAGAAATTGGTTTCTCTAAAGGTCAAATTGCAATTTATTCAAAAGGACTTGGCTGGATAACAACAGTTGTATTTACTTTGTTGGGTGGAGTAATGGCCATGAGAGCTGGAACAATTAAAACTATGTTCTTAGCTGGTGGGTTAATGGCTATAACCAATCTTCTATTTGCAGTTTTAGCATGGACCGGAAAATCAGAAATTTTATTTGCAATTGCAGTAATAGCTGATGATATCACAGCAGCTTTTGCAACTGTAGCATTTGTTGCATTTATATCATTACTAGTTGATAGAACTTATACAGCCACACAATATGCATTGCTTGCTTCAATTGGTACTGCTGGTCGTACTACTTTAGCTTCATCCTCTGGAGCTCTAGTTGACTGGTTAAACGGAGATTGGGGAACATTTTTTGTTTTAACGACTATAATGGTGATACCATCATTAATTTGTTTGTGGTTAATTAAAAACAAAATTAAAATTGGTGCAAAATAATTTTTATTTTACAGGTAATTTTTCGAATATTTACAAAAATCCTTCGAAAAGATCTGAGGTAACTTCACAAATTATACATGGTGAAAAATTCAAAATATTAGCAAAAAATAAAAATTGGATAAAAATTAAAACTTTATTTGATAATTATAAGGGGTTTATAAAAAATTCAAAATATATAGAAAAATTTAGCCCCAATTATAAAGTCAGTTCACTAAAAGCAAAGATTTATAAAAAACCTGGAATTGGAACAAGCAGTTGGCTTCCATTTGCATCCAAATTATCTGTATTTGAGCAAAATAAGAATTACGTAAAAATTGAAAAAAATAAATGGATTAAAAAAGCTGATATTAAAAAAATAAACCATAAAGAAAATAATTTTATAAAAATATTTAAAAAATATCTCAATGTAAAATATGTTTGGGGTGGAAAAACATTTAAAGGTATTGATTGTTCAGCCTTATTGCAAATATTTTATTTTTATAATAATTCGTTTTATCCAAGAGATACAAAAGATCAGATCAAATATACAAAAAAGAATTCAAAGAAAAGACTATTTAAAAAAGGAGATATTATTTTTTGGAAAGGTCATGTTGCTATGTGTTTAAATTCTAAACAACTAATTCATGCTTATGGTCCAGAAAGAAAAGTAATTATTATGCCAATTATAGAAACAATTAATAGAATTGAAAAAACTGCCAAGCTAAAGGTAAAAAAAGTATCTAAAATAAAATATTAATTTCTTCCAAAGTCAGGTTTATCAATATCTTGTTTCAATTTGATGATTTTTGACCTTACTTTTTTAGTCTGAATAAGTTTCTTTACGATAGACTTATTATTTTTTGAATTAATATCTTTTTTAAATTGATTTAAATTTTTAATAAACAAATCAATCGCTTTTGAAATATTATTTTTATTGTTAAAAAAAATATCTCTCCACATGATTTCATTTGATGCTGCAATCCTAGAAAAATCTCGTAATCCACCAGCGCTATATTTGATTAGTTCATAATTTTGTTTTTTCTCAAAATCTTGTGCAGATTTCACCAGATTATATGCAATTAAGTGTGGTAAATGACTAGTAATAGAAAAAATTTTGTCATGTTTTTCAGCGCTCATAACAACTACTTTTGCTCCAATTTTTTTCCAAAACTTAGTTAGAATATTTATATTATTTTTTTTAATATTTTTTTCTTTAATTATTATGCACCATCTATCAGTAAACATATTTTCTTTACCATGCTCTGGTCCACTAACCTCTGATCCAGCTATTGGGTGACTTTGAATCCAATGAATACCTTTCTTTAAAAATTTATTTATAATTTTAGAAGTTTCAATTTTCGAAGAACCAATATCTGTAATCAATGTTTTCGATGTTATAAATTTATTAATTTTTAAAATAATATTTTTGTATTCACTCATTGGTGTACAAAAGATGATGAAATCAGAATTACATGCACCTTCTTTTAATGATTTAACAATTGTTCCAGGTAATTTTAATCTTTTTATCTTAGCAATATTTGATTTTGATTTTTCATAAATAAATATTTTTTTTGCTATTTTTTTTTTGCTAATACGCCTTACTAAAGATGAACCTAATAATCCACAGCCAATAATTAAAATATTTTTCATTTTTTTAATACTTGTTTAATAACACTCATAAATTTTAAGTTTTCTTTTTTAGATCCAATAGTTAACCTTAATTTATTCTTTATATGATAACCATCTTCTGTTGATCTTAAAATAATTCCCTTATTTTTAAGTTTTTCATACAGAAATTTTGCTGAATATCTGCATTTTTCAAAATTAAGTAACAAAAAATTTGCTGAAACTGAATTTGAAAAAATATTATATGTCTCAAGAAATTTCTTAATTTTTTTAGAATATAATAAATTATGTCTAATCGATTTATTTATGAAAGCTTTATCCTTCAGTGACTCCGTGGCAGCTAATTGAGCAATACCATTTACATTAAATGGTGGTTTTATAAAATTTAGCGCATCAACTATTTTTTTTGATCCATATCCCCAACCTACTCTCAGAGAAGCTAATCCAAACATTTTTGAAAAAGTTCTAAGGATGAAAACATTGTCTTTATTTTTAAACAAATCTAACCCAGATGAATAATCTTTGTTTTTCATATATTCTGCATAGGCATCATCTATAACTAATAAAATTTTTTTATTTAATCTTTTTCTTAATTCTAAAACTTCTTTTTTCGTTAAGTAAGTTCCTGTAGGATTGTTTGGGTTAGCTATAAACACAATTTTGGTTTTTTTTGTAATTTTTTTTAAAATTCCATTTACTGAAACTTTAAAATTAATTTCTTTTGCAAATACAACTTTTGCACCTACAATTTTTGAGTAAATTCTGTACATTAAAAAACTGTACTCCGGTACCACAACCTCATCTTTTGGGTTTAAAAACAACTGACAGAGCATTTGAATAACTTCATCTGAACCAGCTCCACAAATAATTTTCTCAGAATTACATTTATAAGCTTTAGATATTGCTTTTCTTAAATTTTGAGATTTTCCATCTGGATATTTATCTAAATTCAGATTTTTATTTGATATTATTTTCTTTGCTTTAGGGCTCATACCTAAAGCAGACTCATTTGCAGAAAGCTTAATTACGTTCTTAAGTTTCTTAACTTTTGATTTACCAGGCTTATAAGCCTCAATTTTAAATTTTTTGAAATTTGGAGTTATCATTTTTTTTAATTTATGTGCTCTTTATAGATAAAATTACAAAATTTTATAGAGAATAAGAGGATTTTTTAAAAAATTGACATAATAAATAAGTTCTAGTAAAAAAATTATGCGCTGATTTAACTGAATTGCGAGCGCTTAAAAAAAACCGCTAAAATAGTTTTTTTTCTCACAATTCTAAACAGTCAAAAACTATGAATACTGAGAAAAACATAAAAACTTTAATTGTGAATAAACCACTAAAATTAGACTGTGGAAAGACCATAAAAGATTTTCCGATAGCCTATGAAACTTACGGTTCACTTAATTCAAAGAAAGATAATGCAATATTAGTTTTTCATGCTCTAACAGGAGATCAATTTGTAGCCGGAATAAACCCTGTAACTAACAAAGAGGGTTGGTGGAGTTATGCAGTAGGTCCTGATAAAGCTATCGATACAAATAAATATTTTGTTATTTGCTCTAACGTAATTGGTGGATGTATGGGGTCGTACGGACCAAGTCATAAAGATCCTGAACAAAAAATTTTTGGAACAAATTTTCCTGTTATTACAATTAATGATATGGTGAATGCTCAATATAATTTACTTGATCATTTTGGTATTGATAAACTGTTTTCTATAACTGGTGGTTCAATGGGAGGTATGCAAGTCCTTCAGTTTATTAGCAACTTTCCTGATAAATCTAAAACAGTGATACCGATAGCAACCACATCTAGTCATTCAGCTCAAAATATTGCTTTTAACGAGCTAGGTAGACAAGCTATTACAGCTGATAGTAACTGGAAAGATGGGAATTATACATCAAACGATACTAATCCTGGAAAAGGATTGGCGGTAGCTAGAATGGCAGCTCATATTACTTACTTATCTAAAAAAGGTTTGCAGGAAAAATTTGGAAGAAAGTTGCAAGAAAGAGAAGATCTTAAATTTGGATTTGACGCTGATTTTCAAATAGAAAGTTATTTAAGATATCAGGGCTCAGTTTTCGTAGATAGATTTGATGCAAATAGTTATCTTTATATTACTAGAGCTATGGATTATTTTGATTTAGCAAAACAATTCAATGGTAATCTTTCAGAAGCATTTAAAAATACAAACGCGAAATTTTTTATAATTTCATTTACTTCAGATTGGCTTTATCCAACCCAAGAAAACAAAGATATTGTGATTGCTTTAAACTCAATAGGAGCTGATGTTGGATTTGTAGAAATTGAGTCGGATAAAGGTCACGATTCCTTTTTACTAGACGTTCCTGATTTCTTAAGTGCACTTAAAAACTTTTTAGATAAATCTTACGAAGAAAATTAATTATGAAAAATGAATTTCAGGTAATAGCAGATTTAATTGAAAAAGATAAGAAAGTCTTAGATGTAGGTTGTGCTGATGGAACTTTGATGAAATTTTTAAAGGATAATAAAAACACAAATATAAGAGGATTAGAAATTTCAAAAGAAAGAGTGCATGAATGTATTGCAAAAGGTTTAACTGTAATTGAAGGAAATGCTGAAAAAGATTTAAAACAATTTCCAGACAAATCATTTGATTATGTTATTTTAAGTCAAACCCTTCAAGCTTTTCTTAATCCTGAATTAGTTTTATATGAACTTTTGAGAGTTGGAAAAAAAGCAATAGTTACGATACCTAATTTTGGATACTGGAAAGTAAGATTTCATTTATTATTTAAAGGTACAATGCCAATTACAAAAACATTACCAGATGAATGGTATAACACACCAAATTTACATATGTGTACAATCAAAGATTTTTTTCACTTTGTAAAATCAAAAGATATTAAAATTTTTAAATCACTCGCTTTAAATAATCTTAATTCATCAATAATAAATCAGAGTAATTTAGGAGTTAAGAATTTGTTTGCAGATCTAGGTATATTTTTGATAGAAAAATAAAATGCGTATTGAAATTATACCTTGTCTTCAGGACAACTATAGCTATTTAATAATAGACGAAAGTAACAATTCTGCGTGTATTGTAGATCCCAGTGAGGCTGAGCCAATAATAAATTTCCTAAAGAATAAAAATATTAAATTAAAATACATTCTTAATACTCATCATCACTATGATCATATTGGAGGAAATCAAGAATTAAAAAAAAAATATGGATCAGTTGTTGTAGGTTTTAAAGGAGACTCGAAAAGAATACCAGAGATAGACATATTGTTAGAAGATAATCAAATATGGAAAGCCGAAAACTTTGAAGCTAAAATTATGCATATACCTGGACATACTTCGGGACATATTTGTTTTAATTTTTTTAAAGAAAAAATAGTTTTTACAGGAGATACACTTTTCTCACTTGGTTGTGGGAGAATATTCGAAGGTTCTTATGAGGAAATGTTTGAATCTTTAAACAAAATTAAATTATTACCAGAAGATACCAAAATTTATTGTGGTCATGAATACACTCTTAACAATGCAAAATTTTGCAAAAAATATGATTCTGAAAACAAAGATTTACAAAAAAAAATAGAAAAAATAGAAAAATTAAGAGAAAGTGGAATTCCTACGATACCTTCAACTTTAAAAGAGGAATTGGAGTGCAATATATTTTTAAGAGCAAAAGATGTTAAAACCTTTTCAAAATTAAGAGATTTTAAGGATAATTTCTAATTAATTCGGCTTGACTAAAGGCTGGCTACAACTATATTGCGGTAACTTTAAATTAAATCATACTATGTCATACGCAGTAATAAAAACGGGTGGAAAACAGTATAAAGTAAAGTCTGGAGAAATTCTAAAGATTGAAAAACTACCAGACTCTAAACCTGAGACTAAAATAGAGTTTAATGAAATTTTGGCATACGGTGACGACAAATCAATTGAAATTGGAACTCCAAATGTTGAAGGTGCAAAAGTAGAGGCTGATTTAATTAAAAATAGCAAAAATAGAACTATTTTAATTTTTAAAAAAAGAAGAAGACAAAATTCAAGAAGAAAAAATGGGCATAGGCAACAATATTCTATGATAAGAATTAACAAAATTTTTTCAAAAGATGGTAAAGTGTTATCAGAAGCTGAAAAAATTTCTAAAACTTCAAAAAAAAAAGAAGTTAAGGAAGCAGTAAGCAAATAGTTATTAGGTAAATTATGGCAACAAAAAAAGCAGGTGGATCATCACGAAACGGACGAGATAGTGCCGGTAGAAGACTTGGTGTAAAAAAGTATGGTGGTGAAACAGTAATTCCTGGAAACATAATTGTTAGACAAAGAGGAACTAAGATTTTTCCAGGTGAAAATGTTGGTATGGGTAAAGATCATTCAATATTTTCAGTTGTTAAAGGGAAAGTTGTTTTCAAAAAATCTAAATCAGATAGAACTTTCGTTTCTGTAAAGCCCAATTAATAGTACAACCAATTAAAATAAATGTTGTATTATGAAATTTCTCGATCAAGTTAAAATTTATATTAAAGCTGGAAACGGTGGAGACGGATCTCCTAGTTTTAGAAGAGAGAAATATGTTGAGTTTGGCGGACCAGATGGTGGGGACGGTGGAAAAGGTGGATCAATTATTTTGAAGTCAGAAGAAAATTTAAATACCCTTATTGATTATCGATATCAACAACACCACAAAGCCGAACGTGGAGAAAATGGTTCTGGTCAAAACCGAACTGGAAAAGGTGGTGAAGATTTAATTTTAAAAGTTCCTCTAGGTACACAGGTGTTTGAAGAAGATAACAAAACTCTTCTTTTTGATTTTAATAAAAAAGGTGAAAAATATGTTGCAGCTGCTGGTGGAAAAGGAGGTTTGGGAAACACAAGATTTAAAAGTTCTACAAATAGAGCTCCAAGAAAATTTACTAAAGGCACTATCGGAGAAGAATTTACAATATGGCTTCAATTAAAAACAATTGCTGATATTGGTATTATTGGATTGCCAAATTCAGGAAAATCAAGTTTGTTAGCAGCATTAACAAACGCAAGTCCAAAAATTGCAAATTACAAATTTACAACTATTAATCCAAACCTTGGCGTGGCTTCTTACGACGATAAAGAAATTACCATTGCAGATATTCCAGGATTAGTTGAAGGTGCTCACGAAGGTATAGGGTTAGGGATACAATTTTTAAAACATATAGAGAGATGTAAGTCTTTACTGCACTTAATTGATGTCACCAACTTAGATCTGAATGAGTCTTATAATCAGGTGAAAAATGAATTAAAAAGCTACAGTGCAAAGTTATTAGAAAAAAAAGAACTAATTGTGCTTAATAAAGTCGACTTGATTGATGAAGAAACAGTAAATGAAGTTATAGATCATTTTTCAAAGGGTAAAAATTGTGAAATTATGACAATGACAACTCTGGAAAAAAAATCTGTATCAAAAATTAAAGCAAAGCTTTTGTCTTATGTATCTTAAAAACTCTAAAATAATTGTTGTCAAAATTGGATCATCTCTCCTGGTTGATCAAAATAAAAAAATTAGGAAACAATGGTTATCTAGTTTTGCAAAAGATATCAAAATATTAAGAAATAAAAATCAAAAAGTAGTTATTGTTAGCTCTGGTGCTATTGCTTTGGGTTGCAAGAAAATGAATTATAACAAAAAAAATATCAAATTAGATAAGAGTCAAGCTATTGCTTCTATTGGTCAAATTGAGTTGATGAATTTATTTTCACAAACTTTCTCAAAGTATAAATTAAATATTTCTCAGATTTTGCTTACATTAGAAGATACTGAGGAAAGAAGAAGATCTCTAAATGCAAAACGAACTTTTGATAATCTTTTTGAACTTGGTTTTATTCCTGTAGTAAATGAAAATGACACTATTGCAACGAGTGAAATTAAATATGGAGATAATGATAGATTAGCATCTAGGGTTGCGCAAATTACAAACGCAGATACCTTAATTTTATTATCTGACGTTGATGGTTTGTATACAAAAAATCCTAAAATTTTTAAGGATGCTAAACTTATAAAAAAAATTGATGACCTAAAAAAAGATCTAAAAAAAATTTATATTAAAGGCGTAAATGAATATGGAAGTGGTGGTATGCATACAAAAATTGAAGCAGCAAAAATATGTCAGCTTGCTGGTACTAGCATGGTTATTGCAAATGGACTATATCCAAATCCTATCTCAAAAATAATTGAAAAAAATAACTGCACCTGGTTTAGTCCAAAAATTTCAAAGTTAGATGCTAGAAAAAAATGGATAATAAGTTCTGTAGCACCTAAAGGAGCTTTAATAATTGATGATGGTGCTAAAAAAGCATTAAAATCTGGAAAAAGTTTGTTAGCAGCAGGAATTAAAAAAGTTTCGGGAAGATTTAACAAAGGTGATCATATTAAAGTATTGGATAAAAAAAATAACGAATGTGCTAGAGGCTTAAGTTCCTTTACTTCTGAGGAGGTGACTAAAATTATGGGTCATCACTCTAATGAAATTGAAAAATTATTAGGCTATGTTGCAAAATCAGAAGTTATTCATAAAGATGATATGGTGGAAATTTAAATGATTAAATATATGAATTTAATTGGAATAAAAGCTCGAAAAGCTAGTGAGTATAAAGTTACAACTGAAGTAAAAAATAAAGTCTTAAATGATTACGCGAAATTAATTAAGAATGAAAAAAAATTTATTATTAATCAAAATTCAAAAGATATTAATTATGCAAGAAAAAAAGAGTTAAAAGAAAACTTAATCAGAAGACTTCATTTAAATGAAAATAAATTAGATGGAATTATAAATTCTATTTTAAAAATAGCTAAATTAAGGGATCCTATAGATAGCACTTTAGAAAAATGGAAAAGACCGAATGGTTTGAATATTAAAAGAGTTTCAATACCAATTGGAGTTATTGGGGTTATTTATGAAAGTAGACCAAATGTAACTTCAGATGTTGCTAGTCTTTGTTTTAAATCTGGAAATGTAGTGATTTTGAAAGGAGGCTCTGAGGCCATAAATTCAAATAAAGCTTTAGCTAAGCTGTTTAGAAAAGCACTAAAAAAAAATAAAGTTAATGAAAACTTTATACAATTTATTGATTCAAAACAAAGGAGGCTCGTGGATATTATGCTTTCTAATATGAAAAAATATATCGATGTCATCATACCTCGTGGTGGAAAAAATTTAGTCAAAAAAGTTTTAGAATTGTCCAAAGTACCTATAATTGGGCACTTAGAGGGGCTTTGTCATACTTATATAGATAAAGATGCAGAATTAAAAATGGCTAAAGAAATTGTCTATAACGCTAAATTAAGAAATACAAGTATTTGTGGTGCGACTGAAACTATTTTAATTCATAAAAATATAGTCAAAAAATTTAGTAATCCTATTTTACAGGAACTTGAAAATAGTGGTTGTAAAATAATTGGCGATAAGATTTTGAAAAGTTATTACAATGGTCAAGTATATCCTGCAAAAGAAAAAGATTGGTCAACTGAATATTTATCATCAATTGTATCTGTTAAAGTTGTTAAAAATTCTGAAGAGGCAATTAAGCACATTAACAAATACGGAACTATGCACACTGACTCCATCATTACAAAAAATAAAAAGACAGCAAAATATTTCCTAAAAAATGTTAAAAGCTCAATTGCAATGCATAATACCTCAACTCAATTTGCTGATGGCGGTGAATTTGGATTTGGTGGAGAAGTTGGAATTTCTACTAATACGCTACCACCAAGAGGACCTGTAGGTTTAAATCAATTGATTTCATATAAATATGAAATCACTAGTAATGGTAAAATAAGAAATTAAATTGAATAAAACAAAAATAAAAATTGGTGTATTAGGTGGATCGTTTGATCCTGCTCATAAAGGACATTTGGCAATTTCTAAGGAAGCAAAAAAAAGATTCAAACTCAAAAAAGTTATTTGGGCAATTACAAAAAAAAATCCATTTAAAATAGAGAGCAAGACATCTGTTGCTAACAGAATTAAATATTGTAAAAAAATTATTAGTACAAATTCATTTATTAAGGTTAAATTTTATGAAAAAATTATTAAATCAAATAAAACTATTAATTTAATCAATCATTTAAAAAAAGATAAAAGCATTGAAATTTATTTTTTAATGGGTGCCGACAACCTTATTAATTTTCATAAATGGCATAAATCTAAATTAATTTCACAAAAATGTAACATCCTAGTTTTTGATAGACATGGGTATAAAAAAAATTCTTTAAAATCAAAGACATTTAAGCAACTTAATAAGACCAATCTAGAGTTTATTGAGTTTAATAAAGTCAACATTTCATCTTCTCAATTAAGAAAAATTTGATAATCTAAATTCAATTAATGGACAAAATTTCAGACCTTAAAGAAATTGTAATCAACACACTAGATCTAAATAAAGCTCAAGACATTGTAACTATTGATCTTAAAGACAAAAGTTCTATGGCTGATTACATGATCATAGCAAGTGGAACATCATCTAGACATATTCAATCTTTATCAGAACAAGTTTTAGAAAAACTTAAAAATAACGGTGTAAAAGACTCAAAAATTGAGGGTAAAGAAAGTGGAGAATGGAAACTTGTTGATGGGATTGATTTGATTGTTCATATTTTTCATCCAGAAAAAAGAAAATTTTATGAATTAGAAAAAATTTGGTCAGAGCTAATTCCAAAAGAAAAAGTGATAATATGAAAAAAATTAAATTTTTATTATTAATTTTTTTTTCCGTTTTTTATTTAAATAAAACAGTTATTTCAGCTGAAATTGATATTTATAAAAAAATTGATCTCTTCGGTGAGGTTCTAGAAAAAATTAATAAAGAATATGTTGATGAGTTTAATCAATCTGAGAGTATGGACTCTGCTATCAATGGACTTTTACAATCCTTAGATCCTTATTCATCTTACATGTCTCCTAAAATTTTTGATGAGATGCAAACAGAAACCAGTGGTGAATTTGGTGGACTAGGAATTGAAGTTAGTATGGAGGCTGGTGTGGTAAAAGTAATTTCACCAATAGATGATACACCTGCATCTAGGGCTGGATTAAAAGCTGGTGATTACATAGTCAAAATAAATGATGTCCAGGTTCAAGGAAAATCATTAAGTGAAGCTGTTGATTTAATGAGAGGTCCTGTAGGTTCTGGAATAGAGTTAACAGTAAGACGAAGAGGCGAAAGAAAAGCGCTAACATTTAATATCATAAGAGAAGTTATTCAGGTCCAATCTGTAAAATCTGAAATTATAAATGAAAATATTGGATACATCAGGCTTACTTCATTTAACGATAACAGTAGTGATCAAATAGAAAAACAAATTAAAAAACTTAAAAAAGATAAAAACTTAAATTCATTTATTTTAGATTTAAGAAATAATCCTGGAGGTCTTTTATCTCAAGCAATAAAGATATCAGATTTTTTTCTGGAAAATGGAGAGATAGTTTCAACAAAAAGCAGAAAAAAATCTGAAAATAGAAAATGGTTTGCAAAAAAAGGAGATATTACTGATGGTAAAACACTATTGGTTTTAATTAACTATGGTTCAGCATCTGCATCTGAAATTGTTGCTGGAGCTTTAAAGGATCACAAAAGAGCAATCATCGTTGGTGAAAATAGCTTTGGTAAAGGTTCTGTCCAATCCATTATTCCTTTAAAAAATCGTGGTGCTATCAGATTAACTGTCGCAAAATATTATCTTCCTTCTGGAAAATCTATTTCTGAAGTAGGTGTTAGACCAGATATTGAAGTAAATGAAGAAGGTGATGATTTTAGAATAAAAACTGATACTGATAATCAATTAAACTACGCTATTAAGTTACTTAACGGATAATATGAATAAAAATTTAAAAGATTTACCACTGAGAAGTGGGGTCGGAATTGTGTTATTAAATAAAGAAAATAAAGTATTCGTAGCAAAAAGAATAGATAATCCTAAAAATTTTTGGCAAATGCCTCAGGGTGGAGTTGATGAGGGAGAAGACAATTTAAAAGCTGCATTTAGAGAACTAGAGGAAGAAACAAGTATCAAAAGCGTGGAAGTTATAAAAGAATTAGATGGTACATTAACCTATGATTTACCTGAAAGATTACTAGGTATTATTTGGAAAGGTAAGTACAAAGGTCAGAAGCAAAAATGGTTTTTAATGCGATTTATTGGAAATGATAATGAAATAAATATTAATACACCTAATCCAGAATTTTTAGATTGGAAGTGGATTGACTTAGATTTAATTACTGATGTTGTTGTTGATTTTAAACATCATGTTTACAAAGAACTTAAAGAAAAAGTAAAAAAATTAATTTAGACTTTTTAAAACTTCAACTTTTTGATCTGCTAAATATTTAGACTGATCGTTAATATCAGTTTTATTAGCCTCTTCTTCTGCCTGCTTAAGTAAATCTTGTTGCCTTGATTTATCCATATCAGCAAGATTGAAAATTGTACTTGTTAAAATAGATAGATTGTTATTTTTAAACTCAACAATCCCATCTTCAACATAGTAATTTTCATCACCTGATTTTGATAAAATCTTAACGATCCCAGGTTTCAAAAAGGAAATAATAGAAATATGATCCTTCAATATTCCCATCTCTCCTTCAAAAGCAGGGACCACAACTTCTGAAACATCATCTTTTACTAAAAAAGATTTTTCAGGATTTACTATTTCAACTTTAAACTCTTCGCTCATTAAGCAGCAGCTTCTTGTTCCATTTTCTTAGCCTTTTCTATAGCTTCTTCAATTGTTCCAACCATATAAAAAGCAGCTTCAGGTAAGTTATCATACTCGCCTTTGCAGATTGCATCAAAACCTTTGATTGTTGAGTCAAGATCAACAAGTTTTCCTGGAGAACCAGTAAATACTTCTGCAACAAAGAATGGTTGAGATAAAAATCTCTGGATTTTTCTAGCTCTTGCTACAACTAGTTTATCTTCTTCAGATAACTCATCCATACCAAGAATAGCTATTATATCTTGTAACGATTTATATGATTGTAGTATTCTTTGAACATCTCTTGCTACTCTATAATGCTCATCTCCGACAATTCTTGGATCCAAAATTCTTGATGTAGAATCAAGTGGATCTACTGCAGGATAAATACCAATTTCAGCAATTTGTCTTGAAAGTACAGTCGTTGCATCCAAGTGAGCAAACGATGTTGCTGGAGCAGGATCTGTTAAATCATCAGCAGGTACATAAATTGCTTGTACAGATGTAATTGACCCTTTGTTTGTAGTCGTAATTCTTTCTTGTAGGTTTCCCATGTCAGTAGCTAATGTCGGTTGATATCCAACAGCAGATGGAATTCTTCCTAACAAAGCTGAAACCTCTGATCCTGCCTGAGTAAACCTAAAAATATTATCTACGAAGAAAAGTACGTCCTGACCTTCTTGATCTCTAAAGTATTCAGCAACAGTTAATCCTGTAAGTGCAACTCTTGCTCTCGCTCCAGGAGGTTCGTTCATCTGTCCATAAACTAGAGCCGCTTTTGAACCGGCTCCTTCTTTTTTAATTACTCCAGATTCAATCATTTCATGATAAAGGTCATTTCCTTCTCTAGTTCTCTCTCCAACTCCCGCGAAAACTGAAAAACCACCATGAGCTTTTGCAACGTTATTAATTAATTCCATAATTAAAACTGTTTTTCCTACTCCTGCTCCACCAAATAATCCAATCTTTCCACCTTTTGCATAAGGTGCAAGCAAATCAATAACTTTAATACCTGTTACAAGTATTTCAGTTTCTGTTGATTGGTCATTAAATTCAGGTGCAGCTCTATGAATTGGCCAACTTTCTTTAGTTTTAACTTCGCCTCTTTCATCAATTGGTTCCCCAATTACATTTATAATTCTTCCAAGTGTTTCAGGTCCAACTGGAACTTGTATAGGAGCATTAGTATTAATAACTTCATCACCTCTTTTTAGTCCTTCAGTAGCATCCATAGCAATTGTTCTAACAGTAGTTTCACCTAAGTGTTGTGCTACCTCTAAAACTAGTCTGTTATCACCATTTTTACATTCCAATGCTGTTAAAATTTCTGGTAGTTCACCATCAAATTTCACGTCTACTACCGCTCCAATAACTTGTGTGATTATTCCTTTGCTCATAATTATAAACTTTCTGCTCCTGATATGATTTCTATTAGTTCTTTTGTAATTGCTGCCTGACGACTTCTATTATATTCGATAGTAAGTTTGTCAACCATTTCACCTGCGTTTCGGGTTGCATTATCCATTGCACTCATTCTAGACCCTTGCTCGCTAGCTGAATTCTCTAACATTGCTTTAAATATTTGCGTAGAAATATTCTTTGGCAATAAATTGCTTAAAATTTCATCTTCATCTGGTTCAAATTCGTAACTTTCTTCTGAACTACTTTCTTCTCCTTCGTTATTTAAAGGAATTATTTGCTGTGCTTGAGGAATTTGAGTAATTACATTTTTAAATTGATTGTAAAAAATTGTACAAACATCAAATTCACCTGCCTCGAATTTTTCAATTACCATTTTCCCAACTTTGTCAGCATCGAAATAATTTGCATTTTTAGACTCTTTGAAAGAAATATTTTCAATTATTTTATCACCATAAACTCTTTTTAATTGATCATTTCCTTTTGAGCCTACTGTAATAATTTTTAGTTCTTTACCTTCATCTAAAATTTTTGCAAAATAACTTTTAGCTTTTTTAATAATATTAGAATTAAATCCACCACATAAACCTCTATCAGAAGTCATCACTACACAAAGATGAGTTTTTTCCTGACCAGTGCCTGACAATAACTTTGGTGCATTTTCTTTATCAGATATACCATTTGATAAATTCAAAATAACATTATGCATTTTTTCAGAATAAGGCCTTCCCTTCTCAGCACTTTCTTGAGCTCTTCTTAATTTAGCTGCTGCAACCATTTTCATAGCTTTAGTAATTTTTTGTGTAGACTTTACACTAGCTATTCTTTTTTTTAAGTCGTCTAAACTTGCCATAAATTATTAAGATTTAAAGTTTCCTTTTAATTGAGTGATTACCTCAACAAGTAATTTTTCTTTATCTTCCTCAAGTTTTCCTGAACTTAAAATTGACTCTATAATTTCAGGCTTATCTGATTTACATTTTTCAATAATCTTGCTCTCAAATTCAGCAATGTCTTTTAAATCAATATCATCTAGATATCCTTTTACTCCACAAAATACTGAAATAACTTGTTCTGCAACAGTCATGGGTGAATATTGTTTTTGTTTTAAAAGTTCAGTTAGTTTAGAGCCTCTATTCAAAAGTTGCTGAGTAGATGCATCTAAATCAGATCCAAATTGAGCAAAAGCTGCCATTTCTCTGTATTGTGCTAGCTCTAATTTCATTGAACCAGAAACTTTTTTCATCGCTTTTGTTTGAGCTGATGAACCAACCCTAGACACTGATAAACCTACGTTAATTGCAGGTCTTATACCTTGGTTAAATAGTTCTGTTTCAAGGAAAATTTGTCCATCTGTAATTGAAATAACGTTAGTTGGAATGAACGCGGATACGTCTCCACCTTGTGTTTCAATAATTGGCAGTGCTGTAAGTGATCCACCACCATGTTCATCACTCAATTTTGCAGCTCTTTCTAACAACCTACTATGTAAATAGAATACATCTCCTGGATAAGCCTCACGTCCTGGAGGTCTTCTAAGTAAAAGAGACATTTGTCTATAAGCAACCGCTTGTTTAGACAAATCATCATAAATTATTAACGCGTGCATTCCATTATCTCTGAAATATTCACCCATAGCGCAGCCAGTATATGGGGCTAAAAACTGAAGTGGAGCTGAGTCTGATGCAGTTGCTGCAACAATTGTTGTATATTCCATTGCACCAGCTTCTTCTAAAGTTTTTTGAATTTGTCTTACTGTTGATCTTTTTTGTCCAACTGCAACGTATATACAATACAGTTTTTGTTTTTCATCACCAGATTCATTGATTTTTTTTTGATTAATAATTGCATCTACTGCAACTGCTGTTTTACCAGTTTGTCTATCACCGATAATTAATTCCCTTTGCCCTCTTCCTATCGGAACTAGACTATCAATTGATTTAAGGCCAGTTTGCATTGGTTCACTTACTGATTGTCGTGGAATAATACCAGGAGCTTTTACTTCAACTCTGCTTTTTTTAATTCCTTTATCTAATGGTCCTTTTCCATCAATAGGATTTCCTAAACCATCCACTACTCTTCCTAATAATTCTTTTCCAACTGGAGTATCAACAATATCACCAGTTCTTTTTACTACATCCCCTTCTTTAACATTTCTGTCATCACCAAAAATTACGACACCAACATTTTCACTTTCTAAGTTTAGAGCCATACCTTTTGAGCCATCTGCAAACTCTACCATTTCACCAGCTTGAACATTATCCAAACCATAAATCCTAGCAATACCGTCTCCAACAGATAAAACTTGACCAACTTCTGTGACTTCTGCTTTATCACCAAAATTTTTAATTTGTTCTTTTAGTATCTTTGTAACTTCTGAAGGATTTATTTCCATTTATGCCTCTATCATTCTATTTTCGATTTGTTGTAATTTATTTTTAATTGAGGTATCGACCATAGTACTTCCTACTTTTACTACCAAACCTCCTATTAAACTTTCGTCATGTTTGTAGTTTAATTTTATTTTTGAGCTAAAATTTTTTGTTAACTCCTCTGTAATTTTTGCAATTTCTTCATTAGATAATTCTTTTGCTGATTTTAATTCTGCCTTAAGTTCACCTCTTTTTCTTGAACAAATTTCAATAAAACTTTTAAGGATACGCTCAATAAAAAAGAAGCGTCTTTTTTGAATTAAGAAACTTAAAAAATTTTTAAATAAAGACTCAAAATTATTATTTTCAGAGATTGTATTGATTACTTTTAATAAATCTTCTTGGCTTGTAGTTGGATCTTTAATCAAATTAGAAAAATCTTCACTTTGATCAATTAAATTAAGAATAGATGAAGACTGGTCTTCGATCTGAATTAAAAGATTATTTTCCTCTGAAAGTTCAAAAAGCGCAAGAGAATACCTTTCAGCTGAAGTTATTGAAAATCCGGTGTCTTTACTCAACTTGGTTCCTCTATAATGTTGAAGATTATTTAAAAATCACGCCCTAAATAGCATATGACCCTTATGTCTTCAAGTAGCGGATTCGTAAAAAAGGCCTCTTTTTTGCGGTTAATTGAAGTTAATTGGATCAACATCAACTGAAAGTTTTATTCCAGAAGAAAATTTATATTTTGGAATAATTTTTGCAAGAGAGCTTTGTAGTTTCATCGATTTTAAGCCTCTTATCAAAAATCTTATTCTAAATTTTCTTTTTAATCTAAATAATGGGGCATTAACTGGACCTAGTATTTTTCCTTCTATTTTGTTTTCAATAAAATTTTTAAAATTAATAGCTTCTTTTTCTAATTTAATTTCATTATCTCCCGTTAAGATTAATGAAATAAACCTTTGAAATGGAGGTAGTTTATTTTTTTTTCTTATCTGCAGTTCTCTTTCTAAAAAAATATCTGGATTTTTACTTGTAATTTCTGAAATCATCTTAGTATTATTTTCATAGGTTTGAAAATATACGGTTGCTGGTTTTCCAGTTCTTCCTGCACGTCCTGAGAGTTGATGATAAAGCTGCAAATTTTTTTCTGCACCTCTTAAATCATGTCCTTGAGATGAAAGATCGATATCAACAACTACAATGCAATTTAAGCTTGGAAAATGAAAACCTTTTGAAATTAATTGGGTTCCAACTAAAATATGTGTTTCATTATTTATAATTTTATCTATTTTTTCTTTAGAATCTTTTTTATTCATTGTGTCACTTGAAAAAATCTCAATTTTTTTTCCAGGAAATTTTCTTTTTACCTCTTCTGAAATTCTCTCAACACCAGGACCACTAAAAATAAATTCACAATTACCCTCTTTTGTACATTTTCTTTTAAGATCAGATTTATATCCACAATAATGACATAACAAGTTATTTTTATTTTTATGATAAACTAGATTGATACTACAATTTGAACATGTAAAACTTGTAAAACATTTATTGCATAAAGCATTTGGAGAAAAACCTCTTCTATTTAAAAAAAACAAAACCTGATCTTTTTTTTCCAAATGTAAATTTACTTTTTCGATAATTTTATTTGATAGCCATGATTGTTTTTCAAGTTTGGTATTATTTAAATTAATAATTTCATAATTAGGTAATGCTGCGTTTTGGTACCTTTCATTTAGTCTAGAAACTTCGTATTTACCTTTTTTAATATTTTCGAAAGTTTCTATAGAAGGAACAGCAGTAATCAAATTGATTGGAATATTTTCAAAAGATGCTCTAGAAATTGCCATATCACGAGCATTGTAAGTTATGCCTTCATCTTGTTTAAATGATTGATCATGTTCCTCATCAACAATTATCATTCCTAATTTTTTAAACGGTAAAAATAGTGAAGATCTTGCACCAATAATTATTTTTATTTTACCATTAGAAACTCCGCTCCAAATTAATTCTTTATTTTTTTTTGAAATACCTGAATGCCAAACCGCAGGTTTAAAACCAAAATATTCTAAAAATTTTTGTTCAAACTGATTAGTTAGACCAATTTCTGGCAATAAAATTAATCCTTGAAAACCCCTCTCTATCAGTGGTTTTAACGCTTCAAAATAAACTAGAGTTTTTCCTGATCCAGTTGTGCCTTGTAAAACATGAACTCTAAATTTTTTATTTGAAACATTCATTTTTTTTAGAGATTTATTTTGATCACTAGACAGCTTGATTAAGTTTTGTTTAATTTTGCTATCAAATATTTGATAAAGTTGAGTTTCTTTGTTCTCTACCGCATCACTACTTAAGAGCACTAACTTTAATGCCATACCCTTTGGAATAAGATTATATTCTGCAAACCAATTTAAAAAATTGATTGTATTTTTTTTTAATGGAGTAACGTCTAATTTCTTGATTACCTTTTTAATCTTAAAATTATTATTTTTTTTTTTATTTTTTTCAAATTCGTCCCAAACAACACCGGTAATTTTTGATTTTCCAAAAGGTACCTTTACATAATCGCCAACTTTAAGAGTTAAATTACTTTCATAAGTAAATGGATGATTAAAAATATTTGGTACAAGAATCGGTACTTTCATATCTTAATAATAGAAGTCAAGATTTTTTTAAAACATATAATTTTTGATAAATAAATTTCTCAGGTAAAATGTTTAAAATTAAATATCTATATTTATTTAATTTCAAAATATACATTGATTTAAAAATAATTTGAATAATTAATATTGCTAAAAAATTTAATTTAAGCTTATTTGGATAGAATACATTTAATTTCCTTTCACTAATTAAATTAAAATTAAATTGTTTAAATATTTTTTTTAATTCTTTGTCTGTAAAGTAATATCTATAAACAGAATTGCCTATTATTGGTGTTGAAAAAACAAATGTTTTATTTTTTTTCAAAAATCTGTCTACTTTAACAAAAAATTTTTTTCGTTCTTTTTTTAACAAATAATAAATACACTCAAAAGCAAAAATGGAGTCATAATCATTAAAATTAACTTTTAACATATCTCCTTTTATAGTTTTAATTTTTGGGTATTTTTTTTTAAAACGTTTTAGTGCTATTTTGGAAATATCATTGCATATTAAATGTTTTTTTTTAAAATAATGAGTTAAAGATCCTTCACCACAACCTAATTCAAGTGTTTTATTTTTTTGATATTTTTTAATTATTTTTTCAATTATTTCATCTCTTGTATCGTCAGACGTTGAAAAGTTCCAAGGATCTTTTTTTTTATAATAATTATTAAAATCTCTAGCAGTTCTCATACAAATTTTTTAAATATGGAATCATTAAATAATTTTAATATAAAAATTAACACTTGAACACAAATTCTATTAGGGTGAAGCCTTTGTTTTTCATTTCAAAATTCTATAGAGTTATTTAGTACCTCACCATCTTTTTTTTTTAATAAAATCTAAAATGATTTATTTAATTTGAAAAATTTGATTATTCTTATTGATATAAAAGAATAATTTAGGATTTTCTTATAAAATCCTATAGTTTAAGAGTGTATTGCTCTTTTATCTACTGATAAAGCAGCTTCTTTAACTGCCTCAGAAAACGTTGGATGAGCATGACAAGTTCGGGCGATATCTTCTGCACTTGCACCAAATTCCATTGCAACACCGATCTCTGCAATTAATTCTCCTGCATGAGGCCCAATTATATGTGCACCTAATACTTTATCTGTTTGCTCATCAGCTAAAATTTTAACAAAACCTTCTGCATCATCTATGGCCTTAGCTCTTGAATTAGCCATAAATGAAAATTTACCTACTTTATATTTTTTATTCAATTCTTTTAATTGTTCCTCGGTTTTACCGATTGATGCTACTTCTGGTGTTGTATAAATTACTCCTGGGATAGTATCATAATTTACATGCCCAGATTGACCAACTATGTTTTCTGCAACTGCTATACCTTCGTCCTCCGCTTTATGTGCAAGCATTGGACCAACAATTACATCGCCTATTGCATAAATATTTTCAACGTTAGTCTTAAAAATTTTATCAGTTTTAATTCTATTTCTTTCATCAAGATCTACTCCTACAGATTCTAAATTCAAACCATCTGTATTAGGTTTTCTACCAACAGAAATCAAAACTACATCACACTCAAAATTATTTTTATTACCATCTTTATCTACTGTTGAAACCACTGCACCAGCTGCTTTTTTTTTAATTGTTTCAACTTTATTCTGCATATTAAATTTCATTCCCTGTTTTTTTAAAATTTTCATAAATTCTAAAGAGATTTCTTTATCCATTCCAGGTGTAATATGATCTAAAAATTCAACAACTTGCACCTCTGCTCCAAGTCTTGACCATACAGATCCCATCTCCAATCCTATATAGCCTCCTCCTACTACGACCATTTTCTTAGGTACCTTTTCTAACTTTAAAGCACCTGTTGATGAGACAATTGTTTTCTCATCTACTTCTATTCCTGGTAATGAAACTGGAACTGATCCTGTTGCAATAACTGTTTTTTCTGTTTGAATGATGGTTTCTTTATTTTTATCATCCTTTATTAAAATTTCATTTTTAGATTTAAAACTTCCGTGTCCTTTAAAATAAGTAACTTTGTTTTTTTTCAAAAGAAACTCAACACCTTTTGTAAGAACGGTTACAGCTTTATCTTTGCTTTTCATCATTTTGTCTAAATTTAATTTTACTTCACCAACTTCAATACCTTTGTTTGCTAAACTTTTTACTTTATGAAATTCTTCAGAAAGATTAAGTAGGCTTTTTGATGGGATGCAACCAATATTTAAACAAGTACCTCCCAAAGACCCTCTAGACTCTATACATGCAGTTTTTAATCCTAATTGAGCAAGTCTGATTGCGCACACATAACCACCCGGTCCACCTCCAATAACTACAGCTTGAAATTTTTCTGACATTTAAATATCTAAAAACAACCTTCTAGGGTCTTCTAAGTTTTCTTTAATCATTTTAAGGAAAGATACAGATTCTTTGCCATCAATAATTCTGTGATCATATGATAATGCTAAATACATAATTGGTCTTATTCTGATTTCACCGTCTACAACAACAGGTCTTTCCACTATATTATGCATGCCCAACACTCCAGATTGAGGTAAATTTAGTATTGGAGTTGAAAGCATAGACCCATACACACCTCCATTACTTATTGTAAATGTTCCTCCCTGAAGATCTTCAATCGTTAGCTTCCCATCTCGCGCTTTTTCTGAAATTTCTTTAATATTTTTTTCAATATCTGCAAAGGATAATTCATCTGCATTTCTCAAAACTGGAACAACCAAACCCTTATCTGTTCCAACAGCAAAGCTAATATTGTAATAGTTTTTATAGATAATCTCATCTCCATCTATTTCAGCATTCACCGCAGGGAAATTTTTTAAAGCAACTACACATGCTTTTACAAAGAAAGACATAAATCCTAATTTTATCCCATAACGAGATTGAAAATCCTCTTGATTTTCTTTTCTCATTTCCATTACACTGCTCATATCAACCTCGTTAAATGTTGTTAAAAGAGCGGCATTCTCTTGAGCTTGCTTTAATCTTTTTGCAATAGTTTGTCTCAATCTAGTCATCTTAATTCGTTCTTCTTCACCATATTGAATTTTTCTTTCAGATGGTTTTGGATTTGCACCCATCAAACTTATTAAATCTCCTTTTAAAACTCTCCCATCTTTTCCTGAACCTTGAATTGAATTAATATCGATATTATTCTCAGTTACTATTTTTCTAACTGCTGGAGACAGGGTTGGATTAACACTTCTTTTAGGAGCAACATCTGGTTTAACTTCCTCAGTTAAAACCAATGGTTTCTCTTTGGGTTCTTCTACATCTTTTCCTTCAAATACTTTTGGTTCTTTTTTATTTGCATCTAATTTTATTACATTACTCTCTGCAGGAACTATTTCCTCTTGCTTGATTTCTTTTTGGTTTTTTGGCGCAGATTTAACCGCTCCACCTCCTGCTGATACAGAACCTAATAACGCTCCTACTTCAACGACTGATCCATCTTGTGAATTTATCTCTGTTAACACACCAGAAATTGGAGATGGTACTTCTAAGTTTACTTTGTCTGTCTCAAGTTCTACAATTGGCTCATCTGCTTCGACTGTATCACCTGCGTTTTTTAACCATTTTGCAACAGTCGCTTCTGTTATACTTTCGCCAAGAACAGGGACTACTATTTTTTCACTCATTAAAATTAATCAAATACCTTGTTAATTATTTCTTGTTGTTGAGAATTATGCCTTTTGGCATATCCTGTTGCAGGAGTTGCGTCTGGGCTTCTTCCTATATAAGAAATTTTATTATTATTAGCCTTTAAAGTGTCTAATGTCCATTGGATATAATCTCTAACTGAAAACCAAGCACCCATATTTTTTGGTTCTTCTTGACACCAAAAGAATTCAGCATTTTTAGAGTACGGTTTTAACTCCTTAACCAAAGCTTTTGCTGGAAATGGATACAATTGTTCAATTCTATACATCACTACATCATCTCTTTTAAGCTTTTCTCTGGCATCTAACAAATCAAAATATACTTTTCCAGAACAAAGAATTACTTTTCTTATTTTAGAACTTTCTTTTAGTTTAATAAATCCTTTAGACTTAGGATCTATAGCATGATCCCACAGCACTCTATGGAAAGTATTTTTTTTGTTAAAATCTTCTAAATTTGAAACACAATACTTATTTCTCAATAGTGATTTTGGTGTCATTATAATTAGTGGCTTTCTAAAACTCCTATGCATTTGTCTTCTTAAAGCATGAAAATAATTTGCTGGGGTTGTGCAGTTCATTACTTGCATATTGTCGTTTGAGCATAGTTGTAAAAATCTTTCTAATCTTGCTGAAGAATGTTCTGGTCCTTGTCCTTCATATCCGTGAGGTAACAACATTACTATACCAGATGCTCTATTCCATTTTCTCTCACCAGATGCAATAAATTGATCAATTACTACTTGAGCTCCATTAGCAAAGTCACCGAATTGTGCTTCCCAAAGAGTAAGCGTGTTTGGCTCTACTAGACTATAACCATATTCAAAACCTAAAACTGCAAGTTCAGATAAAAAACTATCTACTACTTCAAATTGCTTTTGATTTTTAGAAATATTATTAAGAGGAATGTACCTAGAATTATCTATTTGATTTCTTAAAACAGAATGTCGTTGACTGAATGTTCCTCTTCCAGAGTCTTGCCCTACAAGCCTAACTGGATATCCCTCTTCTAGCAAAGATCCAAAAGCTAAAGATTCAGCTGAAGACCAATCGATTCCAGTACCTTTTTCGATACTTTCTTTTCTGGCATTAAATATTTTAGAGATAGTCTTGTGAATATTTTTTTCCTCAGGAATATCATTTATTTTACCTGAGATTATTTTTAATTTATTTTCATCAAAACCTGTTATACCCCTCTTATCTTTACCTCTTTCAGGTTTATATCTTGACCATGTTCCCTCAAACCATTCTATTTTAGGTTTATAATCTTTTGCGCTTTTGTATTGTTCATCAAGTAAATCTTTAAATGATTTAACATTTTGATTTAATAATTCTTCAGTTATAGATTTTTCGTTTACTAATTTATTTCCATAAATTTTGTAAACACTGGGATGAGATCTAATTTTTTTATACATTAAAGGTTGAGTAAATGAAGGCTCATCTCCCTCATTATGTCCAAATCTTCTATAACAAATTAAATCTACTACAACGTCTCTATTAAATTTTAATCGAAATTCTGTTGCTATTCTAGTTGCATAAACAACTGCTTCTGGATCATCGCCATTAACATGAAGAATTGGAGCCTCTACCATTTTTGCAACATCAGATGGATAAGGTGAAGACCTCGCAAATCTTGGACTAGTAGTAAATCCTATCTGGTTATTAACAATAATATGAATTGTTCCTCCAGTGTTATGTCCTGGTAGTCCAGACATTGCAAAACATTCTGCTACAACTCCTTGACCCGCAAAGGCTGCATCCCCATGAATGAGAATAGGTATAACTTTATTTCTTTCACGGTCTTTATGAAAAAATTGTTTGGCTCTTGTTTGACCTAAAACAACTGGGTTAACAGCTTCTAAATGAGAAGGATTATCTGTTAAACTGACATGTACTGAATTTCCATCAAATTCTCTATCAGACGACGCTCCAAGATGATATTTTACATCTCCAGCACTATCTTCAGAGTCAGTACTAAACTCACCAGCAAACTCATTAAAAATTTTTTTGTAAGATTTTTGTAAAACGTTTGCCAAAACGTTTAGCCTACCTCTATGAGACATGCCTATTTTAACTTCTTTTATATTATTTTGACCACCAATTTTTATTATTTGTTCAAGAGCAGGTATTAAACTTTCACCACCATCTAAACCAAATCTTTTTGTTCCCACATACTTTGTGGCTAAAAATTTTTCAAATCCTTCTGCCTGTACCAATTTATTTAAAATTGCTTCTTTACCATTTTTTGTAAATTGAAGTGCATTTTTATCTTGCTCTATCCTGTCCCTAAACCACTTTCTTTCATCTGGGTTTGAAATATGCATGAACTCATAACCTATTTTTCCACAGTAGGTTTTTTTCATAAACTTAAGTATTTCTCTTATATTTGCATATTTACGATTGATCACCCCGTTTAGAAAAATTTTCTTATCGTAATTTTCTTTTTTAAAACCGTAAAAATCTGGATGAAGCTCATCTAGATATTCTGACTCTCTCATTTCTAAAGGATCAAGATCCGCTAATAAATGTCCTCTTAGTCTATATGCTCTAATTAATGCTACAGCACTAATAGAATCTTTATTTGAGTCAGCAAGTAATTGAAAATTAAATTTTTCTGAAGTGTCTAATTTGACATTATTAAAATCATTTTTATCTTGTTCTTCTATTTTTTTTTGTAATTCATCAATATCAATCTTTTTTTTAGTAGGTCCCCATGATGGACCATTAATTTCTTTTGCTATAACATTTAATTCTTCACCAATTCCCTCAAAATAATTTGCCCAGCTTTCTGGAAGATCAGCATCTTTGTTTACAAACTTTAAATACATTTCTTCTATAAATGCACTATTAGATTTGTTTAAAAATGAAGTTTTTTCGAAATCAAGATTTTTTGATGAAGACATCTTTTTTATTTAATATATCCCTCTAATATTTTTTTTCAATTAGACAGTTTATCAAATAAAGTTTTTCCAATAATTGATGGTGATTTGGCAACTGTAATACCACATTCTTCCATTTTTTTTATTTTATCTTCAGCTCCACCCTTGCCACCTGATATAATGGCACCAGCATGCCCCATTCTCCTTCCTGGAGGAGCAGTAATTCCAGCGATAAATCCAACTATTGGTTTTTTAATCTTATGATTTTTTATAAAGTCAGCCGCTTCTTCTTCGGCTGTTCCTCCAATTTCACCTATCATTAAAATTGATTCTGTTTCAGAGTCATTTAAAAATAAATCTAAACAATCTATAAAATTTGTTCCATTAATAGGATCACCACCAATACCAATACAAGTTGATTGACCAAGTCCATTTTCAGTAGTTTGTGCTACTGCCTCATATGTCAATGTTCCTGACCTTGATACAATTCCAACACTTCCTCTTTTGTGAATGCTTCCTGGCATAATCCCAATTTTACATTCATCTGGTGTGATTATTCCTGGACAATTAGGTCCAATTAATCTGCTATTAGAGCCAGTTAATTTTTGTCTTACCTTAAGCATATCCTGAATTGGAATTCCCTCTGTTATACAAACAATAAGTTCAATTGATGCATCAATAGCTTCAATTATTGCTGCAGCAGCAAATTTAGCAGGTACATAAATCATAGTTGCGTCTGCTCCTACTTCATTTTTTGCCTCTAAAACGCTATTAAAAACTGGTCTGTCTAAATGTTTTTGTCCACCTTTCTTTGGCGTAACTCCACCAACAAGATTGGTTCCATATTTTATAGCCTGCTCTGAATGAAATGTTCCGTGTGAGCCAGTAAGTCCCTGACAAATTACTTTAGTATTTTTATTTACCAAAACTGACATTTTAATTTATCGCCTCAACAATTTTCTTAGCAGCATCATCTAAATTTTCTGCAGAAATTAATTTTAATCCAGAATTATCAAGAATTTCTTTTCCTTCCTTGAAATTTGTACCTGCTAATCTTACAACTAAAGGTACACTTATATTTATTTCCTTAGCTGCATCAACTACTCCTTGAGCAAGAACATCACATCGCATAATTCCTCCGAAAATATTTATTAAAATACCTTTAACATTTTTATCTGAAAGAATTATCTTTAATGCAGCAGATACTTTTTCTTTGGATGCACCACCGCCTACATCTAAAAAATTTGCTGGCTCTTTACCATACAATTTAATTATATCCATTGTTGCCATAGCTAATCCTGCTCCATTCACCATACAGCCTATACTTCCATCTAGCTTGATATATGCAAGATCATGCTTGCTAGCTTCTATCTCGGTAGGATCTTCCTCATTTAAATCTCTTAATTCAACAATTTCTGGATGCCTGAATAAAGCGTTAGAGTCGAAATTAACTTTTGCATCTAAACAAACAATTTTTTCCTCTTTTGTCAAAATTAATGGATTTACTTCAACCATGTTTGCATCAGTACTCACAAACATTTTATATATTGATTTAATTAATGTTATTGCTTGTTTTTTTGCGTCTTCATTTAAATTAAAAATATTAATTATTTTTTCACAATCTGACTCAGAAATTTCATCACCTATATCAACTTTTGTAGTTATAATTTTTTCAGGTGAACTCCTTGCAACTTCTTCAATGTCCATCCCTCCCTGATCACTTGATATAAATGCAATTTTAGAACTTGCCCTATCAACCAGGCACGATAAATAAAATTCTTTATCTATATTTGATGATTCTTCTACGTATAATCTTTTTACCTCTCTACCTTCAGGGCCAGTTTGATGAGTAATTAGTGTTTTTCCTAGTAATTCTTTAGCTGCTACCGTTAGTTCCTCAATAGAGTTTAAAATTTTTACACCACCAGCTTTTCCTCTACCTCCAGCATGGATTTGTGCTTTAAGCACATATTTCTCAGTATTGAGTGCTTTTGCTTTTTGAATAAGTTCATCGACATTGAGCGCAAATACTCCTTCGGGAACTACAGCTCCATATTTTTTTAATATTTGTTTAGCTTGATGCTCGTGAATATTCATTATTATTTAGATAAATCAGGATCTATTTTAGATGCAGCTTCCCATAAAGCTTTTACAGCATCTATTGAATGCATAAATTCTTTTTTTTCTTTTTCATCTAAATCAATCTCTTCAATTTTTTCTACACCATCTTTTCCAATGACAACAGGAACTCCTGCATAAACATTTTTAACACCATATTCTCCATTTAATTGTACAGCACAGGGTAATAATTTTTTCTGATCATTCAAATATGCTTCTGCCATTTGAACACCTGAAGCTGCTGGTGCATAAAAGGCTGATCCTTTTTCTAAATATTTAACTATTTCCGCACCACCATCTCGTGTTCTTTGATTAATTTCCTCAACTCTTTCTGAAGAAATTTTTCCATTCTTTACAAGGTCTAACAATGGTTTACCTGAAATTTTTGTAAATCTTGGCATAGGCACCATGGTGTCACCATGACCACCCATAACCATTGCCTCAATTTCCTTTACTGGCACATTAAGTTCTAATGATAAAAATAATTTAAATCTCGAACTATCTAAAATACCCGCCATACCAACAACTTTATTTGATGGCAAACCAGAAAATTTTTGAAATGCCATAACCATAACATCTAAAGGATTGGTGATACAGATCACAAAAGCGTTAGGAGCATTTTTCTTTACCCCCTCAGCAACTTGTTTAATAATTTTTAAATTAATTCCAAGAAGATCGTCTCGGCTCATTCCAGGTTTTCTTGGAACACCTGCTGTAATTATAATTACATCTGAATCTTTTATATCCTCATAGTTATCAGTTCCTGAAAACCTAACATTGAAACCATCTACAGATGAAGATTGTGCAATATCTAATGCTTTTCCTTTCGCGATACCACTAGCTACATCAAATAAAACCACTTCATTTACTAATTCTTTTGTTCCTATTAAATGTGCAAGAGTTCCACCTATTTGGCCAGCACCAATTAAAGATATTTTTGTCATTTATTTCCTTTATTTCATTGTTGGCATAACAAATTCCGCATTTGATCGGACACCTGAAGGCCATCTGGATGTTACTGTTTTAAGTTTAGTATAAAATTTTATTCCTTCCATACCATGCATTCCACTATCTCCAAATAACGATCTTTTCCAACCACCAAAACTATGAAATGCCATTGGAACTGGGATCGGCACGTTAATACCAACCATACCTACTTGAATTTTACTTGCAAAAGTTCTACCTGCATCACCGTCTCTTGTATAAATACTTACTCCATTTCCGTACTCATGGTCGTTAATTAATTTTGTAGCTTCTTCAAAAGTTTTTACTCGAACAACTGATAAGACTGGACCGAATATTTCCTCTTTGTAAATTCTCATATCTTTATTTACGTGATCAAACAAGCATCCACCTATATAGAAACCATTTTCATAACCTTGAAGTTTTAAACCTCTTCCATCAACCACTAGCTTTGCGCCTTCCTTGACACCTAAATCAACGTAACTTGTAACTTTTTCTAAATGTTCTTTTGTAACTAAAGGTCCCATTTCTGATGCTTTATCCATTCCAGGACCAACTTTTAAAGCTTCAGCTTTTTTTGATAATCTTGATACAAGTTCATCACCAATGTCTCCAACCGCAACCGCAACTGATTGAGCCATACATCTTTCTCCAGCTGAACCATAAGCAGCACCCATTAAACCATTTACTGCACCATCTAAATCACAATCTGGCATAACAACTAAATGGTTTTTTGCTCCACCCAAAGCTTGAACTCTTTTTTCATTTTTAGCTGAATTTTCATAAATATATTTTGCAATAGGAGTAGATCCTACGAAACTAACAGCTTTGATATCTTTGTTTTCTAAAATTGCATCAACAGCTTCTTTATCTCCATTTATTACGTTAAATACTCCCTCTGGAAGACCCGCCTCAGAAAGTAATTCTGCTAATCTTATTGCGCAAGAAGGGTCTTTTTCTGATGGTTTAAGAATAAAAGTGTTTCCACAAGCTATTGCTATTGGAAACATCCACATTGGTACCATAGCAGGAAAATTAAAAGGGGTAATACCTGCAACAACTCCTAATGGTTGTCTTATTGACCAACTATCAACATTGGTTCCAACATTTTCTGAAAACTCACCTTTTAACAAATGTGGTATTCCACATGCAAATTCTACCACCTCAAGTCCTCTAGTTAAAGAGCCTCTTGCATCTTCATAAACTTTTCCATGTTCTGAAACTATTAACTTCGTTAATTCAACAGAATTTTTTTCAATTAATTCTTTAAATTTAAATATTATTCTAGCTCTTTGTAGAGCAGGTTTTAAAGACCAACTTTCAAATGCTTTTTTTGCTACCTCAACAGCACTGTCTAGATCAGATTTTGAAGCAAGTCGTACCTCTGACTCTTGTTCGCCAGTTGCTGGATTAAAAACTTTTCCTTTTTTATCTGAAGATCCCGGAATTATTTTACCGTTTACGAAGTGTTCTATTAATTTCATGAATACGGTGTTTTAGATCAAAAATATCGAATAGTCTATTTAAACATTAGCTGTTGCTAACATTTTTTTTATTTCAGCTATAGCTTTTGCTGGATTCAAGCCCTTAGGACATGCATTTGTACAATTTAATATTGTATGGCATCTATATAATTTTAATTCATCTGAAACTTTTTTTAATCTAGCTTTTCTCTCTTCATCTCTACTATCAATAATCCATCTATAAGCCTGTAGCAGAACTGCTGGACCTAAATATTTATCTCCATTCCACCAATAACTTGGGCAAGATGTAGAACAACAGGCACACATAATGCATTCATAAGCACCATCAAGTTTTGCTCTATCTTCTTTAGACTGATAAATTTCTGTTGACTGTTTTGTTGAGTTATTTTTTAACCAAGGTTCAATAGATTGATATTGTTTATATAAGCCATCTAAATCGCCGATCAAATCTCTTTTAACTTTTAAATGAGGTAGAGGATAAATATCGATGTCACCATCTATCTCTGCATGTGGAGTTGTACAAGCCAAGCCATTTTTTCCTCCCATATTCATAGCACAAGAGCCACAAACACCATGAGCACAAGACCTTCTATAGGCCAATGTCGGATCAATTTCGTTTTTAATTTTATTTAGAATATCCAGTACCTTAGATGGGCAATTATCCATATCAACTTCGTATGTATCAATTCTAGGATTTTCTTCTGTCGATGGATCCCATCTATAAATATTTACTTTTCTTAAATTTTTAGATCCAGTTTTGTCTTTAAAATATTTGCCTTTTTTAACCTCTGAATTTTTAGGTAAGCTTAGCTGAGCCATTAATATACTCGCTCTTGTGGTGGAAAATATTGAACTTCATTTGTTAAAGTTGATTTGTGTACTTCTCTGTAACTTATCTTTGTATTTTTCCCATCACACCAAGCAAGAGTATGTTGCATAAAGTTTTCGTCATCTCTTTTTGGATAGTCATCTCTCGCGTGAGCTCCTCTGCTCTCTTTTCTATGATATGCAGACTCTACAGTAGTTACTGCTTGTCTTATTAAATTATCAAATTCTAATGTTTCAACTAAATCAGTATTAAATACTAAAGACCTATCTTTAACTGAAATTGAGTCCATACCATCATAAGTTTTTTTGATCTCATCAACACCTTCTTTAAGATTTTTTTCTGTTCTAAAAACTGCACATTTCGACTGCATAGTTTTTTGCATTGAAAGTCTAAGTTCTGCAGTACTATTATTTCCTTGTGCATTTCTAAGTTTATCAAATCTATCTAAACATTTTTGTGTTTCTGACTCAGGAATTTCCTCATGAGGTGTTCCTGGCTTAACTAACTCAGCTGCTCTTTTTGCTGCTGCTCTTCCAAATACTACTAAATCAATTAAAGAATTAGAACCAAGTCTATTTGCTCCGTGAACAGAGACACATGCCGCTTCTCCTATAGCCATTAAACCTGGAACAGTTTTTTCTGAGCCATTTACAGTTAATACTTCTGCTTTATAGTTTGTTGGAATGCCGCCCATATTATAATGAACTGTTGGTACAACAGGGATTGGTTCTTTAGTTACATCTACATTTGCAAATAATCTTGCTGCATCGGTAATTCCAGGAAGCCTGCTTTCAATAATATCTTTATCTAAGTGACTTAGGTTCAAATGGACATGATCTTGATCTTTTCCAACACCTCTTCCCTCATTAATCTCTATAGACATTGATCTGCTAACAACATCTCTTGATGCTAAATCTTTTGCATTTGGAGCATACCTTTCCATAAATCTTTCACCTTTAGAATTTGTAAGATAACCCCCTTCTCCTCGCGCACCTTCTGTTATTAAGGTACCGTGGCCATAAATTCCTGTTGGGTGAAATTGAACAAACTCCATATCCTGAAGCGGCAATCCAGCTCTTAAAACCATTGCATTACCATCACCAGTGCAAGTGTGTGCTGATGTTGCTGAATAATAAACTTTTCCATAACCACCTGTAGCAATAATTACTGAATGTGCTCTAAATCTATGAATTGTTCCATCATTCAAATTCCAAGCAATTAGACCTTTGCATTCTCCATTCTTCATCAACAAATCTAATGCAAAATATTCTATAAAAAATTCTGTATTATGCTTTAACGCTTGTCCATATAATGTGTGTAAAATAGCATGTCCTGTTCTATCGGCTGCTGCACAAGTTCTTTGAACTATTCCGTTCCCATAATTTTTCGTCATTCCACCAAATGGTCTTTGATAAATTTTTCCCTCTTCAGTTCTACTAAATGGAACTCCATATTTCTCCAATTCTAAAACTGCTTTAGGTGCTTCTTTACACAGATATTCAATACTATCTTGATCACCTAACCAATCTGCACCTTTGACAGTGTCATACATGTGCCATCTCCAATCATCTTCCCCCATGTTTCCTAGTGCTGCTGATATTCCACCTTGTGCAGCTGATGTATGACTTCTGGTAGGAAATACTTTTGAGATACATGCTGTTTTTAAGCCAGCCTCACTAAGCCCCACTGCCGCTCTCAAACCTGATCCACCTGCACCAAGTACAACAACATCGTACTCATGGTCTATAATATTATATGCTTTCATGTATTTAAGTTTAAAATTACAATTATTGTAATTACTGGAATTGTTATAGCAAAAAAATTTAGGACTTTGTTTGCGGCATTTTTGATTTTTTTATCGTTAATATAGTCTTCAAAAACCTCACTTATAGTTAAAGCTGAAAAAAAATAAGCAATAACTAAAAATAACCCAATTAAGAATTTAGATGGTTGTGTTGTTAAAAAATTCACTATTTCCAAATAACTTTTATCATAAATATTCACTAAGTTTATAATAAACCAAAGCATTAAAGGTAATAAGATTGCAGAACTAATTTTTAAGAATAACCATTTTTTTGTTACTGGCAGCATTATATTAATCCTCTGCCAATTATATAAATTAGGATAGTTAAAATAATCGAGCCAAAAATAACTAGCAAACCTGTAATTCTTGTTGTTTGTAATTCAAATCCATAGCCCAAATCCATAATTAAGTGTCTTATTTCACTTAACATTTGAAAACTAAATGACCAGGTTATTCCAATTAAAATAAATTTACCTAAAAAAGTTTCTAAAAAAATTTTTATAATTTGATAATTACTTTCTCCTAGAAGCATTAATGCAAACCAAATACAAATTAATGTAATTGCAAAAAAATTAATTATTCCTGTAATTCTATGTGAAATAGATACTAATGAAGAAATATGCCATTTATATATCTGTATGTGTGGTGATAAAGGTCTGTTTTCCATATATTATTTTGAATTAATAACTGTTTCAGCAATTTCAACTGAATTAAGTGCAGCACCTCTCAATAGGTTGTCTGACACAATCCACAAATTTAATGAATTTTTTTTTGTTTTGTCTTCCCTAATTCTAGATATAAATGTCTCATCACTTCCTGCTGCTTCAAATGGTGTGCTATAACCTCCATTTTCTCTTCTATCGATAACCTCACAACCATCTGCTTTACTTAAAACATCTCTCACTTTTTCTAAAGTATATGGTTTTTCAAATTCTATATTTACAGACTCCGAATGAGATACTAAAACAGGAATTCTCACACATGTAGCTGTAAGTTCAATTGAATCATCTAAGATTTTTTTTGTTTCATTTGTCATTTTTAACTCTTCTTTTGTATATCCATCATCAGCAAAAACATCGATATGTGGAATAACATTAAAAGCGATTTGTTTAGTAAAATTTTTTGACTCTATTTTTTTTCCATCTAAATATTGTTTAGTTTGATCAATTAATTCTTCCATTGGACTTTTGCCACCACCTGAAACAGATTGGTAAGTTGAAACTACAACTCTTTTAATTTTAAATAAATTATGTAGTGGTTTAAGTGCTATAACAAGTTGTGCTGTAGAACAATTTGGATTGGCAATAATATTTTTTTTCATATTTTTAATTTCGGATGCATTCACTTGTGGAACGATCAATGGAACATCTGGATCCATCCTAAAAAAACTTGAATTATCTATTACAATTGTGTGCTTGGCAGCCTTTTCTGCAAATTTTTCAGCAATTGTTCCTCCTGCTGCAAAAAAAGTTATATCTGCTTTTGAAAAATCATATGTCTCTAAATTTTCAATAACATACTCTTTATCTCTAAAAGAGATTTTTTTTCCTGCACTTTTTTCTGAGGCAACTAAATATAGATTATCAAACTTGAAGTTTTTTTTATCAAATACTTCAAGAGTTTTCCTCCCAACATTTCCTGTTGCACCTACTATAGCTATGTTCATTTTAAAGTTGTTATACTAAATAAAAGGTAAATCGCAAACTTTACCACTGCAAATATCACCATTTATGCTTGCTTTTACGTTCTGGTCTATATTCCAATGAGATTTTTTCATCATAGCAATACCGATTACTTTTTTAAAATGTGGTGAATAGCAAGCTGATCTCAATTCTCCAATTATATTATTGTCTTGATCACTTAAGTCTAATGATCCTGTAATACTTATTTTATCTATATCAAGCATTACTCCCATTAATTTTTTTTCAATTCCTTCAGATTTAATTTTTTTTAATTTCTCTTTGCCTAAAAAATTAACTTCGCTGTCTATATTAATATATTTATCAAATCCACATTCATATGGATTGTCTCCATTATCGATATCATTTCCATACGATAATAATCCACTTTCAATACGTTCTATTAAATTTGGACAACCTGGTTTGATATTAAATTCTTTTCCAATTTCAAAAAGATGATCATATAATTTTAATCCAGAAACAGTATGCTCAACATAAATTTCGTAACCACCTTGTTTAGACCAACCAGATCTTGCAATTAAGTGTTTATCACCACCAAATTCGAAATAATCAAAACCAAAGAATTTTAAATTAACTATCTTATCTCCAAAAACTTTTTCCATTAATTCAAATGACTTTGGACCTTGTATAGCCATTATATCAACATCAGGTTCAAAAATCTTTACGTCAAATTTATTTCCAATAGCTAACCCTTTTGCAAATAATATTACATCTGAGTCAGCAAGAGAAACCCACCATTTATTTTCATTCAATCTAAGTACAACTGGATCATTAATCAGGCCTGCGTTATCATCAATTATTGGACAATAATAACATCTTCCATCTTTCGATTTAGATAAATCTCTACAAGTCATCAACTGAACTAATTTCGCTGAGTCTTTACCAGAAATTTCCACCTGTCTTTCAGCAGCTACATCCCAAATTTGAACATACTGTTTTAAGTGATGGTATGAGTCCTCAATTGAACCAAACGCTGCGGGAAGCAACATATGATTATATATTGTATAAGCCGTAACCCCTTGTTTTTCTATTCTAGAGGTATAAGGAGTTCCTCTCAGTCTTCTTGATTTTGCAATTGAAAAACTTTTCATTTTTTTAAAAATTCTAAAACCTTGTCTCTCATTTCGAACGCTTTTTCAATCATAATCATATGACCACAACCCTCAATTATATGTGTTGTTGAATTTTTAATGAAACTAGAAAACTTTTTACCTGACTCTAGATTTACCATTTTGTCTAATGATCCAAATATCAACAAAGAGGGACAGTCTATTAATCTAGCAGCATCAGAACCATTGGTATAATTATTACATGCAATTAAATCGACTGCTAATATTTCTCTAATATCTCTTGGTGACTGTATTATTCTTTCCACTGGATTACCTCCTATAAATTTTTTTGAACCTTCATAACCCCACTTCATCATCAATTTAACAGCATCAGTATCTCCATTTTTTGCTAAATCGATTAGATCTGGATGAACTGGCATTCTATTTGAACCACCGATAAAAACTAATTTTTTTAATCTTTTTTTATATTTAGATGCATATTCAAGTATCTCTAAACATCCTTGAGAGTGCCCAACAATAAATAGTTGTTTTAAATTTAATTTTACAAATACTTGCTCTAACCAATCAGCAATTTTTTCAATACTATCTAAGCAGGGTCCATCTGAATTACCATGCCCAGGTAAATCAATAGATAATACATTAAAATTTTTGTTAGAAAAAAATTGTTCAGTTAATGACCAAACTATATGTGAAAGACCACTTCCATGAAGAAATACAATTGTTTCTTTATTTAAATCTATTCCCTGTCCAGCATCTGATACATGAATATTTTTATTTTCTATTTGAAAAATCAAAAGTTACCTAAACTTGTTTTCTCAGTTCAAATTTTTGTATTTTACCTGTTGAGGTTTTTGGTAACTCACAAAAAACAACCTTTTTTGGAACTTTAAAGCCTGCTAAAGTTTCTTTACAAAAATCAATTAGTTCTTTTTCGCTAACTGGTTTGTCTTTAACCGCTTCGATAAATGCACATGGCACTTCACCCCATTTTTCGTCTGGTTTTGCAACAACCGCAGCAATCGAAACAGATGGGTGTTTGGATAAAGTATTTTCGATTTCAATTGAAGAAATATTTTCTCCTCCAGAAATAATTATATCTTTTGATCTATCTTGTATTTTAATATAGCCATCAGAATGCATCACAGCTAAATCACCACTGTGAAACCAACCATCTTTCATGGCTTTTTCGGTAGCCTCTTTATCTTTGAAATATCCCTTCATTACGACATTTCCTCTAATCATAATTTCACCGATTGTCTTTCCGTCTCTAGGAACTTCTTTCATTGTCTCAGGGTCTAAAACAACGACACCTTCCGTATTAGGATACTTTACACCTTGTCTTGCTTTAATCTCGTTTTGTTTTTCTTCATCAAAATTATTCCACTCATCATTCCAAGCACACTGAGTTACATGCCCATAGGTTTCTGTTAAACCATATACATGCATTACTTCAAATCCGAGAGCTCTCATTTTTTTAAAAATTATACTTGGTGGAGGAGCACCAGCAGTTAAAACATAAACTTTTTGTTTTAATTTTTTCTTATCACTTTCTGGGGCTCCAGTAATCATATTCAATACTATTGGAGCGCCACCAAAATGAGTGATTTCATATTTATCAATAAGTTCAAAAATTTTTTTAATATCTATATTTCTTAAACATATTGTTCTTCCGTTTAGCATCGGCACAGTCCATGGATAACACCAGCCATTGCAATGGAACATTGGAACAACTGTTAAAAAATTTAATCTATTTGGCATATTCCAAGCAACTGAGCTTCCTGTAGACATTAAATATGCTCCCCTATGATGATAGACAACACCTTTGGGATTTCCTGTAGTACCTGATGTATAACTTAGTGATATAGCTTGCCACTCATCTTCGGGCATTTGCCATTGGTAATTTTCATCACCTGTATTTAAAAAACTTTCATATTCTAAATCACCAATTTTTTCCAATTTTGATTGGTCAGCATATTTATCGTTTATATCAATGATAATTATTTTTTTATTAAGATTTTTTAATGCTTTTTTTACTTCTCCATGAAGTTGTCTATCCACAACTAAGACTTTTGCTTCGCTATGATCTAAAATATAGGAAATTGTTTTGGCATCTAATCTTATATTTATAGTATTAAGAACTGCACCAGTCATAGGTACAGAGTAGTGTGCTTCAAAAATCTCTGGCGTATTGAAAGCTAAGAATGAAACCGTGTCACCTTTTTTAATACCTATTTTTGTCAATGCACTAGCAAATTTTACAACTCTTTTATAAACTTCAGCCCAGGTATAATTTCTTTCCTCATAAATTATAGCCTCATAATTTGGGTAAATTTCTTTTGCTCTTTTTAAAAAAGTTAAGGGAGTGAGGGGTACGTGATTTGCTTTGTTTTTATCTAAATTTGTATCGTAATGGCTCATTAATTAAACTTAAAATTCATTATATTTGAGCTTCCTGAGATTGCAGATTTGTAATGATACTCAGCCCGAGGTAATACCTTATCAAAATAAAATTTAGCTGTATTTATTTTATCACTATAAAATTCTTTATTTGTATTAAAATCATTAAAACTAACCTCTAAAATTTTAATCCAAGCATAAGCAATTGAAACATAACCTAAGCTTTTTAAATAATCATTTGCTGCAGCACTAACATCATCCTTTTCAATTTTATTTTTATCATTTATCCAATCTGTGAATTTGGATAAAATATCTAAATAATGGTTTAATTCTTTAGAAAATGTTTTTACTTTTTCATTTTTGCTCTCACATTCAGATTTAATCATTTCTAAAAACTTATTTATAACATCGCCTTTTTTGTTAGATAATTTTCTAAATACTAAATCTGCAGCCTGTACGGAATTTGTTCCTTCATAAATTGGGGTAATACGATTATCTCGATATAATTGCTCAATACCTTGGTCTTTAGTATATCCGTATCCTCCATGTATCTGCATTGCATCGCTAGTAATTTCCATAGCTAAATCTGTAAAAAGTGATTTAACCACAGGCGTCATTAATGAAACGTAATCTAAAGCAGCTTGTTTAATTTTTTCGTCTGGATGATAAAGACTTACTTCTGTTTGTTGGGAAAGCCAAAAACATAATGCTCTTTCACCCTCAATTATTGATTTCATATTAAGTAAAGTTCTTCTAATGTCTGCATGATCAATTATAAAATCTGCACCATTATTAGATTTAGAATTATTTGTTTTTCCTTGCTTTCTTTCTTTTGCGTAAGAAAGTGAATTTTGATAAGCAATTTCAGAAATACCTAAACCTTGAATGCCTACAACTATTCGCTCTAAATTCATCATTGTGAACATTGCACTAAGACCTTTATCTTTGTTACCAATCATGTAACCAGTTGCATCATCAAAATTTAAAACACAAGTTGCTGAACCTTTAATACCCATCTTACTCTCAATTGATCCAGTTGAAATTCCATTTCTTGGACCAATACTACCATCCTGGTTCACAATATATTTTGGAACTAAAAATAAACTAATTCCCTTAGTACCAGATGGAGAGTCTGGTGATCTTGCCAAAACTAAGTGAATAATATTTTCGGTTAAATCATGGTCTCCTGAAGTTATGAATATTTTTTGACCACTGATTTTATAAGTATTATCTGATTGTTTAATTGCTTTAGTTTTTAACAAGCCAAGGTCGGTACCACAGACTGGTTCTGTTAAACACATTGTACCACTCCATTTACCTTCTACAATCTTTGGTAAATATTTATTTTTAATTTCATCAGAAGCATGATGATTGATACAATTATAGGCACCAATACTTAGTTCACTATATAATTTAAATGATAAGCTTGCTGAAGATAGCATTTCATCAAAAAATGCACTTACTGTTTTTGGCATTCCTTGACCTCCATATTTTGGATCACAAGACAATGAAGTCCAACCATCCTCAATATACTTTTGATACGCTTCTTTGTAGCCTGGGGGTGTTCTTACAACACCATTTTCTAAAACTGCTGGATTTTCATCTCCTGATTTAGCAAGAGGTAAAATTAAATTTTGATTTATCTTGGCTGCTTCCTCTAGAATATCTTTCACTAAATCTGAACTAACTTCATTATATTTTTCAAGTTCATTATAATTTTTGTTGTCTCTTAATTTTTCAAAGAGAAACATCATGTCTTTTACTGGAGCTGTATAACTTGGCATATTTAAACCTTAAAATAATTCTAGTTTTATTGCAATTTTGAAATTATCGCATCACCCATTGCTGAAGTAGACGTTTCTTTCATGCCTTCTGACATTATGTCTTTTGTTCTTAATCCATCATTTAGAACATCTTGAACTGCCTTTTCTAAAACATCTGCTTCTTTATCAAGATCTAAAGAGTATCTTAAAGCCATAGCAAAACTTAAAATAGAAGCTATTGGATTTGCAATACCTTGTCCAGCTATATCAGGAGCCGATCCATGTATTGGCTCATACATTGCTCTCATCTCACCATCTTTATTTTTTGCACCCAAAGACGCTGACGGCAAAAGACCTAAAGATCCAGTTAACATCGAAGCTTGATCAGACAGCATATCCCCAAATAAATTATCGGTTACAATTACATCAAATTGCTTTGGGTTTCTTAAAAGTTGCATTGCGCAGTTATCTGCTAACATATGGCTTAACTCTACATCTTTGTATTCTTTTTCATGAAGTTCTTTAACTTCTTCTTTCCACAATTGTCCGGCTTCCATTACATTTGACTTTTCACATGATGTAACTTTGTTTGATCTTTTTCTTGCTAAATCAAAAGCAACTCTAGCTACTCTTGTAATTTCACTAGTTGTATATGTATGAGTATTAATTCCTTTTCTTTCACCATTTTCAATTGGCTTTATTCCTCTAGGTTCACCAAAATATATTCCTCCCGTTAACTCTCTTACTATCATTATATCTAGTCCTGAAACTACCTCTGGCTTAAGGGTTGAAGCATCGACTAATTGTTTAAAACAAATTGCAGGCCTTAAGTTTGCAAAAAGCTTTAATTCTTTCCTAAGTTTTAATAATGCTCTTTCTGGTTTTTTGGAAAATTCTAGGTTATCCCATGTAGGACCACCAACTGCTCCAAGCATAATTACTTCACTTTCTAGTGCTTTATAAAAAACCTCATCAGTGATTGGGGTGCCATGTTTATCATAAGAACAACCACCAACTAGCTCCTGATCAATTTCAAAATCTAAAGATTTTTTATCATTAAACCAGTCAATGATTTTTTTTACCTCAGTTATTACCTCCGGACCAATACCATCACCAGGAAGTAAAAGTATTTTTCTTTTTTTTACTTTAATCATTAAATACCCAAGGCTTTTCGTTTTTTAAATTTGTTTCAAACTTTTCTATTTTTTCTGATTTTTTTAGTGATAAAGCGATATCATCAAGCCCTTCTAACAAACATTTTTTCTTAAATGGATCAACTTCAAATTTTAGCTCATTATTTCCGTAAACTATTTTTTCCTCTTGCAAATCAATAGAAATTTCTTCTTGTCTATTTGCGTATTCAGATAACTCTTTTATTTTTTCTTCTTCAAGGATTATAGGCAAAATTCCATTTTTAAAACAATTACTAAAAAAAATATCTGCATAACTTGAACTTATCACACAAGTAATTCCAAAATCTAATAAAGCCCAAGGAGCATGTTCTCTTGATGAACCACATCCAAAATTTTTCCCAGCAATTAAAATTTTAGATTGATTAAATGGATCTTTGTTTAACACAAAATCATTTATTTCTTTGCCTTGATCATCATATCTCATTTCAAAAAATAAATTTTTTCCTAGACCAGTTCTTTTGATAGTTTTTAAAAACTGCTTTGGAATTATCATATCTGTATCAATATTTACAATTGGTAAATAAGCTGGGATACTTTTTAATTTATTAAATTTTTGCATTTAATTTTGATACTTTCTGACATCATCTAAATTACCTGAAATTGCAGCTGCTGCAGCCATTCCTGGACTAACTAGATGGGTTCTACCACCTCTACCTTGTCTTCCCTCAAAATTTCTATTTGATGTAGAGGCGCATCTTTCTTCTGGTTTTAATTTATCGGCATTCATCGCTAAACACATAGAGCAACCTGGTTCTCTCCATTCAAACCCTGAGCTAACAAAAATTTTATCTAGTCCTTCTTGCTCTGCTTGTTCTTTAACTAAGCCTGAGCCTGGAACTACTATTGCATTAACATGCGATGATACTTTTTTATCTTTTACGATTTTTGCTGCTTCTCTCAAATCTTCTATTCTACCATTAGTACAACTACCAATAAATACTTTATCTATTTTTATATCTGTGGCTGCCATGTCAGGTTTTAAACCCATATACTTTAAAGCTCTTTCAATTGAATTTTTTTTATCTTCATCAGTCTCATTATTTGGATTTGGAACTTTTCCATCAATTGTTATTACATCTTGTGGTGACGTACCCCATGTAATCATAGGTAAAATTTCATTTGCATTAAGGCTAATTTCTTTATCAAAACTAGCATCAGAGTCTGTTTTTAAAGTTTCCCAATAGTTCAAAGCTTTATCCCAATTTTCACTTTTTGGTGACATTGGTTTTCCTTTTAAATATTCAAAAATTTTTTCATCTGGTGCAATTAATCCTGCTCTTGCACCACCTTCGATTGTCATATTGCAAATAGTCATTCTTTGCTCAACAGTTAAAGATCTTATTAAATCTCCAGCATATTCCACAACAGATCCTGTACCACCTGCTGTACCTATTTTTCCAATTATTTGAAGTATTACATCTTTAGAAGTAACTCCTAAAGGAAGTTCACCATTAACATTAATTCTAAAATTTTTAGCTTTCTTCTGAACTAGTGTTTGGGTTGCTAAAACATGTTCAACTTCTGAAGTTCCTATTCCAAATGCTAAAGCACCAAATGCTCCATGCGTTGCGGTATGACTGTCTCCACAAACAATAACTGTACCTGGTTGAGTAAAACCTTGTTCAGGTCCTATGATATGAACGATACCTTGCCTCTTATCATCCATACCAAATAACTGAACACCGAATTCTTTACAATTTGCCTCTAAAGTATCTACTTGAATTTTTGACTCTTCATCTGAAATACCTTTTGATCTGTCAGTTGTTGGAACATTATGATCTGCAACTGCTAAAGTTAAATTTGGGTGTCTAACTTTTCTATTAGAATTTCTTAATCCTTCAAAAGCTTGGGGGCTTGTCACCTCATGAATTAAATGTCTATCTACAAAAAGTAAAGATGTGCCATCATCTTGTTGGTCAACTAGATGATCGTTCCAAATTTTATCGTATAATGTTGTAGACATTGAAAAAAAAATTATTTTTTTTCTGTAGAGCTTTCTGATTTTTGTTCTTCTTTAGGAGCCTTTGCTGCTGGAGTCACCTCTTCTTTAGGTGCTGCTTCTGCTTTAGGAGCCTCTGGTACTGGTGCTGCTTCTGCTTTAGGAGCTTCTTCTTTTGGTGCTTCTACTGCAGGAGCTACATTTTCCTCTGTAACTGTCTCTGGTTTTGCCTCGATATCAATACCAATTTTTTTTCTAATTTTTTCTGCAATCCTTGCTGATTTACCAGTTCTGTCTCTTAAATAATAAAGTTTTGCTCTTCTTACTTTACCTGATCTAATAACTTTAATTGAGTCAATTAAAGTTCCAAATAAAGGAAAAGTTCTCTCAACACCCTCTCCAAATGAAATCTTTCTAACCGTAAAAGATGAGTTTAAGTCTCTGCTTTTTTTAGCAATACACACTCCCTCAAAATATTGAATTCTCTCTTTTTTACCCTCGGTAATTCTCACACCAACTTTAACAACGTCTCCAGGATAAAATTCTGGAATTTTTTTCTCTGAAAGAATTTTGTTAACGTTATGCTGGTTAATTTCTTCAATTGTTTTCATGTTAATATTTATCAAGTTAATTCTTCTTATATTTTTCCCATAAATCTGGTCTTCGGTCGCGTGTTATAGCCTCAGATTGAGATAAACGCCAGTGTTTAATTTTATTATGATCACCTGATAATAGCACGTCTGGCACAGCTTTTTCCTCCCAAATTTGAGGTTTTGTATACTGAGGATACTCTAGAAGACCATTTTCAAAGGTTTCATCTAATTTTGAGTTTTCATTTCCTAATACACCTGGCAGTAATCTTAAAATACTATCTATAACTACATATGCAGCTGACTCCCCGCCTGACAAAACATAATCTCCAATACTAATTTCCTCAATATTTCTTGTTGAAAGTATTCTTTCGTCTACACCTTCAAAATGACCACAAATTAAAGACAGAGATTTTTCACTAGCTAGCTCTTTTGCTAAATTTTGATCAAATTTTTTTCCTTTTGGTGATAAGTATAAAATTCTCTCACTCTCATTTTTGTTTTCATCTAAAGACTTTGCAAGAACATCTGCTTTTAACAACATCCCTGAACCACCCCCATAAGGTGTGTCATCTACTGTTTTGTGTTTGTCATCAGCTGCATCTCTTATATTTACAACTTTAAGTTTCCATAAATTATTTGATAAAGCTTTTCCATAAAGTCCTTTAGATAAAGGACCAGGAAAAACCTCTGGATAAAGTGTAAACACTTGAGCTTGCCACATAAATAATCTTTAAATTATTTTTTTTCCTCTGCTGGAGCTTCTTCTTTAGGAGCTTCTGCTGCTGGAGCTGCTTCTGGTTTTGGAGCTTCTTCTTTAGGAGCTTCTGCTGCTGGAGCTGCTTCTGCTTTTGGAGCTTCTTCTTTAGGAGCTTCTTTATTATCCTCTTCTTTTTTATTTCTCTCTTTTTTTGGCACTGCTTTATTTGGATTATTTCCGTTTGCAGGCATAGGCATTAGTTCGTTCTCACCTAAAATTCTTGCTACTCTAGTTGTTGGTTGAGCTCCTTGACCAAGCCAATATTTAATTCTCTCAGCTTCTAGGCCCACTCTTTCTTTTTTCTCTTTTGGTAATAGAGGATTAAAAAAACCAACTTTTTCTATAAATCTTCCATCTCTTGCAAAACGACTGTCGGCAACAACAACTTTATAAACAGGACGTTTTTTTGTTCCACCTCTTGATAATCTTAATTTTAACATTTCTTCTCCTTTTTACTTTAATTGGTTAAATAGCTCTGGCGGTATACCTTTATCAGACATACCTTTCAGATTTCCTTTTGACATCTTTTTCATCATTTCAGACATCATTTTAAATTGCTTAAGCAATTTATTGATAGTGGCCGGATCTGTGCCAGAGCCATTAGCAATTCTTTTTTTTCTAGAACCATCTATTATTTTTGGGTTCTCTCTTTCTTTTTTTGTCATTGATAAAATAACAGCTTCATTTTTAGTAATTATGCTTTCATCAATTCCCGCTGAGTCCATTTGAGATTTAATTTTAGAAACTCCAGGCATAAAAGACATAATTCCCTCAATGCCACCCATTTTTTTCATTTGTCTTAATTGAGATAAATAATCTTCCATAGAGAATTGACCTTTTTTTAAATTTTCCTCTGCTTTTTTAAGATTTTCTTCTCCTAAATCTTGAGCCGCCTTTTCTACAAGGGATACAATATCCCCCATACCTAGTATTCTGTTTGCAATTCTATCTGGATGGAATACTTCAAGATTATCTATTTTTTCTCCTATCCCTAAAAATTTAATTGGAACGTTTGAAACATATTTCATACTCACTGCGGCACCACCTCTTGCATCACCATCAGCCCTAGTTAAAATAATTCCAGATAAATTAACTGTATTTTTAAATTCTTTTGCCACTGAGGCTGCAACTTGACCTGTTAAAGAGTCTGCAACTAAGAAAGTTTCTGTTGGATTAATGACAGCTTCAATTTGCTTAATCTCACTCATCATTTGTAAATCGATTTGGGTTCTACCAGCTGTATCAAACAAGATTATTTCAGCTCCATTTAAATTAGCGGCACTTATTGCTCTTCTACAAATATCAGCAGGTTGCTGACCTTCTATAATAGGTAAAGTTAAAATATTATTTTGTTCTCCTAAAGATCTAAGTTGTTCTTGTGCAGCTGGTCTGTAGATATCTAGACTGACCATCATTACTTTTTTCTTTTTATTATTTTCTAAAAATTTTGCTAATTTTGCTGTTGTTGTTGTTTTTCCAGAACCTTGTAACCCAACTAACATCATTGGCACAGGCGGTACTGCGTTTAAGTTTATCTCATTATTTGTTGCACCTAGTAAGTCTACAAGCTCATCATAAACAATTTTAACAACCATATCCCCAGGAGAGGTAGACCTTATTATCTCTTGGCCTAATGCTTTTGGCTTAACTTTTTCAATAAAATCTTTTGCAACATCCAAAGAGACATCTGCTTCAAGTAGGGCTTGCCTAATGCCTCTTAAACCTTCATCTACTTGAGCTTCATCAAGCGAAGGTGCCTTTTTCAGAGAAGAAAAAATTTCTTCAAATTTATTTGTTAAATTTTCAAACATATTTATTACACATAGCAGTAACGCACTAGTGGGCGAACCCTCGCTGACTAGTGTCGATCTCTTTGTTTCCAAAGACACCGCAAAGTTAATGTTTTTGCGGAAACGGCAACAACCTATAATAGAGGTTCAAAAAGTCAATAAATAAGTTAAATATCTATATATGGATATTAAAGCTTTTAAAATGGACGGTTTAGGTAATGATTTTGTCATCATAGATAATAGACAAACAATTACAAATCTGACGAAAGAGCAAATAATAAAGATTTGTGACAGAAAATTTATTGGTTGTGACCAACTAATATTGATTAAAAAAAATGATATTTCAGATGCTTCACTAGAATTTTATAATTCAGATGGAGGAATGTCTGGTGCGTGCGGAAATGGTACACGATGTATTGCTGATTTATTAGGCAAAGAAAATAACAAAAAAGAAATTGTCCTAACAACTTTATCTGGCAAATTAAAATCAAATATTGTTGGAGAAAAAATGGTTTCTACAGAAATAGGTGTTGCAAAAACAAAATGGGATGAGATTCCGTTGTCTAAAGAATTAAATACGAATAATTTAGGAATTAAAATTAATGACAAAAATAATAACGAATTTTCTGGTGGAACTGCTGTAAATGTTGGAAACCCACATGTAGTTTTTTTTGTTGATAGTAACGAAAATTTTGAAATTGAAAAAATTGGACCAAAGATTGAAACCCACCCACTATTTCCAGAAAAATGTAATGTTACTTTAGCAACTGTTGTTAATAAAGAATTGATAAAAGTTAGAGTGTGGGAAAGAGGAGCTGGACTTACCAAAGCTTGTGGAACTGCAGCTTGCGCAACAGCTTTTGCCGCAAAACAAAACGGACTGGTAAATGATAAAGTGGATATTGAATTTTCTACAGGTAGATTGACAATTTCAATTGATGAAAACAATAGTATTCATATGAAAGGACCAGTTTCAGATATTGAGGAGATAAATTTTAAAATTTAATGGGAATTTTTGAAAAATTTAAATCAGGTTTTAAAAAAAGTGCCTCAGCTTTTACAACAGGTTTAAGAGATATAGTTGTAAAAAAAGAGATTGATGACAAAACACTAGACATAATTGAAGATTACTTAATTCGATCAGATGTTGGTATTGTTTCGGCTTCAGAAATAAGAGAAATAATTTCTCAAACAAAAATTGATCCCAATAAAGATTTAACCGACGAAATAAATAATATTTTAAAAAATTATATTATTTCAATTATGAAACCTTTAGAAAATATTGAATTCTTCAAAAAAAAAGAAAAATTAAATGCAACATTAATTTCAGGTGTTAATGGTGTTGGAAAGACAACTACTATTGGAAAAATAAGCAAAATATTAAAGAGTAATGGAAACAAAGTAATGCTAGCTGCATCAGATACTTTTAGAGCAGCAGCTATAGAACAACTAGAAAATTGGGCAAACAAAGTTGATGTTCAAATTACAAAATCATCTCAAGGCTCTGATCCTGCATCAGTCGCTTACAAGGCTATTGAGGAAGCATTAAAAAATAATTTTAACCAAGTTTTAATTGATACAGCTGGAAGATTGCAAAATAAAAAAAATTTGATGGAAGAATATAAAAAAATTGCAAACGTTACTAAAAAAATTGATCCTGATGCTCCACATGATGTTATTTTAGTTTTGGATGCAACTTCTGGCCAAAATGTAATTAACCAAGTTGAAGAATTTGATAAGATCATTCCAATAACTGGTCTTATTATGACAAAATTAGATGGCACAGCAAAAGGAGGTATTCTTTTAGCTGTTGCTAAAAAATATAAACTACCAATTATTGCAATTGGATTAGGTGAAAAAGAAGATGATTTACAGATTTTTGAAGCCGAAAAATTCGCGGAGGCATTTACTCAAATTAATTAATTAAGTCGCTGGAAATTAAAGGTTTATAAAAACTACATTTGTAGTGTTCTTTAAATTGATAATGTCCACAATTTTTAGCTATCGAAGAAATAATAAAATCAAATTTTCCATTTATAGGATAAAGCTCTAACTTTTTTTCAACAATATCAAATTTAAAATTAGCTTTTAAACTTTTTACAGCACTAATCATCACTAGAGTTTTATTATCTTTTAAAAGATAATATGCAAAATCATCTGGAAAAACTGGGAAATCATACTCTTGCAAAAAATGTTTTGCTGTTTTGGGAAACCATTCATAAGAAATTAATGGCAAAGACTCTTTCGTTTTGTAATTATAAATATAAAGATCTTTTGGAAAATCATTAATATAATTTGAATTTTCTCCTCGAGCCAAGACAGCTTTTTCACGAGTTTTGAAATATAATGCAAAATTTTCATCGTGCGAATTCATTTGATCAATATGAAACAGTCTGTCTACAGATACTAAATTTTCTTTGGCATTTGATAAATTATTTAAAGATAAAAGGACAATAAAAAATAAAATAAAAATTTTCATAAATTAACCTAAAAAAAAAATTTGAATTATCTTTGTTTAGATTATGGCTTAATTTAAACTATCAACAAACGATTTAAGAACTAATACAAGTTTATCATCATATTCCATCATATGATCATCATATTTTGTAAAATATGAATATTTAGGTTCGCTTGCTAAGTTAAAAATTTTTTTGCCCATCCAAAATGGAACTATTTGGTCAGCCTCGCCATGCATTACTAATACTGGAATATTAATATTTTTAATTTTTTCATTATTTTCATACTTATCTTTTAAAATTAAACCTACTGGAATATATGGATAAAAATTTTTCGCAGCCTCTATCATTGATGTGAAGGGCGTTTCTAATATTAATCCTGCAAAATTTTTATTCTGAGTAATTTCAGTGGCAATGCCAGTTCCTAATGACTCTCCATAAATAATTATATCTTCTTCATTTAGACCTTTTTCTTTAAGCCAGTTTATTGCACTAGCGCCATCTGTATAAAGACCCTCCTCACTTGGTTTTCCTTTATTACCGCTAAACCCTCTCCATGCAATAATTAAAAAATTAACATCCATGTCCTTAAAATGATTTAACTTATGGATTCTGTTTTCAAGTGTCCCCGCATTTCCGTGAAAATAAACTATTGTTTTATAACTTTTTAAATTTTTATTATGAAACCAGCCTAAAAGATTAATATTATCTGTTGTTTTGATAGTAACTTTTTCAATGTTAACTTCTAAATTATCTCCAGAATAATTATTCTCATCAGGATGATACATTAAATTTCTTTGAAAAAAGAATAAGAAAATTAAAACAATTAAGTAAATAGCAACAATACCAATAAATAATTCCAAAAAAAAATTCCTACGTTTTATTTTCATATTTTTTTCTATTTAATATTAAAAAAAATATATAAGAAATAATACTTAAGATTAAGAAAACTGAAAAAGCTGATTTAAAAGCAAATATTTCTGTGTGACCCATCCCTTTAACAATATCTATCACTAAGCCCATTAGCCATTGCATTATGAATGTTCCTGAAAATATTAATAAATTGAATGAAGTTAGTGCTTTACCAGCAGAATAACCTGAAAAAGAAAGGCCCACGGCTGGCTGTGTAACTGATAAAAAAATTGAACTTAAAATAAATAAAGTTATGTAAAAAGCCCCTGCTTTTGGGCCTAATAAAATTATCACTAACATTACAGAAAAACTAATTGGCAAACCTAATTTGAGTATTCTTTTAGCGCTAAACCCTATTCCTGAAATTTTTGGTAAAAAATAACCCCATAAAAAAAAGGATACCAACATAGTTACATTGATCCAAAATAATCCTGTAGCACTTTGTAGTGGTGTATAACCAGCAACTCTAGTCATCCATGGTCCTGCCCATAAAGTTTGTATAGCCATTAAGCCACCATAATTAAATAAACCCATTGGAATTACACTTATAAAAAATCTATTTTTCCAAACTTCTGATAAAGTTCCAGTATTACTTGAATCTTCTAACTCTTTATTTTTAGTTAAATTCCATTTTGGAATGAAAACTAACATTAAAAAAATACTAATTAAAATTAAGATAGCGATACCTCCAAATATCCATCTCCATCCAAAATTGGGCAATAAAAGTTGTACAGGCAATGTGGATGACAAAAAACCTAATGATGCAATCATTAACATCCATGAGTTTGCTCTTTGTTGTTGGTTTTCTGCATACCATATTCTATAACCAGTTAATGGAGCCATTAAACAAGCACTAACACCTACGCCGATTAGAATCCGCGAAACTAATAATCCAGAAAAACTTTCAGCTAAAGCAAATGACGCTGTGCCAACCAATGCAATTAACAAAAAAGAAGAGACGATTTTTTTTGGTCCATATTTATCTAGTAAATATCCAAGAGGAATTTGCATACAAGCAAAACCTAAAAAATAACCTCCAGCCAATAATCCTAAATCAGCTGCTAATAAATTAAATTCTGAGGTTAATACTGGGGAAAGTGTTGCGGTAATTGCACGTAACAAACAAGATAAAAAATAACCAAATGCAAATACAAAAAAAACAACAATAGCCTGTTTTTTTGGTAAAATATAATTTTCCATTAATTAAAAATTTAAAGATATATCTCTATGAACTGAATTACACCTTGCAACAAATTTAGCTTGTTCTTTAGTTAATCTGTTTTGAAGTCTTAGACCAATATTATGTTTGATAACATCATTATATTTAATTAATTCAGGCATCAAATTCTTATTAGCATCATCTCTCCATGAAACTTCTAAATTAAAAAGATCAAAAATCTCTGAACTTACTTCAATTAATTTTTGCTCATCTACCTCATCATTATCTATAACAGATATTAAGTCATCTAATTTGTTTGCAAATTCTTCGGTTCCAGAAATTTCTCCTAGCTTTTCAAAAAGATTATCAATTATTGATATTGCGTTTTCGTAATTTCTATTATCAATATTATATTTTAATTCTTTTATTTCTGGTGAAAGTTCTTTTAATTTTTTATTGTCATTTATAAACATCACTATTTGATCCAGAGTTTCATACGCTTCATCAACGTTTTTTCTATATCTTTTAGTTCTTGTGTTTTTTGCTTTGTGCAATATTTCAAATTCTCCATTTTTTGCTTTCCAGCTTTCAGGAACTTTATTTTGAAGTTCTTTAATTTCCAGCTCGTAATTCTCGATCTTTAATTCTAATTTATTTTTACCTAATAAGTTATCATCATCTAAATTTCTAATTTCAGCTTTTATTTTTTTAATTTTCTGGTCTATTTTTCTAATTTTTTTCTCAATTTTTCTTACATTGAAATGCAAGTCCCTATAATCTTCAGTAAATAATTCATATTCTTGTTCCGTTTTTTGGAGTTTTTTAACAATAGCAAAAGTCCCAAGCGCATTATCAAAATGCTCTTCAAAAATATCTAATTTATCCATTGGAAGATTTGCGGGAGTTAATTTCTGCATGTCTTTTATTGCATTAGTAATTCTTTGTTCTTCGGCGTTGTAAATCGCAAATTTATACTCTTGTAAGCAATATTGTAGCTTTGGGTTCATCGGCGGTGGAGCAACGTTCGATGTTAAATATGTTCTTGCTGGTAGATAGTTTACTAATGATGGGTAGAAACCGACAATTCCAAGGCCTATTAATTGTAAAATAATGAATGGAACAACACCTTTCCAAATATTTAAAGTAGTAACAAGTTTTGAAGCTACACCTTTTAAGTAAAACAATGCAAAGCCAAATGGTGGTGTTAAAAATGAGGTTTGTAAATTTACTCCAATCATTACACCAAGCCAAATTGCACTTACATTAGCTCCTGGTTCAGCTAATAATATCGGAGCAATGATAGGAACAACAACAACGGCTATTTCTATAAAATCAAGAAAGAAACCTAATAAAAAAATCACTGCCATTACAACAATAAACTGTGTCCAAAATCCCCCTGGCAAATCTTGAAGAAAATCTCTTACTAGCTCTTCACCTCCAAATGCTCTAAATCCAGAAGTTAACATTGCTGCACCTAATAAAATTATAAAAACCATTGAAGTCGTTACACATGTTTCTGTAACAACCTCTCTTAAAACATTTTCAATTTTGTATGCTCTCCAAAAACTCCAAACAATTCCAATTAAAAAAGTAATTGTAAAAAATCCTGTGATAAAAATTGCTGTAAGATCTCTAGTTTCTACAGCCTTAATATTTAAATTGTAATTCTTAGATAAAATATAAATTGGAATGACAGATAAAATTGCAATTATAATTGGATAGTAAGCATCTTTTTTTCCTTTATGTAAACGATAACCAGCCATCATAGTTGCACCTATTGCTCCAATAGATCCAGCTTGATTAACGGTTGCAATACCTAAAAGTATAGATCCTAAAACCGCAAAAATTAAAGCAAGGGGAGGAATAATTACTATTAAAACCTTAATCCAAAATTTTGAGTCAAAATTTCCTTTAAATGGAACGGGAGGAGCTGCCTTGGGATTTAGTCTTGCGTATACAAATACATAAATCATATACAAGCCAACCAAAACTAAACCAGGTAATAATGCCCCCAAAAACATATCCCCTGCAGAAGTAGATCCCACTCTAAATTCTCCGGGCATATTAAATTCACCAGTTAAAATTTTGTAATCAGTCTGACGCATAGTATTTGCAACGTCTGCCGCGCTAGCTAATTGATCGGCTATAATAATTAATACAATTGATGGAGGTATAATTTGCCCAAGTGTTCCTGATGAACAAACAATTCCACTTGCTAGACTTTTATCATATTTATTATTAAGCATTGTGGGTAATGATATTAATCCCATTGCTATTACTGTTGCGCCAACAATACCCGTGGTAGCTGCAAGTAACGCCCCAACAAATATTACTGATATTCCTAAGCCTCCAGGGATAGGTCCAAACAACTGCCCCATCGTAACTAAAAGATCTTCCGCAATTTTTGATTTTTGCAGCATGATCCCCATGAAAATAAATAAAGGAATTGCAATTAAAGTATCAGTTTCTACATCCCAGTAGTTACTCCTAAAGTTTGTAATACCGGCGGTTAACCATTCTTTGGGGCCATCAACAGCAAAATAAGCACTACTATCACCTGCAAATAAGTAACCAAAAAAAGCAGCAAGCCCGATTGAAATTATTGCTGATCCAGGTAATGCAAAAGCTACTGGAAAACCAGAAGCTAATGCTCCAATCATTATAATTACAAGTAAAGCTAAAAATAAATGTTCCATTATTTAATTCTTTAAAAGTTTATGACTGCTACTCATAAAGTAGCTAGTGAATTGAGTTAACATACTAACTGCAAACACAGCTAAATAAACTGCCATTAGATAAAGTAAATATAATCCGTTTGAACCTTGCTGCGTAATTTCAAATGAAATTACAGGACCATTGATGATACTAGCTTTACCCCCCATGCCTAAAAATATTACAATCAAACATAAAGGAATTCCTAGAATTAATGACCCAACTGCATTAGTCCATGCTTTTTTACGTTCGCTAAAACCAGTATAAAGAACATCAACTCTTACGTGACCTTCATGAATAAGGGCATACGCACTCGCAAAAAGATATAGTGCTGCATACCAAAAACGAACTAAGTCACCTTGGAATGCTTGTTCATATTGAAAAATAAATCTTGATAATACAATTAAAAATTCACTTCCAACTACTAAAACTGCTAACCAAATAAACCCTACAGACCTCGTAAAATAACCAATTACAAAAGAAGCCAATATTAAAGGAAAGTGTATATATGTAATTCTAAAAGCAGGTATTACTAAATTAATTTTAAATTGTTCTCCAAAAATTGGCTCAACTAGTTTTTCTACTACCATGAATGAGATTAAAAAGTCTGCTACTCCAACAATTAGTACAGCCCAGAAAGAGGACCTTACTACGTAAGCTGTAATTTTCGATAAGATCTCAGAGTCTGTTTGCAATGTTTGTTTTATGGATTTCAAAACAAAAAATATAACTCCTGCTAAAGATACAAAATAAAATAGTAATTGAATATATGATAAATTTATTGCAAGCCCCTCTAAAGGCTTATTTAATTTTTTAAATCCAAATAATTCATAATGAGCAAAAAGTTTTTTAACTCCTGGCCAATCAAACCAAACTGTTAAAACATTATTTACTAAAAAAACAAAAGTTAAAGCTAAGATAGAATAACTAAATATTCTTATTAAAATAGATAAGTTATTTTTCTCCATCATATTAAATCTTTTATTGATATATAAAAAGAGGGCCCATTTAAGGGCCCTCTAGTAATAATTAGAATTAAATTATACTCCTAATGCTCTATTTCTTTGAGCAACATATGGCCCGTCAGACAAGTTAGTCCAAGCACCGATTTCCTTACGACCTTTAACAAAGGCAGCATGTACTTTCTTAGCAAGAGCACTATGTTGTTGAACTTCATCGAAAACTTCAGCAGCACCTTTAGCGAAAGCATCGTAAACTTTATCGTTAAACTTCTCTAGTTTAACTCCACTTTCGTTAACTAATCGTGCTAATGCAGCTCCGTTTTTAGCATTGTATTCAGCCATTGTAGTTGTGTCAGCCCAATCACATGCAGTTTTAATAATTAACTGATCTGATTTTGACAAACTAGTAAACCAAGATTTGTTAACTCCACAAGCTAATGTAGATCCTGGTTCATGCATTCCTGGATAGTAATAATACTTAGCAGCTTCCTGGAACTTCATAGCTTCATCATTCCAAGGTCCTACCCATTCAGTTGCATCAATTGCACCTGAAACAAGGTTTTCATAAATCTGTCCACCAGGAAGTGAAATTGGAGAACCACCTAGTTTTCCAAGTACTTGTCCACCTAAACCAGGCATACGCATTTTTAAACCTTTAAAGTCATTAGCTGATCTAATTTTTTTATTAAACCAACCACCCATTTGCACTCCAGTATTTCCAGCAGCAAAACTTTGTGTTCCAAAATCATCAGTCAATTCATCCCACAACTCTTGTCCACCAGCAAATTTTAACCACGCATTCATTTCAGCATATGTGAAACCAAATGGAACGGCAGTAAAATACCCAAATGCAGGGTGTTTTTTAACCCAGTAGTAATCAGCACCATGATACATTTGAGAGTTACCAGATGCAACTTCGTCAAATGAGTCAAATGCTTTTACCCTCTCGTTAGCAGCATAATAAG
>CABYSJ010000008.1 GCA_902521615.1 uncultured Pelagibacteraceae bacterium | reverse complement strand
AGATGAGTTGATAATGGGTAGTTTTGTTTTAAGGTTTTCAATGATTTTAATAGGTATATCTTTTTTTTTAGAAAAAAAGAAAAAATATTTTTTTTTTATAACTATAATTTCATTCTGTTTAATATTCTTAAGTGGTGAAAGAACAGCTTTTTTTTTATTTTTAATATTTAATATAATTATTTTTTTTAGATTCAGATTATTTCTGAATAAATATAACTTATTATTAATATTAGTAGGCATATTAATATCTTTACCTCTTAGTCAGAGTAAATATAGTTTTGATCGATTAATAAACATGACGTTTAAACAATTAATGGACAAGAATAATGAAATATATTTTTTTACACCAACACATACTGAATTATACAAAACTTCTCTAAACATTTATAAAGATAATCCTATATTTGGATCTGGTTTAAAAACCTTTAGATCTGAATGCAATAATACTAAATACAAAAAGTCTGAGCTTGGATGTGCTACACACCCACACAATATTTATTTGAATATATTGTCTGAAACAGGAATATTAGTTTTTATCTTTTTTTTGATTTTTTACGGTTATATTTGTTTCTTCATAATAAAAAATTGGTCAATAAAGTATGCCTCAAATTATAAGAACTTTGAATTTATATTATTTTTATCATTATTTATAAATTTTTTTCCAATTGCGCCCTCTGGAAGTTTCTTTAACAATTGGTTGAGTATTATTTTTTGTTATTCTATAGGTCTTATTTTATGGTTAAATTCAAAAAAATATGAAAAAAATAATCATTAAGCTATCTAAAATAATTGATCTAATAGCAAGTCCTTTTGTGCTTTTATCCTCTATTGTATTAAAAATTGTGAGAAGAATAGGAGTTCATAGAATGAAACTCTCTAAAATTATAATGGATAAAATTGGTATATTTCCAATAATAGATTACTACCATGAGCCTTTATTTAAATCTGATCAATTATCCTCAATTATAGGACCTGAGAGAAACCTTCCTGGAATAAATTTTAATATAGAGAATCAATTAAGATTTATTAAAAAATTTTCATATACTGATGAATTTAAAAACTTTCTAAATAAAGACTTTTATTTTGGGAATGGTAGCTTTGAAAGTGGAGATGCAGAATACTTGTATAATTTTATAAGACTAAAAAAACCAAAAAAAATAATTGAAGTAGGCTGTGGTTTTTCAACATTAATAATTCAAAATGCTATTAAACAAAATAAAATTGAAAATAAAAATATTAATACAGAACATATTTGTATTGAGCCATATGAAAATGAATATTTGTCAAGTTTTGATTTAACATTTAAAAAATTGAGAATTGAAGAAGTAAATTTAGACTTTTTTAAAACTTTAACAGATAATGATTTTTTGTTTATCGATTCTAGTCATATAATAAGACCAAATGGAGACGTACTTTTTGAAATATTAGAAATCTTACCATCTTTAAAAAAAGGAGTTTATGTTCATATACATGATATTTTCTCACCATATGATTATCCAAAGGAATGGATATTAGAAAAAGTATGGTTTTGGAATGAGCAATATTTGCTCGAAGCTTTTTTGACTAATAATAATCAATGGGAAATAGTTGGCTCACTTTATTATTTGAAGAAAAAACATTTTGGTATTGTGAAAAGTTATTGTAAGTATATTACTGAAAAAAATTCACCAGGATCAATATATTTAAAAAAAATATGAAAAAAAAAGCTTTAATTTTTGGTGTAACAGGACAAGATGGTGCTTATCTTTCAAAATTTTTGTTAAAAAAAAACTATGTTGTACATGGTGTTAAAAGAAAAACATCTTTAATAAACACCAAAAGAATAGATGATATTTATGAAGAACCAAATAAAAAAAAAAAAAGTTTTTTTTTACATTTTGGTGACGTTATAGATTACGGTTCAGTATTTAATTTAATAACCACTATTAAACCAGATGAAATTTATAATTTATCTGCGCAATCGCATGTTGCTGTATCATTTGAAATTCCAGAATATACTGCAAATACAAATGCACTAGGAGCTTTAAGAATTTTGGAGGTGATAAAAAATTTTAATAAAAAAATAAAATTTTATCAAGCAGGAACCTCAGAACTTTTTGGAAAAGTTCAAGAAATACCACAAAATGAAAATACCAAATTTTATCCAAGAAGTCCTTATGCTGTCTCAAAATTGTTTGCTCATTGGATTACTGTTAATTATAGAGAAGCACATGATATCTTTGCTGCCAATGGAATACTCTTCAATCATGAAAGCCCCTTGAGAGGGGAAACTTTTGTAACTCAAAAGATTGTAAAAGGACTTGTAAAAATAAAATTGGGTCATAGAGAAAAATTGTTATTAGGAAATATATATTCAAAAAGAGATTGGGGCCACGCCCAAGATTATGTTGAAGGGATGTGGAAGATATTACAACAAAGAAAACCAAAAGATTATGTTTTAGCAACTGGTAAAACATTTACTGTAAAATATTTTATTAAAAAAGTTTCAGAGAAGCTTAATCTAAAATTAGTTTGGAAAGGAAAAGGTTTAAAAGAGAAAGCATATTTAAATGGGAAGCCAGTGATTGAGATTAATAAAAGGTATTTTAGACCAAGTGAAGTTGATTTACTTATAGGAGATGCACGAAAGGCCAGAAAGGAATTAAATTGGAAACCTAAAAAAAACTTAGATTCAATAATTGATGATATGATTTTCTATGAAAAAAAAAATTTTAATGGCAAATAAAAAAACAATATTTTTAGCTGGTCATAACGGATTAGTTGGAAGGTCAATTTATAAATTTTTAAAATCAAAAAAAAAAAAAATTATAACTATATCTAAAAAAAAACTTGATTTAAGAAAACAAGCTAATGTTTTAAAATTCTTTAAATCAAATAAAATTGATGCTGTAATTATTGCAGCAGCAAAAGTTGGTGGAATTCATGCTAACAATGAGCAGAGAGCTGAATTTATATATGATAATTTAATGATACAAAATAATATAATTCATTCTGCATATTTAAAAGGTGTGAAAGATTTGATATTTCTAGGTTCTAGCTGCGTGTACCCAAAGTTTTCTAAACAACCTATCAAAGAAAATGAACTTTTGTCAGGATATCTAGAAAACACAAATGAACCTTACGCAATTGCAAAAATTGCTGGTATTAAAATGTGTGAAAATTATTCACAACAATATAATTTGAATTACAAAAGCTTAATGCCATGTAATTCATTTGGAGAAGGTGATAATTACGATGAACAAACTTCACATTTTCTACCTGCATTAATAAAAAAAATTGCCTTAGCAAAAAAAAATAAAAAAAATAAAATAATGTTATGGGGAAATGGTAAGGCTTTAAGAGAAGTTATACATTCAGATGAAATTGCAAATGCCTGCATATATTTTTTGTTTAAAAAAACTGAGGATAAAATGATTAATATTGGAAGTGGATACGAAAAATCAATATTGGGTTATGCTAAAATGATTATGAAAGCAGCTAATCATTATTGTAAAATTGAATATCATAATAAAGGATTAAAAGGCACCCCACGAAAAATATTAAACTCCAAATTAGCAAAAAATTATGGTTGGAAGATAGAAAATAAAACAAATTATAAAATTATTGAAACATATAAAAATTTTGAGAAAAAATTATTTAATCAATGAAAACTGCTTTGATTACTGGTATAAATGGTCAGGATGGTATTTTACTTTCAAAATTTTTAATAAAAAAAAAATATAAAATAATTGGTATAGAAAAAAAAAGAAAAATCAAAAGAAAAAATTTATTAAAAATAAAAATAATCAATACAGACCTAAGTAATAAAAAATATATCTCTAAAATAATTACTAAATATAAACCAGATGAAATTTATCACTTGGCAGAAAATAGTGTGGATAATAGAAAAAAAATTACTAGTATAAATAGACTAATATTGAGTAATAAAATTTTATTTAATTTATTAGACGCAAATAGAATTAACAAAGCGAAATTTTTTTATGCTGCATCAAGTGAGGTATTTGGCGTACCTACTGAATATCCTCAAAATGAAAATACAAAATTTAATGTCCGATCTTTATACGGGTTGATAAAAATATCAGGAGTTCATTTAGTCAGATATTACAGAAAATACTATGGATTATTTGCTTGCAATGGTTTTTTATACAATCATGAGTCATATTTAAGAAAAAATGTTTTTCTAATTAAAGAGGTTATCAATCAAGCTTTTCAAATAAAAAATAAGAAAAGAAAATTTTTTAAAATTAAAGATCCGCATGTTTACAGAGACTGGAGTGATGCAAGAGACTTTGTCTCAGCATTTTGGAAAATTTTATCTTATAAATCGCCAGGAGATTATGTGGTCGCGTCCTCAAAATCGAGAAATGTTTTGGAAGTTATTAAAATAGTATGTGAACTAATGGATTTAAAATTTTCTGACCATATGAAAACGGCAGAACTTAAAAATCAAAATAATAAAAATATCCTTGTTGGAAACAATACTAAACTTAAAAAAATAGGATGGAAACCTAAGATTACTTTCAAGAATATGATTCTTGATATTATTAATTCTAAAAAAAAATGATAGTAGTTGTCGGTTCAAAAGGTTATTTAGGTTCAAAAGTTACTAAAATATTAAAAAAAAATTTTATTAATGTTATAGAGTATGAAAAAATAATTAAATTTAAGAAATTTATATATCCAACATACGTCATTTACTTAAAAAAACCAAAAAATAACATTAAAAGTTTAAAAATTATTTTAATAAAATTTTTATCTCAGAATCCTAAATTAAAATTTTTATATATTAGCTCTTTAAGTGTCTATGGTTTAAGTGCAACTGACAGGATTATTAATTTAAATTCTGAATTTAGCCCGCATTCTGATTATGCATTTAATAAAATTAAAGAGGAGACTTACTTGAGAAAAATTAAAACAATATATAAAAAGTTCCAACCAATAATTGTTAGATGTCCTATAATTTATTCAAATCATCATGATAATCAACATAAAATTTTTAATTTCTTACTAAAGTTAAATATACCCTTACCCTTAGATATATCTTCGAATAAAAGAGCATATTTATTGCTTGAAAATTTTTTAAGTTTTGTGGTTCATATTGTTAAAAGTAACGTTAAGCATTATGAGTTTTTAATTTGTGAAAAGAAAAATTTATCTACATCAAGCATGATAAAAAAATTTAAAACGATTAATAAAAGTAAGACAAAATTATTTTATGTTAATTATAAATTGTTAAAATTTATTTTTACCACAATAAATAAAAAAAATTTATTAAATAAAATTTATGGTAATTTTCAAATGAACCCTACAGTATCATTTAAAAGATCCAATTGGACACCGAAATAATATATGTACAAAGAATATCTAAAAAAAATAATTGAATTTTTATTATCTATAATATTGCTTATAACTTTGTCGCCTTTAATAATAATATTATCCTTATTTTTACTATTATTAAATGGACGACCAATTTTTTTTATTCAAAAAAGATTTGGACTGCACAATAATTATTTTTATATTTATAAATTTCGTACTTTAATTAAAGATACAAAAGATATTCCTACAAATGAAGTAGTTAATTATAAATATGCAAAACTTGGAAAATTTTTAAGAAGAACAAATATAGATGAATTGCCACAACTAGTTAATATTCTTAGAGGAGAAATGTCTTTAATTGGTCCGCGGCCAGCTTTATATAATCAAATTAACTTAAAAAATTTAAGAGAAAAATATTTAATACATGAATTGAGACCTGGTATTACTGGATATGCACAAATTCATGGTTTTGAAAATATGAGTGATGAAGAGAAAATTAAATTTGATTTGTATTATCTTAATAATCTTTCAATTATTTTGGATCTAAAAATAATCATTTCTACTTTTAAATTTTTTTTTAAAAAGGCACCGAAACACTAATTAATTTAATGTTTTTAAAAATTCAACTTTATATTTTTTTGAAATTTCTTTCCAATCAAATAAGCTAATTTTTTTTCTATTAAATGAGATCTGTTTTTCCAATAGATCATTTTTATCCCATATATTTTTAATTAATTTCGCAAATGATTGAGGACTATTTTTATTAAAAAAATTAATCTTAAAGTATTTATTTAATTCAATATTTGGAGGTGTATCAGAGGCAATGACAGGTTTAGATATTTTTATTGCTTCCAATAGGGTTAAACTACTTGATTCATAAAGCGCAGGACATACAACAATTTTACAATTTGCATAAAGTTTTTTTAGTTTTTCGAAGCTTACTTTGCCTAAATATTCAATATCTAGATCTTTATTTTCATTTATAAAATTTAAAATTAAAATGCTTTTTTTAAATTTTTGGCCTACTAAAATAATTTTAATTTTTTTTTTATATTTATTGTTAAGAATTCTAATTGCTTTTAAAATTGTTAAATGATTTTTGTGAGGCCATAATTGTGCTGGAAAAAATAAGTAATTTCCTAATTTCTTATTTTTATTTTCAAAATCCCTTGAAACACCCTCAGATATAATAAATAATTTTTTTGAAATTTTTTTTGTAAAATATTTAGTAATATTTTTAAAAATAAATTGTGAACTTACTTGAATTTTTTTTGAATAATTTATTGTAGTAGAATGTAGTATATTTCTATATCTTTTCTCAAAAAAACTAAAATTTTCTGGAAGATTATAATGCTGTATATCATGAATTGAAGTAATTGTTTTGATTTTTAGATTTAAAGGTTTTAAATTTGTCAAAGGACAGTACAGCAAGTCATAATTAGCATTGATTAAATTAATAATTTTAAAATATTCGAGTTTAACAGAGTTTTTATAAATTGTAGTACTGTTTAGAATTACCGATATAAATCTTAAAAATTTTGTAAAAATATTTTTATCTTTGATTGTTATATATTTAAATTTTCGTTTATAAAAAATTTTCTTGATAGAGTTTAATTTTTTTTTAGTTGTTAGTATTGTTATATTTGTATTTAATTTTAATTCTGATAACAGACCAATTGCAAAAGTATTAATTCCTCCTTGGTATTTAGTGTCAAAATCAACTAAATTTACCAATAGTCTTATTTTTTTTTTCATAAAAAGAATTAATATTTTTTATTACATGATTTAGTTCATTAATATTAATTTGTACCGCTGATGGTAGACTAAGGAAAGATTTATAAATATTTAATGAATTTTTTTTATTAACATATTTTTTAATTATACTATTATTTTTTTTATAACATGGTTGTAAGCTTAGCGGATAAAAACAATTTCTCGTTTGAATGTTTTTTTCTGATAAAAATTTTTTAAGCTTCGAAGCTTGTTTTGTAATAATATTTGAAAACCAATAAACACTTAATGTTTTATCTACTTTTTCAATATATTTTATATCTTCATTATTCTTAATATGAGATTTATAGTATTTATAAATTTTTAGCTTTTTATTTATTATTTTCTTCAATTTATTTATTTGAGCCAATCCTATAGCAGCTTGAAGATCGGTAAACATAAAATTATATCCAATTTTTTCATGTATGAATTTCCCCTTTGTTTTTCTTCCATGATTTTTGAGTTGTAAAATTTCATTGTATATTTTTTTTTTATTCGTTAGGATAATTCCTCCTTCACCAGTTGTAATTAATTTATTGCCATAAAAAGAAATACCACCAACATCACCGATTGTACCAACATGTTTTTTTTTATGAAACACTCCCAAACCTTGAGCTGCGTCTTCAATTATTTTTAAATTATGTTTTTTTGCAATTTTTAATATTTTTGTCATATCACAACTATTTCCATAAAGATGCACAGGCATAATTGCTTTCGTTCTCTTAGAAATTAATTTTTCAATATTTGATGTAGAAATATTTAAAGTTTTAGAGTCGACGTCACAAAGAATTACTTTGGCACCAGCAAGGATTACTGCATTTGCACTTGCTATGAAGGTAATGTCAGGAACTATTACTTCGTCATTTTTTCCAATATTTAAAGCTTTCAGACAACAAAATAAACCCATGGTCCAGTTATTAATTGCTATTGCATATTTAGCTCCTGTTATGGATCTAAATTTTTGTTCAAATTTTTTTGTATATTTATTTTCAGTCAAAAAAGTTGATTTAATAACTTTTGAAACTTGTATTAACTCTTCTTTATCAATCCATGGATAAATTTGTATTATTTTATTCATTATGAATTTATGATGTTTAGAATTCTCTTAATCTCTCCTCTGTTTAAATCAGGTCTATTTGGGATATAGAAAGCATTATCATGTAAATAATTTGTATTAGGTAAATAAAATTTTTTCTTGATATATTTTTTAAAAAAGGGTTGTTTAGTAATATCTCCAGCGATTAACGGTCTAATTTCAATTTTATTTATATTAAATTTTCTTACATATTTACGAAATAATTTTTTATTTCTACACAGCAAAGGGAATGTGAAATTTGAAATCAAATTCATATTTTTTAATTCTAATTCATAAAATGCATTATTTTTCTTACTTGCTTCATTAAAAAGCTTAAAATTTTTATATCTTCTGTCTATGATTATTTTTAAATAAGATAATTGATTGAAGCCAATAAAACCATTTATCTCAGTTGGTCTCAAATTAAAACTTAAATCAAAAAAAGCATAATTTTCATAAAATTTATTTATTTTAAATTTTTTGATATATTCTTTTCTTTTATTGAGATTTATATTTCTTAACCATCCATGAGCTCTGGATATCTTTAACATATCACTAAGTTTTTCATCATTAGTACTAACACTGCCACCCTCAATAGATGAAATATGATGACCTACATAAAACGAATGCGTAGAAGCAAAACCAAATGTACCAAGTTTTTTACCTTTAAATTCAGATCCTAGAGATTCACAATTATCTTCTATTAATAAAATTTTTCTTTTTTTACATATTCTACTTATTTCCAAAATATTATCTGCAAAACCAAGAACATTTGTTAAAAATAAACATTTAATTTTATTTTTTTTTAAAGCAGCTGTTAAATTTTCTGGAGAGACATTTAATGTTTTTAAATTCACATCAATAGGTACTGGTTTTAAGCCAAGTTGCATAATTGGCATTAAATTAGTTGACCATGTTAAAGCTGAAAATCCAATTTCATCTCCACTTTTAATTTTATTTAAATTTTTGAGAGCTTGTAAAAGGAGTAAATTAGCGGAAGATCCACTATTTACCATTATAGAAGATTTACATTTTAAAAATGTCGAAAATTTTTTTTCAAACTTTTCAACATTTTTTCCCATTGATAATTTCTCAGAATTTTTTATGAATTTAATTAGTTTTAGTTTTTCTTTTTTTTCATTAAAAAAAGTCTTAGACATTAGTTTTATAAATTTTTTTTTATTTTTCATGTTTAAATTTCTTTTGTTTATAATAAGTAAGATACATTGACCAGCTAATGAATTAATCAAATAAATTATATTTTATAATACAAAATAATGCACTAAAACCATCTTTCCATGTAATTTTTTTACCTTCTGAATATTTTCTTCCATGATAATCTACACCTATCTCATAAATTCTAAGATTTTTTTTTGCAATTTTGGCTGTGACCTCAGGTTCAAAACCAAACCTATTTTCTTTTAAATTTATATTTTTTATTACAGAAATTTTAAAAGCTTTATAACAACATTCCATGTCCGAAAGATTTAAATTAGAAAAACAATTTGATAAAAATGTTAGAAATTTATTTCCTAATGAGTGCCAAAAATAAAGCACTCTTTTTTCATTTGATGTAAAAAATCTAGTACCAAATACAACATCAGCATTATCATCAATCAAAGGTTTTAGAATTTTCTCATAATCTGATGGATCATATTCTAAATCAGCATCTTGAATAATTAATAGATCTCCAGTTGCCTTCTTAATACCCTTCTTAATACAAAATCCCTTACCTCTATTAATTTCATTATATTCTATCACTAAATCTTCATATTTTTTTTTTAATTCATATAAAATTTCTTTTGTACCGTCTGTCGAGCAATCATCTATTAAAATTATTTCAAATTTAATTTTTACTACAGTAAATATTTTATTTATTATTTTTGAAATTGTTTCTTTTTCATTAAAACATGGAATTATTATACTAAGTTTCATTAGGTGTAATTAATTTAAAATATTTGATTATTTATAATATCAGTATTATTTATACAAATGTCAAAAAAAATAAAAAATACTTTAAGCTTAAAAAATTTATTTATTTGTTTGTTAATAATAATTATCTATTTTAACTACAAGGGTATTTTACAGAACTTGTTTTTTTTGAGTAAAAATAATAATTCTACAAATATAATAACAAAATATCCTGAAGATCTTGAATTTTTTAATAAGGTAATAAATGAATATTTTAAACAAGATGATTTTAGCTCACCTACTTTTTATTTTTCACCACATGAATTAGGTATTCATATACTGGGAGAAGGATATAGATTGAACAACTATAGAGTTAAAAAAAAATACTTAATTAAAAATAAAAATTCATTAATTTCAGTTAAAAACATTCAAAAAAATCAAAATAATTTAAATATTATTAATTCTGAAAGATTGAATATTCATGGATTATTCATTGACATAATTGATCCAACAAAAAAAATTTCTTATTATAGAAAGAATAAGAGTCATATATTAGATAATAGCAAACTTATCTCCTGTAATGAAATTATTAAAAAAAAAAATTTTTTTGTGTCTAATGTAGAAAATTCAAAAAAGAAAATTTTGTCATTTGAAAATTGTAAATATTATCAGTTTTCGATCAAAAATAATTTATTGACTTCAATAAATTTTTACAAAAATGAAAAAATTTTTTTTCAAAATATAAAAAAAATTGAGCTTTATGGAAATAATTTAGACATTAATTCTTATATAATTTTAGACTCAGACTCAAGAAACTTTAATTATTTTTATGCGGTAGACTCTATTTATGTTAATTAGTTCTGTATTATTTGTTTTAACATTTTATCTTCTTGGTAATCTCATTTTAAGAAGACATTTATTTCTAGAAAAATTTTTTATTGGTCTTGTTATTTTTTATCTAACGTTGATACTTTCAAATTTGTTAGGTCAAAATTATAAAGATTATATTTTGATAATAAAAATAATATGTATTTTGAGTTTTATTCATTTTATTATTATTAAATATGATAGTTTTATTAAATTTAAATTAAAAAAAAAAATTAATTTTATTAATTTTTTTATATCAGTATTTTTTATAATTTTATTAACAGAGAATTATATTGATATTAAATTATATACATTAGAAGCAGGGGATGCCTTGGCTTATTGGTTCAATAAAACTAAGTATTTTTTATATAGTCCAGGTCTAGAACATTTTCCCAAACCAGATTATCCAAATTTTTTATCTTCAATATGGTCTTTTTCATTTTACATATTTGAAAAAGATTATGACCAATCAAGAATTATTATCCCACTTGTTTTGTTTTTAGGTATATTATTGATATTTCAAAAAATACGACTGATATTTAAAGATAATAATATTTATCTTAATTCTATATTGTTTTTAATAATTCTAATTCATTTTTCTACTTACAGTTTTGCAGCAAGTTATAGGTTTTCAAATTCTGGATATGTGGATGGCTTATTAAGTCTATTTTTAATGATAGGGTTTTTGTATATTTATCTAAGTATAAATAATGAAACTTTTAATAAAAAAGATTATTTTTTTGGAATAGTAATTTTAGGAATATCATCATCAATTAAGAATGAAGGTTTTGTAATTTCAACTGCAGTATTTTTTATTTTAAATTTATACTTTTATTTATTTTTTAAAAAAAAATTTACTGATAATCTGAATATTTTAATTGTAAATTCTTTAATATTCCTAATAATAATTTTTATACCTATTCTGTTGTCATTTTATTTAGAAAGTTTAAAAATTACAGTTTCTAGTGAAAATATCGCTGATTTTATAAACGTCTCAAATTTATTTAAAATTGATCTTCACATTGAAAGATTTTATCTAATTTTCAGGTATTTTCTCATAAACTGTTATTATAACTTGGAAATCTTTTTTCCACTACTTTTGATTTTATTATATAAGCTTTCTTTATCTTTTATTAGAAGTAAATTATTTATTCTTTTTATAGGATTTTCATTATTTTTTGTTATTTATTTATACTCATTATATATAGTGACTGCTTTTCCTCTTGAATGGCATTTATCAACTTCTTTTAATAGAATATTTTTTCAATTTATTGGAATATTTTCATCATTTGCGTTTTTAATAATAAATTATAAAGAAAAGAGCTAAATTTGTTGATACAGCTACTAAACACTGAAAAAACAAGCTTTCAAAGATTATTAACAATGTTAATAAACTCTTTACAAAAATTAAAAAAGTCGTATTTTGTCGTGCCTGGTGATTATTGCGAAAGTGTAATACCCGATCCCATCCCGAACTCGGCAGTCAAGCCTTTCAGCGCCAATGGTACTTTGTCTTAAGACATGGAAGAGTAGGACATTGCCAGGCATTATTAAAAGCCACTAACTATGAAAATCAAAAGCTCATTAAAATCTATTAAAAAAAGAGACTTAAACTCAAAACTTGTTAGAAGAAGAGGAAGAGTTTATGTTATAAATAAAACTAACCCAAAATTTAAAGCAAGACAAAAATAATTTTATGGACAATGATAACCATAAAAATACTTGGAATAATTTTACCAAATTTGTTTTATGGGGGACGGTTGCTGTTATTACAGTTTTAGTGTTCATGGCAATATTCCTTTTATAGTATCTTAAAATAAATTTATGAACCTAGCATCTATTTCAGAAAATCATAATATTGAAAAGAGAATAGCCATTACTCCAGAGATTGCAAAAAAATATATTAGTTTAGGATTTAATTTAAAATTACCAAATAATTATGGAACACACATAGGTTTTAGTGATGAAGATTATAAAAATTCAGGAGTTAAATTTTTAGACGATGAAAATGAAATAATTAAAAATTCTGAAATTATTATTCAATTAGGATTACCAGATAAAGAAAAATTATCATTATTTAAAGAAAACCAAACTTTAATTGGTTCACTAAATGCTTATTCAAACAAAGAAACATTAGAAAATTTAAATTCAAAGAAAATAAATTGTTTTTCATTGGAGTTGCTGCCAAGAATAACAAGAGCTCAATCAATGGATATTTTATCATCCCAAGCTAATCTTGCTGGATATAAAGCTGTAGTGGAGGCTTTCCAAGTTTATGAAAGAGCAATTCCGATGATGATGACAGCAGCCGGAACTATTCCTGCAGCAAAAGTATTAGTTGTTGGAGCTGGTGTTGCAGGATTGCAAGCTATTGCAACCGCAAAAAGAATGGGGGCAGTAGTATTTGCTACAGATGTAAGAATGGCTTCAAAAGAGCAAGTTGAAAGTTTGGGAGGCAAATTTCTTATTGTTGAAGGATCTGAAAATTTAGAAACAGAGGGTGGTTATGCAAAAGAGGCGTCAGACGAATTTAAAAAAAAACAAGAAGAGTTATTAAACGAAACGCTAAAAAAAATAGATATCATAATATGTACAGCATTGATCCCTGGCAAGGAAGCACCTAAAATTATTAAAGACGAAATGTTCAAAAATTTACAGCCAGGATCAGTCATTTATGATTTGGCAGCTGTTCAAGGAGGAAATACAGCATTCACGCAAGTAGATAAGATTGTTGAGAGAAATGGAGTTAAAATTCTAGGTGAGGCAAATATACTTAATAAATTACCAGTATCAGCTTCTAATTTGTATGCCAAAAATTTATTTAATTTTATCTCAAATTTGTATGATAAAGAAAATAAGAAATTAAATATTAATTTAGAGGATGAAATAATAGAGAAAACACTTATTAAATAGTACTATGGAAATAGATCCCTTTATATTCAGATTAAGTATATTTATATTATCTATATTTGTAGGTTATTATGTGGTATGGAGTGTTACGCCTTCTCTTCATACTCCTTTAATGTCAGTTACAAATGCTATTTCATCTGTAATAATAGTAGGAGCAATTATTGCGGCTTTATCTGGAAATGATGGAGTAGTTTTCTCATCATCTAGTATTTATGGGTTTTTAGCAATTGTGTTAGCAGCAGTTAACATTTTTGGAGGATTCTTAGTTACTCAAAGAATGCTTGCGATGTATAAAAAAAAGAAAAAAGATAAATAATTTATGTCTGCAAATATTTCAGCAATTTTATATTTAATCTCTGGAGTATTATTTATTTTAGCCTTGAGAGGTTTATCCTCTCCAGAAACCTCAAGACAAGGAAATTTATTTGGAATAATTGGTATGGTAATAGCTGTAGCTGTTACTTTTCTTTCAGTAGGAAATTTTACAAGTGGATTTGTATATGTTCTAATTTTTCTTGCTATAGGAGGTAGCATCGGTGCTTTCATAGCTTATCGTATACCAATGACCGCAATGCCAGAATTAGTTGCTGGTTTTCATAGCTTAGTTGGATTAGCAGCAGTATTTGTAGCTATTTCAGCATTTATTAATCCTGCAGCTTTTAATCTTGGAGCGCCAGGTAATATTAAGCTTGCAAGCTTGATTGAGATGGCAATAGGAGCTGCTGTCGGTGCAATTACTTTTTCAGGATCCGTTATAGCATTTTTAAAGTTACAGGGAATAATGTCTGGTGCACCCGTTACTTTCAAAGGTCAACATATATTAAATGCGATGTTATTAGTTTTGATTGTAATTTTAACTTTTTATCTATGCTCAACCCAATCATCTAATTTATTTTGGATATTAATTGCAGTTTCTTTTTTAATTGGCTTTCTAATTATTATTCCAATTGGTGGAGCAGACATGCCAGTAGTAATTTCTATGTTGAATTCATATTCTGGCTGGGCAGCAGCGGGTATTGGTTTTACATTGGAAAATACCGCATTAATTATAACAGGTGCTCTAGTAGGATCTTCTGGTGCTATACTTTCATATATTATGTGTAAAGGTATGAATAGATCATTCTTTAATGTTATCTTAGGTGGCTTTGGAGCAACAGAACAAACTTCTAGAGATCAAAACAAAGAACAGAGACCAGTGAAAAGTGGTAACGCTGATGATGCAGCTTTTTTAATGAAAAATGCTTCTTCAGTTATAATAGTTCCAGGTTATGGAATGGCAGTTGCGCAAGCCCAACATGCTTTAAGAGAAATGGTAGATACGTTAAAAAAGAATGATATCAAAGTATCTTACGCTATTCATCCAGTTGCTGGACGAATGCCAGGACATATGAATGTTTTATTAGCAGAAGCTAATGTACCATATGATGAGGTTTTCGAATTAGAGGAAATAAATAATGATTTCGCAAATGCAGATGTTGCTTTTGTAATTGGTGCAAATGATGTTACCAATCCGGTTGCAAAAACTGATCCGCAAAGTCCAATTTATGGAATGCCTGTTTTAGATGTTGAAAAATGCAAGTCAGTATTGTTTGTAAAAAGAAGCTTATCGCCTGGATATGCAGGAATAGATAATGATTTATTCTATAAAGAAAATACTTTGATGTTGTTTGCAGATGCAAAAAAAATGACAGAAGATATTACTAAGAATTTGTAGATTATATGAATACAAAGATTTTTTGTGATATTGCAGACATATCCTTAATAAAAAAATATAATAGTAAATCAATTGTCAAAGGATTTACCACTAATCCAAGTTTGATGAGAAAAGCTGGTGCGAAAGATTACAAATCATACTCTAAACAAATACTTAAAGTTTGTAGAAATAAACCTATTTCTTTTGAAGTATTTGCGGACGATCAACATTCTATGATCGAGCAAGGAAGAAAAATAAATAGATGGGGTAAAAATGTATATGTAAAAGTTCCAGTTGTTAATTCAAAAAATAAATTTTCAGGAAATGTAATTAAAGAGCTAAATAGTAAAAATATTAAGTTAAATATAACAGCAGTATTCACAGCCAATCAAACTGCAAAAATACTTAAATTAATTAACAAAAAAACAAAAGTGATAATTTCAATTTTTGCAGGAAGGGCAGGAGATACTGGTAAGGATCCTATCCCTGAATTTACTAAAAGTATAAAATTAGCAAAGAAATTTAAAAATGTAGAAATTTTATGGGCAAGTGTTAGAGAGCCGTATAATTTTCTACAAGCTAAACAATTAGGCTGTCATATAATTACTATTCCACCAGCTATAATTGAGAAAATAGAAAAATTTGGAAAATCATTCGATCAGTTAACTATAGAAACAGTTAAAGCTTTTCTCGTCGATAGTAAAAAATCTAATTTTAAAATATAGTTTAAATTGGTTGCGGGGGACGGATTTGAACCGCCGACCTTCAGGTTATGAGCCTGACGAGCTACCAGACTGCTCCACCCCGCGGTATTTTTAAATTCTATTTTTTAGCTTATTTAACTTTTTAACTCTTTTAATATTTTCTTGGAGAATTCTTTTTTTCTTTTCAGATGGTTTTTCATAAGTGTTCTTTAATTTAATTACTTTAAAGAAACCATCTCTTTGAAGTTTTCTTTTTAAAACCCTCAAAGCTTGTTCAACATTATTATCTTTAACTTCTATTTTAATAACTACCTCCAAAAAAAGTGGTTAGATAACATTTTTATAAATTTATGTCTATCGTTTTTATTTATCAAAGAGATACCTGGTTTGACTTATTTTGTTTCTCTTTTTCTTTTTTTTCTCTTTTTATTCTTCTTTCAGCTTTTTCGATAGCCTCCACCAAATCTTTTTGAGTAAATAAATTTAGAGCAACTGGATCTTTTGGATTTAAATTATTATAGTTCCAATAACTTTTATTTCTTATTGATGTAACAGAATTTTTGGTAATGCCAACCAATTTGGCTATTTGAGAATCTTTTAGTGTATTGTGTTGTTTAATTAACCATAAAGCTGAGTCGGGTTTATCTTGTCTTTTTGATAAAGGAATATATTTCTTTATTTTTTTTTCGTTATTTGAAATTTCAATATCACTGGTTTTAATATTTAGTGGTCTATTTTTGTCTTTTGATGATAGTTCAATTTCCTCTCTTGAAAGTTGTCCTGAAATAATTGGGTTATATGCTTTTATACCTTTAGCAACTTCTCCATCAGCAATCCCTTGTATTTCTACTTCATGTAGTTTACAAAAATCTGCAATTTGCTTGAATGTTAAAGATGTATTTTCTACTAACCATACAGCAGTTGCCATTGGCATTAAGGGTGCGTTCGACATTTAACTTTTTTTTTCAGATTTAAAATTTTGGAATTTTTTATTAAATTTACTTATTCTACCTTTATCCATTAACTTTTGCTTTCCACCAGTCCAGGCTGCATGAGATTTAGGATCTATCTCTAATTTTAATATATCCCCCTTAGCACCCCAAGTTGATTTAGTTTCAAATTGGGTACCATCAGTCATTTCAACTTTTATAGTGTGGTAGTTTGGGTGTATCTCTTTTTTCATATCGTGACTTATAGCAAAAGAAATTTAGAACACAATTAAAAGTTCTTTAAATTTTCAAGCATTTTATCATTAATTGCACCACTTGATGCTCGAATATCTATATTATTCTGATCAAATTTATATAAATCATTAACTATCCCACCCGCCTCTTCTACCAATAAGGCTCCTGCTGCAACGTCCCAAATATTAATTTTATTATGAAAAAAACCATCTAATCTACCTGAAGCTACATAAGCCAAATCTAAAGCTGCACATCCGCTATACCTCATATTCAAATTACTGAATTTTACTCCTTCATGATTACTCGAAAACAAACATTCATCTATTATATTTTTGTTTGATACTCGTAATCTTTGATTATTTAGATATGCCCCCTTGTTTTTTTCTGCATAAAATATTTCATCTTTAATAGGATCGTAAATTAAACCACTAATTATCTCTTTTTTAGATTCAAGTGCTAAACAAATTGCAAAATGAGGAATACCGTGTAGAAAATTTGTTGTTCCATCTATTGGATCGATAATCCAAATGTTATCAGTATCTTTGTTTTTAATTGAACCAACTTCTTCTGATAAAAAAGAATAATTTTTTTTTGTTTTAGAAAGTTCTTCAATTAGAATTTTTTCTACATGTTTGTCAGTTTTTGTGACAAAATCTCGGGGTCCTTTTTTAGACACTTGTAGTTTCTCAACTTCTCCAAAATCTCTTATCGCAGACTTTGAGGCTTTTTCAGCGGCTTTGATCATTATATTTAAATTTGAAGATATAGAGATCATTTTAGATTTTTTTAATATATTCTAAATTTCTAGTATCAACTATGATTTCATCACCTGCTTCAATAAATGGAGGAACCTGAATATTTAAACCATTATCAAGAGTTGCTGGTTTGTAAGATGATGATACAGTTTGTCCTTTTAGGGCTACATCAGTAGTTTCAATTTTGCATTGTACTTGATTAGGTAATTCAATTGATAGTGGGCTTTCATTATAAAAACTTACAGAAACCTCTAGGTTTTCAGTTAAAAGTTTACCTTTATCACCCACAATTTGTTTTTTAATTTCTATTTGTTCAAATGTTTTTGGATCCATAAAAAAATAATTAGCGTCATCACTATAAAGATAATTGAAAGTCGTTTCCTCTAATGATGCTTTTTCTACTGTTTCACTTGATCTAAACCTTTCATTTAACTTTGTATTTTTATTTAAGCTTTTCATTTCAACTTGAGCAAACGCGCCACCTTTTCCTGGTTTTACATGTTGGGTTTTTAAAACTTGCCATAAGTCATTTTTATATTCTAAGAGCATTCCAACTCTTATTTCTCCAGCGTTAATTTTCATTTCAATCTTTCTATAGCTTGTAACGGTTTATATTTTTTGTTTTTCCAAATGTAGCCTGAAATAGCTAAAAAATTGGCATTATTCAATAATAGATTTTTATAATTAAATGAATTAATTCCACCAATAGCTACTGTTGGAGTTTTTGTAAATTTTTTAACTTTATTTAAAATCTTTACAGACGCTACATGCTTAGTTTTTTTAGTTTTAGATTGATTAAAAGCACCAAATGCGATGTAATCAGCTTTGGCTTTAATTGCTTTTTTTGCTAAATTAATGGAATTATGACAGGTAATTCCTATAATTTTTTTACCAAGTATTTTTTTTGCTATATTAATATTCATATCTTTTTGACCTAGATGGCAACCATCTGCGTTTAATTTTCTAGCAAGCAAAGGATCATCATTAATTATAAATTTTACTTTATTTTTTTTACATATATTTTTAATTTTTTTTCCAATTATCATTTTCTTATTCTGAGAGTAACTTTTAAGTCTGAGCTGAAAAAAACTTACTTTTCCAGTTTTTAAAACTAACTTTAGATTGTTATAGAAAGAATAGGTTATTTTGTTAGGGGAAATAAGATAAACAAATTTTTTTTTATTTATTTTCAAGTTCGCTAGACCATTTTCCTTGAGCAGCCAAGGTGCACATTTTAGCTCTATGATTAAAAGTAGTTTGAGTTGCTTCTACATTTTTAATATCATTAGACCAAACTTTCAAAGCACTTTGCTGAAGAGCTCTTCCATATGAATAGGTTATTATAAAATTTGTATTATTATTTTTATTTATTAAATTTAAATTTTCTGTAGCTTCAATTTCAGATTGCCCTCCAGATAAAAAAGCTATTCCAGGAACTTCATTGGGTACAGAATTTTTAAGGCATTCTAAAGTTTTGATTGAAACTTCTTCACTAGAAATTTTATTTTCTGATAAGCTCCCAGGCAAAATCATATTTGGTTTTAATATTATTCCTGAGAGATCAACTTTGTGTAAAATTAGTTCCTCAAAACACTTTTTAATTACCTCTGATGTTTTATTTAAACAAACTTCTGAGGAATGGTTTCCATCCATCAGTACCTCAGGTTCTACTATTGGAACCATTCCACTCTCTTGAACTAATGCAGAGTACCTAGCAAGTGCATGAGCATTACTACTAATTGCCAGTTCGCTTGGATATTTTTCACTGATAGAATAGACACCTCTCCATTTTGTGAATCTTGCTCCAAGATCATAATATTTTTTTAATCTATCTCTAAGACCATCTAATCCTTCTGTAATTTTTTCTTTAAGGGAATTTGCTAAATCTTTTGCACCAGTATCAACTTTAATTCCAGGAACTGCACCTGAACTAGATATTAAATTTGGTATTGATTTTCCTGTGCTCGAAATTTGATTTATGGTTTCATCGTAAAGAATAACACCACCTATGCAATCTCTCATTCCATCCGATGAAAAAAGAATTTCTCTGAATGAAAGTCTATTTTCTGGTGTTGATTTTACATTTACTGCCTCAAGTCTTTTTGTCATAGTTCCATTGCTTTCATCAGCCGCAAGTATGCCCTTGCCATTGGAAATTATTTTAAGTGCAATTTTATTTAATTCAGACATTTTAATTTAATGCGGTTATACCAGGAAGGTTTTTACCTTCAAGATATTCTAAAAAAGCTCCACCTGCAGTTGAAACAAAATTAAACTCGTTAACAGCGTTTAAATTATTTAATAAAGAAACTGTGTCCCCACCACCAGCAACTGAAAAAATTTTGTTTGCTTTATTATTTTCAATTATTTTTTTTGCTATTTGAATACTTCCATAAGCAAAATTTGGATTTTCAAAATATCCTGCGGGCCCATTCCAAAGTATAGTTTTACTGCTATCAATAATTTTTGTTATTTTTTCTATAGTTTTTGGACCAATATCTAATATCATTTCATCAGATAATATTTTGCTCAATTCTTTTTTTTGAGGAGATCCATTTAAATCTTTAGATACAATCACATCTTCTGGACAGATTATTTTACACTTTTCTTTTTTCGAAAGAGATATGACTTCTTCAACTATTTTATCACAATTTTTATCTTTTATAGATTTTCCAACATTATTTCCAAAATATTCTATAAAATTATTAGCCATACCCCCAACAATTATAATATTGTCAAATTTAGTAATTAAATTTTTAATAACATTAATCTTAGTTGAAATTTTAGATCCACCAATAATACAAGTAATTGGTCTTGTAATTTCAGAAGTTATTTTATTAAGCGCATTCACTTCTAAGTCTAACTGTAACCCAGAAAAAGAGGGTAAGAATTTGGGAATTTCATGAATCGAGGCATGAGCTCTGTGCGAACATGAGAAAGCGTCATTTACATATATATCTCCAAGATTTGATAGCTGTTCAGCAAATTTATTGTCATTTTGCTCTTCTTCTGAATAAAATCTAATATTTTCTAAAATAAAAATATCTTCATTGTAGTTACTGAAGAAATTTTTAGTTTTTATTTTTTTAATATTTTCGCGAATAAGTTTTACTTTTTTTCTTAATTTATTTTGCAATTCTTCACAAATTGGTTTTAGGGAGAGATCTTTAACAACTTTACCTTTTGGTCTTCCAACATGTGATAAAATTATAATTTTAGCTTTTTCTTTAATCAAAAAATTTAATGTAGGAAGAATTTTATCAATTCTTGTTGTATCTGTTATCTTGTCTCTTTCTAAAGGAACATTCAAATCTAATCTTAATAATATTTTTTTATTGATAAGATTTTTTTCGTTTATAATACTTCTCATTAAGAGATTTTATGCAAAGTTTCAGCTATATCACACATTCTATTAGAAAAGCCCCATTCATTATCATACCAGGCTGATATTTTGCCCATATTGCTTCCAACTACATTTGTTAAAGAAGCATCTACTATTGCAGAAGCAGGATGATGATTAAAATCTATTGATACTAATTTTTCATGAGTAACTTCTAAGATATTTTTCAATTTATTTTTTGATGCTTGTTCAAAGGCATCATTAATTTTTTTTATATTAATATCTTTTTTTGTACAAAAAACTAATTCAACAAGAGAAACATTAGGAGTAGGTACTCTCATCGCAACACCTTCTAGTTTCCCTTTTAGGTTTGGTATTATTTCTCCTATTGCTTTCGAAGCTCCTGTTGAGGTGGGAACTATTGATTGACCCGCAGATCTTGCTCTTCTTGGGTCTTTGTGAGAATTATCTAAAATTCTCTGATCGCTAGTAAATGCATGAATTGTAGTCATAAAACCTTTTTCAATTTCAAAATTTTCATCAAGAACACTGGTTACAGGTGCTAGACAATTAGTTGTACACGAAGCTGCAGATATTATTTTATCCTCTTTAGTAATTATATTTTCATTAACACCAAATACTATTGTTTTGTCAGCATTTTTACATGGAGCAGAAACGATCACCTTTTTTGCACCATTTTCTATATGAGCAAGAAGATTTTCTTTCGAATTAAATTTTCCAGTACATTCGAAAACATAATCAACATTATGTTTTTTCCAATTTATGTCTTCAATTTTTGTTTCTTGAGAAAATGTAATTTTATTTTTATTAATTATTAAATGATTTGGATTATAATCTAAATCAGCATTTAATTTTCCATGTATAGAATCATATTTGATTAATTTAGATGTAGTTTCTGAATTTGACCTGTTGTTTATATGATTAATTTTTAAATTTTTATTTTTACTTTCGACGATTGATCTAACAACCATACGACCAATCCGTCCCATTCCATTTATTCCAATTTTAATTGTCATTTTATTTATTTAATAATTTTTTAGTGATATTTTTAATGTTTGTACTCTCTAGTCCAAAATATTTATAAATATCTTTATAGGGTGCACTTTTTCCGAATTCATCAATTCCAAAAGTAATACCGTTATCACCTACATATTTTTTCCAACAATCGCTTGATCCAGCTTCAATGGATATTTTAAATTTTGTTTCTTCTAAAATTTTATTTTTATAAGATTTTGATTGTAATTCAAAAAGTTCCATAGAAGGCATTGATATCACTTTAGAATATATTTTATCTTTGGCTAATTTATGGCTAACCTCTAAAGCTAGATTAACTTCAGATCCACTCGCTAATATTGTTAGATTAATTTTTTTATTTGTTCTTAAAACCTCATAAGCACCTAATGAGCACAAGTTTTTATTAGAGTATGTTTTTCTCACTGGATTTAAATTTTGTCTTGTTAAAGATAGAACGCTAGGTGTTTTTGAGCTTTTTAATGCATGTTCCCAACACTCGATAGTTTCAATTCTGTCTGCAGGTCTGAATACATTTAGGTTAGGTATAGCACGTAAGCCCGAAAGCTGTTCTATAGGTTGATGGGTAGGGCCATCTTCTCCGAGCCCAATAGAATCATGAGTCATTACATAAATGACTCTTTTTTTCATTAAGGCTGACAATCTGATCGAAGGTTTGCAATAATCAGAAAATATTAAAAAAGTACCTCCATAAGGAATTAGATTACTGTGAAGTGCGATACCATTCATGACCCCACTCATTGCGTGTTCTCTCACTCCGTAGTGAATGTAGTCACCAGTAAAATCTCCAGGTTTTATTATTTTATGGTTTTTAGTTTTTGTATTATTTGATCCCGCTAAATCGGCAGAGCCACCAATTAAATTATTTTTTTGTTTTGTTAATGCATTCAATGTCATTTCTGAGCATTTTCTAGTAGCTAAACTTTTTGGATCCTTTATTGCATTCTCTTTTTCTTTCTTAAGCGCCGTAGTAAAGTTATTTTTTAAAGTTTGATTAAATTTTATTTTTTTTCTTTTTAATACCTTGTTCCATTTTTTTTCTAAAATTTTTCCTCTTTGGCCAATTTTTCTCCATTCATTTAAAATGTGATTTGGGATATCAAAAGGTTTTGTTTTCCAATTTAAAGCTTTTCTTACAAGCTTGATTTCATCTACTCCCAATGGGCTTCCATGGGATGATGCTTTTCCTGATTTATTCGGTGAACCATATCCAATCTTTGTTTTACAAGAAATCACAGTAGGTTTTTTAGCTTTTTGAACTTTTTTTAGTGCTTTAAAAATTTCTTTTTCATTATGACCGTTGATAGGAATATAATCCCAACCATATCCTTCAAATCTTTTTTTAAAATTATCTGAAACCGCGAGATTTGTTGGACCATCAATTGAAATTGAATTATTATCAAATAGCATAACTAAATTTTTAAGTTTTAAATGTCCTGCTAAACTCATCGCTTCATGACTTATACCTTCCATTAAACAACCATCTCCAGCTAAAACATAAGTCTTGTGATTAATTAAATCTTTACCTAATTTATTTTTTAAAATTTCTTCAGCAATTGCAAAACCAACTGCATTAGATATACCTTGCCCAAGAGGACCTGTTGTAGTTTCAATACCTGTTTTCGGATGATATTCAGGATGTCCAGCACAAATAGAATTAAGCTGCCTAAAATTTTTAATATTATTAATTGATATGCTTTTATATCCAGTTAGGTAAAGCAAAGAATATAAAAGCATAGAACCATGACCAGCAGACAAAACAAATCTATCTCTATTTAACCAATCTGGATTCTTTGGATTAAATCTTAAAAAATTTTTGAATAACACCGTTGCAACATCTGCCATACCCATTGGCATTCCTGGGTGACCTGAATTTGCTTTTTGAACAGCATCAATTGATAAAAATCTGATGCAATTAGCTAAATCATTGTGTAGTTTGCTCAAAATTATCCTGACTAGACTAAGAAGAATCTATTTAATAATATAAATATATATATATGAATTCTATAAACGAAAAAGAAAAAAAATTAAATATTGCATTAGAGGAATTAAAAAATTTAGATCTAACAAATCCTGAATTACAAAAAAATATCGAAAATTTAAGCGCAAAACAAAATCAATTAGAAATTGAAAAAACACAGATTGAAGAAAAATATAAAACGTTGCTCGAGGAACATGAAAATTTATCAAAAAAACTTGAGGATTTAAAAAATAAAGAAAAGCTGGAAGAAAGAAAACAAATTGAATTTTCTGAAAAAATTGACGAACTTAATCAAGAAACGGACACACTATTGGATGAAATAGATAAATGGCAAATGTAAGTATAAAATTTAATAATAAAGAGTTTTTGCTCGCTTGTGAAGATGGACAAGAGGAGCACTTAGAAGAATTGTTAATTCAGATTAACAAAAAGTTTAATAATTTAAAAAATGATTTGGGAAATCTAGGTGAAAATAAATTATTATTAATTACAGCTGTAAAAATAATGGATGAATATTACGAAACTAAGAAAAAAGTAGATCAAAAAAAAGAAGAATTAAATGATCTATCAAAAAAATTTAAAGAACTAAAATCTCTAATTTACGATTATAGGGACACAAAAGAATCTGAAATTGAAAAACTAAATCTTGATCATGAAAATTTAAAACAAGAAATTGACGATAATCAAAAAAAATACGAAAATTTAATTGATGAAGCTGCTGATCAAATATCAAATTTTGTAAAAAAAGCAAAATTAGAAAATATTTCAAAGTAGGTCTGTGAATAAATCTAAGCTAAGAAGTAAAATTTTAAATCTTAGAAAAAAAAATTCGAATAAAAAACTTAGTCTCAATACTGATAGAATTTATCGATTTTTAAAAAAAAATAAAATTAATTTCAAAAATGTAGGAGGGTATTACCCTTGTAATCATGAGATTGATGACTTAGATATGCTTTATTTTTTAAAAGAAAAAAAAACAAATATTTCCTTACCAATAATTAGAGAAAATAACCAAATGGATTTTTTTGAATGGACAGATAAAGATCCTTTAAAAATTAATAAGTATGGAATTGCTGAGCCAACTTTAGGAAAGAAAATTTACCCAGATATAATATTTGTTCCTTTAGTAGCTTATGATGATGATTTGAATAGATTAGGCTATGGTGGAGGATTTTATGATCGTTATTTAGAAAAAGTATCTAAAATTAAAAAAATATTTAAAATTGGATTAGGATTTTCATACCAGGAGATAAAAAAAATACCTACCAACAAGTATGATAAGAAACTTGATTTAATAATAACCGAGAAAAAAATTATAAAATGAGAATTTTATTTTTAGGAGATGTTGTTGGAATTTCAGGATGTTCAAAATTAACAAGTAATTTATTAAATGAAATTGATAAAAACAAAATCGATTTTGTAATAGTAAACGGTGAAAATGCAGCAGTTCAAGGTGTGGGGCTAACCAAAGAAATATGTAAGGATTTTTTTAATTGTGGAGTTGATGTTATTACAACCGGCAATCATGTTTGGGATCAAAAAGAAATTATGGAATTTATTGATAAAGAAGAAAGATTATTAAGACCTAAAAATTTATTTGAACCTGCACCAGGAAAAGGTTTTCAGATTTATAAAACAAAGAATGATATAAAAATTGGAGTTCTTAATTTGATGGGCAACGTTTTTATGAAAAAGTGTGAAGATGTTTTTGAAGCTTCTCAAAAATTTTTAAAAGAAAATGAAATGAAAAAAGATTTTGATTTACTTGTTGTTGATTTCCATGGTGAAATTACTAGCGAAAAAAATGCTATAGGACATCTATTTGATGGAAAGGCAACTCTCGTGGTTGGAACCCATACTCATATTCCAACAAATGATGCCAGAATACTTAATAATGGCACTGGATATCAAACTGATGCAGGTATGTGTGGGGATTATGACTCAGTGATTGGAATGAATAAAGAAAATTCCTTGAATAGATTTTTAAAAAAGAATTCAGTGAAACACTTTCCCGCTACTGGAGATGCTACTTTGTGTGGTGTTATAGTAGATTGTAATATAAAAACAGGTTTAGCAACAGACATCAAAAGCTATGTATACGGAAATCAACTAAAAAATATTTAAAAATCATGGCAGGACATTCACATTGGGCAGGAATAAAACATAAAAAAGGTAAGGCTGACAAGCAAAGATCAAAGATATTTTCAAAATTATCTAAAGAGATTACTGTTGCAGCAAAACTTGGTGACAAAGATCCAGCAATGAACCCTAGACTAAGATCTGCAGTACAAGCTGCTAGATCTGCAAATATGCCTAAAGATAATATTGAAAGAGCAATTGATAAATCTTCTGCAGCTACAGGAGCAAATTTTGAAAATTTAAGATACGAGGGGTTTGGACCAGAAAAGATTGCTGTTATAGTTGAAACTTTAACAGACAACAAAAATAGAACCGCATCAAATATTAGAACTATTTTTCAAAAAAGTGGTGGAAGCTTAGGAACTCAAGGTTCAGCATCTCACAATTTTCAACAATTGGGTATAATCAAAATTGATAAAAAAGAGATATCTGATGAAAAAATTTTAGATTTAGCGATTGAGTCAGGAGCTGATGAATGTTTTTCTCATGAGGATTATCATGAGGTCCAGTGTCAAATGAGCGAAATATATAATGTAAAAAAAAATCTTGAGAAAATTATTGCGAATTTTATTTCTACAGAAATTGAATGGGTCCCATTAAATAGTGTTCAGGTAAATAAAGAAAATAAAGATAATGTTGTAGATTTTTTAGAATCTCTTGAGGAAGATGACGATGTTCAGAACGTTTATTCAAATGTTAATTTAGGTGGTATTTAATGATGATTATTGGAATTGATCCAGGCATCTCAGGTTCAATCTGTTTTTTTCAAGATGGTATAATTAAAGACGTAATTGAAATGCCAACCATGACAGATGGTAAGAAGAATAAAAGACAAGTAAATGGTGCTCAAATATTTAATGAAATTAGTGAAAGGATAAACAAATTTGATAAAAAAAACATAAAAGTTGTAATTGAACAAGTTTCTGCAATGCCTGGACAAGGCGTTACCAGTATGTTTAATTTTGGTCAATCTTTTGGTATTTTAAAGGGAATATGTAGCGCAATGCATTTACCTGTTTATTATGTCAGGCCTGCTAAATGGAAAAAATATTTTAATCTTATTAATTCTGAAAAAGATGCGAGCAGAACAAGAGCTATTGAAATTTTTCCATATTTTTCATCACAATTGTCAAAAAAAAAAGATAACAACAAGGCAGATGCTATTCTAATAGCTAGTTTTTTCTACGAAACTTATCAAAAAGAAGAATAATCAATTTAAATTAAAAGACAAAATCATGACACATTTACGTGTGATGAGTAAGCATGGAAGCAGATATAGCAGCAAAAGCAGTTGAATTAGGAACAAATACTGATTTTTCATTATTCAGTTTATTTTTTAGAGCAGACATAATTGTTAAGTCTGTGATGATTATATTAATATTGTGCTCAATATATTCTTGGGCTGTAATTATTGATAAGTTTCGATTATTTAAAAAAATAACCAAATCTTCAGAGGAATTTGAAGAAAAATTCTGGAATTCTAAATCTGCTGAAACTTTTTACAATAGTTTACCTAGTAAACTTGAGGATCCAATGTCACTTGTGTTTCAAGATGCAATGGAAGGATTGCTTAAAAAAAAATCAAGAACCAATATTAGCGAGAGAATGAGCGCATCTTTAGAAGCTGGAATTGAAAAACAAATGACAAAAATTGAAAAAGGTTTTACTTTTTTGGCAACAGTAGGCTCAACTGCACCATTTATAGGGTTGTTTGGAACTGTTTGGGGAATTATGAATTCTTTTCAATCTATAGCTATTTCAAGGAACACAAGTCTTGCTATAGTTGCGCCAGGAATAGCCGAAGCTTTATTTGCAACTGCACTTGGTCTGTTGGCCGCAATACCAGCAGTAGTTGCCTATAACAAATTTAATAATGACGCTAAAAAATATTCAGAAAAATTAGAAAACTTCTCTAAAAGATTTTTAACTATAATCTAACAAATGGCTTTTAAATTTAATCGCTCATCAAAAGAACCTATGAGTGAAATAAATGTTACTCCTTTTGTAGATGTAATGCTTGTATTGTTAATAATTTTTATGGTAACAGCTCCATTGTTAACTGTTGGTGTTCAAGTTGATTTACCAGAAAGTTCAGCAGACTCTTTGCCAGAAGAGACAGAACCTTTAACATTGTCAATTAACGCAAAAGGTGAAATTTTTATTCAAGAAGCAAAAGTTGAATACGATAATATTATTGCAAAAGTTTTAGCGGTTTCAAAAAATAGAACTGATACCAGAATTTATGTTAGAGGTGATAAAACTATAAATTATGGGAGAGTTTTAGAAATAATGGGATTACTATCAGGATCTGGTTTTACTAAAGTAGCATTGATTTCAGAACCGTATAAACAAAGGTAATTAAAGTGAATAGAAGTTTAATTATTTCTTCTGGTTTACATGCTTTGTTAATTTTCATTACAGCTATGAGCTTACCTTTTTTGGCAAAGAAACCACTTGATATTCCACCAATAGTATCAGTTGAGTTAATTCAAATAGCAGAAAAAACCAATATTCCATTTGCCCCTAAGGCTAAAAAAATAATTGAGAAAGTAAAAGAGAAAGAAAAAAAACTTGTTTCAGAACAAGCTCCACCAAAAAAAGTAGAAAAAACGAAAACAAAAACTGTTCTGGCTCCTGATCAAGATAATAAAAAAATAGAGAATGAAACACCTGAGGCAATTCCACTTCCAGATAAAACTTTAAAAAAGGTTGAAACAAAAGAGGAAAAAAAACAAAATCCTGAAAAAGTAGATGATGAAGTTAAACAAGTATCAGAATTTGAAAAAAAAGATTTATTTGATCCAAATAATATTGCTGCTTTAATTGATAAATCAAAAGAGGAGAGTGCAGAAGTTTTAAAAACAAATGATGACATTACTCAAGATCAAGAAAGAAATGTAGAAAACACAGGTCTTACACTAAGCGAAGAGGATGCTCTTAAGGCACAAATATTCGGGTGCTGGAGTATTCCATTAGGATTACCATACAATGAAAATTTATTGGTAAGAATAAAGTTAAAATTAAAACCTGATGGAACAGTATCAAAAACAGAAATTTTGGACCATGCAAGAATGAATAAACCAGGCCAAGGATTTTACAAGGTTTTAGCAGAAAGTGCTTTGAGAGCTGTCAAGTTATGCCAACCATTAAGAGTTCCAACAACTGGATATGAAAGATGGAAAGAATTACAATTAAATTTTGATGCAAGAGAGATGTTAGAAGGGTAGTATATTTAAATGACAAAAAAAATTTTAATATTATTATTTATATTAATACCTATCAAAGCAAATGCTTTAATAGAAGTTGATATTACTCGAGGAAATTTAAATCCACTTCCATTAGCAGTTTCCCCCTTGTCAATTGATGAAAAATCAAGAAAAGGTTTTGAAAAAATACTTAAAAAAGAAAATATTGGTTCTGAAATATCAAAAATTGTTGAAAACAATTTGAGAGTCTCAGGATTATTTAACCCTCTTGATAAAAAAGCTTTTTTACAAGCTCCTGACATTGCAAATTTAAAACCAAGATTTGAAGATTGGAATTTAATTAAAGCTCAAGCACTTATTACTGGTAAAGTAAATTACATTGATGATAAATTAAGAGTTGAGTTTAGATTATGGGATGTTTTAGCTGCCAAAGAAATGATGGCTTTAGCTTTTACCACAGTTCCTAATAATTGGAGAAGAGTAGGGCATATTATTTCTGATAAGGTTTACGAAAGGCTGACTGGAGAAAAAGGTTATTTTGATACAAGAATAATTTATGTCTCAGAAGAAGGACCAAAAACACAAAGAATAAAAAAATTAGCAATCATGGATCAAGACGGAGCTAACAATAAATTTTTGACATTAGGGAACGAGTTAGTTTTAACACCAAGATTTAATCCAGCAAGTCAAATGGTAACCTATTTGTCTTACTTTAAAAATATGCCAAGGGTTTATTTATTAGATATAGAAACTGGTACACAAGAGGTAGTTGGAGATTTTCCTGGAATGACGTTTGCACCACGTTTTTCACCTGATGGTAAAAAAATAATTATGAGTTTTGCTAAAGATGGAAAGTCAGATATTTACACTATGGATTTAGAAAATAGAATTGTAGAAAAAATTACCAATCATCCATCAATTGACACTTCTCCATCTTATTCTCCTGATGGAAAATATATTACATTTAATTCTGATAGAAGTGGTTATCAGCAAATTTATGTAATGAAGAATGATGGAAGTGATGTAAAAAGAATTTCTTTTGGCAACGGTTTATATGGAACACCTGTATGGTCTCCAAGAGGAGATTTAATTGCATTTACAAAATTACATAAAGGTAAATTTTACATAGGCGTAATGAGAACCGATGGTAGTGGTGAAAGGTTGTTAACTGAAAATTATTATCAAGAAGCACCTTCTTGGTCTCCAAATGGAAGGGTGTTAATATTTTATAGAGAGACAAAAACTAACTCCAAAGGAGAAGGTTTTTCTGCAAAATTGTGGTCTATAGATTTAACGGGTTATAATGAACGCCAAATAAAGACACCAACAGATGCTTCAGACCCATCATGGTCATCTTTATTAAGTAATTAAAGATCAATTTTTTTAAATTTCTTGATTTTTAGACTTGAAACCTCTATTTAGTTGTGAAAAAGTTAAGAAATTGAAATTAGCAGCAAGGAGCAATTTAATGAGATTAAACAAAATTTTAAAAAACACACTTTTAGTATTAACAGCTTGCCTAGTGCTATCTGCATGTGCAACTAAAAAAGAAGTAGCAACAGACATTCAAGGTCAAATGCAAGGTGATGTTTACACAGGAACAGACACAGTTAAATATTTAGCTGATGGTGTTCCAGACAGAGTTTTCTTTGCAACAAATGAGTCGATATTAACAACTGCATCAAGAGAAACTTTAAGAGCCCAAGCAGCTTGGTTAAGAAAGAATCCAAACATAAACGTAGTTCTTGAAGGTCATGCTGACGAAAGAGGAACAAGAGAATATAACTTGGCTCTTGGTGAAAGAAGAGCAAATGCAGCTAAAGACTATTTAATGACTTATGGAATATCTTCTGACAGAATTACAGTATTAAGTTATGGTAAGGAGAGACCAGTTGACTCTGGTTCAAACCCTTTAGCTTGGTCAAAAAACAGAAGATCAGTAACTGTTAAAGCAAATTAATAATTTAAAATTTAAGACCCTAAAACCTTTATTGGATTTAGGGTCTTTTTTTTGCCATTTTTATAATCATAAATCTAATCTAAATGATGCTCATATTTAAATTAGTAATTTTAAAATTATTTTTAATCTTAAATTTAGTTTTTATTAATATTTCTTTTGCAGATAACCATAATATTTATGAAACATTAGAAATAATAAAAAATGATCTTAAAACTCTTGAAAGAGCAGTTTATTCTGGATCTATAGAAGTGAAAGCAAGTACTAATGATAGTTCGGCTTCAAACTTGGATCAAAACTCAGAAGATGTTTTAACTAGACATTTATTAAAATTATCTGAAGTTGAGGATCAGTTTAGAGAACTCACTAACAAATTTGAAGAAATAAATTTTAAGTTGGATAAATTATCAACCCGTGTTTCAAAAATTCAAGCAGATAACCAAATAAGATTTCAAGATATAGAGACAAACATTAGCTCTGGAAATATAAGTAGTGTAGAAAATCAGTTAAGCTCAAAACCTAAGACTGATGAACAAAAAGTTTTACCTGGTAGTTCACAGCCCCAAGATTTAGGAACAATTTCATATAAAGATACAGAGACAAACGAAACTTCACAACAAATTCAATCTGTAGATACTACAGCTTCAATTGTAACAGAAACTTTTCAATCTGAAGAAAAAATACTTCCTCAAGATTTAAATCAAGTGGAGCAATATGAATTTGCAACAAGTTTTTTAAAAGTTGGAGATTACAGTACAGCGGAAAGGGCTTTTAGAGAATTTGTTCTATCTAACCCTGATCATGAGTTAGCGGGTAGTGCACAATACTGGTATGCAGAAACATTCAGAATTAGACAATTATATACAGATGCAGCTTCTGCTTATTTAGAAGGTTACCAAAAATATCCTAAAGGAAAAAAAGCTCCAATTAATCTATTAAAACTTGGAGTATCAATGGTTCAAATTGGTGAAAAAGACCAAGGATGTAAAATGATAAATGGTGTAGAATTACAATATCCTAATGCAAATCAGTCTGTAATACAAAAAGCAAAATATGAGTCCAAAAAATTTGAATGCATCAAACAAGACTCATAAGTTTTTATTAAATCAATTAAAAGATAATCAAACTTCTAAAATTTATAAAAAATTTGAAAAAAATCTTAAATTACAAGAGAATTTTATAGTTGCGGTTTCTGGTGGACCAGACAGTTTAGCTTTATGTTTTTTATCAAAAATTTATTCGATTAAAAAACATCTAAAAGTAAAATATTTTCACGTTGATCATAAACTTAGAAATAATTCAACAAAAGAGGCAAAATTTGTAAAATTGCTTCTAAAAAAATTGTCTACTGATCTTGAGATTTTAACCTGGGTTGGAAAAAAACCAAAAAGCAACATTCAATCTATTGCAAGAGATAAAAGATATGCACTGATGATCAACAAGGCAAAAAAATTAAAAATAAATAATATTTTATTAGGTCATCATAAGGATGATTTAATAGAGAATTTTTTTATTAGAATTTTAAGAGGAAGTGGTTTAAATGGCATGGTGTCATTTGATCAAAGAACCAACCTACAAAACATTAATTTGATAAGACCTTTTTTAAAATTTTCTAAAAAAAATTTAGAACATATTACTAAAAAAGTTTTTAAAAATTATGTTGAAGATCCCTCGAATAAAAATGATGAATTTAAAAGAGTAAAAATTAGAAACTTTATAAAAAACTTGGAATTAGAGGGATTGGATAATGATAAATTTAGTCTAACGATTAAAAATTTAAAATTTGCTAACGAATCAATTAAATACTTTGTAGAAAAAAATTTAAAAGACAATTCAACAATTACAAATATTAATAAGTTTGTTATTTTGAATAAAAATTTTTTTCTTCAACCAGAAGAAGTAGTTTTCAGGTCTCTAACTGAAGTGTTAAAAGCTGTTGGTAAAAAATACTACCCAGTACGAGGAAAAAAAATTGATAACTTAATTTATCGAATTAAAAATGATAACTCATTCATGACCACTTTAGGAAACTGTGTAATAAAGAAAGTAAATAACTCAATTTTAGTATCAAAAGAGCGTTAAAGTTGATGAAATAACTGATATTTTGTCACTTGTTAATTTAATAATAATTCTTATTTTAATCTCATGAACTTAAAAAATCTAGCAATGTGGGGAATTATAGTTTTTTTAACTATAGGTCTTTATAACATGTTTAAAAATCCTCAGTCTAATATCAGAGGTGGAAATCAAATAATATTTTCAGATTTTTTAAATTCAGTTGAAAATGGTGAGGTTCTAAAAGTTGAGATCCAAGGAAATAACATTAAAGGTGTTTATTCAAATGGAAATTCTTTTTCAACCTATGCTCCCAATGATCCAAATCTAATAGAAAAATTATCAGAGAAAGGTGTAAGTATTTCAGCAGCACCTCTAGAGGAAAAAATGCCTTCATTGTTTGGTGTGCTCTTATCATGGTTTCCTATGTTACTGCTTATTGCAGTATGGATTTTCTTTATGAGACAAATGCAAGGTGGAAAAGGTGGAGCGATGGGTTTTGGGAAATCAAAAGCGAAAATGATGAACGAGCTTAAAGGTAAAGTTACGTTTAATGATGTTGCTGGTGTAGAGGAAGCTAAAGAGGAAGTAGAAGAAATAGTAGAATTTTTAAAAGATCCAAAAAAATTTAGTAGGTTAGGTGGAAAAATCCCAAGAGGTGCTTTGCTTGTTGGTCCTCCTGGAACTGGTAAAACCTTATTAGCTAGAGCGATTGCAGGTGAAGCAGGTGTTCCGTTCTTCACTATTTCTGGTTCAGATTTTGTAGAAATGTTCGTTGGAGTAGGGGCATCTAGAGTGAGAGATATGTTTGATCAAGGTAAAAAAAATTCTCCATGTATAATTTTTATTGACGAGATAGATGCTGTTGGAAGAAGTAGAGGGGCAGGTCTAGGGGGTGGAAATGATGAGAGAGAACAAACCTTAAACCAGCTGTTAGTTGAAATGGATGGTTTTGACACAAATGAAGGTGTCATAATTATAGCCGCAACAAACAGACCAGATGTTCTCGATCCAGCCTTATTAAGACCAGGGAGGTTTGATAGACAAGTAGTAGTTTCAAACCCAGACATTATAGGAAGAGAAAAAATTTTAAAAGTTCATGTAAAAAAAATAAAAATGGCGCCAGATGTAAATTTAAGAACAATTGCAAGAGGCACTCCAGGATTTTCAGGAGCTGATCTTGCAAATATAGTTAATGAAGCAGCTTTGTTAGCAGCGAGAAAAAATAAGAGGATAGTTACATTACTAGAATTTGAGGAAGCAAAAGATAAAGTTATGATGGGTGCTGAAAGACGTTCAATGGTGATGACAGAAGATGAGAAAAAACTAACTGCATACCATGAAGGTGGACATGCTCTGGTGTCGTTTAATATGCCAAGTTATGATCCAATTCACAAAGCTACTATAATACCAAGAGGGAGAGCTCTTGGAATGGTAATGAACCTACCTGAAAGAGATAAACACGGTTACTCGATAAAATATCTTAAAGCGAGACTAGCTGTTTGTTTTGGAGGAAGGGTGGCTGAAGAATTAATTTTTGGAAAAGATAATATATCTACAGGAGCAGGTGGAGGAAACGGGTCGGATATTAACCAGGCTACACAGTTAGCAAGAGCAATGGTAACAAAATATGGAATGAGTGAAGAAATGGGCCCAGTTGAATATGGGGAAAACCAAGAAGAAGTATTTTTGGGAAGATCAGTTACTCAAACTCAATCGGTATCAGAGGAAGTTGCTCAGAAAATTGATAAAGAAATAAGAAAGCTCGTAGACGAAGGATATAATAAAGCTAAGGAGATTTTAACAGAAAAAATAGATGATCTACATAAAATTGCAAAAGCTCTAATAACTTATGAGACTTTAACTGGTGAAGAAATAGAGAATATAATTAATAAAAATTTATATCCTAAAGATAAAATTTTAGATAATCCAGAATCAAAAGATGATCAAGATTCAGCTTTGGGCGCGATGGGTTTGAAACCAAAAATTGTTCATTAATAAACAATGCCAAGATATTACACAAGAGCGTGTAATTTCTACTTCGGCATACAATCAAAAATTTTAGTAAATAAAAAACAATCTATCCCTTTACATCAGATTAAAGAAATATCTTTTGACCATGTTGAAATAATTACAAGAAAAAAAATTAGAAAAATTTCAATAAATAAAATTAGAAATTTACCAAAAAAAATAAAAACAAAAATAAATTCAGATTTAAAAAAAATTAGTTCAAAAAAATTAAATTTTTCAAATTTAAATTTTAAAAAAATTCCAAATATATTGGGTGTTTTAAATCTAACTCCTGATAGTTTTTCCGATGGAGGAAAATTTAACAAAAAAAATAAAGGCGTCAGTCATGCTATCAATTTATATAAAACTGGTGCATCGTTAGTAGATGTTGGTGGAGAATCTACAAGACCAGGATCGAAGGAAGTAAATGAAAATCGAGAATGGTATAGAATTAATAAGACATTAAAATTAATTGTAAAAAAAATACCGATATCTTTAGACACAAGAAAATCTGCAATTATGGAAAAGGGTATTAGAATGGGGGTTAAACTTATTAATGATGTTTCGGGATTAAGCCATGATCCTAAAACAATTAATGTTTTAAAAAAGTATAAAATTCCATTTGTAATACAGCATTCAGTTGGGACACCAGAAAATATGCAAAAGAATCCAATATATAAAAACGAATTATTAGATATATATGATTATTTTGAGGATAAGATTAAGTTAATAAGGTCTAAAGGTATTAAACATAATAATATTATTTTAGATCCTGGAATTGGATTTGGAAAAAATTTGAAACATAATATGAATCTTATAAGAGGTGTTTCTATTTTTCATTCATTAGGTTTTCCTATACTAGTAGGGAATTCAAGAAAAAGATTTATTAAAGATATATCAAAAAAAAATGATAGCAAAACAAGGATCGGTGGAACTATGGCTTCTTCAATTTATTTAATGATGCAAGGAATTCAGATTTTAAGAATTCATGATGTTAATGAAGTTATGCAAGGTATTAAAGTTTTTAATCAGATAATCAAAAATTAATGGCAAAAAAATATTTTGGAACAGATGGAATAAGAGGAGCTGTTAATAGCAAATATATAAATGGAGATATGTTCTTTAAATTTGGACTTGCTAGCGGAACATACTTTAAATCTCAAAAAAAAAGAAAACAAACAGCAATAATTGCAAAAGATACGAGATTGTCTGGATATACACTTGAACCAGCTCTTGTCTCAGGTTTGGCTTCTGCTGGTATGCATGTTTATACCTTAGGACCCTTACCAACTAATGGGTTGGCTATGCTAACAAAAGAAATGAAGGCTAATATGGGTATAATGATCACCGCCTCTCACAATCCACATTTTGACAATGGTTTAAAATTGTTTGGTCCTGATGGAATGAAATTATCAGATAAAATAGAAAAAAAAATCGAGGGACTTATAGATAAGAAAATCTCAAAAAACCTATCGCATTCTGAAAAATTAGGAAGAGTTAAAAGATTAGAAACAGGTACTAAAAATTATATTAAAATATTGAAAAAAAATTTCACAAAAGAGTTTAATTTAAGAGGACTAAGAATAGTAATAGATTGTGCAAATGGTGCTGGTTATAAGGCAGGCCCTGAATTATTGAAATCATTAGGAGCTAAAGTAATAGCAATAGGTGTTAAACCAAATGGTTTAAATATTAATAATAAATGTGGATCAACTTTTCCAAAAAAAATTAGATCTGCTGTAAGAAAATATAAAGCACATATCGGAATTTCTTTAGATGGAGATGCTGACAGAATTATAATGTGTGATGAAAATAGCAATATAATAGACGGAGATCAAATTATAGCTGCTTTAGCAACAAGATGGAAAAATAAAAAAATGTTAAAAGGGGGAGTTGTTGGAACATTAATGTCAAATTATGGTTTGGAAAAATATTTTAAATCAAAAGGAATAAAATTTTTGAGAGCAAATGTTGGAGATAGATATGTTAAAGAAAAAATGCAACAATATAATTTTAATTTAGGTGGTGAACAATCGGGACACATTATTTTAGGTAAATTTGCAACTACAGGAGATGGTTTATTAGTAGCTTTAGAAGCTCTTTTTGCTTTAAGAAAAGGAAAAAAAGCAAGTGAATTTTTTGAACAATTTAAAAAAACACCTCAGCTCTTAGAAAATATCGAAGTAAAAGATAAAAATATTATTAACAAACCAGAGATAAAAAAAATTATAAAAAATGCAGATAAATTAATAAAAGGTAAAGGAAGAATTTTAGTTAGAAAATCAGGAACAGAATCTAAAATAAGAGTAATGGGAGAAAGTGAAAATAAAGAACTTTTATACAGATGTGTAAAAATGATTGTGAAAAAAATTAAATAAATTGAAATCAAATTCTAAAATTTTAATTATTGCTGGATCTGACTCATCTGGTGGAGCAGGTATTCAAGCTGATATAAAAACTGTTACTGCTCTAGGCTCTTATGCAATGACAGCAATAACTGCAGTTACATCACAAAATACCACAGGTGTAAAATCAATTGTTGGAATTAATCCAAAAGAAATTTTTAATCAAATTATTTATAGTTGTAAAGATATAAGACCTGATGCAATAAAAATTGGCATGTTACATTCTTCAGAAGTTATTAGAATTGTACTAAAAGCTTTGGATATAATAAAAGTTAAAAAAATCGTATTAGATCCAGTGATGGTTGCTAAAGGAGGTGCCAAACTAATAGATAGTAAATCTATTCAATTTCTAAAATTGAAACTAATTAAAAAAGTATCACTTATTACCCCCAATATCCCCGAGGCAGAAATTTTGACTAAAACAAAAATTATAACAAAAGAGGATATGATTTTTGCTGCCAATAAACTTATAGAATTAGGAGCTAAAAATGTACTTATAAAAGGTGGCCATTTAAAACATGAAAATGTAATAGATATTTTAGTAAACACGAAAGATATAAAGATCTTTAAAAGCAAACGTCACAAAACAAAGAATACTCATGGTACAGGTTGCACTTTATCTAGCTCAGTTACAACTTTTTTATCATGTGGAAAAACTATAAAGAAATCTTGTGAGCTTGGAATTAAGTATGTAAATTCTGCAATTAAATCAAACCCTAAATATGGAAAAGGACATGGCCCAATTAACCATCTCACTTCCGTAAAAGTAAACAGAAAATTTAAATAATGAAAAATATAGTCGTTGTTGGATCTCAATGGGGTGACGAAGGTAAAGGAAAAATTGTTGATTGGTTATCTGAACAGGCTGATGTAGTAATAAGATTCCAAGGCGGTCATAATGCTGGCCATACTTTAGTGATTGATGGTGTTACATATAAATTGAGATTACTGCCATCTGGAATAGTTAGAAAAGGTAAAATATCAATTATTGGCAACGGAGTTGTGGTAGATCCATGGGCTTTATTAGAGGAAATAGAAGAAATAAAATTTAAAGGCGTAGAAGTAAACGTAAATAATTTTATTATTTCGGAGTCTGCAAATTTAATTTTGCCTTTTCATAGAGAAATGGATGAGATTAGAGAGGATGCAGCAGGAAAAAGCAAAATAGGAACTACAAGACGTGGAATTGGACCAGCATATGAAGATAAAGTTGGAAGAAGATCTATAAGAGTTATGGATCTAAGATCTGAAAAAAATTTAGATCAAAGGCTCGACTCTGTATTAGTTCATCATAATGCGATTAGAAAGGGCCTAGGAAAAAAAATTTTTGAAAAAGATAAGCTTAAATCTGATTTGCTTAAAATAGCACCTAAAATATTAGAATTCTCTCAGCCAGTTTGGCTAAAGATTGATCAGTTTAAAAAACAAAAAAAGAAAATTTTATTTGAAGGAGCCCAAGGTATTTTGCTTGATGTAGATCATGGAACTTATCCTTTTGTAACCTCATCTAATACTGTTGCTTCAAGTGCAGCTACTGGAACTGGTTGTGGCCCTAATTCGATAAATTATGTTCTTGGCATTACAAAAGCTTATACAACAAGAGTTGGAGAGGGACCTTTCCCTACTGAGTTAACAAATAATATCGGTGAACTTTTAGGAACACGCGGCAAGGAATTTGGAACTGTCACAAGTAGAAAAAGAAGATGTGGATGGTTCGATGGTGTTTTAGTTAGGCAAACTATTAAAGTTTCAGGGATTGATGGTATCGCTTTAACAAAATTAGATGTACTTGATGAATTAAATGAAATTAAAATGTGTGTTGCTTATGATCTCGATGGCAAAAGATTAGATTATTTACCTGCGGCTGTAGAAGACCAGATAAAAATAAAACCAATTTATGAAACTTTTCCAGGTTGGAAAGTTTCCACAAGTGGAATCAAAAATATGGACTCATTACCTGAAAATGCAAAAAAATATATTTTTGCTGTTGAAGATTTTATTGGTGCAAAAGTATCAAGTATCTCAACTAGTCCAGAAAGAGATGACACTATTTTAATTGAAAACCCCTTTGAAGTTTAATTTGCAGTTAAAAGATTTTTTGATTTAGCTAATAGAAGCATATGCCTTTGGAGTTTTTCAAATGCTTTATTTTCTATTTGTCTAACTCTTTCTCTGCTAATTTTATATTTTTTACTCAAATCTTCTAGTGTACTTGGGTCATCATTTAGTCTTCTTGAGTATAAAATTTCTCTTTCTCTATCGTTAAGAACTTTAATAGAATCTTTTAATAAATCTTTTCTTTGCTCCATTTCTTCGTTGTGAGCAAATTTTAAGTCATGATCAAGTTCTTTATCAACCAACCAGTCTTGCCATTCATCGCCATCTTCCCCAACTTGAGCATTTAGCGAGAACTCCTTTCCAGAAAGTCTTCTATTCATTGAAACGACTTCTTCTTTACTTACATCGAGCTTATTAGCTATATGATCAACGTGTTCATCTCTTAAGTCTCCTTCAGTTTCTGGAGAAATTTGATTTTTAATTTTCTTTAAATTAAAAAATAATTTTTTTTGAGCAGTAGTAGTTCCAATTTTGACAAGACTCCAAGATCTCAAAATATATTCTTGAATAGAAGCCTTAATCCACCACATAGCATAGGTTGCCAATCTAAAACCTTTTTCAGGTTCAAATTTCTTAACAGCCTGCATAAGACCTACATTTCCTTCAGAAATCATTTCATTTATAGGTAAACCATATCCTTTGTAGCCCATAGCAATTTTTGCAACTAATCTTAAGTGACTAGTTACTAATTTTTCTGCAGCTTTAATATTACCAGTCGTTTTCCAATTTTTCGCTAACATATATTCCTCTTCTGCAGCTAACATTGGGAATTTTTTAATCTGCTCCAAATATGCAGATAGCCCACCCTCGTTTGATAGAGCCGGTAGATTGTTACTAATTGTTGTGCTCATAGAAGTGTTTATTTAATTAATTATAATTAATTTTCAATAATTTATTTTTTAGTGTTTCTAAGCATTTTTAGAATATTATTTAGATCTTGTGGCAAAAGTGAGGAAAAAATCATCTCTTTCTTAGTACGTGGATGTATAAATCCTAAGGTTTTTGCATGTAGAAATTGTCTATTTAATTTAGAAATTGAATTTTGGATATCTAAATCAATATTTTTTAATTTTTTATATTTTTTTTTATATTTATCATCTCCAACTACACTATTACCTTTATAATTCATGTGAACTCTTATCTGATGTGTTCTTCCTGTTTCTAATTTACATTCAACTAAACTTAAAGTTGGTGTCTTCTGATTTTCAAAAATTTCAAGTGTTTTATAATTTGTTATAGCCTTTTTACCCTTAGAACTACTAGCTTCCATAAGTTGTCTATTTTTTGAACTACGAGTTATAAATGTTTCAATCCTTCCTGAAGATGGTCTTAATTTTCCCCATATTAAAAGTTGATACTCTCGTATAATTGTATGTTCACTAAATTGTTTTGATAAATTTTCATGGGTTTCATTGTTTTTTGCAATTACAACTAAACCAGATGTATTTTTATCTATTCTATGAACAATACCAGGTCTTAACTTATCACCTATATTTGATAAAGAATCTTTATCATAATACATCAATGCATTAACAATTGTTTTATCATAATTTCCAGCTCCTGGATGCATGATTATTCCAGCAGGTTTATTGATTACTAATAGATCATTATCTTCGTATATTATTTCTAATTTAAATTCATAAGGTTTAAGGGATGCTATTTCAGGCTCTGGAATATTAAGACTTATAGTATCACCAATTGAGACTTTTTTTGAGGGACTTTTAATTATTTCATTATTTAATTTTAACTTTTCTTTTAAAATTAAATTTTTAATTCTAGTTCTACTAATTAATTCCTCTCTTTTGTTAATTAAAACATCAACCCTTAAATTCTTTTCATCCTCTTTGACTATAAAATTAATGTTTTTTTCCATAAAATATAATATTAATACTATATGCGCTTGTAGCTCAACTGGATAGAGCGCCTGACTTCGGATCAGGAGGTTCTGGGTTCGACTCCTAGCAGGCGCACCAGTTTATTCACCTATATTTATTAAAGTTCCTTTATCTCTTGCTTTGTCGAAAGAGTAATAAAATACAAATATTGAAAAAATTAAATAAAACCCATTCAGATAAATTGCATTAATGATATTTTCATAATTTACCATTCCATTGACTAAGATATTTCTGGTCTCTTCAAAAATATAAACTAATGGAAGTGCGAAAGCGATTGATTGGAAGAGTTCAGGTAGTGTTTCAACTGGATAGTAAATACAGCCAAAAGGCGCTAATAAAAACATAGTTGACCATGCAATATTTTCAAAAGATGGTCCAAATCTTAATAATCCTGCTGAAACAAATAGACCAAGAGTAATTCCAAATAAATATAAACTCAAGAAAAGGAATGCTAAAGGAAGACCAAGTTTTAGCAAAGATATACCAAACAATGGAGAAGTTAATAGTATAGCTGGGATTAAACCAATTAATGCTCTTATTAAAGCAGTAAAAACTAGAGAGACAATTATCTCACTTATTTTCATCGGTGCAATAAATAGGTTTGTAAAATTTCTGCTCCAAATTTCCTCTAAAAATAACATATTAAAGCCAATACTAGTTCTAAATAAAAAATCATATAGAATTGCACATGAAAGAATAACTCCTACTGCACCACTGTAATAAGAGCTATGAGCTGCAAAAAAATTAGAAATAAATCCCCAAAGAGTAATTTGAATTGAAGGCCAATAAATTAAATCTAATATTCTTGGAAATGATCTAGTTATTAAATAAAAGTGTCTTAAAAAAAGACCATAAATTCTTATTATATTCATATTTATTTTCTCGCAATTTCTAAAAATACTTCTTCTAAATTTTTTCTTCCATATTTTGTTATTAACTCTTCAGGAGTTCCTCTATCCACTATTAAACCATCTTTCATCATTAAAACAGAACTACATAATCTTTTTACTTCTTCCATATTATGAGAGGCAAGTAAAACTGATATTTTTTTTTCCTTTTTATAATCCTCTAAAAACGATCTTACAAAATCACCAGTTTCAGGATCTAATGAAGCAGTGGGTTCATCCAACAAAAGTACCGTTGGATCATTTATTAAAGCCTTGGCAAGACTTACTCTATTTTTTTGTCCTGAAGAAAGTTCTCCAGTAATTTTGTTTAAAAGGTCTTTTAATCTAAGTTTATTTGCAAGGTGATCTATTCGGTCATTTAAATTTTGAATGTTATATAATTTTCCATAAACAATTAGATTTTGTTTTACTTTAAGCTTTTTTGGTAATTCAATATATGGTGAAATAAAATTCATTTTATGGAGAAGCGAGATTTTATTTTTTTCAATATTCTCTCCGTTGATTAAAACCTTACCACTACTTGGTTTTAATAATCCTAAAATCATTCCAATAGTTGTAGTTTTTCCACATCCGTTAGGTCCTAATAAACCAACCATTTCATTTTCATTAATTTTAAAATTTATATTAGCCACTGCTTCTTTATCTTTATATTTTTTTGATAGATTGATTACTTCAATAGAATTTGTCATTAATATTTAGATGCTCTTTTTAATCTATCGTTAATTGTTTTGCCAAGACCTTTGTTTGGTATCGTTTCAACCGCAATCTTTTTAAAACCATCGTTTTTAATTTTTCTTAAAGTTGAATATAAATTCTTTGCAGCTTCATCTATATTTTTCACTTTGGATAAATAATAATAGTTTTTTAATTTTGATTTTCTTTTTTTTATTAATAAATAAGCCTCATCTTTTTTTGGTTTTTTAACATTGATTCTTAAAGGTATCCCAGGTGAGTAATGTAACGGAAATAAACCAGGTGATAATTTTTTTTTTGAATTTGTATTAATTAATAATTTTTTTTTTAAAATATTTTCAATTTTTTTAGTATCTAGTCCTCCATATCTTAAAAGTGAGGGCTTTTCTAAAAGATTTAGTATTGTGGACTCTACTCCAATTTTACTTTTCCCTCCATTTAAAATATATTTTATTTTTGAACCAAATTCTTCTTTTACATCTGATGGTTTGACTGAACTTAATCTTGAGGATATATTTGCACTAGGTGCCGCTACCGGATAATCTAAATTTTTTAATAAATTTCTTAACAATTTATGTTTAGGAAAACGTACGGCAATACTTTTTTTATTATTAGTCACAAATTTTGATATTTTTGAGTCATTTTTTAATTTCAAAACATAAGTTATCGGACCTGGAGAAAATTTTTTGTAAAGTTTTACTAAATTATCATTTATATCACAGTCTTCTTTAAGTCTTTGAATATCGTAATAATGGACAATAAGAGGATTGTTTAAAGGTCTTTTTTTAAGACTAAATATTTTCTTAACTGCACTATTCGAGTAAGCGTTTGCAGCCAATCCATAAACAGTTTCTGTTGGTACCGCAACACAATGATTATTATCTAAATATTTTTTTGCTTTTTTGATATTTGATTGAATAGATTTCATGTATTAATAATTATTATTATATGAAAGATAAAATATTACCACTTGATTATGATCAATATTCAGTTGAGGAGCTTACAGAAAAAGCAAATAAGATTATAGAGTCTCTAGAGAGGGAAAATGATTTAAAAAATTCAGTTGATAGTTATCAAGAACTTTTAAAATTAAATAATATTATTGAAAAGAAATTTCATAAAAATTTTAAATCTATTGGGGAAGAGACAAATAAAAAGATTGAAGAGATAACTAAAAAAAATGAAAAAACAGCTTAATAAAATAGCTAAGGATACAAATATATTCCTTAAAAAATATATTAATTCACAAAAATATTCTCAGCTAATGTCGCCCATGAAGTATGGTTTGTTTCCAGGTGGAAAAAAAATAAGATCTAAAATCTTAATCGACTTAGGGTCATTATTTTCAATAGATTATAAAACATTGATAATAGTTGGGTCGGCCGTTGAATGTATTCATGCTTATTCTCTTATTCATGATGATCTACCCTGCATGGATGATGATGATATAAGAAGAGGAAAACCTTCAGCTCATATAAAATTTGGTGAGTCTACAGCAGTTCTAGCAGGAAATTCATTACTGACTTTAGCTTTTGAAATTTTATCAAGTCCTAAATTGAAATTAAATGAAAAGATAAAGATCAACCTAATCAAAAAATTATCAGAATGCTCAGGACATTCAGGAATAGCTGGTGGGCAATATTTAGATTTAAGTTATGAGAGAAAGAAAGTATCAAGGAAAAAAATATTAGAAATGGAAATAAAAAAAACTGGAATGTTATTTAGTTTTTGTTGTGCAGCTCCAGCAATAATTAAGAAAAAAACAATCCAAGAAATTAAATTTTTTGAAAATATTGGATCAAAAATTGGTCTATTATTCCAAATAGCTGATGATTTAATTGATCTAAAAAGTAATTCTAGGGAAGCTGGAAAAAAAACGGGAAAAGATCAAAAAAAAGGCAAGGCAACACTTATAAATTTAATAGGCTATGATGACTCACTTAAGTATTGTGATAAGATAATAAAAGATATTAATAAGAATTTAATAAAATATGGTCCAAGATCTGAAAATATAAATGAAACATTAGGCTATATATTGAATAGAAAAAAATGAAAAAAAATTACCAATTTTTAAATAATATCAACTTTCCATCTGATTTAAGAAAAGTTTCTGAAGATAATTTACAAAAAGTAGCAGATGAGGTGAGGGAGGAAATGATAAGTGCTGTTTCAGAAACAGGAGGTCATCTTGGTGCTGGTTTGGGAGTGGTTGAATTGACAGTTGCGCTTCATTATGTTTTTGATACCCCAAATGATAAATTAATATGGGATGTTGGCCATCAATCTTACCCACATAAAATTTTAACTGGAAGAAAAGATAAAATTAGAACTTTACGACAGGGCGATGGTTTATCAGGTTTTACAAAAAGATCTGAAAGTGAGTATGACCCATTTGGAGCAGCACATAGCTCAACATCCATTTCATCTGCATTAGGAATTGCTGAGGCAAATAAATTAGAAAATAAGTCTTCCAATGTAATAGCTGTAATAGGTGATGGAGCAATTAGCGCAGGAATGGCCTATGAAGCCATGAATAATGCTGGGGCATCTAAAACAAAGATAATTGTTATTTTAAATGACAACGACATGTCAATTGCAAAACCAGTTGGAGCAATGAGAACTTACTTGGCAAAATTATTTACTGGTAAAATATATTTTAGTCTTAGAGAAACCTTAAAGTTAATTACATCTGCATTTTCAAAAAGATTTAGCGCTAAAGCAGGAAAAGCAGAGGATTTTTTCCGTTCAGCAGTCACTGGTGGCACATTGTTTAGTTCACTGGGTTTTTATTATGCAGGTCCTATAGATGGTCATGATTTATCAAGCCTTGTTCCAATTTTAAAAAACGCAAAAGAATCAAGACACGAGGGTCCTATAATGATTCATATCAAAACTCAAAAAGGGAAAGGTTATTCTTATGCTGAAAAAGCAAATGATCATTATCATGGAGTGTCAAAATTTAATGTTGAGACTGGAGAACAATTAAAGAGCAAATCAAACCTTCCAGCTTATACAAAAGTATTTGCAAACACTTTAGTTAAACATGCCAAAAAAGATAGCAAAATAGTAGGAATAACAGCAGCGATGCCAGGAGGAACTGGTATGGATATTTTTGGAAATGAGTTTCCAAATAGAATGTTTGATGTAGGAATAGCAGAACAGCATGCTGTAACTTTTGCAGCCGGTCTCGCAACCGAGGGATACAAGCCATATGCTGCAATTTATTCTACATTTTTACAGAGAGCATATGATCAAGTTGTCCACGATGTTGCCATTCAAAGTTTACCAGTTAGATTTGCGATAGACAGAGCAGGATTAGTTGGTGCTGATGGATCAACACATGCTGGTTCATTTGATATAACTTACTTATCAACTTTACCTAACTTTGTAGTAATGGCAGCAAGTGATGAAGCTGAACTTGTTAAAATGATTAATACTTCAGTAGATATAAATGACAGACCTTCTGCAATTAGATATCCAAGAGGAACTGGAGTAGGTGTTGACCTCCCATCAATAGACGAAAAAATTGAAATTGGTAAAGGGAGAGTCGTTCAACAAGGGACACAAGTTTGTATTTTAAACCTCGGTACTAGACTTGAGGAGTGCAAGTTAGCTGTAGAGGAATTAAAAGCAAAAGGAGTTTCAACAACTTTGATAGACGCCAGATTTGCTAAGCCTTTAGACAAAGAACTTATATTAAAATCTGCTAAGGAACATGAGCTTATGATAACTATTGAAGAGGGATCAATAGGAGGTTTTGGTTCTCATGTTAAAAATTTATTAGCTGAAAGAGGAGTATTTGATAAAGGTTTAAAATTTAGATCAATGACTTTACCAGATGAATTTATTGAACAAAATGATCCAAAAAAAATGTACGATAAAGCTGGATTAAACAGTTCTCAAATTTCTGAGAAAATTGCTGATATTTTGTTTCAAAAGGAAACAATAAGAGTTGTGAAAAATTAATTTAAGCTAACTACATTGGGCTTTATTCATTAAGTAGTGGTCAAGTAAAACACAGTTCATCATAGCTTCACCAATTGGTACAGCTCTAATTCCTACACAAGGATCATGTCTACCTTTAACAGATATTGAAGTATTTTTCCCAAATTTATTTATAGTTTTTCTACTAGTTAAAATTGAAGATGTTGGTTTGACAGCAAAAGATGCAATAATTTCTTGGCCAGTAGAAATTCCACCAAGAATTCCACCCGCTTTATTTGAATTGAATTTTAATTTATTTCCTTTTGAAGAAATTTCATCTGAATTTTGTTCTCCACTTAATTGTGCTGAGTTCATTCCCGCACCAATATTTACACCTTTAACTGCATTAATACTCATTAGACCTGAAGCTATGTCAGTATCCAATTTTGAATAAATTGGCGCACCTAAACCAACTGGGATACCTCTTGCTCTTATTTCAATCACTGCTCCACATGAGGATCCTGATTTTCTTACACCAAGCAAATATTTTTCCCATAATTTAATCATTGATTTATCTGGACAAAAAAATGGATTTTTGGAAATTACTTTATCATTCCATTGACTTGTATCACAACCAAGAATTCCTAGCTGAGTTACTGCACCAATTACTTTAAATTTTTTACCTAATTTTTTTTGAAGTACAACTTTTGCTATTGCGCCGGCCGCAACTCTTGCTGCAGTTTCTCTAGCAGAAGATCTGCCACCACCTCTATAGTCTCTAATTCCATATTTTTTAAAATAAGTAAAATCTGCATGACCTGGTCTGAACTTATCTTTAATATTACTATAATCTTTGGATCTCATATCTTTGTTGTAGATTATTAGAGAAATAGGTGTTCCTGTAGTTTTACCCTCAAATACTCCTGACAATATTTGAACTTTATCATCCTCTTTTCTCTGAGTTGTAAATTTAGATTGTCCTGGTTTTCTTTTGTCTAATTCTATTTGAATATCTTGCTCTTTAAGATTTATGTTTGGAGGACAACCATCAACAATACAACCAATTGCAGGCCCATGAGACTCTCCCCAAGTTGTGAAACGAAATAGCTTTCCAAAAGTATTAAATGACATTATTTATATTATATAGATTATTTTGTTTAAATTATGAATCAAAAAAACTCTTTAGGTCTTAATAGTTGCTTTCTTGATATAGATGATCCAATTCATTTATTTCATGAATGGATGGAGGAAGCAAAGAAAACTGAGCCAAATGATCCAAACGCTGTTGCTTTGGCCACATCAGATAAAAATAATATTCCTTCAGTTAGAATGGTTTTACTTAAAGATTTCAACAAAGATGGATTTGTATTTTATACAAATTTAAATAGTCAAAAGGGAAACGAATTAAAAGAAAATCCGTATGCTGCGATGTGTTTCCATTGGAAAAGTCTACTAAGACAAATAAGAATTAATGGAAAGGTATCATTAGTTTCTGATCAGATTGCAGATAAATATTATTCGTCTAGAGCATATGAAAGTCGGATTGGAGCATGGGCTTCTAAGCAAAGTGAAGAGTTAAATTCGCGAGAACAATTGTTAAAATCTATACAAGATTACAAAAAAAAATATAGCAACAAATCAAATGTACCAAGACCAAGTCACTGGTCTGGATGGATTTTATCTCCAGATAGTATTGAATTTTGGCTAGATGGTGAGAACAGAATCCACGAGAGATTAAAATATAATAAAGATAACTCCGGGAAGTGGAAAAAGTCTTTATTAAGTCCTTAAAAATTTCTTGATAAACTAAATGATGTTAATCTTTTAAGAATATTTTTTTCTTCAGAATCTTTAAATACACTTAGAGAATTTGAGGCTAAATTTATATAGTGCTGTGCTTTTTGATAGCATTCCTGAATTATTTTATACTTATTTATAAGAGCAATAATTTCATTAAAGTCATCTTTTGTTCTTAAATCTTTTTTAAATATATTTGATAAAATTTTCTTTTCATCATTTTCTAATTTTTGAAAAAGTAAAATTATTGGTAAGGTAATTTTTCCTTCAAAAAAATCTTGACCAATTTTTTTACCAAATAGTTTGAGCTCAGCATTATAGTCTAGTGTGTCGTCAGCTATTTGAAAAGTTAATCCCAAGTTTCTTCCATAAAATTCTAAAGCATCTTTTTCTTTATTTTCTGCATCAGATAAAATTGCACCAACTTTAGTTGCTGCTGCAAATAATTCAGCAGTTTTAGCTGAGATTATTTTTAGATATGTTTCTTCCAGCATATCAACTTCACCTTTGTGCTGAAGTTGCAGAACTTCTCCTTGAGCAATTTTAGATGAAGTAGACGATAATAATTTTAAAACTTCTAGGTTTCCATCTTCTACCATCATTTCAAAACATCTACTCAATAGATAATCTCCTATTAAAACTGACGAATGATTATCCCAAACTTTGTTTAAAGTTTCTTTCCCTCTTCTAACAGTGCCTTCGTCAATTACATCATCATGCATCAGCGTTGCGCTGTGGATTAATTCAACACACGCAGCTAAATTTATATCTCTTGAGCCTTTAGAGTAACCGCATAATTTTGCACTACCCAATGTTAGTAAAGCTCTTAATCTTTTTCCTCCGGTTTCTATATGATAATCTGTCATTTTTTGAACCAGCTGTACGTCACTAGATAATTTTGATTTTATTTTTTCCTCGGTTAAAACTAGTTTTTCTTCAACTGAGTCTTTAAGCTGAAAATATGAATCATTTATCTGATTTTTAAGCTGTACAACTGTTCCCATAACATTTTTAAATTAGTATAATTTGTTTATATATATTACTTATCAATTGACGCACCAATTTCTTCAATTATAAGTAGTCTTTATATTCAATAAATAATTCTATAAGACTTACCTATGTTCTCTTTTTTTAAAAAGAAAAAAATTGTTGCTCACTTAAAATTAAGTGGGGTTATTGGTAATGCAGGAAAATTTAAACAAGGTATTGATTTTGCAGGTCAAGAAGAACTAATTAAAAAGGCTTTTTCTCTCAAAAAAGCGGCATGTGTTGCTATATCAATCAATTCTCCAGGAGGATCACCAGTTCAATCTCATTTAATCTACAGTTTTGTTAGACAACAAGCAAAAAAACACAAAAAAAAAGTTATTGTATTCGCTGAAGACGTAGCAGCTTCTGGAGGTTATTTGATTTCTTGTGCTGGGGACGAAATTTATGCAAATTCAAGTTCAATAATTGGATCTATAGGAGTGATATATTCTTCTTTTGGATTTACTGAGTTGATAAAAAAAATTGGGGTTGAAAGAAGAATTCATACTGCTGGTAAAAATAAAAGTACACTTGATCCATTTTTAGAAGAAAAAAACGAGGATATTGAAAGATTAAAAAATATTCAATTGGATCTTCATAAAGACTTTATAGATGTTGTTGAAAAAAGCAGAGGATCAAAATTAAACAAATCTGATGTAGAACTTTTTTCAGGTGAGTTTTGGTCAGGTAGTAAAGCAAAAAATTTAGGATTAATTGACGGAATAGGTAACGCACATGAAATATTAAAGGATAAATTTGGTGAAGATGTAATTATTAAAAAATTTGAAAAATCAAAAGGATGGTTAAGTCAAAAACTTTCTTCATCCAGCAATCAAGTAGATCAAATAGCAAGTATTTTAGATGAAAGATCAATTTGGCAAAGATATGGTTTCTAAAGCAAAAAAAGAAAAAAAAAAAATTCAAACATTCCAAGATACAATTTTAAATCTTCAGAAATTTTGGAGTAAAAAAGGATGCATTATTCTTCAGCCTTATGATATGGAGGTTGGTGCAGGAACTTTTCATCCAGCTACTACTCTAAGATCACTTGGAACTAAACCATGGAAAGCAGCTTATGTACAGCCATCAAGAAGACCTACAGATGGAAGATATGGAGATAATCCAAACAGGTTGCAACACTATTATCAATTTCAAGTTTTAATTAAACCTTCCCCTGAAAACATAAAAAAACTTTATTTAAATAGTTTATCTACTATAGGAATAGATCATAATGATCATGATATAAGGTTTGTTGAAGATGATTGGGAAAGTCCAACATTAGGTGCTGCAGGATTGGGATGGGAAGTATGGTGTGATGGAATGGAAATTACTCAATTCACCTATTTTCAACAAATGGCTGGATTTGATTGTAAACCTGTATCAGTTGAAATCACTTATGGTTTAGAAAGAATTTGTATGTTCACTCAAAAAGAAAAAAACGTTTATGATTTATTGTGGAATGATGAAGGTATAAAATATCACGAAGTATTTCATCAGGCCGAAAAAGAATTTTCAGCATACAATTTTGAACACGCGAATGTCGAAACACTTTTGAAAATGTTTGAAATGCATGAGTCCGAGGCAAAAGATTTAGTAGAAAAAAAAGTTTCTTTACCAGCATATGATCAATGCTTAAAAGCCAGTCATGTGTTTAATATTTTAGACTCAAGAGGTGCCATCAGTGTTGCACAAAGAGCAGGTTATATTGCCAGAATAAGAGATATTACAAAATCTGCAGCAGGCGTTTGGTTAGATAGTCAAAAATAATGTCAGAGTTTTTTTTAGAATTATTTAGTGAAGAAATACCTTCAAATCTTCAACAAAACTTAAGGGAAGATTTACTTAAAAGTTTTAATGATTTTTTTTTAGAAAAATCAATTTTATTCAAAAAAAGCTCATCATACTCAACACCAAACAGATTAGTGGTATTGTTTGAAGGTGTTCAAAAAAATGTTGTAGTAAAATCTGAGGAGATTAAAGGTCCAAATATTAAGTCACCAGATTCAGCACTCGAGGGGTTTGTTAGGTCAAATAAGATCTTAAAAAAGGATCTCTACCAAAAGAAAACAGACAAAGGAGAATTCTATTTTTTCAAGACAAAATCAAAAAAATTGCACACACATGAATTACTAGAGGAATTTATCCCAATATTATTAAATAAAATTCAATGGAAAAAATCAATGTATTGGGGAACTTTTGACCTAAATTGGGGAAGACCATTAAAGTCAATTCTAGCTGTATTTGATAAAAAAAAGTTAAATTTTAATTTTCATCACCTAACATCTTCTAACTCAACTTTTATTGATAAAGAATTTGAGGAAAATAAAAAGTCATTCTTAGAATTTAAAAATTATAAAAGTTTTTTTAAAAAAATTGACATTATCATTGATCACAATGAAAGAAAAAAGTTAATTGAAAAAAAATTCAACAATATATTAAAACATAAAAATATTAAGATTCAACATAATCCTAGATTACTTAATGAAGTTGTAGATTTAACAGATCAACCAAATATCCTTCTTTGTGAATTTGATAAGAAATTTTTAAATATTCCAAAAGAAATATTAATTATTACCATGCAATACCATCAAAAATATTTTCCTATATTTGATAATAAAGAAAATATTACCAATGAGTTTTTAGTGGTTGCAAACAAAAAAGACAAAAAGGGATTAATTAAATTAGGAAATGAAAGAGTAGTTGAAGCACGATTAAGTGACGCTGAATTTTTTTGGAAAAAAGATAAATCGCAAAACATGGTCAAAAAAGTTACTGAATTAAAATCAATGAATTATTTTAAAGGATTAGGAAGTTATTTCGATAAAGCCCAAAGAATGAGAAAATTGGGTGGAATGATATCTGATGAACTTTTAATCAGTAAAGAAAAAGTTGAATTGTCAGCATCAATTTGTAAAGTTGATTTATTATCAGAACTAGTGGGTGAATTTCCAGAACTCCAAGGTGTAATGGGAGGTTATTTTGCTAACGCACAAGGTTTTGACAAAGATTTAGCTTTGGCAATAAGTGAGCAATATTTACCTACAGGCTTAGGTTCAAGAGTTCCAAAAAAACCATTTAGCATAGCCCTTTCTTTGGCCGATAAGATAGATACTTTAGTTGGTTTTTTTGGTTTAAATCAAAAGCCAACAAGTTCTAAAGATCCGTATGCTCTAAGAAGATTAGCATTGGGGGTAATAAGAATAATAGTTGAAAATAAAAAAGATTTTAAAATAAAAGATCTAATTAATTATTCTTCAAGCCTGTATTTAGATCAAGGTTTTAAAATTGATAACCAATCTCTACAAAATGAATTATCAGATTTTTTAATGGATAGATTAAAATATCACATGAAGGAAGAAAATATTAGAAATGATATAATTCAAGCATCAACTAGTTCTTTTAACTTAGATCAATCTGTTATTATTTTTAATAAAGCCAGACATTTAAATAAAATTATTAACAAACCAAATGGTTTAGATATCATCGCAAGCTATAAAAGGGCCTTAAACATTTTAGACGGTGAATTAAAAAAAGATAAAATAGAATTATCAAATACAACTGATCCTGGTATTTTTAAAACTGAGTTAGAAAAAAATCTATTTAAAAAAATTAGTGATTTAAGGAAATATTTTTCAGGCATTAATAAAGATGAAAATTATGTTCAAACGTTGGACAATTTAGCTGGCATCAAAAGAGAGGTTTTTGAATTTTTTGACAACGTAATTGTGAACGAAGATGATCCGGTCATAAAGAAAAATAGGCTGGAACTAATCCAAATGATGTGTAAAACGTTCAACAATTATGTTAATTTTTCTCTAATAGACTCCAATTAATGAAAAAACTTATATTAAACTTTAATTCTAAGGATAGTAAAAAAATTAAAAATCCTAAAAACTTTTTGGGAGGAAAAGGTGCTAATCTTTCTGAGATGGGAAGAATGGGTCTTCCAGTACCTCCTGGTTTTACAATATCTACAAAAGTTTGTGAAATTTTTTATAAAGATAAAAAGAAATTAAATAAAAATTTAATTTCTCAGATTAAAAAAGAATTAAAATTTATAGAAAAAGCTGTTTCGAAAAAATTTGGAGACTTAAAAAATCCACTTTTATTGTCTGTACGTTCTGGCGCAAGAGTATCAATGCCAGGTATGATGGATACTATTTTAAACCTGGGTCTGAACGATAAAACAGTTAAAGCTTTAGCAATTAAAACTTCAAAAGGAAGATTTGCTAAGGACAGCTACAGAAGATTCATTCAAATGTATGGAAATGTTGTAATGGGAGTTGAAAGCTATCATTTTGAGGAATTAATTGAAAATTATAAACTTACTAAAGGTGTTTTGTTAGATACAGATTTAGATGAGAGTGATTGGGATGGATTAATTGAAGATTTTAAAAGAACAGTAAGAGAAAAGGCAAAAAAAGATTTTCCACAGGATGTTTATGAACAATTGTTAGGAGCAATAAGTGCAGTATTTTTATCGTGGGAAAGTAATAGAGCAAAAGTTTATAGAAAATTAAATCAAATTCCAGCTGAGTGGGGAACTGCTGTAAATGTTCAATCAATGGTTTTTGGAAATATGGGAGATGATTGTGCAACAGGTGTTGTGTTTACAAGAAATCCATCAGATGGATCAAATCAAATATATGGTGAGTATTTAATTAATGCGCAAGGTGAAGATGTTGTGGCAGGAACAAGGACACCTCAATATATTACTAAAAAAGCTAGCAGAGAAGCTAAAGTAAAAGAATTATCAATGGAAGAATCTATGCCTAAAGTCTTTAAAGAACTTAAAAAAATTTTGAAAAAATTAGAGATGCATTACAAAGATATGCAAGACGTAGAGTTTACAGTTGAAAATAGTAAATTATGGATGCTTCAAACAAGATCAGGAAAAAGAACAGCAAAATCAGCAGTCAAAATTGCAGTTGATATGGTTAAAGAAAAATTAATTTCTAAAAAGGAAGCTGTATTAAGAATTGACCCAAATTCTTTAGACACACTTTTACACCCTACTTTGGATGAAAAAAGTTTAATTAATGTAATAGCAAATGGATTGCCAGCATCACCAGGTGCAGCCAGTGGTAAAGTTGTATTTACATCAGAAGAGGCTGAAAGATTAACCGCAATGATGCAAGATACAATTTTGGTTAGAGTAGAGACCTCACCAGAAGATATACAAGGAATGCATGCTGCCAAAGGAATTTTGACTGCCAGAGGAGGAATGACAAGTCATGCAGCTGTTGTTGCAAGAGGTATGGGTAGACCATGCGTATCAGGATCAAGTGAAATTGACATAAACTATGAAAAAAAATCTTTTAAAACTTCTTCAATTGAGATTAAAGAGGGAGATATAATTACAATAGATGGATCAACGGGAAGAATTATTGCTGGAAGTGTTTCAACTGTGAAGCCTGAAATATCTGGTGATTTTTCCAAGTTAATGTCTTGGGCAGATAGTTTTAGAAAATTAAAAGTAAGAACTAATTCAGAGACACCAAAAGATACCAAAACAGCAAAAGATTTTGGTGCAGAGGGTATTGGACTATGCAGAACTGAACATATGTTTTTTGACGAAGAACGAATTTTATCTGTAAGAGAAATGATATTATCTAAAACAAAAGAAGACAGAGCAATAGCATTAGCAAAACTGTTACCGCATCAAAGAAAAGATTTTATAGATATTTTTAAAATCATGAGTGGATTGCCAGTCACGGTTAGATTGTTGGACCCACCATTACATGAATTTTTACCACGCACAGAAAAGGAAATTAATGAGGTTGCTAGTATAGTTAATCTCCCAGTTAAAGAGGTTGAGTCTCGGATTGAAGAGCTCCATGAGCAAAATCCTATGTTAGGTCATAGAGGATGTCGTCTGGGAATATCTTTTCCTGAAATTTATGAAATGCAATGCAAAGCAATATTTGAGGCTTTGGCTTACCTCAAAAAAAATAAAATTAAATCTGCATTTCCTGAAATAATGATACCTTTAGTATCTACAGAGGTTGAGATTAAAATAATGAAAGAATTAGTAATTAGAACTGCTAGTCAAGTTCAACAAGAAAATAAATTGAAAATAGAATTTTTAGTAGGAACGATGATTGAATTACCTAGAGCGGCAATAAAAGCAAAGGAGATTGCTAAGCACGCAGAATTCTTTAGTTTTGGAACAAATGATTTAACTCAGACTACTTTTGGGATCAGTAGAGATGATAGTGGAAAATTTTTAAATGATTATTTAGAAAACAAAATATTTTCTGTTGACCCTTTTGTTTCAATAGATGAAGGAGTTTCAGATTTAGTTGAAATAGCAGTAGAAAAAGGACGAAAACAAAACAAAAATCTAAAGCTAGGTATCTGTGGAGAGCATGGAGGAGATCCTCATAGTATATCTTTTTGCTCTAATGCAGGATTGAATTATGTCTCTTGTTCACCTTATAGAGTGCCTATTGCAAGGTTAGCTGCCGCTCAAGCTGAAATTAAAAAAAAATTAAATTAAATAGGGGGCGTTCTGTTGCCAGGTGCCCCAGACCCCGTTTGCTTAATTAACCAAGTTAATTAGGCAGCAAGTGCGTAACTTTCGTTAGCAATTATAAAATAGCCCGTTACGGTGGAACAATCCCGAACGAAAGAATAGCCTTTAGTCACCCGTCGAATCTAGTTCACCCCCATAAGTTGTAATGGTGGAGGTGGTGGGTACTGCCCCCACGTCCGCAATGGTTATTACGAAATTCGTTTATCGTCGTAGTTGGAAAACCAACATTATTAATATAAAAGTAATTACAACAGATTCAACAACAATCATGAAATTAACTAAAGAACAACAAGAAGAAATAAAAAATCAACAATCTCAAAGCAATCAAACAAAAAGAGTTACTGCTCCTGAGCTCGAAAAAATCCTATATGAAGCAATTCCAGCTTTAGATCATGGTTTTGTAAGAGTTGTTGATTATATGGGTGATGATACATCTATAGTTCAATCAGCCAGAGTATCGTACGGAAAAGGAACTAAACAAGTTTCAACTGATAAAGGTTTAATAAAATATTTGATGAGGCACTGGCACAGTACGCCATTTGAAATGTGTGAAATTAAATACCATGTGAAGCTTCCAATATTTATTGCCAGACAATGGATTAGACACAGAACTGCAAATGTTAATGAATATTCTGCAAGGTATTCAATTTTAGATAAAGAATTTTATTTGCCATCACAAGAAAATTTAGCTGCTCAATCAATTAGTAACAGACAGGGTAGAGGTGATGTACTGGAAGGAAAACAAGCAGAGGAAGTTTTAGAACTTTTAAAAAGTGATGCAGAGAGAACTTACGATAATTACGAGACTATGCTTAATGAAAGATTTGATGGATCAACTATTGATGAAAATAAAAAAGGTTTAGCAAGAGAGCTTGCAAGAATGAATTTAACACTAAACACCTATACTCAATGGTATTGGAAAACTGATCTATTAAATTTAATGAACTTTTTAAGATTAAGAGCTGATAGTCATGCTCAATATGAAATTAGAGTTTATGCTGATATAATGCTGGATACTGTAAAGAAATGGGTTCCTATTACTTATGATGCTTTTATGGATTATAGAGTTGGTGGCACCGAGGTTTCTGCAAAAGGAAAGTTAATTATTCAAAAACTTATTAAAGGTGAGAATGTAGATGTTGAAAGTTCAGGCCTGTCTAAAAGAGAGTGGAATGAATTAATGACTGCTTTTGATCTTAAAGATAAGTTGATTTAATTTTTTCAGCAAAATTTAAATATATTTTAGAAATTTCATGCTCGGGGTCAGTTTCCACAATTGGCTTGCCTTCATCTCCAGTTTTACCAACTTCAGGATTAATTGGAATCTCACCCAAAAATTCTTTTTGAAATTCTTCTGCAGTTTTTTTAACCCCACCTTCTCCAAAAATCTTATATTTTTTTCCATCGTCTCCAATGAAAAAACTCATGTTATCAACCAAACCCAAAATCTTAACTCCAAGTTTATCAAACATTTTAATTCCTCTCTTAACATCTAAAAGAGCTACTTCTTGAGGTGTACTTACTATTATTGCACCATCCATTTTTATTTCTTGAGAAAAAGTAAGCTGAGTATCACCAGTTCCTGGAGGCATATCAACTATAATAAAATCTAAATCTTTCCAATTTACTTTCTGAGTAAAAGTTTTAATTGCACTTGTAACCATAGGACCACGCCATATCATTGGAGTTTGTTGATCAGCTAAAAAACCAATCGACATACATTGAATATCGTATTTGATAATTGGATCTAATTTTTGACCATCACTTTTTGGTTTTTCACTAATATCAAACATTTTAGGAACTGATGGACCATAAATATCTGCATCTAAAAGACCAACTTTGCATCCAACTTTTTTCAAAGCTAAAGCAAGATTCGTTGCAAATGTAGATTTTCCAACACCGCCTTTTGCACTAGAGATTGCAATTGTAAACTTAGTTCCAAGAATAGGATTTTTAGTGAATTTTTTAGGTTCTAGCTTACTTTTCATTGCGGCACTAAGTTCAGGTTTTTTATCATACATAAAAGTATCATTACTTGTTTTTTGCAATAAAGACACTATATACTTTGGCATATGTCAGACGATTTTAAAGGTCAAAGTCCTTGGGGAGCACCTCCTGGTGGAGGTGGCAGTGGTAATGGATCAGGAAGAGGTCCGACACCACCAAATGTCGACGAATTAATCAGAGACCTTCAAGATAAAATTAAAAGATTTTTACCTGGTGGAAAAACTTCAGGAGGAAAATCAATAAGTTTAATTTTATTAGTTTTAGTTTTTGTATGGTTAGCAAGCGGACTTTATAGAGTATTACCTGATGAACAAGGTGTTGTATTAAGATTTGGAAAGTTTGTAAAAACTACACAACCTGGTTTGAACTATCATATACCTTTTCCTGTTGAAACTGTGCAAACTCCAAAAGTCACTAAGGTTAACCGAATGGATATTGGTTTTAGATCTGAGAGAGACAGTGGTTTCTCCACAGGTGGTGGGGTTGCTGACGTACCACAAGAAAGCTTGATGTTAACTGGAGATGAAAATATCGTTAATATAGACTTTTCAGTATTTTGGGTAATTAAAGACGCTGGTAATTTTTTATTTAAAATTCAAGATCCAGAAGGAACTGTTAAAGCGGCTGCCGAAACTGCGATGAGAGAAGTAATAGCAAAAAGTGATATTCAACCAATTTTAACAGAGGGAAGATCTAAAATTGAGCTTGAAACTCAAGAAATTATTCAAACTATTTTAGATGATTACGAAAGTGGAATTCAAATTACACAAGTGCAAACTCAAAAAGCTGACCCACCTGATCAAGTAATTGATGCATTTAGGGATGTACAGGCTGCAAGAGCAGACATGGAAAGATCAAAAAATGAAGCTGAAGCCTATGCAAATGATGTAATACCAAGAGCACGAGGGGAAGCGCAAAAAATTTTACAAGCAGCAGAAGCATATAAAAAGGAAGTTGTTGCAAAAGCAGAAGGTGAAGCGAGTAGATTTATAGCAATCTACAGTGAGTATAAAAATGCAAAAGCAGTTACTCAAGAAAGAATGTATTTAGAAACTATGGAGAAAGTTTTAGCTGATATAGATAAAGTAATTATAGAAAAAAATGCAGGTTCAGGTGTAGTTCCATACTTACCTTTGCCTGAATTAAAAAAGAAAGCGACAAATTAAAATGAAAGCTGGAAAAATATTAGCAGGAGTATTAGTTGCAATTGGTGTTGTAGCTTTTTTATCAGTAATAATTGTAAAAGAGGTTAACCAAGCAATTATTCTTCAGTTTGGTGATCCAAAAAGAATAATAATGAAACCAGGTTTAAATTTTAAAATTCCATTTATTCAAAACGTTGTTTATTTAGATAAAAGAATCTTAAACTTAGATGCACCACCTGAAGAGGTTATTGCATCAGATCAGAAACGTTTAATTGTTGATGCATTTGCGAGATTTCAAATCGTTGATCCACTAAAGTTTTATATTTCAGTTGGAAATGAAAGAGTTGCAAGATCTAGATTATCGACAATTATAAACTCAAGAATTAGAAATGTATTAGGTCAAGAAGAATTACAAACATTACTATCTAAAGATAGATCTAAGCAAATGGCATTAATTAAAGAGGGTGTAAACAACGAAGCACAAAACTTTGGAATTAATATTGTTGATGTCAGAATTAAAAGAGCAGATCTACCTCAAGCTAACAGTGATGCAATTTATAGAAGAATGCAGACTGAAAGAGAAAGAGAAGCAAAAGAATTTAGAGCAAAAGGTGCAGAGATGGCAGTTACAATCACATCAACTGCAGATAAAGAAGTTACAGTAATTTTAGCTGATGCTCAAAAACAATCTGAGATCATGAAAGGGGAAGGTGATGGACAAAGAAATAAAATATTTGCTGACGCCTTTGGTCAAGATCCAGAATTTTTTGCTTTCTACAGAGCTATGCAGGCATATGAAAAAGCTCTTATTGGTGGAGAAACTTCATTAATTTTATCACCCGATAGTGAATTTTTTAAATTTTTTGGAAATATAAAACCTGAAATCCAACAATAATTCTTAAATGCGTGAGCTAGTTATAGCTTTTGGTCTTTTCTTTTTTATCGAGGGAATTTTGTACGCCTTATTTCCAGCAAAAATGAAAAGTATGTTGAAAAAATTAGAACTTGTTAAAGATAGTCAGCTTAGATCAGGTGGACTTATTTTTGCAGTAATAGGTTTTATAATTATTTATTATATTAAGAGCTAATATGAATAAGATTAAATTTATATTCTTAACACTAGTTATTTCACTTACTTTTTCATTGAATGTAAATTCTAAACCAGTCCCTGCTTCCTTTGCAGATCTTGCAGAAAAATTAATGCCATCTGTTGTAAACATTTCTACAACAACTACTATCACAACAAATTCTAATCCTTTTCCTTTTCAATTTCCTCCAGGATCTCCTTTTGAGGATATGTTTAAAGAATTTGGAACACCTCAGGAAAGACAATCAGCAGCATTAGGTTCTGGATTTATAATTGATGAAAAAGGAATTGTTGTTACAAATAATCATGTAATCCAAGATGCAGACGATATTATTGTTAGAGTAAATGGGGATCAAGAATTCAAAGCAAAGGTTCTTGGTGCTGACCCACTTATGGATATTGCAGTTTTACAATTAGAAACAGATGAAAAATTTATCCCTGTGGCATTTGGAGATTCAGATAAAGCAAGAATTGGGGATTGGGTTTTGGCAATTGGAAATCCATTTGGTTTAGGTGGAACTGTTACTGCTGGAATTATTTCAGCTAGAAATAGATCGATTGGTTTATCAAGATATGAGGATTTTATTCAAACAGATGCCTCTATCAATTCTGGAAATTCAGGTGGTCCATTATTTGATATGGAGGGAAATGTTATTGGAATTAATACAGCAATTCTTGGACGTAATGGTTCTATTGGAATTGGATTTTCTATACCATCTAACAGTGCTCAAATTGTAATTAAACAATTAATCGAATTTGGTGAAACAAAAAGAGGATGGTTGGGAGTTAGAATTCAAGATGTAACAAAAGAAATTGCTGAAGTTGAAAAATTAGACAAAGCACGAGGAGCACTTGTTGCAAGTGTTGCAGAAAATAGTCCTTCAGAAAAAGCAGGAATTCAAGCTGGTGATATTATTTTAGAATTTAATGGAGAAAAAATAAATCAAATGAAAGAACTTCCAGCAATTGTTGCTAGAACAGAAGTTGGAAAAAAAGTTGAAGTTAAAATTTGGAGAGAAAAAAAAGAAATTGTCAAAAATGTTATTTTAGGAAGATTAGAAACTTCAGATGATTTCAAAATAAGCAAAAATCAAGAAACTCAAAAACAAAATAAAGAAGAAATAATTGAAAGTCTAAGAATTGTAGTAAGACCATTAACTAAAGAAGATATTAAAAATAGAAATTTACCAAATCAGACAACAGGACTTGTGATAACAAAAATTGCAAACAACAGCCCTGTAGCAAATTCAATAGAGCTCAACAGTATTATTGTTGAAGCTCAGAAGAAAAAAATCAGATCAGCAGAAGACTTAAGAAATATTACTAAAGAAGTTCTTAATTCAAATCAAAAGACAGTTTTACTTGCTATTTACAACAATCAAAATCAACGAAGATACATTGGTGTTAAGCTAGACTAATAATGGATTTAAAATCCAAGATAATACTAATATCTGGACCGACAGCATCAGGAAAATCAAGTTTTGCAATTAAAGTTGCAAAAAAAGTCGATGGAGAGATTATTAATGCAGATAGTATGCAAGTATACAAAGAGCTTAAAATTTTGTCAGCTAGACCAGATCCGAAAAAATATCAGAAAATAAAACATCACTTATATGGTTTTCATAATGTAACAAAAAACTTTTCGACAGGTGATTGGCTTAAGCTAGTAATAAAAAAAATTAAGGAAGTTCAAAAAAGAAAAAAAACTCCAATTCTTGTTGGGGGTACAGGTTTATACTTTAAAGCTTTAACTGATGGTTTAGTTAAAATACCAAATATTTCATTAAAATTAAGAAATGAAATAAGAGATTTACAAAAACAACTTGGACAAAAGAAGTTTTATGAAAAACTATTAAAATTAGATCCATCCTCTGGAGGAAAAATAAACCCTACGGACACTCAAAGATCCATCAGAGCTTATGAAGTCAAAAAGTTTACAAAAAAATCTCTAACTGAATGGTTTAAAAACACAAAATCAAACTTTGCGGAAGATGATTTTTTTAAAGTTTATATTGATTTTCCTAGACAAGAATTAATTGAGCGTATCAATCTAAGAATAAGTGAGATGATAGAAAATGGAGCACTAAAAGAAGTAAAAGATTTCACAAAGCTAAGGGTTAGAAAAGATAAAAGCGCTAACAAGGCCATTGGAGTGAATGAAATTAGAGAATATTTGAAAAAACAAAAAGATTTGAATGATACTAAAGAAAAAATAGCCATAAAAACTAGACAATACGCCAAAAGACAAAGTACTTGGGCTAGAGGCAACATGATGAACTGGATGAAGCTAAAGCCACAAGACATAAATAATTTTTTGAAAAAAATTTAAAATACTCATTCTTAAACTTGACCAATGAGCACAACTTCAGCTAGATTGCCTAATGCCAAAATTATTAACTGGAGCAGAAATTGTGTTCAAATGTCTTGAGGACCAAAAGGTAGAACATATCTTTGGCTATCCAGGTGGTGCAGTGTTACCAATTTATGATGAATTAAAAAATCATCCTACTATAAAACATATTTTAGTTAGACATGAACAAGGTGCTGGTCACGCAGCCGAAGGCTATGCGAGATCATCAGGAAAACCAGGTGTAGTATTAGTTACATCAGGTCCTGGAGCAACTAATGTTGTTACAGCTTTAACAGATGCATATATGGACTCTGTTCCATTAGTTTGTATTTCTGGTCAAGTTCCAACACATTTAATCGGAACAGATGCATTTCAAGAATGTGATACTACAGGAATTACAAGACCTTGTACGAAACATAATTGGTTAGTTAAAGATATAAATGATCTTTCAAAAGTTATGCATGAAGCTTTTAGAGTTGCAACAACTGGAAGACCTGGACCAGTTTTGATTGATATTCCAAAAGATATTCAGTTTGCAAAAGCAAAATATAAAAAACCAAATAAAGAAAAAAAATTAAATGGAAAATCTCATAATAAATTTTCTCAAGATCAAATTGATCAATTAGTAAAATTATTAAGCAAAGCTAAAAAACCAATAATTTATAGTGGTGGAGGAGTAATTAATTCAGGACCAAAAGCAAGTCAGGCTTTAAGAGAATTTGTTGAGCTAACTGGTTTTCCTATAACTTCAACACTTCAAGGATTAGGTGCTTACCCTGGAGATGATAATCAATTTTTAGGAATGCTTGGTATGCATGGTACTTATGAAGCAAATAATGCTATGCATGATTGTGATCTATTAATTAATATTGGCGCAAGATTTGATGATCGTATTACTGGAAAAATTGACGAGTTTTCACCAAATTCTAAAAAGGTTCATGTTGATATAGATCCATCATCAATTAATAAAATTATCAAAGTAGATCTTGCAATAGTTGGGGACGTTACGAGTGTTATCAGTAAAATTAATAAGACAATTGCTAAAAGAAAAAATGGTCATAGCAAGTCAAATAAATCAAATATAGCTAAGTGGTGGGAACAAATTGAAAAATGGAGAAAAAAAGATTCTCTTAATTTTATAAATAGTAATGAAAGTATAAAACCTCAATATGCTGTTCAAAGACTTTATGAATTAACCAAGAATAAAGATACTTATGTTACTACAGAGGTTGGACAACACCAAATGTGGGCTGCTCAACATTATAAATTTAACAAACCAAACAGATGGATGACATCTGGTGGATTAGGAACTATGGGCTATGGATTGCCAGCAGCGGTTGGTGTACAAATTGCTCATCCTGAAAAACTTGTGATAGATATTGCAGGAGAGGCTTCAGTATTAATGACCATGCAAGAAATGTCTACGGCAGTTCAATACAACCTTCCAATAAAAATATTTATTTTAAACAATCAATATATGGGAATGGTTAGGCAATGGCAGGAGTTGCTTCATGAAAAAAATTATTCTGAGAGTTACTCCGAAGCATTACCTGATTTTATGAAAATGGCAGAAGCTTATGGATGCAAAGGAATTAAAGCAGATAATCCAGCTGATCTGGATTACAAAATTCAAGAAATGATTGATTATGATGGGCCAGTTATTTTTGATTGCCATGTGGATCCTAATGAGAATTGTTTTCCAATGATCCCGTCTGGAAAACCACATAACCAAATGATTTTAGGTCCAAATGATCAAGAGGAAAATAAAATCAAAGGAAAAGGCAAAGCCTTAGTATAATCATAATGCCGAAATCAAAGTCAGCTTACAGCATACCTACGAAGAAACAAAAACCAGATACATATATTTTTGTCGTATGGGTAGATAATGAGGCTGGAGTTCTTGCAAGGGTAGTCGGTTTATTTTCTGGTCGAGGTTATAACATCGAGTCATTAGCTGTTGCTGAGGTTGATGCAGTTAAAAATATTTCAAGAATAACAATTGTTACTACAGGAACACCACAGGTTATTGATCAAATAAGACTTCAATTAACAAAATTAGTACCAGTTCATAAAGTTGCTGAATTTAAAAGAGAGGATAAAGGAGTAATATTTAAAGAAATGGCATTATTTAAAGTTGTTGGAAAAAGAAATAAAATTCAAAAATGTTTAAATGCTTGTAAAAAATTTAATCCCGTAATATTAGATGAAACAAAAACTTCAGCAGTAATTCAAATAACTGCTCTAAGAAGAGAAATAGATAAAATGAATAAAAAATTAAAGCCCTTAGGACTTATTAGCACTTCGAGAACTGGGGCAGTAGCTATGACAAGAGGTGCTAAAATATTTAATTAATTTAATAGGAGAGACGATATGAAAATGTTTTATGAAAAAGATGCAGATGTAAATCTGATTAAAAGCAAAAAAGTTGCTATTTTTGGTTATGGAAGTCAAGGGCATGCTCACGCATTAAATTTAAAAGATAGTGGAGTAAAAGATATTGTTGTTGCTTTAAGAGAAGGTTCGTCGAGTGCAGCAAAAGCAGAATCAAAAGGTTTAAAAGTAATGAATTTATCTGATGCTGCTGAGTGGGCTGATGTTGTAATGATACTTACACCAGATGAATTACAAGCAGAAATTTATAAAAATCATATTGAACAAAGAGTAAGAGAAGGAACAAGTATTGCCTTTGCTCATGGGCTGAATGTTCATTATGATTTAATTAAAGCTAGAAAAGATCTGGATGTTTTTATGGTTGCTCCGAAAGGACCTGGTCACTTAGTCAGAAGTGAATATGAAAAAGGAGGTGGAGTTCCTTGTTTATTTGCTGTTCATCAAGATGGATCAGGAAAGGCAAGAGACCTAGCATTATCTTATGCCTCAGCAGTTGGTGGAGGAAGGTCTGGTATCATTGAAACTACATTTAAAGACGAAGTTGAGACAGATCTATTTGGTGAACAAACTGTATTATGTGGAGGTTTGGTTGAACTAATTAAAAATGGTTATGAAACTTTAGTTGAAGCAGGATATGAACCAGAAATGGCATATTTTGAGACAGTTCATGAAGTTAAATTGATTGTTGATTTAATTTATGAAGGTGGAATTGCGAATATGAATTATTCTATTTCGAATACTGCTGAATATGGTGAGTATCAATCTGGACCCAGAGTAGTTAATAAAGAAGAAACCAAAAAAAGAATGAAAGAAGTTTTGGCTGAAATTCAATCTGGAAAATTCACTAAAGAGTGGATGGATGAGTGCAAAAATGGTCAAAAAAACTTCCTTGCTACGAGAGCTAAATTAGCAGAGCATCCTGTTGAAAAAGTTGGTGCAGAACTAAGAGCTATGATGCCTTGGATAGGTAAGAAAAAATTAGTTGATAGCGATAAAAGTTAAATTTTATTAGTAAATTATTGCTACTATAATTCAATTATTTCACTTATACTTTTTTAAATAAATTTAAAAAACGAGGGGAATAATGAAGACTAAAAATATAGTAAGAATACTATTGTCATTAGTTCTAGTATTCGGATTTTCTTCAGCATGGGCAAAAACTATTAAATGGTCTATGCAAGGAGACAGTTTAACACTAGATCCACATGCACAAAATGAAGGTCCAACTACACAAGTATCTAGACAAGTTTACGAAGCTCTAGTTCAAAGAGGTTTGGATATGAAAATAGGACCTGCTTTAGCAACAAAATGGAAAGCTACTGATCCAAACACTTGGATTTTTACTTTAAGAGAAGATGCTAAGTTTTCAGATGGTTCTGGAATGACATCTGCAGATGTTGTTTTTAGTATATTAAGAGCTAAACAAAGAACATCTGATTTTAAAGAATATATCAGCACAGTTTCAAATGTTGAAGCGGTTGGAGATTACTCAGTTAAAATAACTACAAGTAAACCTAACCCTATTCTTTTGAACCAATTGTCTAACATTTTTATAATGTCTAAAGCTTGGTCAGAGAAAAACTTTGCAATGTCTCCACAAAATTGGGATGCAGGACAAGAAACTTTCTCTGCTACTAATGCTATGGGAACTGGTCCTTTTAAAATAACTTTAAGAGAGCCTAACACCAAGACAGTATTTAAAAGAAATAAACATTGGTGGGGTGAAATGAAAGATAAAAAAGTAACTCAAATTGAATTAATGCCTATTAAAAATGCAGCTACAAGAGTAGCAGCTTTATTATCTGGTGAAATTGATATAGTTACTGATGCTCCAGTTCAAGATTTAAAAAGAATTGGATCTTCTTCAGGTCACAAAGTTGAAAGTACAGCTCAAATGAGAACAATTTTCTTAGGTATGGATCAAGCAGCTGACAAATTAAGAACTGGTAATACAGGCGATAATCCATTTAAGAAAAAAGAAGTAAGACAAGCTCTCTATCAAGCAATTGATATTGAAGCGATCAAGAAAAAAGTTATGAGAGGTTTAAGTGAACCAGCAGGAATTATAACTTTCCCAGGTGTAAATGGATATACAGCCGATCTTGACAAAAGATTACCTTACGATGTTAATGCTGCAAAAAAACTTTTAGCTGATGCGGGTTATCCTAATGGTTTTGACGTTGAACTTAGATGTCCTAATGACAGATATGTAAACGATGAGGCAATATGTACTGCTGTTGTTGGAATGTTGGGTAAAATTGGAGTTAACGTCAACTTATTTGCTCAAACTAAAAGTAAACACTTCAAAGAGCTTAAAGATGATCAAGGTGATTTCTATATGCTAGGATGGGGTGTTCCAACTTTAGACAGTCACTATGTTTTCCACTACCTATATGAAACTGGTGCTAGCTGGAATAAAGTTAACTTTAGTAACGCTGATGTTGATGCTGCAATTAGAGTTATGGAAGGTGAAGTTGATTTAGATAAAAGAAATGCTGCAATTGCAAAAGCTTGGAAAATTGTAAAAGATGATATTTCTTATCTTCCTTTACATCACCAAGTAATTTCTTGGGCATCTAAAAGCAATGTTAATGTTCCTATCAGACCGAATAACGAACCGTTATTCAGAACTGCTAGTTTTAACTAATTTAAAATTATTACAAGCCCTTTAAAAATTTAAAGGGCTTGTAAATTTAAACCTTCACAAATTGATAAAATATTTTTTTAAAAGGCTGTTTCAATCTGGTTTGGTGATGTTGGTTGTCGCCTTTGTGTCTTTCTCTTTATTTAATTTTGTTGGAGATCCAATCAATAACATGGTTGGAGAAGAAACCTCTGATGAGGAGAGAGCAGAATTGAGAGAAACACTTGGTTTAATGGACCCAATTCATGTACAGTTTTCAAGATTTATAGTTAATGCTTCTAAGGGTGAGTTTGGAATCTCATATCAATTAAGAAGACCTGTTTCAGAATTAATAGTTGAAAGATTGCCTGCAACCATTGAACTTGTGGTTATTTCAGCACTAATTGCACTTGTAACTGGTACATTATTGGGAGTTTATACAGGTATAAATCGAAAAGGTTTTTTAAGTGATTTTGTTTTGGCAGTCTCTTTGTTGGGGGTTTCACTCCCCACATTTGTAATTGGTATATTATTTATATATCTGTTTGCGGTAATCTTAGGAATATTACCCTCTTTTGGAAGAGGAGAAGTTGTTGATTTAGGTTTTTGGACTACAGGTTTTTTAACGGTTTCAGGACTTAAAGCAATTATACTTCCTTCAGTAACATTAAGCCTTTTCCAAATGACTTATATCATCAGACTTGTCCGAGCAGAGATGATGGAAATATTACAAACAGATTATATTAAATTTGCGCGTGCTCGAGGTATTAGTGAAAATAGTATTAAATATAAACATGCATTAAAAAATGGATTGATACCAGTAATAACTATAGCAGGAATAAATATTGGAACTCTAATTGCATTTTCAATTATTACTGAAACTGTTTTTCAATGGCCGGGCATGGGCTTCTTATTTATTCAAGCAGTTCAATTCGTAGATATACCAATCATGTCAGCTTATTTAGTTTTTATAGCTTTTGTTTTCGTAATGATAAATTTTATAGTTGATATTCTTTATTATTTAATTGATCCAAGAATAAGAGTTAAAGGAGATGCTGCAAGTGGATAACAAATCATTAAGTACTTGGGAAAGAATAAAAGATAGTGATACTTATCATAGCTTTATCAAATCCCCTACTGCAATTGTATCATCTACTATTTTGTTTATAATTTTTTTCTGCTCTTTCTTTGTTGAACTGGTAACTCCTTACAATCCTTTTGACCCATCCTCTCTCTCATTGATGGATGCTTTTACACCACCATCATGGACAGAAGATGGTCTTGCTAAATTTATTTTAGGCACTGATGGACAAGGAAGAGATATGCTGTCGACAATTTTGTATGGATGTAGGATTTCTTTAATTGTAGGTTTTTCTGCGATAATTTTTAGTTTAATCCTTGGAGTTGGATTGGGATTAACCGCTGGATTTTTTGGGGGAAAATATGAAATGATAGTAATGAGGTTGACTGATGTTCAGTTAACAGTACCAAGTATTTTGATGGCATTATTAGTTGATGGTATAGCAAGAGGATTAATCTCGAGAGAAATGCATGATGAAATGGCAATTTATGTTTTAATATTTGCAATCGGGATTTCAGAGTGGCCACAATTTGCAAGAGTTTCAAGAGCAGCAACTTTGGTCGAAAAAAATAAAGATTATGTTTCAGCATCAACAATAATCGGTGTTTCAAATATAATTATTATGTTTAAACATATTTTACCAAATATTTTAAGACCAGTATTAGTAATTGGAACTATTGGTTTAGCTCTTGCTATTTTAGCTGAGTCTACTTTAAGTTTTTTAGGAGTTGGTGTGCCTCCAACAACACCTTCTTTAGGGACATTAATAAGACTTGGTAATGACTTTTTATTTTCAGGAGAATGGTGGATAACTTTTTTTCCAGCAATTTTCTTAGTTATTTTAGCATTTTCAATAAATTTATTAGGGGATTGGATGAGAGATACTTTAAATCCAAAATTAAAAAAATGACATTTTTAAAAATAAATAATCTTAGTGTTGATTATCAAATGAGAAAAGAAACAGTTTACGCTGCTAAGAATATAAATATTGAGGTTAATAAAGGAGAAATTTTAGGATTAGTAGGAGAATCTGGATCAGGAAAAAGCACTGTAGGAAACGCTATTATAAATTTAATTGATGAACCAGGTAAGGTTTCTAGTGGCTCAGTTATTTTAGGTGATCTCAATATTCACGAAAATTCTGAAAGTATTGTAAAATATAGAGGAAATAAAATTGGATTGATATTTCAAGATCCTCAAACTTCACTTAACCCAATTCTTACTGTGGGTGAACAGTTAATTGAAACAATTCAAACTCATCTTAAACTAAGTAAAGAGGAAGCAAAAAATAAATCTATAAATCTATTGAAAGAGGTTGGCATAAAAGATGCAGAAACAAGATTTGATAATTATCCTCATCAATTCTCAGGTGGAATGAGACAGCGAGTAGTAATTTCTTTAGCTCTAAGTTGCGAGCCAGAATTGTTAATTGCAGATGAACCGACAACAGCATTAGATGTATCAATTCAATCTCAGATTTTAGAACTAATTAAAAAATTAACAAAAGAAAGAAACCTTGCGGTCATCTTAATTACTCATGACATGGGAGTTATAGCTGAAACTGCAGATCGAGTTGCAGTTATGAAAAGCGGCAATTTAGTTGAAATTGGTGAAACCAAAAAAATATTAACTAAACCACAAGAAAATTATACTAAAAGTTTAGTAAGTTCAGTTCCACCAACTAATAAAAAAATTTCAAGATTTGTAATAGTTGAAAAAGAAAAAAATAATAAAAAAGAGAATAATATCAAAATATTAAGCAGATGGTCAAAGAAAGAAATTATAAATCAAGATTTAGTTCAGATAAAAAATTTGAATAAAAGTTTTGATGATAATTTTTTTACAGAAAGCTCTAAGAATTCAGTGATGGCTGTTAATGATGTTTCTTTTAATATAAAAGAAGGTGAGTCTTTTGGCTTAGTAGGAGAAAGTGGAAGTGGAAAATCTACAATTGCAAAAATGATTGTAAATTTGTTTAAACCTACTTCTGGAGATATCTTTTTTGATAACGTTTGTATTACAAAAATAAAACATAGATCCGGATTAATGAAATTTAGAAAACAAATTCAAATGATATTTCAAGATCCATATTCTTCACTAAATGGAAGATTAAAAGTAAAAGATATAATTGCAGAACCAATCACACTTCATAACCCATCAATATCAAATATAGATTTAAATAGTTATATTTATGATTTACTTGAGTCTGTAGAATTAACTCAAAAATCTGCAGATCGATATCCACATGAATTTTCAGGAGGACAGAGACAGAGAATATCAATTGCAAGAGCGCTTGCTACACAACCAAGACTTTTGGTTTGTGACGAACCTACCTCTGCTTTGGATGTAAGTATCCAAGCTCAAATATTAAATTTACTTAAAGATATACAAGAACAATTAAATTTAACAATTTTATTTATTAGCCATGACCTACCTGTTGTTAGACAAATGTGCGATAGAATTGGAGTCTTAAAAGATGGCAAACTGTGTGAGGTGTCAAATACTGAGGATTTATTTTTAAAACCCAGCCATGAATACACAAGAGAACTTTTAAGGTTAATGCCTAAAATCGAGTCTATTTATAATTAATTTTTTCATAAGCCTAAATTGGTCGATTAAAAGTGATTATTTAACTAATTATTTTGCAATCTCTCTCATAGATTGTATTATAGATTTTCTAAAAATTTTAGTTATGAGCAATAAAGATAGAGTCTTTATATTTGATACTACTATGCGTGATGGTGAGCAATCACCAGGCGCGTCTATGAGTTTAGAAGAAAAAATTCAAATCGCTAGAGTGTTTGATGAGTTAGGTATAGATATAATTGAGGCAGGTTTTCCTATAGCTTCACCAGGGGATTTTGAAGCTGTTTCAGAAGTAAGTAAAATTCTAAAAAACTCTATTCCTGCAGGACTTTCAAGACACTCAGTAAAAGATATTGATAGAGCTTATGAAGCTTTAAAACATGCACCAAGATTTAGAATACATACATTTATTTCTACAAGCCCTTTACACATGAAGCATAAATTAAATATGTCTCCAGAAGATGTTTACGAATCAATTGGAAAACATGTTGCTTACGCTAGAAAGTTTACTGATGACGTAGAGTGGTCCTGCGAAGATGGAACAAGAACCGATATGGATTACATGTGTAAAACTGTAGAGCTTGCAATTAAAAATGGAGCCACAACAATTAATATTCCTGATACAGTTGGTTACACAATACCATCTGAATTTACTACAATTATGGAAACTTTATTAAATAAAGTTCCAAATATTGATAAAGCAATTTTATCAACTCATTGTCATAATGATTTAGGTTTAGCAGTAGCTAACTCGTTAGCTGGAGTTCAAGCTGGAGCAAGACAAATTGAATGTACAATAAATGGATTAGGAGAAAGAGCAGGAAATGCTGCTCTTGAGGAAGTTGTTATGGCAATTAAAACAAGACCTGATTTAATGCCATATGAAACTGGAATTAATACAACACTTTTAAGCAAAGCTTCAAAAATTGTTTCAAACGCAACGGGATTTCCTGTTCAATATAATAAAGCCATCGTTGGAAAAAATGCTTTTGCTCATGAAGCAGGAATTCATCAAGATGGAATGTTAAAAAATAGACAAACTTATGAAATAATGACACCTGAAAGTGTAGGAGTTAAACAAACTTCTTTAGTAATGGGTAAGCATTCAGGCAGACATGCATTTAAAGATAAAATGAATAGCTTAGGTTATCCTGATCTTACAGATGATGTTGTAAGTAATGCATTCGCAAAATTTAAAGTTTTAGCTGATAAGAAAAAGCATGTTTATGATGAGGACATTATTGCTTTAGTAGATGATAGTTTAATAACTGATAACAAAGTTAGTGCTATTAGTTTAAAATCGTTAAAGGTTTTTGCTGGAACTGGTGAACCACAAAGAGCAGAAATGACTTTAGATGTTTATGGAGATGTAAAACAAGCTTCAGAAACTGGTGATGGGCCAGTTGATGCAATATTTAAATGCATAAAAACTTTGTATCCTCATGATGTTAACTTGCAGCTTTATCAAGTTCATGCTGTTACAGAAGGTACAGATGCACAAGCGACTGTTAGTGTAAAAATTGAGGAAAAAGGCAAAACAACTGTAGGTCAGGCAGCTGATACAGATACTTTAGTTGCATCAGCAAATGCTTACATAAATGCATTAAATAAAATGATAATTAAACGAGATAAAACAGCTCCTATGGAGCAAGAAAGTCAGAAAGTAAGAGGGATATAATGGGGTTATTTAGCAGTGTTAAAAAAATATGGAGCCAAGATATGGCAATTGATCTTGGAACAGCAAACACACTTGTAGTTTTAAAGGGTCAGGGTGTAGTTCTTAATGAGCCATCAGTGGTAGCGATAGTTGATCAAGGTGGTAAAAAAAATGTATTAGCTGTTGGAGATGAAGCGAAAACAATGCTTGGAAGAACACCTGGAAATATAAGTGCAATTAGACCTTTAAGAGATGGTGTTATCGCAGATTTTATAGTTACCGAAGAAATGATTAAACATTTTATTAAAAAAGTTCATAAAGGAAGTACATTCGCAAATCCCAGAATATTGATTTGTGTGCCAACTGGTTCAACACCAGTTGAAAGAAAAGCAATCCAAGATAGTGCTTTAGCAGCAGGTGCAAGAAGAGTTCAGTTAATTGAAGAACCAATTGCAGCAGCTATTGGAGCAAATCTACCAATTTCTGAAGCAACTGGTTCAATGATTGTAGATATTGGCGGTGGTACAAGTGAAATCGCTGTAATGTCTTTAGGTGGATTAGTTTACTCTAAATCTTTAAGAGTTGCAGGTGACTCAATGGATACAGCAATCGTAGATTATATGAGAAAAGAATATAATTTATTAATTGGTGATACTACTGCTGAAAAAATAAAAAAAGAAATGGGAACAGCTGTACCAACGGGAACAAATACTTATCCGGTTAAAGGAAGAGATTTAAGATCAGGTACCCCCAAGGAAGTAAATATAACAGAAGAAGATACTGCAGAAGCACTAAATGATATAATGAAACAAATGGTTGGTGCAATTAAAGATGCATTAGAAAATACACCTCCTGAGTTGTCAGCTGATTTGGTTGATATGGGTTTAACTTTAACAGGTGGTGGTGCTTTGTTAAAAAATATTGATAAAAGGTTTTCTAAAGAAACAGGTTTACCAGTTCATATAGCAGATGATCCATTATCTTGTGTTGCTGTTGGTACAGGTAAAGCTTTGGATCAAGAAGAAACTTTTTCTACTATGTTATCTGAATAT
>CABYSJ010000007.1 GCA_902521615.1 uncultured Pelagibacteraceae bacterium | reverse complement strand
TTTTTGACCATCTTTAAAAATTTTAACTATTTGTGGAGAAATTTCTAAAGGAGCATTTAGTTTTTTTGCAAGATTATCAAATAGACTTGTGTCTTTTAAAACTAAATCCATTGTAAAATTTATATTATAAGATCCATTTAATATAACCTGACTTTCAGTTTCATGCACAAATGAATTACCAGAGGAAATAGCAATCCCTTTATAAGTTTTTGCTAAATCTAAATTAGATTTTTTTGCAACAGTCCAAGCCTCACCTAATGCAACTAAATGCGCAGATGCTAGATAATTTGTAATTACTTTTAATACACTTGCTGTACCAAGCCCACCAGTGTGCAATATTTTTCTCCCCATAACAGTTAATACAGGTAAAATTTTTTCAAATGCTTTTCTTTCTCCACCCACGAATATAGCAATATTACCTGTTGCTGCTCTATGACATCCGCCACTAACAGGTCCATCCATAGGTATAGTTTTTTTTTCTATTACTTTTTTTCCAATTCTTTTTACCTCATTTTCGTCTGTGGTACTCATTTCTAACCAAATTTTATTCTCTGACAGTCCATTTATAATTCCGTCATCAGCTTCCATCACTTCAGCGGATACTTCAGGGGAAGGAAGAGATGTAATTATTAAATCAGTTTTTTCTGCTAATTCTTTTGGTGATTTTGCTACCTTAGCACCTAAGTCTTTTAGAGGATTTGTTAAATTTTCATCTATATCTCTTACTGTTAGATCAAAGTTATTTCTTAATAAACTTCCAGCAAGTTTTCCTCCAACATTACCTAAACCAATAAATCCAATTTTCATTTTATTTCCTCTTCCTTTTTGTTTTTTGTAAATACAATTAAAATCACACCAACTATGATTATTGTACCACCTATAAATAATTCTGAAGTTGGTTTTTCACCTAAAAGAAATATTGCTGCCAATAAACCGGTTGGTGGTATCCCCATAGTCACAATAGGTAGAACTTTATAAAGTGGGTTATTTTTTAAAACATAATAGAAACAACCGTATGTAATTGGTTGCATGATGAAACCAATATAAATAGCAATAATCCAATGATCAAATTTTGCATTTGTTAGATAATTAATTGTATTTCCATCAATTATCGCAGATGACATTACTAATATTGGTCCAGAGAATAATGCTAACCAAGCAACTAATGCTAAAGGATTTATTTCTTTACTTAAAGGTTTAACCATAACTTGTCCAAGAGCCCATACAGCAGATCCTAAAATCGTAAGTCCAATTCCAATAAATTTTCCATCCAAGTTAGGAGATCCAGTTAAAATATAAACACCAACAAATGCGATAGCTATACCAATCAAAGCTCTGATCGTTGGTTTTTCTTTAAGCATGAAGTAAGCAAAAATGACTCCAAACGGAACTTCCATCTGAACCAAAAGAACTGCTGAAGATGCATCAATTAAATCTAAACCAGTATATGTAATGCTATATTGCAATGTATTAGCGACTAATGATGCAGCAAAAATTCTTTTTAAATATCCTCTTGGAATTGGAAACCACCAAATTAATAATGATGCAGCAAATGTAAATCTGATACCCATTAAAAGAATAGGAGGAAAAGATTCAAATGCTGGTTTAGCTATTACAAAACCAAAGCCTAAAAAAATAGGCACCAAGGATGCTACGAAAGTATCTTTTATATTCATACCTATTTTTTATATTAATGATTATTAAAGAACTTCTGATATATTCACCTTTTAAATTATGAATTCAACAAAAATAGATCCTAAATATGTTACCAAATCAAATCCAAGAATTGGACTTATTGCGCTTGCAAGCGATTTTATGATTGAAAGAGATTTTAAAAACGAAGGGTATGAAGTTACTTCAAATTCTTACTTTGATATAGAAGCCGATTACGATATTGGAAAAGTTGATCAGAATTATTTATTTAATGTTCTATCCGAAATAGATTTAAATGGGGCAGAGGCTCTCTTTGTTTCTTGTACTGCTTTACCAGTATTGCCAATTATTGACAAATTAGAGAAAAAATTGAATATTACAGTTTTATCTAGCAATCAGGCTTTAATTTGGGATACGCTTGTTAAAATAAACAAAAATAATTCTGTCGAAGGATTTGGTAAATTATTTAATGAAAATTAATGTTGTTTACAAAAGAAGAATATAAGCAAAGATTAACAAAAGTAAAAAAAATGATGCAAGAAAAAGGCATCGATCTTTTAATCTCACATGACACTAACAACATGAATTACCTAACAGGTTATGATGCTTGGTCTTTTTATTATGCGCAATGCGCTATTGTTCATATAGATGCAGACGAGCCTCTATGTTTTGTTAGGGCTCAAGATGCAGGTGGCGCATATATTAAAACTTATTTAAAAGATGAGAATATTTTAGTTTATGACGAAAATTATATCCATACTTGGCCAAAACATCCTTATGATAATTTGGTAGAGATTATAAAAGAAAGAAAATGGGATAAGTTATGCATTGGATTAGAAATGGATGCGCATTACTTCACTGCATTTTGTTATGAAAAAATAAAGCAGGGATTACCTAATGCAAAAATCAAAGATAGCGATCGTCTAGTTAATTGGGCAAGGTTAGTAAAATCAGATGCTGAAATAGGTTTTATGAAATCTGCCGCAAAAATTTCTGAAAAAGGAATGAAAACTGCTATGGAAGTTATTAAACCGGGTGTCAGGCAGTGCGATGCAGTTGGTGAAATTCAAAAAACTTTATTTTATGGAACAGAGGAATTTGGAGGAGAATATTCTAGTATTGCAACTTTACTTCCAACAGGAAAAGGTACTTCAGCTTCACATTTAACAGCAACGCAAGATAAATTTGTAGAAGGTGAGGCTACAATTATTGAATTATCAGGTGTTTATAAGAGATATCATGCTCCGATGGCGAGAACAGTTCTACTTGGAAAACCTAATCAATTAAAAATTGATACAATGAACAAAACAATTGAAGCTTTAAATGCAGGCATAAGTCAAATAAAACCTGGGAATACAGCAGATGATGTTGCTCAAGCTTTTTGGAAAATATTAGATAAATACGGAATAGAAAAAAAATCTAGAACAGGCTATTCGATAGGAATTGGTTATCCTCCTGATTGGGGTGAACATACACTTAATATCTATAAGGGAGATATGACAATTCTTGAGCCTAATGTTTGTTTTCATATGATAGCAGTGATGCAGTTTGGTGATTGGGGTGTTGAAGCATCTGAGGCAATAAGAGTTACAGAGAATGGATCAGAATTGTTCTGTAATTTTCCAAAAGAGCTTCATATTAAGAGTTAATTAGCTATTGAAATCTATTTACACAAATGTTTTATATTCATCTTTATGTCTAAAAATCCAGAGTTTGTAAAATTCGACAAAGTAGATAAAAGTTACGACGGTAAAGTTCTTGTCGTTAAAGATCTTCAATTAGATATTGCAGAAGGTGAGTTCATAACAATGCTTGGTCCATCTGGTTCAGGAAAAACGACTTGTCTGATGATGTTGGCTGGTTTTGAAACACCAACTCACGGTGAAATATTATTAGATGGAAATATAATTTCTAACATTCCTCCTCATAAGAGAGGTATTGGTATGGTTTTCCAAAACTACGCATTGTTTCCACATATGACAGTTTATGAAAATTTAGCTTTCCCATTAAGAGTAAGAAAAGTTGAAAAAGATGAAATAGATAAAAAAGTTGATAAAGCCTTATCGATGGTTTCACTTAACGGTTTTGAAACAAGAATGCCAGCTCAGCTATCAGGTGGTCAACAACAAAGAGTAGCAGTTGCAAGAGCATTGGTATTTGATCCAGCAGTTGTTTTGATGGATGAACCTTTAGGAGCATTAGATAAAAATTTAAGAGAAAGTATGCAATATGAAATTAAACATATTCATGAAAGCATTGGTGTTACTGTAGTATATGTAACTCATGATCAAAGTGAAGCACTAACTATGTCAAACCGAATTGCTGTATTTAATGATGGAAAAGTTCAACAACTTTCAAATCCTGCTGAGCTTTATGAAAAACCTGTAAATTCATTTGTTGCAGAGTTTATTGGTGAAAATAATACTTTTAACGGAGAAATAGTAGATATTGATAAAGATAAATGTAAAGTTAAATTAGCTAATTCAGAAATATTAGCTAACCCTGTATCAGTAAAGTCTAAAGGTGAAAAAACTACTGTTTCATTGAGGCCCGAAAGAGCATTGATAAATCCAAGTGAAAAAATGGATAATATGTTTTCTGGTAAGATTGAAGAAGTAATTTATCACGGAGATCATACAAGAGTAAGATTAAATCTTTTAGGAAGCTCTGAGTTTATTCTCAAAGTCCCTAACAGTACATCCAATTTAGAATTAAAAGTAAGTCAAGACATAAATATTGGATGGAATAGCACTGATGCTAGAGCGTTAGACCCAAAATAATTACATTATAAAATATATATCTAATATACATTTTAATGACAAAATCAGCTGTTGACTTCACTTTAGCTATTTGTTGTACTTTTACTTATATAAATTAATTTATATCAACGTTTAAACGGAGGAATAATGAGAAAAATAAGTAAATTATTACTAGCTCTTTCTTTTGTTGTGTCTCTAACTTCTTCAGCCTTTGCTGTCACAGTAGCATCATGGGGTGGAGCTTATACAGAGTCTCAAAAGCTAGGGTATGGTGATCCTACTGCTAAAGCACTTGGAATAGAAATCAACTGGGTTGACTATTCTGGTGGTTTATCAGAAATCAAAGCACAAAAAGAAGCAGGTGCTATAACTTGGGATATTATAGACTTATTTGCATTCGATACTATTAACGGATGTGATGAAGGTTTATTTGTTAAATTTGATTTTGACAAAGACTTCCCAGCTGCACCAGATGGAACTCCTGCAAGTGAAGATTTCTTCACAGGAATGCCAAGTGAATGTGCTGTAGGTAACATTTTATATTCTTGGAACTATGCTTATGACACAAGAAAATTTAGTGGATCAAAGGCTCCTACAAAAATTAAGGACTTCTTCAACACTAAAAAATTTCCTGGAAAAAGAGCTATCTATAAAAGTGCTTTAACAAACTTAGAAATCGCTTTAGCAGCTGACGGTGTTAAGTTGGGTGATGGCGGAACTAGAGTTTACAGAAAACTTTTAGAAGAAGGTGGAATTGACAGAGCTATGAATAAAATCAAAGAGCTTTGTACAGATCCTAACGGTGGATGTGTGTTCTGGTCTGCAGGTGCTCAACCACCTGAATTATTAGTTGCTGGTGAAGTTGTAATGGCAACTGGTTGGAATGGAAGATTCTTCAACGCTGAAGTAGGTGAAAATGCTCCAATCAAACAAGTATGGGATGGTCAAGGTCTTGACTACGAATATTTCGCACTTGTTAAAGGTGGTCCAGATGAAGCAAATGCTAAAAAAGCTTTGGCTATGATGACTAACACAGAAATGTTAGCTGGTAGCGCGAAGTACATTGCATATGCTCCTTGGAGAAAATCATCTCTTGATGTAATTACTGCTGGTGAGCCTTGGTACAAAGATGGTAAAACAAACATGATGCCACAAATGCCAACAGCTCCTGCAAATACTAAGAACTATTTCTTAGTAGACCCTTTCTTCTGGGCTGATAACAATACTGAGATCAGTGAGAAGTGGGAAGCAATGAAAGCAGGATTATAATTTCAGTTTTAATCACTGAATTTATATAATATATTTAGGGCGGTTAATTTTAACCGCCCTATTTTTTTATGAGCTCTGAAACAAAACAAATTTTAACTACCGACGGCATACCATTAGAGGTCAGTCTTAAAAAAGCAGAAAAGAAGAATAAAATAAAAGCATTTCTTCTTGTTGCGCCATTATTATTATTTCTTGTAATAACTTATATCTTTCCAATTGGAGATATGTTCATGAGGAGTGTTGATGATAGAATGGTCACAAACATGCTCCCTAAAACATTTAAAGCGATGGACAAATGGGAAAATTTAGATGAATTACCTCCAGAGGAAGTTTATCGTGGATTTTATGAAGATTACAAACTACTTGCTGAAAATCAACAGCATGGAAAATTAGGACAAAGATTAAATAAAGAAAAAAATGGTTTTAATACAATTACAAAAAAACTTTTTAGACAAATAAAAAGAAAAAAAATTGATGAAAGTGCGAGTTTAAAAGAGCAAATCAATAAACTTCACAAAAGATGGAGAGACGTAGAATATTGGCAAGCAATTAAAAGAACAGCTCCTCCTTATACAGCCTCAAAATATTTAAAAGGGATGGACATGTATTTTGCTGCAGATGGGAGTATAGCACAAGTAGATGAAGACAGAAGAATACATAGAATTCTTTGGCTTAGAACTTTAGAAATCGCCTTTTTTGTTACACTTTTTTGTTTCTTTATGGGATATCCAATAGCTCATTTATTGGCAACACTCCCAATGAAATACAGTAACTTATTGATGATCTGTGTGCTACTTCCTTTCTGGACTTCTTTACTTGTTAGGACAGCTAGTTGGATGATTTTGTTGCAACAGCAAGGAATAGTAAACGACTTCTTTGTGATGATTGGTTTAGTTGCCGACGATAATAGACCAGAGATGATGTATAATAAAGTTGGGACTTATGTTGCAATGACACAGATTTTATTGCCGTTTATGGTTCTGCCACTTTATAGCGTCATGAAAACCATATCACCAAGCTTAATGAGAGCTGGTAAATCTTTAGGTGGAACACCTTTCGTAGCTTTTTGGAAAGTTTACTTCCCTTTAACAATACCAGGTATTGGTGCTGGATGTTTATTAGTTTTCATTTTAGCAATTGGATATTACATAACACCAGCCTTAGTTGGAGGTGCGTCAGGAACATTAATAAGTAATCAAATTGCATTCCATATGAAGACAACCCTAGATTGGAGTTTTGCATCAGCAATGGGATTAATGTTGTTGACTGGAGTTTTAGTTATTTATTGGATTTATAATAAATTAGTTGGAGTTGATAATATTAAGTTAGGATAATATGGCATTACCAAGTTATACAGAAACAAGATATAGAATTTGGCATTACATTTATATTGCTATTTGTACATTTGTATTTTTCTTTTTGATTGCTCCTTTGTTTGTAATTTTTCCATTATCATTTAATGCAGAAGAATTTTTGGTTTTTTCTGAAGGAATGAAAAATCTTGATCCTGATGCGTTCTCTTTGAGATGGTATAAGGATATGGTTTATGGAACCAAAAACCCTTGGGGACTCGCAGCAAAAAATAGTTTTATAATTGCAATATTTGCAACTATTGGATCAATTATTTTAGGGACACTAGCTGCTTTAGGATTAAGTAGTAGACATATGCCTTACAAAGGTTTGATTATGGCAACTTTAATATCTCCAATGATTGTTCCTTTGATTATATCAGGAGTTGCAATCTTCTTTTTTATGGCAAAAGCTGGTCTAGCAGCAACTCACACAGGAATAGTGTTAGCCCATATAATACTTGGAACACCATTTGTAGTTATTACAGTAACAGCTACACTTTCAGGTTTTGACCACAGTGTAACAAGAGCTGCTGCAAGTTTAGGTAGCAACCCAGTAAATACATTTATGAAAATAACGCTTCCTCTGATATTACCCGGAGTAATTTCTGGGGGATTATTTGCTTTTGTAACATCCTTCGATGAAGTTGTTGTAGTACTATTCTTAGCGGGATTAGAGAATACAACTATTCCAATACAAATGTGGACAGGCTTAAGAGAACAGTTGAGCCCTACAATTCTTGCAGTCGCTACTTGTTTAATTCTCTTATCAACCTTAATACTAGTATCAGCTGAATTATTAAGAAGAAGATCTGAGAGATTAAGAGGAATTAATAGATAAATTAGACTGTTTCAATTATAGTTGCAATTCCCATTCCTAAACCAATACATTGAGTAGCAAGAGCGTATTTTTTATTTTCTCTTTTTAAAAGTTGTGCAGCTTTTCCTGTTATTCTCGCACCAGTTGCACCCAAAGGATGTCCTAAAGCAATCGCGCCACCGTCTAAATTTACTTTATTAATATCTATTTCTAAGTCTTTTATACAAGCAAGTGATTGAGATGCGAAAGCTTCATTTAGTTCCACAATATCAATGTCTTTTATTGAAAGTTTAGCTCTTTCTAAAACCTTTTTGGTCGCTGCAATTGGTCCTAACCCCATATAGTTTGGATCACATCCTTCAACAGCAGTAGATTTTATTCTTCCAAGAATTTCTAAACCATTCTCTTTAGCAAAACTTTCTTCACATATGAGAGTTGCAGCAGCTCCATCAGTTAGAGGAGATGAAGTTGCAGCTGTTACAGTTCCATTTTGATCGAATACCAACTTTAAACTTTCTAATTTCTCCATTGTGCTATTAGGTCTTATATTTTCATCTGATTCACAATCACCTATCTTAGTAATCTCGTTTTTAAATTTATTTTTTTGTTGTGCTTCATCTGCTTTTTTATGACTTTCCAAAGAGAATTCTTGTTGCTCAGTTCTCGAAATATTGTATTTTTTTGCAACATTCTCTGCAGTAATTCCCATTGAAAAATATAAATGTGGATTTTGTTTTTCTTCATCTGAGTAAGGATATGGTAAAGGATCAAACCCAGTTCTAACTCTCGTCATACTTTCTACTCCTCCACAGATAAACATCTTACCTGATCCCATTGCTATTTTCCCAGCAGCAATATGAATTGCCTCCATAGAAGATCCACACCATCTATCTACAGACATGCCTGGAACTCTCATATCTAAATCTGATAAAAAAGTTACTAATCTTCCAATATTAAAAGATTGTTCACCAACCTGAAAAGCACACCCAATAACAACGTCATCAATTTCTTTTGGATTAATTTTTGATTGTGAAACAAGGCTTTTAATTACTTGAGCTAGTAAATTAACTGGTTTTACATCTATTAATTTCCCTTTATTTGCCATTGCAAAAGGTGATCTGGAGTAACCAGCTATTACTGAATTGTACATTTTTCTCTTTAATATTTTGTTAATTTATATAGCTTAACAATTCAATTAATCAGGAAATTTGTCTTATTTCAAGTTTTAGATTAATTCAATAAAAGTTTACAAATTATGGATATTAAAAAAGTAGTTGTTATTGGATCTGGTACGATGGGTAGTGGAATTGCAGCACACTTATGTAATGCCAATGTGCCAGTAACTCTTTTAGATTTAACAACAGAAATATCCGAAAAAGCTAGAGATAGAATTCACAAATCAAGACCTCCATTGCTTTTAGATAAAACCAAAATCGAAAATATTAAAGTTGGTAACATTAAAGATAATTTTGATGCAGTAAAAGAAGCTGATTGGGTTGTTGAAGCTGTAGTTGAAAGAATAGATATAAAGCATAATATTTATGAAAAAATATTTAAAAATAGAAAAAAAGGTGCAATTGTTTCATCAAACACATCATCTATTCCAATTAAGGTGTTATCAGAAAAATTAACTGAAGAAGAAAAAAAAGACTTTTGTATAACTCATTTCTTTAATCCTGTCAGATACATGGGGCTGTTAGAAATTGTTAAGAATGAAAATAATGATCTGAATAAAATTAATTCTCTTAAAAAATTTTGTGAAATAGAATTAGGTAAAGGAGCTATTGTTTGCAATGATACTCCTGGTTTCTTAGGAAATAGAATAGGTGTTTATGCAATGCAGGTAGCAATGAATGAAGCATTTAGAATGAAACTATCAATTGAAGAAGCTGATGCAGTTTTTGGAAGACCAATGGGTATACCTAAAACAGGAGTTTTTGGTTTATACGACCTAATTGGAATTGATTTGATGGCAGATGTATTAAAAAGTTTTATTAAGGAACTCTCAGATAAAGATGAATTTCAAATTGTTGCAAAAGAAATTCCATTAGTAAAAAAATTAATTGAGACTGGTTATACAGGTCGTAAAGGAAAAGGTGGCTTTTATAGAATGAATAAAAGTGGAGATCAAAAAATTTTAGAGGCAATTAATTTAGAAACAGGAGAGTATTCAGCAACAAAAAAAATAGATTTAGGAATTGAGACTGTTGACATCAATAATTTAATTAATCGAAAAGATAAGTATGGTGAGTATGCTTGGGTTGTAATTTCAAAAATAATTAAATATGCATCTTCACTGGTTCCAGGAATTACCGATAAGTTTAATGATATTGATGAAGCTATGAGACTTGGTTTTAATTGGGCAATAGGTCCTTTTGAAATGTTGAAATCTATAGGGATAAAGAATTTCTTTGAAAGAATTGATAACTTTGAAAATAATAAATTTTTAGAAAATTTATCAAAAACAAAAGATGAAAATTTCTATGGAGAAAGACAAATTTATACAGACATTCAAACTTTAGGAAAAATAAGACCATCAGCAATTAAAGTAGATAAAAATAATTCTGCTGAAATTCATCGATTTAAAGATTTTAATATTGTTGAGTTTACGACAAAAGCCTGTGCATTAGATTATGACTCAATGGATGCACTGAAAAATGCAACTGACAAACCTTTAATAGTAATTAATGAAAGCATGCAATTTTCAGCGGGTGTGAATTTAAGTTATACTATGAATTTTGCCGACAAAGGTGATTTTAAATCAATTGAAAAATTTATTAAATATTTTCAAGATACTTGTAAAACTTTAAAATACTCTAAGTACCCAGTTGTATCAGCACCGTCTGGACTTACACTTGGAGGAGGCTTTGAGGTTTTAGTTCAAAGTAATTTTGTTGCCTCACACACAAATTTAGTTATTGGATTAGTTGAAACTATTGTTGGATTAGTTCCAGCAGGCGGAGGATGTAAAGAAATGTTGTGGAGATGGTCACAAACAGAGGAAGCAAAATCAGATCCAGATTATGCTCCACTAAAAGTTTTTGATATTATTGGTTATGCTAAAACAGCCACATCCCCAATCGAGGCTGAGCCATTAAAGTATTTAAGACCAGAAGATAAAAAAATAATGAACAGAAATAGCCTTTTTGAGGAAGCAAAAAATTTAATTAATAAAAATTCTGATTTTGTTCCTCCAGAAGAGTGTAAATTTCAGCTTTCTGGAAAGCCGTTGAAAGATAAAATGATTAAGGTTTTAGAGAAATTATACAACGAAAAGGTAATTTTAGATCATGGAATGTATGTTGGAACTGAGCTTGCAAACGTTTTAAGTGGTGGAGACACCACTATTGAAAAAGTATTGTCAGAGGATGATCTGTACAAACTAGAACTAGATTCTTTTATGAGATTGATAGAAACAAAACAAACTCAAGAAAGAATTAAACATACATTATCGACAGGTAAACCTTTAGTTAATTAGAATTAAACATTCTAAGGGTTTTAATATAATCAGGTCTTAAAACATAAATTGCCTTATTACCTGTTTTAATTTTAGTTAATATATCTAAGCCATAAACTACTTTACCAATTGGAGTATATTCACCTTGATAAATTGGAATTTCTTTTAATGTAATAAAGAATTCACTATCTTCTGTATCAAATTCTGTTGCTCTAGCAAAACCAACACTCCCCTCTGTAAATTTAAAATCGTTGCTCAATTCTGATTTTAACAATCCCAGTCCAGACTGTCCGCTACCAATTTTGGAATAATCTAAATTATTTATATTTCCATACTCGATATCTCCAGCTTGTACAAAAGTATTTTCTGAAACTTTATAAAAAGCAGAACCATCATACATTTTTTGTTTAATTAAAATTTTAAATCTTTCCACCGCTTTAGGAGAAATATCTGGATAAAGTTCAATTATTACATTTCCACACTCAACATTCATTACTACAATATTATCTGGATTATTAATATTAAGTTTATTTAAATTATTTTTTTCTACAAATAGACATTTATTTTTTAATAAAAAAAAAGATGTAAAAACAAAAATTGAAAGACAAATTAAAAATATAAATAAAATTTTTTCTGATTTTGAGGCTTTAATTGTTTTAATCATAAAATATTTTTATCTATTTTAGCTAAGTTTATTTTTATAAAATTCACTTTATTATTTAGAATTTTGTCATTATTAATTTTATCTTCGATTGTTTCCTTATCAGTCATTAAAAATGAAAAAATTTCTGCCATATCTTCAGATGGTATAGATTTAGAATATTCTGTTAAAAAACCATCAGTTTTTTCATATAGATCTAAATTTAATCTATTAGAACAAGTTGAACATTCAGCGTAATTAAACGATGTTAGATTTAAAGAAGAAAATTTATCCTCATCAAAATATTCAATGTGAGTGTTTTGTATCATATGAAAAATTTCGTGATGTATCATTCTTTCAAAATATTTTTTATTAAAATTAATATCTAAAATTAACGTCCTGTTTTTATTATTAGGTATTCCCCCAGTATTAATTTCAGAGATGAATAAATTTTCACAAAATACAATATATTTTAATTTTATCTTATTAAGAAAATTAGAATTATATCGATTAATATTTTTTTCAATTAAAGGAAATTTTGAATTTAAATTATTGATATTAACTTTATCGCAAGAAATGTTCTTATTTATACCAATTTTAAAATTACCTTTAGCGCTCAAATAACGAATATTATTATCGTTTTTTAGTTTATAAATTTCTAAATTTGGAATTTTTAATAGATTATAAATTTCATCAGCATTTACATGCGAAATATGAAAAATAAGAATAAATAAAAATAAAATTTTCATTAAATTATTATAGACGAATTAGATGAGATAATATTATCTTAGATTATTAAAAAATGAAAAAAGAAAGAAACAAAAATCCAATTCAACCAGTTAGCGGAACTAAAGTTCCAAGATTTGCTGGCCCAAGCACATTTGCAAGATTACCTGAACTAAGAGATGTGAAAAGTTGTGACGTTGCAATTGTTGGAATTCCGTTTGATGCTGGCACAAGTTATCGACCCGGAGCAAGATTTGGTCCACAAAGCATCAGGCAAGCTTCTAGACATTTAAGAACTAATTATCATCCTAATTATGATGTTGAGCCTTTTAAAATCCAACAAGTAGCTGATGCTGGTGATATCGCTTGTAACCCATTTAGTATTGATGAAGCAATTAAACAAATAGAAGTAGGTGCAACAGATTTATTAAATAAGGTTGGAGGAATTATAAGCTTAGGTGGAGACCACACTATTGCAGTACCATTGTTAAGAGCAATCAATAAAAAAAATAAAGGCCCTGTATCTTTAGTTCATTTTGATGCCCACTTAGATACTTGGGATACATATTTTGGTGCACCTTATACTCACGGAACTCCATTCAGAAGAGCTAGAGAAGAAGGATTGTTTTTAGATGATGCTTCTATGCATGTTGGAATTCGAGGACCACTTTATAGTAGAAATGATATTAAAAATGATGAAAGTTTTGGATTTAAAATAATTCATTGTGATGAGTTTCAAACAGAAGGAACTGATAAAATAGCAGAAAGAATTAGAAAAAGAGTGGGAGACAATCCATTGTACTTATCAATTGATATTGATGTTTTAGACCCTGCATTTGCTCCAGGTACTGGAACACCAGAAATTGCAGGGATGACTACAAGAGAAATGGTAAATGTTTTAAGAGGTTTGTCTGGATTAAATTTAGTTTCAGCTGACGTTGTTGAGGTTTCTCCAGCATATGATCATGCAGAAGTAACTTCTTTAGCAGCAGCAACTATTGTTTATGAATTAACTAATTTATTTGCAAAAACATAAAGAAAGGATAACGTCAAAGAATGTTAGACAAAAAAAATTTTTACATTAATGGAGCGTGGGTTAGGCCAAATAGTTCTGAGGAAATTAAAGTTATTGATCCTGCTACAGAAGAAAATTGTGCAGTAATTACTTTAGGGAACAAAGCTGATGTTGATATTGCTGTTAATGCAGCTAAAGATGCCTATGGATCTTGGGCCTTTTCTTCCAAAGAAGAAAGAATTGGATTATTAGAAAAACTTTATGAAAATTATAAGAAAAGATGGGCAGATATTGCAGAAGCTATAACTCTTGAAATGGGTGCTCCAAAAGATTTTGCAACAAAATTACAAGCAGGCACAGGAGCAAGTCATATTAAATCATTTATTAGATACTTAAAAAATTTTGCATTTGAAAAACCATTAGGAGAACATGCTCCTAATCAAAGATTAATTTATGAACCAAAAGGTGTTTGTGCATTAATAACACCATGGAATTGGCCGATGAACCAAGTTTGTTTAAAAGTAATGCCAGCAATAGCTGCAGGTTGTACAATGGTTTTAAAGCCATCAGAATTAGCACCACTCTCCTCAATGATACTTGCTGAAATTATTGATGATGTAAAATTTCCAAAAGGTGTGTTCAATTTAGTTAATGGTGATGGAGAAACAACAGGTGATGCTCTTACAAGTCATCCAGATATAAATATGATCTCTTTTACGGGATCAACAAGAGCAGGAGCTTTGATTTCACAAAATGCTGCTAAAGATTTTAAAAGAGTAAGCTTAGAATTAGGTGGTAAAGGAGCAAATATAATTTTTAAAGATGCTGATCCAGAGGCTATTGAAAGAGGTGCTTTAAGATGTTTTAGAAATTCTGGACAATCTTGTAATGCACCAACAAGAATGTTAGTTGAAAAATCAATGTATGAAGAAGCTATTGAGAGATTAAAAAAATATACTGAAAGTTTTGAGGTTGGTGACCCTAAAAAAGAAGGAGAACATATAGGTCCAGTTATTTCAGAAAATCAATACAATAAAATACAAACTTTAATTCAAAAAGGAATAGATGAAGGTGCAAAATTAGTTGCTGGAGGAACAGGTAAACCTGATGGATTAGACAAAGGTTACTTTGTTAAACCAACTGTTTTTGCGGACGTAAATAATAATATGGATGTTGCAAGAACAGAAATTTTTGGACCAGTTTTGTCAGTTATTCCATTTGAAACTGAGGAAGAAGCAATAAAAATCGCAAATGACACTGCTTATGGATTAACAAACTATATCCAAACCCAAGACTCTAAAAAGGTACAAAGAGTTGCAAGAAAATTAAGATCTGGAATGGTAGATGTTAATGGAGCTGGAATTGCTGTTGATGCACCTTTCGGTGGTTTTAAACATTCCGGAATAGGTCGTGAAGCAGGCGAACACGGATTAGAAGAGTTTTTAGAAGTAAAAGCCGTAGGTGGTTGGAGTTAATTTACTGACTTATCTTTTACACCCTCTAAAAACTTAAGGCATTTTTTCATTTCATTTAATTCTATGAACTCGTCAATTTTGTGAGCTTGTTCTATGGATCCAGGTCCACAAACAACTGTACTGATACCTAATTCTTGAAATAAACCAGCTTCTGTTCCAAAAGAAACTACTTCTCTAGAATTATCACCAGTTATATTTGATACAAATTCACATGCTTCAGACTCATCTAATCTGTTAAAACCAACAACTTCACCTATCACTTCTTTTTTAATATATGAATCTGGAAAAACTTTTTTCATCTCTGGCAGAAGTACTTCATTTGCATATTTATCAATTTCTTTCGTAACAAATTCTCCATCTTCTTTAACAACTGGTCTTGTTTCCCATTCAACACTACATTTATCTGCAATGACATTATGAGCAATACCACCTTTAATTCCACCAATTGATAAAGTTGAATGTGGAGGATCAAAAATACTATCTTTTTGAACTCTTTTTTTTAATTCTTCTCTAATTTCTAAAAGTTTTCCAACATATCTAGTAGCATATTCAGCTGCATTTACTCCTAAATGTGGTTTAGAACTATGTCCCGCAAGTCCTCCAAAGTGAACTGTGTATTCATTCATACCTTTGTGGGCGTCAATAATTTTCATTTTAGTTGGTTCACCAATTATACAAATTCCATTTTTGATTTCTCTTTTTTTTAATTCCTCTATTAATAAAGGGGCTCCAATACATGCGGTCTCTTCATCAAATGTGTAACAGAAATGTAAGTCTCTATCTAAATTACTTTCTTTGAAGATAGGTGCATAAGCAAGTGTACATGCAATAAAACCTTTCATATCACATGAGCCTCTTCCATATAATTTATCATTTTTAATAGTTGCAACGAATGGATCACTGCTCCAACCTTTAGATACGGGAACCACATCAGTGTGACCAGATAATATAATTGGTTTTTTTATGCTTTGATTTTTTGCTTTTAGAGTTCCAAAAAGATTTACTCTTTTTTTATCATCATCATAAACTTTGAAAGTATCTATCCCGATGTTATTTAAAATTTTTTCACAATAATCAATTAAATTACTGTTATCTTGACCTGAGATAGTTTTAAATGCGATTAAGTCAGTTAAAATCTTGATTGATTTTTCATATAAATTGTTATCTATACTCATAAACTTAAAACACTATATTATATTATGATTAAAGAGCAAATTACCTATAATGATTTTGATAAAGTAGATATTAGAATTGGTACTGTAATTTCTGTAAAAAAAAATGAAAAAGCCAGGAAACCTTCATTAGTTATTGAAGTTGATTTTGGAAGCGAAATTGGCATTAAACAATCTTCGGCTCAAATTACCCATTATTATAATGAGGAAAATTTAAAAGGAAAACAGGTTATTGCTGTTTGTAATTTTCCTGAAAAAAATATTGCTGGAATAGTTTCTCAAGTATTGGTTTTAGGAGCAATTGATGCCGATGGCAAAGTTACACTTGTTCATCCTTCTCAAAAAGCAGAAAACGGATTACCTATTGCTTAATAATGCATCCTGAAATTCTTTCTATAACTTTATTTGGAATTGTTGCAGCATTTACTCCTGGACCAAATAATTTCGTTGCTTTTTATTCTGGTTTCAATTTTGGTATTCTTAGAACACTGCCACATATAATTGGTGTAACTTTAGGATTTCCATTTTTGTTATTATGTTTAGCTCTAGGGTTGATAAATATTTTTAAACTTTATCCTTTAATTCAAGAGGTATTGAAATATTTAGGAACTCTATTTTTAATTTATTTAGCATACAAAATTTCTTTTTCAGGACCTTCTGATCAGGAAAATAAAAACAAAAATCCAATTAAGTTTCATGAAACTTTTATTTTTCAATTCTTAAATCCTAAAGGCGTTATTGCATCAATTATTCTTGTTTCAACTTATATTAATCCAGGAGAAACCTTTGTAAGTTATACGACTCAAATTATCATTATGGCCTTAATTGTTTCAGTGACCAGTATAACTCTGTGGACCTTCTTAGGTAAATTTTTCAGGAAATTTGCGACAAATCAGAAATTTATTAATTACTTTAATTATGCTATGTCACTGCTTCTTTTAACAAGCATAATAACTTTTTATTTATAATATGACCCCAGGAAACAAAAATTCTTATAAATCACTAAAAAAAATCACAGTCAATGACAAGGAGTATAATTATTACTCATTAAATGAAGCAGAAAAAAATGGACTTGAAGGAATAAATAAACTTCCAAAATCTCTTAAAGTTTTACTAGAAAATTTATTAAGATACGAAGACGATTTAAGTGTGACGAAATCTCAAATAGAAGCGATTAAAAACTGGCTAAAGACAAAAAAATCTAAAACTGAAATTGCATATAGACCAGCAAGAGTTTTGCTTCAAGATTATACAGGAATACCTGCGGTTGCAGATTTAGCTGCAATGAGAGAAGCAGTCAAAGAAAAAAATAAAGATCCAAATACAATCAATCCATTATCTGCAGTTGATCTTGTAATTGATCACTCTGTACAAGTCGATCAATCTGCAAAAGCAGATTCTTTTGAAAAAAATGTTGATATAGAATTTGAAAGAAATGGTGAGAGATATTCTTTTTTAAAATGGGGACAACAGGCATTTGATAATTTTAGAATAGTTCCACCAGGAACAGGAATTTGTCACCAAGTAAATCTAGAGTATTTATCAAAAGTTGTTTGGTCAGAAGAATTTAAAGGAGAAAAATATCTTTTTCCAGATACATTAGTTGGTACAGACAGTCATACAACAATGGTAAATGGCTTATCTGTTTTAGGATGGGGTGTTGGAGGAATTGAAGCTGAAGCAGGAATGTTAGGTCAGCCAATTTCTATGTTGATACCAGAAGTAATTGGATTTGAAATGAAAAACAAATTGCCAGAAGGAACCACGGCAACAGATTTAGTTTTAACTGTTGTTAAAATGTTAAGAGATAAAGGAGTAGTTGGTAAGTTTGTTGAGTTTTATGGTGAGGGTTTAAAAAATTTAACACTTGCGGATAGAGCAACAATTGCAAACATGGCACCAGAATATGGTGCTACTTGTGGTTTTTTTCCTATCGATGAGGAAACATTAAAGTATTTAAAATTTTCTGGAAGAGATCAACAAACTGTTGATATCGTAGAAAATTATGCCAAGGAACAAGGTTTATGGGCGAGTAACGAAATAGAATTTACTGACATTATGTCTTTAGATATGTCTACAGTTGTACCAACTATTTCAGGACCTAAAAGACCTCAAGACAAAGTTCTTTTAACAGATGCACCTGGTTCGTTTCAAAAAGTATTGCAGGAAGCTACAAATAAAAATGAAAAATCAATTTCGAAAGTATCAAATACAGATTACGAAATTAAAGATGGCTCAATATTAATTGCTGCAATAACCTCTTGTACGAACACTTCTAATCCAAATGTTCTAATTGGGGCTGGACTATTAGCTAAAAAAGCTATTGAAAAAGGTTTGCAGGTTAAACCCTGGGTAAAAACTTCTTTAGCACCTGGATCTCAAGTAGTTACAGATTATTTGGCAAAAGCTGGATTAAACACTTATTTAGATCAGCTTGGCTTTAATTTAGTTGGGTATGGCTGTACAACTTGCATTGGAAATTCAGGACCACTTCCAGAAAATATTGTAGAAGCTATCCAAAAAGAAAATATTTATGCGGTTTCTGTTTTATCTGGAAATAGAAATTTTGAAGGAAGAATTTCTCCACATATAAAAGCTAACTATTTGGCTTCACCTCCACTTGTTGTTGCATATGCAATAGCTGGGCATATGGAAGTTGATTTGTACAAAGATCCATTGGGAAAAGATAAAGAAGGAAAAGATATATTTTTAAAAGATATTTGGCCTTCAAATAAAGAGATAGAAGAAACCTTAAAAGATTCACTTAATGCTGAGATGTTTATACAAAGATACTCAAATGTTTCAGAGGGCCCAACTCAATGGCAAAACATTAAAACCGATAAAAGCAGCATCTATAATTGGGATGAGGGATCAACATATGTAAAAAAACCTCCGTTTTTTGATTCGTTGCCAGATAAACCAGAAGGATTTAAAGAAATTAAGGACGCAAGACCATTATTAATTTTAGGTGATATGGTTACCACTGACCATATATCGCCAGCCGGCAGTATTCAAAAAGATAGTCCAACTGGTGAATATTTTATGGAACACCAAATTTTACCTAAAGATTATAACTCATATGGTTCAAGAAGAGGTAACCATGAAGTAATGATGCGTGGGACCTTTGCAAATATAAGAATTAGAAATGAAATGGCTCCTGGTACAGAAGGTGGTTTTACAAAGTTATATCCAGAAGAAAAAGTTCTTCCTATCTATGATGCAGTTGTTGAATATAAAAAAAGAGGAACAGATTTGGTTGTAATTGGTGGAAAAGAGTATGGAACTGGATCATCTAGAGATTGGGCAGCTAAAGGAACAAAATTACTTGGGATAAAAGCAGTAATCGCAGAGAGTTTTGAAAGAATCCACCGATCTAATTTGATTGGAATGGGAATATTACCGTTACAATTTATCGAAGATGTAAATAGAAAAAATCTAAAATTAATTGGTTCTGAATTAATTAGTATTCTAAATATAGAAAAGGGTGTTAATCCCTCAGATGAAGTGACAGTTGAAATTAAATATGCTTCAGGCGAAATAAAGAAAATTAAAACTTTATGCAGAATTGATACAAAAAATGAATTAGAGTATTATAAAAATGGAGGTATTCTGCAGTACGTTTTAAGGAATATGATTTAGTTATGGATGAAGATTTATCAATTATAAATACCAATACTAGAAATGAAAAAATTAAGAATTTTTTTGTAAATAATAAAAATAAAATAATTTCAGGTATAATTATCTTAATAATTATTATAGTTGGTGTTTTTAGTTACGATAAATATTTAATTAATAAAAAAAAAGATATCTCAGATAGTTATAATTCAATAATCATTGATTATTCAGAAAAAACAAAAGAAAAAACAGTTAGCAGCCTGATTGAAATTGTAAACAAGAAAGATCCAACTTATTCACCTTTATCCCTTTATTTCATCATTGATAATAATCTTGTAAGTGATCAGTCTAGAATTAATTCATTATTTGATATATTGATAAACGATACTTCGTTAGACAGTGAGATTAACAACTTAATTATATACAAGAAGGCACTCTACAATGCAGATAACGCTCAGGAGAGTGATCTTCTAAATATGTTAAATCCACTGATTAATTCAAAAAGTGTCTGGAAATCACATTCTTTATATTTAATGGCAGAATATTTTTATGCAAATAATCAAAAACAAAAAGCTAAAGAATTTTTCAACCAAATAATAACTTTAGAAAATTCAAATCCAGATATAAGACTTCAAGCAGAGAAAAGATTGAACAGAGACTTGAGTGAATAAATTAATTTTTACTTTCATTGCATTATTTTTTCTTAATAACTGTTCATTTAATGAAAACTCCAGAATTTGGAAAGATAAAGGAAATAAATTAGAAACAGATAAAAAAATAACAAAAGTTTTTGCTGAGAAAAATCTAAGTGTTTCAGAATTTAATAGAGATTTAAAATTAGATTTATCCTCAATAAAAATAAATAATAAAAAAAATGAAAATCAAAATAATCTTGGTTTGCAAAATTACAAAGGTGAATTAGCAAAGATTGGTAACTTTAAATTTTCAAAGTTAGAGGAAATTAATCAATTAGATTTCGAACCAATTTTTTTGAAAAATGGAATAATATTTTTCGATAAAAAAGGTACAATTGTAAGGTATGACAATAATCAGAAAGTTATTTGGAAAAAAAATCATTATTCAAAATCTGAAAAAAAATTAAATCCAAAACTTAATTTTTTAGTAGATGGTCAAAATCTTTTAGTAACTGATAGCATAGCAAAATATTATTCTATAAATATAAGTACTGGAGAATTAAATTGGTCAAATAATAATGATTATCCGTTTAATTCAAATATTAAAAAGCATAAGGATAAAATATTTGTTATTGATTATAAAAATACGTTGAGATGTTTTAAAATTAAAGATGGTTCTGAATGTTGGAATTTGCAAACAGAGGACTCATTTACAATTTCAAATATTAAATATTCTTTAATTATTTTAAACGACAATGTTATTTTCAATAATTCTATAGGAGATATTACAGCTGTAGATATTGAAACAGGTTTAATTACATGGCAACTACCTACACAGAGTAGCTCGATAATAAATGAAACTTATAACTTTAAGACTTCTAAACTAGTATCAGATGGAAACTCAGTATTTTTTTCAAATAATAAAAATCAGTTTTATTCAATTGATTTAAAAACAGGAACAACAAACTGGATAAATGAAGTTAATTCTAATGTAAAACCTATTTTGGTTGGAAATCTAATTTTTACAATATCTAACGAAGGTTATTTATATTTAATTGACAAAAATAAAGGCAATATAGTTCGAATTACAGATCTATTTATGAATTACAAAGATAAAAAAAGAAAAAATATTTATCCAATTGGTTTTGTTATTGGAGACAAAAACGTTTTTTTAACTAACTCAGATGGTAAAATGATTATAGCCGGGATTGAAGATGGAAAAATAATAAAAATTGAAAAAGTTTCTGGTGGATTAGTCTCTGAACCATTTATATTTAATAAGAATTTATATGTAGTAAGAAATGGTTCAATTGTACAATATAACTAAACATGTTCTTAAAATTTTTAGAAAAGATTGGTAGAAAAAAAGTTGTATTAGATAGAGGACCTTCACATCCTAATTTTAAAGAAGCAAAGCCTTGGATGAACCGTTACTATGTTTTGATGAGGTATCGACCTAAATGGTTTCCATTCAATATATTAATTCATGAGATGCTAGCAGATGACCATGGAGAAGGAGTTCATAATCACACATTTCCTTATATCACTATAATTTTAAGAGGCGGTTATTGGGAAACATTAAGCACTGGCAAGTTTTGGCGTCCACCAGGGTATATTGGTTTTAGATCAGCAAATAATTTGCATCGAGTAGATTTGGAACCAGGAACCAGACCATTAACTTTATTTATCTCAGGTCCATTCGGGCTAAGGAAAGGACCAAGATCAGAGTATGGTATTGACTTTAAAACTAAAAAAAATTGATGCCAAAAAAATTTGAAAAAGAATTCATATCTTATTGTGAAAATCAAAATTTAGAAGTTAATCCTTATCAAATCAAAGTTATTAAAAAATTAGAAGATTACCATAATAGTAATTACAAATCATTTTTTTCAAAATTATTTTCTAAACAAAAAACTAAAAAAGGATTTTATTTGTATGGTGGTGTAGGGGTTGGTAAAACAATGATTTTAAACTTCTTTTATGATCATCTTGAAGAAAAAAAATTAAAAAAGCATTTTAATGAATTTATGTTAGGTTTTCATGATTTTGTCCATGAGCAAAAAGAAAAAAATGAAGAAAATGTAATCAATCAATTTGTTAAAAATTTAAAATCAAAAGCTTCATTAATTTATTTCGATGAATTCCAAGTTACAAACATTGTTGATGCAATGATTTTAGGAAAATTATTTGAACAAATATTTAAAGAAGATATTAAAATTATTCTTACCTCAAATACTGAAATTTCAGAACTTTATAAAGAAGGTCTTCAACGGGAACAATTTATACCTTTTATAAAAATAATGGAAGATCAATCAATTGAGCATGAATTAAAAATTGAGGATGATTATAGAAAATCTAATGATAATCAAAAACAAAGATATTTTTTTCCACTTAATCAAGAAACCAATTTTAAGATTAATAAATTTTTTAGAACCATAACTAAGGATAAAAAACAATCTTCAATAGCAGTTAATGTCAAGGGAAGAGAATTTAAAATAGAAAACTTTTATGAGGGAATTGTTAGATGTGACTTTAATCAACTTTGTGATCAAAATTTAGGAGCGGAAGATTATTTGGAAATAATTAAAAACTGTAAATTTATGGTAATAGATCAAATACCTCAATTTAATGATGTAAATTCAAATCAACAACAACGTTTTATCACTTTGTTAGATGTAATTTATGATAAAAATATTTCATTAGCAGTTACAGCTGATCTAAATTTAGATCAATTTACCTCTTCAAGATTGTTAGAAAAACCATTTAAACGAACCATTAGTCGTTTGTATGAGCTTACATCGAAGGAGTATAATTGATGAAACAAGAATTTTATAATCTTCAAATTAAGACTAATGGTCAAAAGTTATATGAGTTTACTAATGATACAATTCATTGGATTGGTCAAAATAACTTTAAAAATGGTATTCTTAATTTAAGTATTCAACACACAAGCGCCTCATTAATTGTTCAAGAAAATGCAGATCCAGATGTACAAACAGATTTGATAAATTATTTTGATAAATTAGCTCCTATGGACAACAAACTATATGTTCATACTACGGAGGGAAAAGATGATATGCCTGCACATATTAAATCGGCATTAACAAATAATCAAATTTCTCTTAGTGTGAAAGATAGTGAATTGTTGCTCGGAACTTGGCAGGGCATATATTTATTTGAACACAGATTAGAGGCTCAAAAAAGAACTATAATTCATCATTTTATTGGAGAATAAAATTAAATTTATTTTTTCTTCAAAGATTGAAACGCTTCAAGAGCTGCAGCTCTAGCTTTTTCATGAATAACAATAGGACCTGGGTAATCTTTGCCAATAATTGTTTTTATAGCTTCTTGATACTTTAATTCCATTTCCCATGGTTTATGAATGAATTTTTTTGGCACTTTGCTTAATTCAGGAACCCATTTTTTTACATATAAACCTTCCTTATCAAATTTTTCTCCCTGCAAAATCGGATTAAATATTCTAAAGTAAGGTGCAGCATCAGCACCACAACCAGCAACCCATTGCCATTGAGCTACATTATTTGCTTTATTGAAATCTAATAAACAATTTCTGAAATGTTTCTCACCTTCAGTCCAATTAATTCTTAAATGTTTTACAAGAAAGGAACCAACAACCATTCGAATTCTGTTATGCATCCATCCGGTTTCATATAATTCTCTCATTCCAGCATCCACAATAGGATAGCCTGTCATTCCTGATTTCCATGCCTTCAAAAATTTATCATTTTTTACCCACGGAAATTTATCAAATTCTTTTTTATAATTACCTTTTAAAAATTCGGGAAAATAATTAATTAAACTATGCGAAAATTCACGCCACCCTAATTCATTGATATATTTCCTATAGCCAATTCCTTTAGATTTTATTTCATTACATTTTTGCCAAATAGTACTCACGTGAATTTGACCATGTTTAATATATGGAGACAATTTTGATGTACCCTCTATTGATGGATAATCTCTAGCTGTCCCATAATCTTTAATTTTTTTTTCAATTAAATTATTAAGAACTTTTTTCGAATCATTTTCAGAAACTTTCCAGTATTTCTCAAATTTTCTATACCAATTTTTTTTTGGTAAAATGTTTTTAGGTTCAATACTGTTTTTAAAAAAAGAAATTAATTTAACTTTTTTTTTTACAATATAATTTTTGCTTGGGGGCAAACTAAGATATTTCTCTTCAGCATTTCTCCAGAATGGACTAAATACTTTAAAAGGTGTACCATCATTTTTAGTTACTTCTTGAAACTCATTAAGAATATTTCCTTTAAAATATTTGAACTCAACTTCGTTTTTTTGAAAAGCATCTCTTATTTTTTTTCCTTTAGCAATTACATCTGGTTCATATATTTTATTCCAATATACAGAAATATTATCTTTTTTTTTAATTTTCGAAAATACATCTAGCTCGTCTCCCTCTAATATCTGAAGATTGATTTTGTATTTAAATAATTCTGATTTAAATTCCTCTAGAGACTTATATAACCACCATTTTTGTGCTTCCCTTTTTTTATCAAAATCAGTTTTATTATAAATAAACAGTGCTACAACGTTATCGTGATTTTGACTCGCAAAAGATAATGCAGGATTATGTTCAATTCTAAAATCTTCCCTAATCCAAAATATTGCATTTTTTTTCATATGAATTTATTTTCTGCCTTTAGATAACAGTTGTTTGTAAAGTTTTACATCTGCATTACCTTCGCATCCTATTACCAAAACATTAGAATTTTCGTTAAGTTCTAAAAGTTTTTTAGTTTTAGTATTATTACAAACACCTACCAGGCTTATAATACCAGGTGCAGAGCACTCTCCACCAATTATTGAATTTTTACTAAGCTTTTTGTCTTTCAACATCGCTACAGTTTTAGCAATATTTCGATCACTTACAGAGACACAACAATTGCTCGTTTTTTTCAATATTTGCCAAGGAATATATGACATTTCATTACATGACATACCACCCATGATGCTCTCCTTTTTAATTTTAATTTTTTTTAATTTATTGTGTTTTATGCTTTGAAGAACACAATCAGCTCTATCAGGCTCAACAATTATGATCTTTGGAATTCTTTTAAAATATTTTGCAACACCAGCAACTACACCAGCAGCCATACCACCAACACCAGCTTGTAAGAAAATATGGGTTATATATTGATTTGTTTGTTTAGAAATTTCTTTAATCATTATGGAATACCCTGCCATGGTAAGTTGAGGAACTAATTTATATTCTTTTGTTGAAACATCTTGAACAATTTTCCAATTATTTTTTTTTGATAACTTTTTACATTCGTTAAGTGAATTTTCATAATCTCCCTTAACTCTTATTACTTCGGCTCCGAATTTTTTAATTTCTTTAACTCTTGTGTCACTAACGTATTGACTAACAAATATTTTACATTTTAAACCCAACCTTTTAGCACCCCATGCTACGGATCTTCCATGGTTCCCAGCAGTTGCTGAGGAAATGATTATATTTTTTTTTCCTTTAGATATTTTTTCAACAGCATAAGCTCCACCTAAAGCTTTAAATGATTTTAAATGAAATCTTTTAGATTCATCTTTATAAAAAACATTATTAAGTTTTAAATTTTTTTGTAATTTCTCAAGCTTTAATAGTGGGGTTGCTTTATAATTTTTCCAACTGGAAATTGATTTAAAAGCGTTTGTTAATAGTAATGACGGGACAAATCTTAAAACATAGTTTCTTTTAAAACCAAAATTATTATTTTTTAAAGATTTTGTAAGTGTCCAGTTCTTAATACTTTTTAAACTCTTCACTTTAACAGTCTAAAGTATTTTGTCTTTCCCATTGAGTTACAGGTTTGGACTTATCGAAGTTTTCTTTATTATCAAATTCCTCAATTTCAGATTTTCTAAGTTTTATATAACTATTGATTGTTTCTTTTCCAAAAGCCTCATTCATTTCTTTATTATTTTGTAATAAATTTAAAGACTGTGTAAGTTTATCAGGCAGTTTTGGTAAGTCAGGATACTTTGCATGGTCTTCATACATATTACAATTCAAAGGTTTACCTGGATTAACTTTATTTTTTAAACCATATAGACCTGCTGCTAAAACACTTGCTTGTAACAAGTAAGGATTAGCAGAACCATCCATCAATCTTAATTCAAACCTTCCTGGATCAGGTATTCTAATCATATGTGTTCTATTATTACCCGTATAGGATATACTACTTGGTGACCACGATGCTCCAGACTTAGTTGGTGGTGCGTTAATTCTCCGATAGCTATTTATTGTTGGGTTAAAAAAAGCAGATAAAGATGAAGCATTTTTAATTACTCCACCTAAAAAATTATACGCCATTTTACTTAAACCTAGTTTATCTTTATTGTCTAAGAATTTATTTTTACTACCTTGCCAAACAGATACATGGGCATGACAACCGTTACCTGTCAGATTTTCGAATGGTTTAGGCATAAATGTTGCTCTCAATCCGTGCTTTTCAGCAATTGTTTTTACCATAAATTTAAAAAAAGCATGTCTATCTGCTGTTTTTAAGCAATCTGAATAATCCCAATTCATTTCAAATTGTCCATTAGCATCTTCATGATCATTTTGATATGGGCCCCATCCCATTTCAATCATACAGTCACAAATTTCCTTAATTAGATCATACCTTCTCATTAAAGCTGATTGATCATAACAAGGCTTGGATTGTGTATCTCTTGGATCTGCAATTGAGTCGCCATCAGGTGAAATCAAAAAATATTCACACTCAACACCTGATTTCATTGTTAAATTTTGTTTTTTAAGTTTTTTTATTTGATTTTTTAGCATCACCCTAGGCGACGCATCTACTGGTTTACCATTCATCCATAGATCAGAAGCTAACCATCCTACCTCTTTGTTCCAAGGAAGCTGGATTAAGCTATCTGGATCAGGAATTCCAAACATATCAGAGTCAGCAGGTGTCATATCTAACCAAGCAGCAAAACCTGCAAAACCTGCTCCTGTAACTTGCATTTCTTTAATAGCATGTGCAGGTACTAGTTTTGATCTTAATACACCAAACAAATCTACAAAACTAATTAAAAAATATTTAATTTTTTTTTGTTTAGCTATTTTAAATAAGTTTTTAGCCATTGCTAAGGCTACCACAATTATTTGAAAAATGAAAAGATAGTTTCTTTATAATAAATAAAATTAACTAAAATTATCAGAATAATTGCAAGAATTACTCCATACTTTGCTTTTGGAAAAGCAACACCTCTCATTTTACTCGGTCTTAGTTGTTCGTTTTTGTCTTCACTCATTTAAATCATTAAAAAAGGGCGCTACAATTTTGTAGCGCCCAAATTTTATTTTACCATTCAGTAATATTACTTTTATGGTCGTTAGCACCGTGTCTTTTTCTGGATAATGCGTTCAGCTCATCACTTTCAGATTTGCTTGTAATTACAGTCCATCCTATCCACACAGCAATTAACAAAAGAACTAGTATAAATTCACTAGATCCAGCTCCAGGATAAACCGATCCACCAACTTCTTCAGCTGGTTTATTAAGATGATCTATCCAGTTTGATACTGTTGCCATATTTTTCTCCTTTACCTGGTTGCTGATGAAACTGCTTTTTCATCTTCTTTAGCACTTTCCATCATTTCATAGTCTAGTCCAGCTATTTCAACTTCTCGTGGGATTCTTAATTTACCCATACCATTAAGAACTTTAGCGATAATATAGCCAGGTATTAATCCTAAAACAAAGAACATTATTATTGCTCCAATAAATTGTCCTAATGGATTAATTGTTGCATAAGTTGTTCCATCAAACATAGCCCCAACACTATAACCAGATGAAGGGTAACCATTTAAGACGAAACCGCAAATTACAAGACCTACAAAACCAGCATAACCATGTACAGCTACTGCTCCAACAGCATCATCAATTTTGAACTTTCGTTCAACCCAGTAATGAAGTTTGTAAGCAATAACAACTCCGATCATACCAATAACTAATGCTTGAATTGGATGATATAAGTCGTTTCCTGCAGATGCACATATAATGCCAGCTAGTCCACTTGAGTAGGTCCAGAAAGGATCACCTTTAGCAATAACATATCCAGCCAACAAACCTCCTGACAATGACATCAAAAAGTTCATTGTAATTCCACTTAAAGTAGTGGGTGTTAAATATATATTTGTTGCTGTCCAGAATGAGATACCCTCCATGCCATACTCCGGGCCAAGATCATATATTGGAACGTTACAAGCCGCATAAAATCCCCAAAATCCAGTGTAAATTAAAAACAATCCAATTGTTACCAGCCAAGGATTTCTTGGACCAATGTTTCTTGGTTCACCACTTGATGAAAATTTTCCAATTCTTGGACCTAAAACCATAAGTACACCTAAGGCAAATCCACCTGCAATAGCGTGAATTACACCTGATGCATATGCATCATGATAACCTAAGATTTTTAGCATCCAACCATCAAAGTGCCATCCCCATGACGCATCTATTGACCAGAAAACAGATCCTATGGCAATTGCCAAAACTCCAAATGCAAAAGTTGTTATTCTTTCAATAACTGCACCTGAAACTATAGAAGCTGCGGTCCATGAAAATAAAAGGAATGCTGCCCAGAACACACCCATTATATGGTCGTTAAGATTGATTGCCATAAGAGCATTTGTAGGATTAGCAAGATCATTTCCTCCAAATCCTCCACTAAGTACAAGCCCTGTACTTTCTGTCATTATTGACGGAGCTAATCCAGGTCCAGTTGGAAAAGCCCAATAAATCCACCAACCAAACAAAAACCAAGTTACTGTTACCAATGGTATCAGCATTGTGTTTTTCATAAGAGTATGTTGATGGTGTTTGTATCTTGAAGCTCCGACCTCATACATACAGAAACCAACGTGAATTAAAAACATTAGTACTACTGTTGTCCAGTAGTAAAATTCTGTAAATATCGTGGTAAGAGCACCTAACTGATCAGTCATATTCTCTCTCCATATTTGTTTATTTAAAGCCTATTAAATTTTATGAGTCGTTACAAATATAAAGAGATCAGAAAAATCTAGTTATGAACACCAGATTTACAAAAATAATCAACTATTGATTGTAATATTAAAACTTTAAGTAAGCTTTTTTTAAATCAACAAGGGGATGTTTTGGAGACATTTGAAACTTAACTAAAAGCTCTCTTGCAATCATATCTCTATCTTGTTGGTTGTTAGGTAACTTTATTGAACTTGGAATAGTAACCCAACCATTTGCATTTCTGCAGAAAACTGCAGGTCTATCCTCTTCATAACCCATATGCACATCTTCTAGCCAATTAAGATCATCCCATCCCATTGCCTCAATGTATTTCTTTAGAAAAGGGGTGATTTTGCTATAATCAGGTAAAAGGTTAACATCATATCTGTAACCAATAGACTGACCAATCATTTTTTCTCTAGCCGTCTCTTTTTTTTTACCTAATTGACCCTTGACCTCTTTTGCTTTTGATAACTTTTTATTTTTTTTCTTTGGCATATTTATTTCTATATTTTGTGATAATTATCAACACCAACAGTGTAGTTAGTTCCAGCCAGTGGAACTTTAGCTAATGCTGATGCTTCTGATGTTAAAGCAGCTAAATCTTCTGGCTCTAAAGAGTGGATATTAGTTTTACCACAAGCTCTCGCTAATAGCTGAGCTTCTAAAGTCATTGAGTGAAGATAATTGTAAACTCTTAATGCTGCATCATCAGGGTTTAATCTTGCTCTTAATTTAGGATCTTGAGTTGCAACACCAACTGGACAACGTCCTGTGTGGCAGTGATAACATTCACCTGCTTTTACTCCCATCTCTTTTTCAAAGTCAGCTTCTGGAATATCTTTGTTACAGTTTAATGCAATCATTGAACCAGTACCAATTGCGATTGCATCAGCCCCAAGAGCTAAAGCTTTAGCCATGTCTGCACCGTCTCTTACTCCACCAGCATAAATTAATGTTACTTTTCCAGTCTTACCAACATCATCGATCGCTCTTCTAGCCTCTCGAATTGCAGCTATACCTGGAATTCCAGTGTTTGCAGCTGCGATATGTGGGCCAGCTCCAGTAGAACCTTCCATTCCATCTAAGTAAATTGAGTCTGGGTCACATTTTGCAGCCATACGCACATCATCATAAACTTTAGATGCACCTAATTTTAATTGTATTGGCACTTTATTTTTTGTTAACTGTCTAAGCTCTTCTACTTTTAAAGCTAAATCATCTGGACCTAACCAGTCAGGGTGTCTCGCTGGAGATCTTTGGTCAATACCAGATGGTAATGATCTCATTTCAGCAACTTGGTCAGTAACCTTTTGACCCATTAAATGTCCACCCATTCCAACTTTTTGACCTTGTCCAATAAATACCTCAATACCATCTGCCAATTGTGCGTGATGTGGGTTAAAACCATATCTTGATTGAATACATTGGTAATACCATTTTTCAGAATATCTTCTTTCATCAGGTATCATTCCACCCTCACCTGAACATGTAGCACTACCTGCCATAGTTGCTCCTCTTGCTAAAGCAGTTTTTGCTTCGTAAGATAGAGCGCCAAAACTCATTCCCGTAATATAAACTGGAATATCTAACTCAATTGGATTTTCACATCTAGGACCAATTACAGTCTTTGTTTCACATTTCTCTCTGTAACCTTCGATTACAAATCTAGTTAGTGTTCCAGGTAAGAAAACTAAATCATCAAAAGTAGGAATTTTTTTCATTAATGCCATTCCACGCATTCTGTATCTTCCTAATTGAGCTTTTATATGAATGTCGTCTATTACTTCAGGAGTGAAGATAGCATTATGTCCTAATAAACTTTTATTTCTTTTACCTTCCTCATGAGCGTGAACATCTGCTTTCCCCCCAACACCTTTTCCATTTTTTTTAATTTTTTTACTTTTTTTCTTAGGCATTAAATTGCTCCCTTCTTCTCTGTAGGTTCCAAATTATCGTAATTCCAAAGTTTTTTACCCGCTACAATTTTTTTCATTTTACTTACATCGAAATTTTCACCTATTTCAGCAACCTTTAATTTTCTTTTGAGCCAATCTTGGTCACTTGATGTTAATTCCGAATCTACAGCATCACTACCATACGAGCCAATTTCTCCACCTACGAAAATTGTCCCATCATACATGGAGTCACCCAAGTTAATTCCAACGTCCCCAAGTATAATTATTCTTCCTCTTTGCATCATAAAACCTGTAAATGCACCTGCATCCCCTCCAATAATGATAGTTCCACCTTTCATGTCAATCCCAGTTCTGGCACCAACACTACCTTTACAAATTAAATCTCCACCTCTAATTGCCGCACCAAAACAAGATCCAGCATTTTTTTCAATTACCACTTTACCAGCCATTAAGTTTTCTGCACATGACCATCCAACTCTTCCGTTAATTCTGACTATTGGACCATCACAAGAACCCATTCCAAAGTATCCTAAACTTCCTTCAAAAATTAAATTCAGTTTATTTAAAATACCAACTCCAAGACTATGTTTACCTTGTGGGTTTTTAATAACTATTGTTCCATACCCCTGGCTCATTAAGTTATCAATTTCTTTATTAGCTTCTGGAGCTGTCATGTCTTTAACATCAAGCTCGGTTCTTTTATTGAAATCTACGTCGTAAGTACCGAAGTAATAAAAGTTTTCTGCTTCATCAGGATTAAAGAATTTTTGTTGGGTTCTTCCTGTTAATACCTCAGTGTGCATACCCATTGATTGGGCTTTTGATTTTTTCGACACAGTTTTTAGATTTGCCATACTTTCACCTCCCCATCAAATGGATCATATGTATCAATTTCTTGTGGTAATACAGACCTAATTGCAATTTCCTCTGATCCCATTGCTACTAAATCATCAGACTCATACAAAACCAAAGGTTTTGCAGCCATTGTATCTTTAGCCATACCTAATGAATCTTTAGTTGCAACAAAGTACGTGAAAACTCCATCAAGACCAGTTAATGACTCTTTCATTCCTTCCTCTAAAGTTGCTCCATGTCTCATTTTTTCTGCAATATAAACTGCAATTAATTCTGAGTCACATTCAGACATAAATCTCATTCCCTTGTTTTCTAAAACTCTTCTGTTATTCCAATAGTTAGTTAATTGTCCATTATGTACTACAGATACATCACTAAATGGATAGCCCCAAAAAGGGTGAGCAGACTTAATATCTACACCTGACTCAGTTGCCATTCTAGCATGACCGATTGCATGTGTTCCAACTACTTTATCTAAACTATATCTGTCACAGACCATTTTAGCATTTCCAAGATCTTTAATTACTTCTAAAGATTTTCCCATAGATAGAATTTCTACCCCTGGAATACTTTCAATTCTTTGTGAAAAGTCTAACAAATCTTTTGTATCATAATCAATCTCATATCTTAGTGAGTAAGGAAGAGTTCTCTCTTCTTTAACAACTTTTGCACCCATCTCAGCCAAAGTTTCATCTACAATTTTTTTTCTTTCATCGTAAACTGACACATCTTCCATAACAGATGAACTTCCTTCTCCTACGTTTTCACCTACTTTAAAACGCATAATGAAGTTTTTTCCATCTGTATCTCCATATAAAGCGTAACCTGTAGAATCTTCTCCTCTATGCTTTAATGCTTGAAGCATACCTTGCAGTTCACTTCCAACATTTGAAGATTTCCCTCTATGAATTAAACCTGCTATCCCACACATATATTTATACCCTTTCTATCTATTTCTGTGACCTACGGTAGACAATCAAGATAAGTATCCAGATCCCATTGCGTTGTTGCGCCAAGAAATCTTTCCCACTCATCGTTTTTGTACCAATGGAAAACTTTATACATTTCATCTGGCATTGCAGATTTGATGACCTCATCCTCTGCCAGTCTATCCAAAGCTTCACCTAAACTTAATGGAAGTTTTTTAACATCTTTACCAGCTTTTTGAGCTTCATAAATATTTCTAGATTCTGGGGCTGCTGGTTTCATTTTTTTAGTTATACCTTCATCGCAAGCTTTTAATAAAGCAGCACCCAATAGATAAGGATTGTGCATAGAGTCTACTGATCTATATTCAAATCTTCCTGGAGCAGAAACTCTTAAACCACAAGTTCTGTTTTGATATCCCCAGTCTGCATAAACAGGAGCCCAAAAACCTTGATCCCATAATCTTCTATAAGAATTTACAGTTGAAGATCCAAGAGCTGTCAATGCTGGTAAGTGCTTCATGATACCCGCAATTGATTGCAAACCAATTTTACCTGGTAATTGCATATCTTTTGTATCTGGCATGAAAGTATTAGTTCCACCTTCAACATAACTAAATACTTCTTCAACACCCGGAAGTGTTTTGTTACCAAGTTTGTTTAGTTTAATTTTTCCACCTTTCCATAAAGACATATTTGTATGACAACCACTTGCAGAAACACCCATAAATGGCTTTGTCATAAAGCAGGCAATTAAATTATGTTCTCTAGCAACTTGAGCACAAATTTGTCTGTAGGTTGATAATCTATCTGCGTTCCTTAAAACGTTATCATAGGTCCAATTTAATTCTAATTGACCTGGCGCATCTTCATGGTCTCCTTGAATCATATCAAGACCCATTGCTTTTGCGTACTCAATAACCTTCATAAAGACTGGTCTTAATGACTCAAATTGATCAATGTGATAACAGAACGGTTTAGAAAAGCCTTTACCTGTAGGAGTTCCATCCTCATTTTTTGTTAACCACATCATTTCAGGCTCAGTTCCAACTCTTAATTCTAGACCATGTTTTTTCTTAAATTCATCCATAAAAATTCTAAGATTTCCTCTGCAGTCCGAAGTTAAATGACCACCTGGATTTTTTCTTTCTTCTCTGTTTCTAAAACAAGTTACAAATACTCTTCCAACTCTTTTATCCCATGGTAATTGAACAAAAGTTTCAGGATCAGGTATTCCAACAAGCTCCATAGCCTCTGGTCCATATCCAATGTAATTATTATGACGATCTAAGAACAAGTTTGCTGTAGCACCGTAAACTAATTGAAATCCTTTTTCAGCTGTTCTTTCCCAGTGATCTGCAGGTATACCTTTACCAACAACTCTACCTGTTACAGAAATGAATTGATAATAAATATAAGTGATGCCAAGTTCATTAATTTTTTCTCTAACTTTTTTAACTAATTTCGCTCTACCTGGCTGGTTAACGTGTTTCTCTAGATCTGTCATTTTCACCCCTCAATGAATTTAATTTATTCAAACGTAGCTGAAAAATTTATTTGTGTCTAGGCTTAGAGTCTAGCTCCAAGGAAACGGACTGTTCGAAGTAGGGTGAAGTTCGCCCTTCTCGTAACGGTTGAATCTAAATGGTTTTAATAAATCACTTTCAGTACCAAGAATTTCTTTTGCAACAAGTTCTCCGACCCCAATCATTTTATAACCATGATTGGCATCTGCAATCATGTAAACGTTTTCAAAAAATCTATCAAAGATTGGAAACGAGTCTGGTGTCATACATCCAAGTCCGCCCGATGGTCCTTTTCTATATAAATCAGATTTACCCTCAAATCTTTTTTGACAATGAGCTAAAGCTGAACACCACATTTCACTAAATGCGTCTGTTGTTTGATATTCAGGTGACTCTATTCCATAAGGATCAACGTTAACTTGATCAAAATGTTTTTTAACTATGTAAGGAGAAGTTCCCCCTTGTACACCTAAACCTTCAATGTCAGGCTTGTAATAAATTCCCCAAATTTTATCTGTCAATAATTTTTTTGTTTTGTCTGAATATAACGGAGCAGTCGAGTCCACATGAACTACAGGAGGTTGTTTTCCATCATTTGTTTTTAGAAAATCTGGCTCAACACCAATAACACCTTCTTGTAGCATCCAGTATGTCCACATATCTGTTACATGCATTTTACCATCTTTGCCTTTAATGTTAGCCGTTTTAGGTAACTCTAACATATTCCAAAAATCTCTCGCCCATGGACCTGCACCGATAACAACCTGTTCGCACTCAATTGTACCTTTGTCTGTCTCCACTCCTGTAACAGCTTGACTGTTACTTCCTCTTTTAAAACCTGTTACTTTTACACCTTTCATAACCTGAACACCGTTTGATGTAGATTTACTTTCAAGTGCTTTTATTGAATCTTTGTTAAATGCGTATCCACCTTTTTTTTCATGAAGTATTGAAGTGATGCCTTGTGCTTGCCAATCATCAAAAATATCTTTCATATAATTTGAACAATCTTTTTCACCTTCAATAAATACTGACTCATAACCAATTGCTTTTTGTTGCTCATAAATACTTGCAACATCTTCATGCATTACTTCAGGTGAAATTTGTAAGTAGCCAACAGGATTGTATTTAAATGCTTTGGGATCACTCTCCCAAACAGAAACTGAGTGAGCCATAAGCTCTCTCATTGCTGGTTGGAAATAATTATTTCTTACAACACCACAAGCAATTCCACTTGCACCAGCTGCAGTATCTTTTTTTTCTAATACAATTATGTCGCCAGGATTTTTATATGTTTCAGAAAGTTTCCAAGCAGTACTAAGACCGTGAATTCCACCACCGATGATAACTACTTTTGCTTTCGGAGGTAATGTCGTCATATAAAAACATTATTTTTTGCAAATAGTAATTAATATAATTTTTTATAGAACTAAAAATTATATATATAATTTAGATATTTCAATTTTTGTGAAATTTGTCGCTAATAACTTATATTTTTTAAGGTATTCAGGTATTCATTAAATTCTTTAATAAAAGAGTCACTAGGTATTATATTTTTTACCCTTTGGTCTGTTGATGTTTTTTCAAGACGAAAGAATCCTTTTTCACAAGCTTCAGTAATAATTAATGCAGATTTAGGTCTAGATGTTTTAAATAATTTAGTTTTAAGTTCCTCAACAGATAGTTTTTTATTTTCTTTATGTGCAGACATTACTAATAACATCATATGATAGTGAGAAGGAGATTTTCTAAAAAAATAGTTGCTAGCTGTATGCGACTGTCTCATTTGATCTTCCCAAAAATCTAATAACGTCTTTTTTTCTTTTGGCATTATTTTTAAGCTCTGACTCTTGATTTGGTTGGATCGTAGAATGGAAAACCAACAACTTTAGCACCAATCCTTTTTTGATGACCATCGATTTTACCTATTTCAACTTCAGTACCGATTTCTGAGCATTGAACATCTATTCTACAAAGAGCAATATTTTTATTCAAAGTAGAAGACAAGCATCCACTAGTAACTATACCAACCTGTGATCTTCCAATATGAACACAGTCTCCATGGCCTGCTATTTCTTTTCCATTAAGTTCTAGGCCTACCAATTTCTTTTGTGGGTTAGCTTTTCTTTTAATCAATTCCTCTTTACCAATAAAATCTTCTTCTTTTGTTTTCAGTGGAACGGCAAAACCAATACCAGCTTCAAAAGGATCTTGCTCTCCATCAAACTCTGCGCCAAATAAAATTAAACCTGCCTCAATTCTTAGTTTATCTAAGGCAGCAAACCCTGCTGGTATCAATCCATCATCTTTACCTGCTTCCATTAATTTATCCCAAACTTCAGGAGCATGTTTTGGATGACACCAAATTTCATAACCTAACTCACCAGTATAACCTGTCCTAGAAACAATTAATGGAATACCTTGAAGCTCTTCTATTCTACAAATTGTAAATCTAAACCAGCCCAACTCATCTATCGAAGGCTGTGTAGGTGGTGTAAAGATAATTTTTTTTAAAATTTCTCTACTTTTTGGACCTTGCAAAGATACATTGCTAATTTGATCAGTAGAGTTTTTCACAATAGCGTTAAAATTCTTTTTCTTTGCAATTTCCTTAAGCCATTCTCCACCATACTCATCTCCACATATCCATCTAAAACCTGTTTCGCTTAATCTTAAAAGAGTTCCATCATCGAACATCATTCCATTTTCGTAACACATTGCAGAATATACAACCTGTCCAACGGAAAGTTTTTTTATATTTCTCGTAAGAGTGTAATTCATTAACTCTTCAGCATCAGGACCAATTATTTCAAATTTTCTTAGTGATGATAAATCAATTAATACAGCATCATTTCTGCAAGCATTGTACTCATTTACCAAGCCATGCTTGGTGTAATCATTTGGAAGCCAAAACCCTCTAGCATCAACAAAGTTTCTAGTTAATTTTGAAGTTTTTTCATAAAAGCCAGAATTTCTAGTAAGTTTATTTTCAGAGTCTGTTTTCATTCTAAAACCAAATGACTTTCTAAATTCTTTATTTTTATCGTAAGTTCTAACAAATATATTTGTAGGATTCCATGAATTACAAGGATCTATATCACTTGGACATGCAGTTGTTCCTATTGTTAAATCTTTTAAAGCCTTAAACATTACATAATCTCCAGGCCTTGAATAAGACTCATCAGAAATAACAGAATTCAATCCTCCAGCTGAGGTGTTAAAAAATAAATTAATTGCATGCCAACCTTTTTGTTTCTGAACACCATATTTCGACATACTTTCAGTTAAATTATCCGAACAGTTTGGGTGACCAAAATACCCCGCATCTTCATAATATTTTGAAGTACATGCTAGATTAAAAGTATCGTGTTTACCAACAGTATCTCTTATTACTTCAACAAGTGGCTCATGATCTGTATCATAAAATTTAGAGAACAAACCTGGTCCTGGGAAAGTATTACCCATGAATGTTCTCGTGGTTTGCCAGTCTAATCCTTTTTCAATTCCTTTTTCTAATTTTCTTGTATCGAAAGCCACAAAGTCAGAACATTGTCTGCCAGTCGGACTTATCACTTGAATATAATCTCCTTCTTTAACCTCATAAGATATTGAAGTTTCTTTGTTTATATTTTCTTCATAAACAGGTTCGAAAACAGGATCAGGAATTACATTTAATTCCTTATCATTAACAATTTTAGCTCTTTTAACAAATATAGTTAAATCAGTTGGTGGATTTTGTTTTGTAATATCCATATCTTCGCCAGGTGCTGAAAATATTGCGTAACATTTATCTTTTGATTTTAATTTGATTTTTTCACCAGGTTCTGCGTCTAGATCAAATATAATTGATGATTTTGAATTAGAAATTTTTAAATTTCTTTTTTTTAATTGATAGTTGGTCGCTAAAATTGTTTCATCATTCCCATTAAGAATATTTCTTATAAAGTTTTTTTCATTGTTTGATTTAAGATTTAAAATTCCAAGATCTGAATTTCCATCTTTTCCAAAACAAATAATCTCACATATTTGATTTCCTTCATTATTGATTATTTCTATTTCATCATCAGGAAAAATCTGAAAACCAGTTAGACCACCACCATTAACAACATGTCTTTCAACTCCAGGTGGTAAAATATTCAAACCAGGATATTTGATATCTTTGCTTGTGCCTAACATTTTTTAAATTTAAGTGAGACCATAATATAATCAAAACGAGTTGACTATAACTTTAAATAGGAACATACTTTCAGTATTAATATATTAATAATAGAGGGGTATATATGAAAAAAATAATATCTTTACTATCTGCTCTAGTTATTTCTGTTGTAAGTTTTGCAGGAATTTCAAATGCTGATAGCAAAAAGCCCATCGTGATCCCAACACATAACTGGTCATCTCAAATTGTTATGGCTTATGTTATTGGTGGAATTTTCGAAAGTATGGGTAATAACGTAAAATACGTTAACGCTGACTCACAAGCAGTTTATGAGTCAATTAGAATTGGAGATGTGACTATATCTCACGAGGTATGGGAATCTGCATTCGGTAAATCTTTTACTACTGCTTTAGATAAAGGTGGTTTATTAGATTGGGGTGATCATGAAGCAAGAACTCTTGAGGATATGGGATATCCAAACTGGGTTGCTGAAAAAGGATTATGCCCAGGACTACCAGATTGGACAGCTTTAAAAAATCCAGATTGTGCAAAAAACTTTACAACACCTGACTCTCCAGATGGAAAAGGAAGAATGTTGGAAGGTCCACAAACTTGGCATGGTGACTTAATTCCACAAAGGGTTGATGCACTAGGTTTAGGTGATTTATGGTGGGTTAAATTTGCTGGAAGTGCTGATGCACTTTGGGCAGAATTAGCTGCAGCTGAAAAAGAAGGAAGAGGAACAATTATATTCAACTGGACGCCTAACTTTACGGATGGTGCTGGTTTTACATTTATTGACTTCCCTCCATACACAGCTGGTTGCAGACCAGAAGATGGTGGAGATGGTAAATGTGGTTCTCCTGATGGATACTTGAAAAAAGCAGTTCATGAGGATTTCCCAAAAACTCATCCTGATGCAGCAGCAACGTTTAAGAAAATGTCATTCTCTACAAGTCAAATTGGAGCTATGGCAGCTTTAGTTGACGTTGACAAAATGACTCACGAAGATGCAGCTAAAAAATGGTTAGCTGATAACGAGTCAGTTTGGAAAGCATTTACTAAATAAGGATTAAAGTTAAAAATTTAAAATCTCCCCCAACTTGTTGGGGGGGATTTTTTTTTATATGATTTTGTGTAAAATAAATTCATGAAAAAATTTCTACTTTTTATATCATTAAGCTTTTTAATAAGTTCTTCTGTATTTGCCCGAAGCACCGGTTGCAAAGAGGGTAATTGTGATAATGGTTATGGTAAGTGGGTTTACACTGATAAAACCACTTATGAAGGGGAGTGGGTTTCAACAAAAAAACAAGGACAAGGTGTAGAGACTTGGCCAAATGGATATATTTATAAAGGTGGATTTAAAAATAGTGTTTGGAGTGGAATTGGAACGTTAACATTTCCTGACGGCTCTACTTATGAGGGGGAGTGGGCTAATGGTTTTATGAATGGTCAAGGAACATTTACTTGGGCTGATGGAAAACAAAAAACAGGTATTTGGAAGAACGGTAAGTTACAAGAATAATGTCTAAAGAAAATTATATTAATAAAATAAAAGATTTACCTGAGTCTTTGAGACAATTTATTGGTCTTATATCTATTACTCTAATAGTAATTTTATCTTTTAGTATTTTAAATGGAATTTTTGGACAAGGTGATGATTTAGTAAAAAGAATGAAGTTAGAAGAAGAAAGAATTGCTGAAGAAAAAAAATTAAGTGAGTTAATATCTAAACTACCCTCTGGAATATTGGTCTCATTTGATGGAACTGATCACTTCAAATTAACAGATGAAGTATATGAGCAGGTTTGTAAAGCTACAAAACTTATTCCTCAAAGAGCAATAATGGGTGCTAATTTCTTAAATTTTAGAGCACATGAGCTATATACAATTAATGGAAATAAAATTGATGAGACTTTTGTCAAATGGGATGAAGAAAAAAACAAATGTTTTGCGGGTTTTACAGTTAGTGGAAACAATGTAGGTGTTGATGAAAGTATTACTATAAGTGGAGAAGCTTTAAGTTTTTTAAGTACTGGAATTGATACTAGAGTTTATTTTATTAAAAATTTTTAATGAGGAAAGGCAACAATTATTAACATTTTAATTTTATAGAATTTAATATAACTTTAAAACAATTTATGTCTGAGACTGTAATCAAATGCGAGTCGGTTTATAAAATTTTTGGAGAAAATGCTAAAAAGATGCTTGAAGAATCTAATGGCAATGTAGATGCAAAAACCTTTCAGGAAAGAGGATGTATTGTTGGAGTAAATAATGCTTCTTTTGAAGTTGCAAAAGGAGAAATGTTAGTAGTAATGGGTTTATCTGGTTCAGGTAAATCAACACTTCTTAGATGTATTTCAAGATTAACGGATGCTACTGGTGGAAAAATTTTTATCGAAGGTCAAGACTTATTAGAATTAAATAATAAAGAGCTTATTGAGCTTAGAAGAAATAAAATGGGAATGGTTTTTCAAAGCTTTGCTTTGTTACCTCATAAAACAGTTGTTGAAAATATTGCTTTTCCGCTTCAAATAAAAGGCACTAATACTGAAGAGAGTATTAGTAGAGCAATGGAAATGGTAAAACTAGTTGGACTAGATGGAAGAGAGAATTATTTTCCAAGAGAACTTTCAGGTGGACAACAACAGAGGGTAGGAATCGCAAGGTCATTAGCAGTAGAGCCTGATATATGGTTTTTAGATGAACCTTTTTCTGCATTAGATCCATTGATTAGAAAAGAAATGCAAGATGAGTTTTTAAGACTTCAGGAAAAATTACAGAAAACCATCATGTTCATCACTCATGATTTTGATGAGGCATTAAAGTTAGCTGATCGAATAGCAATTATGAAAGATGGTATAATTGAACAATTAGATACACCGGCCAATATCGTGCTAAATCCAGCAACTGAATATGTCAGAAAGTTTACTGAAGAAGTACCGAGAGAGAAGGTTTTGATTATTGAGGATGTAATGGATGCTTCAAGTAAAGATAATTTAGGAGATTTAAAAGTATCAAAAGATGAAATTATAGAAAATGTTGCAGAAAAAATACTTACTCAAGAAAAATTAGTAGGAGTAGTTGACTCAAATAATAATATTGTAGGATCAATTAAACCTTCAAAAATAATAGATACAGTTTTTGGAGGAAGAAAAAACGGTAGTTAAAATATGGAGTATTTAAAAAAATATCCAAAATTATTTCAATGGTTATTTTTATTAATTGTATTTTTTGCTTTATGTTTTGCAATTGATGTCCCTGAAACTTATAAATTTATAAGAGGCCAGGCTGAATTTGTTAAGGATCCAAACCAAAGTGTTTACTTTTTTCTAGGTAAAGAGGTTAGGTATTATGCCTTTGATGTATTTTGGAGATTGCCTCCACTTCTAGGATGGCTGCCTATTTGGATAAACGACTCTTTATTTTTCTTAATGAATGAATGGATGCCAATGGAGTTTTGGAACGAAGATACTCAAGAATTTAAAACTCGACCATTATTATTAGAGATAAGTAGAAATTTAACTTCATTTATGACTTTTTTAATTGAATTAATTAGGGAAATTTTACTTGGAGGTTTAGAAACTATTGTTGCATTTACAAGTTGGGATTTTATTGATGCTTATCCATGGTTAGAGTTGCCAGGTTTACCTTGGACCATTGTTGCAGCTGGAGCAGCTCTACTATCTTATAAATTAAGTGGAAAAGGATTGGCTTTGTTTGCAGGTTTAACAATGATCTATATTTCTATATTTGGTCAATGGAAACCATCAATGCAAACGCTTTCTTTTATACTTGTTGCAGCTCCACTTTCATTTATTTTTGGTTTAGGCCTAGGTATTGCAGCTTACAAAAGTAAACGTGTTGAAAAAGCATTGTACCCAATTCTTCTAGTAATGCAGACTATGCCACAATACGCTGTATTAGTTCCTGCACTTGTTTTATTTGGAGTAGGTGATCACGCTGCTGTAATTATTACTATGGTTGTTGCGGTTCCACCAATGATATTATTAACAATATTAGGTTTAAGAGCTATACCACCAGAAGTTATTGAAGCTGGGAGAATGAGTGGTTGTACCAATTGGCAATTAATGTTCAAGGTACTAATTCCAACAGCAAGAAGAGATATTTTAATTGGAGTTAACCAAGTTATTATGGTTTGTTTTTCAATGGCAGTTATATCTGCGTTCATTGGCGCGAAAGGATTAGGATTTAATTTGTTGTTAGCACTTAATCAGCTCAATATAGGGCTGGCACTTGAGGCTGGTTTATGTATTAGTTTAATTGCAATTTTACTTGATAAAATGTCTTTGGCATGGGCAAATAAACAAACAGATTATTTTGGTAATCTGACATTTTTCCAAAGAAATAAAAACGCAATATTTTTTGCAGCTTCATTCGTAATTGGAATAATTCTTGCATACGTTGGGACTTTTATTTTCAAAGGTAGTTTTAATTACTTGTTTGAAATTCCTCATAATAAAGGAATATCAACAGCAGATTTTTGGAATAAAGGAGTTGATTGGATTTTTGATACTTTCTTCGTGTATATTAAAGCATTCAATACATGGTTAATTCAAGATGTGCTTCAGCCGATGAGAGCTTTATATTTAAGAATGCCTGCAGTAGCTACATTGGTACTAGCAGTTGGTGCAGGATATTTAATTGGAGGAGTTCGATCAGCATTAGTTGTTGCTGCTTTGACTTTATTTATAGCATTAAGTCCATGGTGGGATAGAGCACTAGTAACGTTATACATGGCAACTTTTGGTGTAGTTATTTCTTGTTTAATAGGATTTACAGTTGGAACATTATGTTTTCAAAACAAAAAATCCGCAGCATTTATGCTAGGTGTTTGCGATATATTTCAAACATTCCCATCATTTGTATATTTAATTCCTGTAATGATGCTTTTTGGAATAACAGATACATCTGTTTTAATTGCTGTAATTGTCTATGCAACAATTCCTGCAACTAGATATACAATAGAAGGACTTAGAAGTGTTCCTGTTGGCTTACATGAAGCTGCAACAATGTCTGGTGTAAATAAATTTCAAAGATTAACAAAAATTGAATTTCCATTAGCATTTCCACATATGATGCTTGGTTTAAATCAAACAATAGTTTTTGCTTTATTTATGGTGATAATTGGAGCTTTCATTGGAACAGAAGATCTTGGTCAATACATTTTAAAAGCACTTTCAGATAAAAATGGAGCAGGAATTGGTTTAACTCTCGGTATCTGTGTTGCGTTTATAGGATTGATTTTTGATAATTTGATTAGAACTTGGGTTGGAAAAAGAAAAAAACATCTTGGCATAGCTTAGTATTTTGAAAAAATTTATTGTCTCCATTGATCAAGGAACAACCTCGTCAAGAGTTGTTTTGTTTGACACTAAAGGTAACATTAAATTTATTTCTCAATATGAATTTAAACAATACTTTCCTAGAAATGGATGGGTAGAACATAATCCAAATGAAATTTGGTCTACAACACTTAAAGCATTAAAGCAAGTAATTAAAAAAGCTAAAAGTTTAAAAGGTAATATACTTACTATTGGAATTACAAATCAAAGGGAAACTACAATTTTGTGGAATAAAAAAACTGGAAAACCTATTTATAATGCGATCGTATGGCAAGATAGAAGAACCCAGGAATATTGTAAATCTCTAAAGAATAAAAATTATGAAAATACTTTTAGAAAAAAAACAGGGTTATTTATAGATCCTTATTTTTCTGCAACTAAAATAAAATGGATTTTAGACAATGTTAAAGTTTCAAAAAAATTACTAAAAACTAATAATTTATTGTTTGGTACTGTGGATACCTTCTTGATCTGGAAATTAACCAAAGGTAAACAGCATTTAACCGAAGCTACCAACGCAAGTAGAACCATGTTGTTTAATATCAACAACAATAAATGGGATAATGAAATTTTACAGAAATTAAAAATTCCAAGGAGTATCTTGCCTGAGGTAAAAAATTCTGCAGATAATTTTGGAAAAACAGATAAAAGAGTTACAGGAAAAGAAATACCCATTTTAGCTGTTTTAGGAGATCAACAAGCAGCAGCTGTAGGGCAAGCTTGTTTTGAAAAAGGATCTATAAAAATTACTTATGGTACTGGTGCTTTTGTAATAATGAACACTGGATCAAAAAAAATAAATTCAAAAAATAAGTTATTAACTACAATTTGTTACCGATTGAATAATAAGACTACGTATGCTCTTGAAGGATCTATTTTCATAGCAGGAGCAGGCGTACAATGGTTAAGGGATAAAATTAAATTAATAAACAATGCTTATGAAACTGAAAAAATAGCTAAATCAACAAAAAGCAATAATGAAGTTTATGTTGTCCCAGCTTTTAGTGGAATAGGCGCACCTTATTGGAGACCTGACGCCAGAGGTTTAATATCAGGACTTACAAGAGGTAGTGATTGGAAAACTTTAGTGAGAGCAACCGTCGAGTCTGTTGCTTATCAAAGTTATGACTTATTTTACTCAATGAATAAAGATGGTTTAAAGCCTAGAATAGTTAAAATTGATGGGGGTATGGCAGCTAATAATTGGTTCTCACAATTTTTGGCAGATGTAATTAATTTAAAAGTAATACGACCTAAAGTCTTAGAAACCACTGCTTTAGGAGCAGCTTTGTTTGCAGGTTATCAAGTAGGAGAATTTAAATCATTAAATCAAATTAAAAATACATGGAAAAAAGATACAGCTTTTAAGCCGAAAATTAATAAAAAACTAAGAAATCATATATTGCATGGTTGGAAGCAAGCAATTAAAAAAACCTTAGCATAAGGATAAAATGAAAAAAATATTAATTGTTGGTGCTGGAGCTATGGGAGCTGCTTTCTCGATACCATTGTTAGATAATGGTCACTCGGTTACATTAACAGAGCCATATAATTTTAAATTATTACAAAAATTAAACTTAAAAAAAAAAATTCACCCATCATTAAATATAAATTTACCACAAAAATTAAAAATATATAAATTTTCAAGCGACATCTTAAATCAGAAATGGGACTTAATTGTAATTGCTGTGAGTTCTGTTGGAATAGACTTAATTGGAAAAAATCTTTCAAAAATTAAAAATAAATCGCCTATTTTAGTATTAACAAAAGGTCTTAAATTAGATGGTAGGAATTTAATTTCAATGTCTAGCCTATTAAAAAAATATAATAAAAATTTAAATATTTCAGTTTTGAAAGGCCCGTGTTTAGCAAAAGAATTAGCTAAAAAAGTTAAAAGCTTCACTGTTGTTGCGAACAAAAATATTAATACTGCAAAAAAAATTGGAAAATTAATTTCAACAAATTATTATCAAACCGAATTTAGTAGAGATGTTAATGGAGTTGAATTTTTATCAGCTATAAAAAATATTTATTCAATGATCATTGGAGCTGGACAATGGCATAATACATCATCGGCTTTATTCCGAAAATCAATTGATGAAATGAAATATCTTGCAAATTATTTTAAAGGAAAAAAAGAAACTGTTTATGGTCTGGCAGGTTTAGGAGATTTATACGTGAGTGCAATGGGAGGAAGAAATAGTAAAATGGGAGAATATCTTGGAAAAGGCTATACTTTTACCCGGGCAAAGAAAAAGTTTATGAAAAATGATACGGTAGAAGGTGCTGATTTAGCAATAGAAATTGCTCCTTTTGTATTTAAAAAAATTAATAAACGAAAAGTTCCGTTAATGATCTCTTTATTAGAGGCAATTGTTAAAAACAAAAAATTAAAAATTAAATATTAATTTTCTATTTATTTAAAAAAGTTTTCATAGAGTCATCCATCGCTTTTTCCCAAGGTGTGTGATGAATTGGTGCAACTGATCCAGTCACAGGAGATGAAAATGATTTATTTCTATAAGTTAGAATATCCTCTACTTTATGATGTTCCCATTCTTTGAAATGTTTCCTAATTAATTCAAAATCAATTTTAGGATAATCGGACATATCATGAAGTTCTTTGGTATACTCCGTTTGAAAATCAATCATTTGATCAGGATTTTCTAATTTTTCTTCCATTGAAACCCACTTATTAATGTCTTTATCTATTTCATCATTACTAGGCATTTTGATTTTCCCCATTATCACATCTCTTGCATACCATCCTTGACAATCAAACATATTAAATGTGTGAAACTGATCCTGCATACCTAAATATAAAAGTTTATGATTATCTTGCCACACAACTCCTTTGTAAAGTTTTGGTGGATATAATCTGTTATGTGTTTTTAATTTTAAGCTTTCATCTAAAAATGGGAAATGATGCAAATATCCTGTACACAAAATAACTACGTCAGCATTTTGTTCAGTTCCATCTTTAAATATGGCTTTTTTCCCTTCTAACCTGTCTAAGTAATGAACTTCTTTCATACCTTTTGGCCATTTGAAACCCATTGGGTTATGCCTGTAACCGATTGTTACACTTTTAGCGCCATACTTATTACATTGTAGAGCCACATCTTCTGCAGAATAACTGCTCCCTAAAACAATTACATCTTTTCCTCTAAATTCTTCAGCATCTCTAAAATCATGTGAGTGCATTATTCTTCCTGGAAAAGAATTCATTCCTTCATACTCAGGAATAAAAGGTACGGAAAAATGACCCGTAGAGACTACCACATAATCAAACGTTTCATTTAAAATTTTATTATTTACTTTGTCCTGGTAGCTAATTTCAAACTTATCATTTTTATAAACAGTATTTGTAACTCTTGTATTAAATTTAATCTTACTTTTTATATTTCCTTTGCTCACTCTTCCTAAAATATAATCTTGCAGCACCTCTCTTGGAGGGAAAGAGGGAATTGGTTTTCCAAAATGTTCATCAAAAGAATAATCAGCAAATTCTAAACACTCTTTAGGTCCATTAGACCATAAGTATCTGTACATACTGTTAGGCACAGGATCTCCGTATTGATCTGAACCAGTTCTCCAGTTGTAGTTCCATAAACCACCCCAACTTTCTTGTTTTTCAAAGCAAACTATTTCTGGAATTTTTTCTCCTTTATTTTCTAAATGCTCAAATGCTCTTAAAATTGAAAGTCCACATGGACCAGCGCCTATGATTGCTACTTTTGACATAGAATTTTTCCTATCATTAATAAATTTATAAATATATCTTACTAAAAATTTTTAAAAAAATAAAATTATATTTTGTTATGGGTATCAATTGGAATTATCCAACCACGATGTGGATAGGAGAAAATAGAATTGAAGATTTATCCTTAGCCTGCAAAGAGTTAAATATTTCAAATCCATTATTTGTAACAGACAAAGATTTAATTAACTTAGATTTAATAAAAAATATAATATTAGGATTAAAAAAAAGTTTTCAAAATTTAGCTACTTTTTCTAACTTTACGGGAAATCCAATTGGAGAAAATGTGGAGGAAGGCGTTAAAGTTTATAATACCTCGAATTGTGATGGTGTAATAGCTTTAGGAGGCGGAAGTGGTTTAGATGTTGGAAAAGCTATAGCATTTATGTCTAATCAATCTCGACCGTTATGGGATTTTGAAGATATTAGTGATTACTGGACAAGAGCTGATAGTTCTAAAATTTCAAAAATCATTGCAGTTCCAACCACTGCAGGAACAGGATCCGAAACTGGTAGAGCATCTGCAATAATAAATAAAGAAACAGGTGCAAAAAAAATTATTTTTCACCCAAAAATGTTACCTTCGATTGTGATTTTAGATCCTTTACTTACATTAGATTTATCTCCAAGATTAACAGCAGCGACCGGAATGGACGCACTTGCACATAATTTAGAAGCGTTTTGTGCACCAGGATATCATCCAATGGCTGATGGTATGGCAATAGAAGGAATGAAACTAATTAAAAATTCATTAATTAAAGCATTCACAAATGGAAAAGATGTTAAGGCTAGAATGGATTTACTTTCTGCTGCTTCAATGGGCTCGACTGCATTTCAGAAGGGACTGGGGGCAATTCACTCATTGAGCCACCCTGTAAATGGTAAATTCAATGTTCACCATGGTTTATCAAATGCAATATTTATGCCTTATGTTTTGACATTTAATAAACACTCAATTGAAAATAAAATAATATCGATTTGTGATTATCTTAATTTAAATAAAAATTTTGATAGTTTTTTAAATTGGATTTTGGAATTAAGACAAAATTTAAATATTCCACACAAATTGTCGGATGTAATGGATTGTAATAATATTAATCTAGATGAACTTTCCTTAATGGCATTTGAAGACCCATCAACAGGAGGAAATCCTAAAAAATTAAGTCAAAATGATCTAAAAGAAATGTATATAAAAAGTATTTCTGGAGAATTATTTTAATGAAAAAAATATTGATAGTAGAAGGAAACTTACGAGAAGAAAATCAAAGTTTTTCTGAGGCGGGAATTCAAACACATACAGAAAGCCTTAAAGATAGTTTAGCTTATTTCACAGATAAATTAAAAACTCACGTGGTTAATCCTTCCTCAGATGAAAATATTGACAAAAATATTGATTCACTTGAAAGCTATGATGGCCTTATTTGGGGCGGAAGTAGTTTAAATATTTATAACAATACTCCAGAAATAAAAAGACAAATTGAATTTATGAAAGAGTGTCAGAAAAAAATTAAAAAAATTCTAGCAATATGTTGGGGCATGCAAGTAGCTGTAACAGCAGCAGGAGGGGAGGTTAAAAAAGCTACAAAAGGATCTCATAGAGGCATTGCCTCAAATATAGAGATTAATGAAAATGGTTTAAATCATCCACTTTATAAAAATAAAGATCAAAAATTTAACACACCAGCATTTAATTTTGACGAAGTCGTAACAATGCCAGAAGATTCAATTTTATTAGCCTCAAATTCAATAAATAACGTTCAAGGGATAAATTTTAAAGTTGGTAACTGTAATATATGGGGACTTCAATACCATCCTGAGATTACTTATAATAAAATGATCAATTTGATTATTTTCAGAAAAAAGAGACTTTTAGAAAAAGGTGCTTTTAAAGATGAGAATGAAATTAATGATCATATTAAACATATAGAAACTGAGAATAATAAATTAGATAAAGCTTCTAGAATGAGAGAATTAGAGAACTGGTTAGACTATCTAAATTTAGAATAAACCTTCTATTTCACCCTTATCATTTAATTTTATTGAATCGGCTGCAGGAACTCTTGGAAGACCTGGCATTGTCATAATTTCTCCACACACAACAACTATAAATTCAGCACCTGAAGAAAGTCTTACCTCTCTTACAGGCAAAACATGACCTGTGGGTGCACCTTTTAAATTTGGATCTGTTGAAAAACTATATTGAGTTTTTGCAATACAAACAGGTAGCTTACCGTAACCTTTTTCTTCAAAATCTTTTAACTGTTGTCTAACTTTTGTATCTGCCACTACTTCAGAGGCGCTATATATTTCTTGTGCAATTTTTTCTATTTTTTTGAATAGTGGGAGATCATCTTCATATAAAAATTTAAATGTATCTTTTTTGTCCTCGCAAATTTCTGTAACATTTTTAGCTAATTCAATAGTTCCTTCGCTTCCATTTGACCAATGAGTACATTTAGAAGCTTTTACTCCTTGAGTTTCACAAAAATCTAACAATGTTTTCATTTCATCTTCTGTATCAGTAATAAAATGATTAACTGCAACAGTAACAGGTAACCCAAATTTTCTAATATTATTTATATGTCTACGTAAATTTACCATTCCCTCTTTAAGTGCTGATACATTTTCTTTTTTTAAATCTTCTTTAGCAACTCCTCCATGCATTTTTAGTGCTCTGATTGTTGCTACAATAACAACGCAATCTGGTTTGAGATCAGATTTTCTACATTTAATATCAAGAAATTTTTCTGCTCCTAAATCAGCTCCGAATCCCGCCTCTGTTACAACGTAGTCAGCTAATTTAAGTCCAGCTTTAGTTGCAATAACCGAATTACATCCGTGAGCAATATTCGCAAAAGGACCACCATGAATTATTGCAGGATTGTTTTCTAGAGTTTGAGTTACATTGGGTCTTATCGCTTCTTTTAGTAAAACGGTCATTGGACCTTGTGCATTTAAATCTTTTGCATAAATTGATTGCTTATCTCTTGTATAACCAATTGTAATATTACCAATTCTATTTTCTAAATCTTTAAGGTCTGTTGCTAAACAAAAAATGGCCATTAGCTCAGACGCAACTGTAATATCAAAACTATCTTGTCTAGGGTAACCATTAGCCACTCCTCCCAGATCAACAATGATAGATCTTAAGGATCTATCATTCATATCCATTACTCTTCTCCAAACAACTCTTCTAACATCAATATTAAGTTTGTTACCCCAATAAATATGATTATCAATTAATGCAGATAATAAATTATGTGCAGATGTAATAGCATGAAAGTCACCTGTAAAATGAAGATTGATTTGTTCCATAGGTACTACTTGGGCATAACCACCGCCAGCAGCTCCACCCTTCATTCCAAATGATGGACCAAGACTTGGTTCTCTTAGACAAACAATAGATTTTTTTCCAATTTTATTTAAACCATCATTTAAACCAACAGAAGTTGTAGTTTTACCTTCACCAGCAGGAGTGGGAGTGATTGCTGTAACTAAAATTAATTTACCATTTTCTTTTTTAAGAGTTTCTAAATATTCCAGATTTATTTTGGCTATGTGTCTTCCCATTGGACTAAAAGCAAAATTTTCATCAGGGACACCAACCTTAGAAAGAATATCTTTTATTGGTTGCATCTTAGCTTCTCGAGCTATTTGAATGTCAGATTTTACTTCGGCCATAAATAATCAAATAAATTAAAAGTTTTTTATCTGTGACTTCTTATCCTTTTTTGCTATTTTTGGAAACTTCTAAAAAATATATATAAAAAAAATAAGCACTATTTAAATTGATTGTTATAAAATTATTAAATGCAAAAATATTCTATATTTAACCTTGTTAAAAACGCTTTTTCAAACCATGAGAATTGGGATTTAGCCTGGAAAGATCCAACACCTAAGGAAGAATACGATGTTGTAATTATTGGTGGTGGAGGCCATGGATTAGCTACAGCGTATTATCTTGCTAAAGAACATAACATTACAAAAGTTGCAATTATTGAGAAAGGATGGATTGGTGGAGGAAATGTAGGACGGAACACTACAATTATTAGATCCAATTACATGCATGACGAAAATGGTTTGTTCAGTGAGTTTGGAATGGATTTATGGAGAAAGATGAGTCAGGATCTTAACTACAATGTAATGTTTTCTCCAAGAGGAATAATTAATCTTGCGCATTCTGATGCACAAATGAATGCATACGCGAGAAGAGGAAATTCTATGAGATTAAATGGAATAGATGCTGTTCTTTTAAACAGAGAGCAAGTTAAAGAAATTATTCCAATGGCTGATTTTTCTGAAAACGTAAGATTTCCAATTTTTGGTGGTTTGATGCAACCAAGTGCAGGTACAGCAAGACATGATGCTGTTGCATGGGGTTATGCACGTCAGGCAGACTCCATGGGGGTAGATATTATTCAGAATTGTGAAGTAATTGGATTTGATGTTTCAGCAGGAAAAATAAATGGCATTAGAACTTCAAGAGGAAATATTAAAGCAAAAAAAGTTGGTTTATGTGTTGCTGGTAGCACAAATATTTTAGCAGAAAAATTAAATATGACATTACCAATTGAAACTCATTTACTTCAAGCATGTGTTTCTGAGCCAGTTAAACCAGTTTTAGATAATGTAGTTACGTTTGGTGCAGGACACTTTTATGTAAGTCAATCTGACAAAGGTGAGATGGTAATGGGCGGTGATCTTGATGGTTATAATAGTTATGCTCAAAGAGGAAACTTACCAACATTACAACACGTTTTAACTGAAGGAATAGCCATGATGCCATTTTTAAGTAAATTAAAAATGCTTAGAACTTGGGGTGGTATTATGGATATGTCAATGGACGGTTCACCAATTATTGATAAAACTCATATTGAAGGTTTGTATTTAAATTGTGGATGGTGCTACGGAGGATTTAAAGCTACACCTGCATCGGGTTGGACATTTGCTCATACTATTGCGCAAGATAGAGTTCATGAATTAAACGCTGGTTACAGTTTAAATAGATTTAGTACTGGCCACCTTATTGATGAAAAGGGACTTGGAACAAAAACCTGGATATCATAAATGCTTTACATAAATTGCCCACACTGTGGAATGAGATCTCAGAATGAATTTTCATACGGTGGTGATGCAAGCGTTAAAAGACCAGAACTTAATAAAGAAGTTTCTGATCAAGAATGGGATAATTTTGTTTACAATAGAAAAAGTTTAAGAGGAAAGCATTTAGAGCTATGGCAACATATTTCTGGATGTAGACAATGGATAAAGGTTGAGAGAGATACTGCAACCCATGAAATTTTTAGAACTTTTAAAGCTGATGAGGAAGTTGCTTAATGACCCAAGCTTTTAGAATTGAAAATGGGGGATTAATAAATAAAGATAAAAAATTATCTTTTAAATTTAATGGTAAAACTTACTTAGGTTATGAGGGTGACACATTAGCCTCAGCTTTATTGGCAAATGGAGTTCATTTAGTAGGAAGAAGTTTTAAATATCACAGACCCAGAGGTTTCTTTGGGGCAGGTGTAGATGAACCTTATGCAGTTGTTCAACTTTATAGAAATGGTGAAACAGAACCTAATATTAAAGCAACAGAGCAGGAACTATTTGAAGGTTTAGAAGCAAAAAGTGTGAATTGTTGGCCAAGTGTTAATTTTGATATTGGTGCAATAAATAATTTTTTGAGAATTTTTTTACCAGCAGGTTTTTATTACAAAACTTTTATGTGGCCAAAAAGTTTTTGGTATCGAATTTATGAGCCTTTCATAAGAAAAGCAGCTGGTTTAGGTGTGGCTTCAACTAAACATGACAAAGAAAGGTATGAACATAAATACGAATATTGCGATTTATTAATTGCAGGTTCAGGACCTTCGGGATTAGCAGGTGCGTATGCTGCAGCAAAAAATGGAGCTAAAGTAATTTTAGCTGAAGATAAACCAAGATTTGGTGGATCTTTACTAACTAGTGATGTCACTATTGGAAATCAATCAGGAAAAGATTGGGCTGAAGGAATAATTGCAGAACTTAAAACAATGCCAAATGTTGTTGTAAAAAATAGATCTCAAATTTTTGGATACTATGATCACAACATGCTTGTGATGTCGGAAAAAGTTAGTGATCATTTACCATCAACTAAAAAATATCACCCTAACAAAAGATTATGGTACATTCGTGCAAAAGAAGTTTTAATTTCCTCTGGATCAATTGAAAGACCAATAGTTTTTGGAAATAATGATACACCAGGAGTAATGCTTTCTTCAGCTGCTAAAGAATATTTAAAAGTATATGGTGTTTTAGTTGGAAGAAAACCATTGGTATTTACAAATAACGATAGTGGATACGAAACAGCAATTGAATTTAAAAAACATGGAGTAGATCCAGTTGTTTTAGACTCAAGAAAAAATCCTGAGTCAGAAATAATTGATGAAGCAAAAAATTTAGGAATTAATATTAAAAATTCATACGTTGTAGTTGCAGCACAAGGATACAAAAAAGTAAAATCGGCAGATATTGCAAGTATTTCTGAAGACAAAAAACTACTTGGTAAAATAGAAAATATACAATGCGATTGTATTTGTGTTTCAGGTTTTTGGACACCAACTATTCATTTAGCCTCACAATCAGGAAATAAAACAAAGTTTAAAGAAGAAATTGATGCATTTGTTCCAGGACAATCGAAACAAAATGAAATTACTTTAGGTGCAGCTAGTGGAGTATTTTCACTAGAGGAAACTTTAAAAACGTCATTTACAGTAGGAAGTGAATTATCAAAAAAAATTACTGAAAATGATAATAAGATAGCTATTCCAAATGTTGTTGAAAAGAAATCTTCTCAGCATGATAAGTTTTGGTGTGTTCCATTGCCAAAAGGTAAAAATTATAAAAGATTTTTAGATTTTCAAAACGATGTAGCGGTATCTGATGTAGAAATAGCTTTAAGAGAAGGGTATCGATCAATTGAACACGTTAAAAGATATACCACTCTAGGAATGGCAACAGACCAAGGAAAAACAAGTAATTTAAATGGATTACAATTAGTATCCGAAATTGAAAATAAAGTTGTTCCTGCAGTAGGTCATACGACCTTTAGGCCTCCATATACTCCTGTTTCTATTGGAGCAATAGTGGGAAGAGAGGTTGGAAAACATTCAAAACCAACAAGAAAATCTCCAATGCATTCATGGCATGAAAAAAATAATGCAGTCTTTGTTGATGCAGGTGTTTGGTTAAGACCCAGGTATTATAAAAGAGGAAATGAAAATTTATTTGAGGGATCAAAAAGAGAAGCAAAAAATGTAAGAACAAATGTAGGTGTTTGCGATGTAACTACATTAGGTAAAATAGATATTAAAGGACCAGATGCAGCGGAGTTATTAAATAGAGTCTATACAAATGCATGGTTGAAGCTACCAGTCGGTAAAGCTAGATATGGTGTAATGTTAAGAGAAGATGGAATTGTGATGGATGACGGAACAACTACAAGAATTTCTGAAAATCATTATCATATGACAACGACAACAGCTCAAGCAGCAAACGTTCTTTCGCATTTAGAATATTATTTGCAACTCGTTTGGCCTGAATTAAATGTAAATGTAGTTTCAACTACAGAACAGTGGGCTGGAGCAGCTATCGCTGGACCTAAATCTCGAGATTTATTACAAAAATTATTTCCAAACTCTGATGTATCAAATGAAGGCTTACCTTTTATGGGCTATATGGAGGGAGATTTATTTGGTGTTAAAGCAAGAATATATAGAATTTCGTTTTCAGGCGAGCTTGCTTATGAGGTAAATGTTGAGTCTGATTATGGAAATTTTATGTGGGAAAAAATAATTGAAGTTGGTGAAGAATTTAATATTCAACCATATGGAACTGAAGCATTATCAACTCTTAGAATTGAAATGGGACATGTTGCTGGATCAGAACTTGATGGTAGAACAATTCCATTCGACAACGCCTTAGAGGGTCTAGTTAGTAAAAAGAAGGATTTTATTGGAAAAAGATCATTACAAAGATCTGCATTTATAGCCGAAGATAGACAAAGAATAGTGGGCGTAGTTCCATTAGATAAACAAACAAGTATACCAGAAGGCTCTCACTTAGTTAAAGATGATAAAGCACCGTTACCAAATCCAAAATTAGGTCATATCTCTGCATCTTGTTGGAGTGTTGAATATGACAATCCTTTTTCTTTGGCAATTTTGAAAGATGGAAAAAACATGATCGGTCAAAAGCTTTTTGCGATGTCGCCACTTAAAAACAAAGTAATACCAGTTGAGATAGTTTCATCACATTATGTAGACCCAAAAGGTGAAAGAGTTAGATCATGACATTAATTTCAGCTTTATCAAATGTTCATACCCAAGGTCAATTCGGAGATTATAAGGGTAAAAATGAAAATGATATACTTAAAATATCTGAAATTAAAAATTTATTAATTGTTCAAATAGTACAGTACAAAAATTCTTCGGTTTCATTTGAGGGTATTGATATTGATGGTTTAAAATTAAAAAATGAACCTTTGGCCGTAGTATTTAATGAAACTACAAGGATTATGTGGAATGGACCAAAAAACTGGCTTTTAGTTTCTACAAAAAAAGATTTAATAAAAAATGTATCAGATAATTTTAAAGATATAGATTTTGCTGTAACAGATTTATCTCATTCTAGAGCTATTATAGAAATCGAAGGAAATGATACGATAGAAGTTTTGAAAAAAGGATGTCCTTTTAATTTTAATAAATTGGATAAAAACAACTCAATTAACTCAACGTATAATGGAATAGCTTTTACTGTAGATAGGTTGAGTAATGATCCAGACAAAGTAAGGATATTTGTGCTAAGAAGCTTTGGAGAGTCTTTATATCACTCTATAACAGATGCATCTCTAGAGTTTGGTTTTGAAACTATATAAACTAAAGTTTTCAATCTCTTGTAGCAATATAAACACCTATAGAAGTAATTAGAAATCCAATTAAATCTAAATTAGTTAAACTTTCATTTAAGAAAAGCCATGCCATAAAAGCAGATGTTGCTGGAATTAAAAAAAATATAGAAACAGTTTTGCTAGCTGAATTATTTTTTATTAAAAACATCAATATTGTAAATGCACCAAATGATACTAAAAATATTTGATGGCTCATTGCAATGACAAATGTTTGTGAGAAATCAATGTATGGATCAACAAACAAAATAATTATTGATAAATGAAACAAACACCCACCAAGAGCTTGATTCATATTACTTACAGACAAAGGTAAGTTGTTACTTAATTTTTTTTGCCATAAAGTTGAAAATGTAATTGCTAACAAAGCTATTATTGTTGCGACCAATCCTGCTGCTGGTATTTTAGAACCAATATCAAATCCCAAGACAAGTCCTGCACCAGCAAATCCTAACAAAACACCTATCCATTGTTTTTTAGATACTTTTTCATTTAAAATGGGGCCACTTAATGCATTGGTAAGAATTGGTTGAAGGGTTACAATTAACGCTGCAATTGCTGTAGGCATGCCTATTGAAATTGAGTAAAAGACACCCCCAAGATAAAAACCATGAAATAAAATACCACTAAAAAAGGATTCAAAAAAATTTCTTTTGCTTACTAGAATTTTTTGTTTTGAATAAATAGAAAATAAAAAAAAACCTAAAGCAACTAAAGCAAATCTAAAAGCTAGAGCAGCAAATGGATCACTATAATCTATAATAGGTTTTGTTGTTATAAAAGCTGAGGACCAAAGTAAAATAAAAACAAATGGAAATATTTTAACCATTTTTTTTATAAATTAAGTTTTATAAGATTTTCTTGATGAGTTTCTTTGCACCACAATTCATAACTCTCACAAACTCTCCATAAATGATCAAAGGCTCGCTGTGAAATTTCTAAGGGAAAATGACTTTTAGTATAATAAAGCTTAGGGATTTTCATTAAAAATTTTACCATAGAGTCTTTTTGTAGTTCTAAAAGTCTTAAAGTTTCTTGATTTATTTCTTTTTTAGTTATTTGGTCAATAAATTTATTATTCTTAAGTTCTAAAAACCATTTATCATGAAATTCTCCAGAACTTAAAATATCATATTCCTTAGAAGTCATAAAAATTTCAAAAGCTTGTATATTATTGATTTCAGGATTTTGTTTTTTAATTTTAATTATATTTGAATAAACAAATTCAGCAGCTCTTAAGACATATGGCTTTTCAGTCTTGTTAGACATAAACTAGTTTTTATGCTTAAACATAGCTGAATGAGCCAAAATTAAGTTAGGATCCAAGAAAACTTTTGAGGATTTAACATTTTTAAATGATTTAAATGCAAAAATTGCAATAGGGAGCTCTGTACAACCTAAAATGATTTTTTTACAATTCATTTTAATTAAGGAATCAATTGCAGGTTTAATTGCTTCTGCTGCTGCCTTTACATTACCCATTTTAACTAATTTAATTGCTTTATTAACTGACATTTTTTGTATTTTTTGAGATGGCTCAATTAATTGATAATCTTTTTCAAAAAATTTTTTATAAACTCCAGTTTTAAGAGTACCCTCGGTTGCTAAAAGTCCAACTTTGGAGTTTTTCTTGCATTTTTTTTTTGTAAATTTGAAAACTTCTTTTGGCATATTGATTATTGGAATATTGATTTTTTTTTGTAAATCATCAAACCAATAATGAGCTGTATTACAAGGTATGACTATAAATTTACATTTATTCTTTTCCAGAAGTTTACAGCCCTTAAGCAAACTTTTTAAAACATTCTTATATTTTGCTCTACTTGTTTTATTTGTAGATTTGTCTGAAAGATTTTTAGTTTGAGAGCCAATAGACTCAGGTCTTCCAGGAATATTTGATTTATTATAAAGTATAAATAATGGATACTCTTGATCAATTTTCCCTCTATTTAAAACTGCAAGTTTGTTACAAAAATCAAGACCTGCTTGAGTTCCCATTCCACCTAAAATTCCAATCATATTTTTGATTAATTTATTAATTTTTTATCTTAAATCTATAATTAATAATTGTGTTTAAAGATTGTTATTAAATTTAAATAAGGTATTGGCTGAATAATAAATTTATTTAAGCTAAATAAATTTTTCAGCCAATAGGAAGTTGTGAAATTATGCAGTTTTTAAGTTAACTGCTGAAGGACCTTTAGGACCATCTTCAACATCGAAAGTCAAAGCTTGACCCTCATCTAAACCGTTCATACCAGCATCTCTTACTGCCGAAACATGTACAAACACATCTTTTTCTTTATCTTCTCTTTCAATAAAACCAAAACCTTTGGTTGGATTGAACCACTTTACTTTACCTTGTAGACTCATATTTATCTTCTTACTTTTTGTTATGTTTAATTATTACTTATAATTAAGTAATATTGGCTTTCTTTAGAATTTATTGGGTTTTGTCAACAAAATAGATCAATAATTAAAAATAATTTTTTAAATATCGTCAATAAGCATAGTTAAATAAACAGAATTGATGTCTTCTTTATAGTGTGCAAAAGGTTCGCATACTGTAAAACCAGTTTTTTTGAAAAGTTTTCTTGCTGGTATAAAAAAATCACCTGCTCCTGTTTCAATACTTAATCTTTTTATTTTAAGCTTTTTAGCTTCATTAATTAAAAGATTGATTACATTAATACCTTTGCCTTGCATTCTAAAATTATCGTGAATTCTTATAGATTTAAACTCTCCGTGTTCTTTATCTAAAAATTTTAAAGCACCACAACCTATTAGTTTTTCATTATCCCATAAACTCCAAAATTTAATTGACGGTACTTTTAAACCTGGAATATCCAGGACGTGAGCACTTCCCTCTGGAGAAGCGGCTCTAAGCTCAACAAAATGTTTAGTAAGAAGCTCATTAACTTCAGGATTATCAAAATTGCCTTCTATTGATTTTAACATTTAAATTAAAGTTGTGATGTGGCCCATTTTTCTTTTTTCTTTTATATCTTTTTTTAAATAATCAAAGAAAAATTCATTTTCATTAAACTTTTGTATATTTCTATAATGAGTAATTTGATTGCCAAGCAAATTCATCATTTTAGCATTAGATATTTTTTTTAAAGGAATTTGCTCTAAACCACATACAGCTCTTACATGATTTTCGAATTGACTCACATTAAAAGCATTTATTGTTAAATGTCCTGAGTTATGTACTCTAGGTGCAATCTCGTTAACATAGAGATTATCATTTCTGTCAATAAAAAATTCTACACATAAAGTTCCTATATATTTAAGCTCTTCAGCAATTAGTATTGCCCAATCTTTAGATTGATTAAAAATCTTTTCATTAATCTCAGCAGGTATTTTTGAATATTTTAAAATTTGATCTTCGTGCGAATTTTCTATTGGTTCATAAATTTCATATTTATTATTACTAAACCTTGTAATTATAATTGAAATTTCTTTTTTTAATTTAACAAGTTTTTCAAGAATATATCCTTTTGAAAAATCAATATTCAATGAATTAAGTTCATCGCCAGATTTAATTGGATATTGACCTTTACCATCGTAACCTAATGTTGTTGTTTTTAATATTCCTGGTAAAAAATCTTCTAAAGCATCTATGTCAGATTTTTTTTCAATTGAAACATATCTTGTTGTTCTAATATTTAAATTATTAACAAAATCTTTTTCAGCCAATCGATGTTGAATTAATCTGTTAACTGAAGGCTTTGGCAAAACAGGTTTAAATTTGTTTATTTCATTTAGTGTTTCAAATGGAATATTTTCAAATTCATAGGTTACTAAATCAACTTGATTTATAAATTCTAATATTTTTTCTTTATTATCATAACTTCCTGTAACAAATTGATTGCAAAAATTTTGTGCTGGCGCATTTATATCATCACAAAAAACAACAGTGTTAACATTTAATTTTTTAGCTGCTATTGCAAGCATACTCCCAAGTTGACCACCCCCAATTATACCAAGAGTAATTTCTGACATTTTATTTTGGAGATTTCTTTACAGATTTAGTTTGTGATGTTCTAAAATTTTTAAGTTTTTTTCGAACATTTGAATTATTATTAGCAATTATTGCTGCTGCTAATAAAGCAGCATTAATAGCGCCGTCTTCTCCTATAGCAAGCGTTCCTACAGGAATTCCTTTAGGCATTTGTACAATTGATAACAAACTATCTAAACCTTTTAGTTTTTTACTTTCAACAGGAACACCAAGTACTGGCACATGTGTAAGTGCTGATACCATACCTGGAAGATGAGCAGATCCTCCAGCACCTGCAATAATTACTCCTATATTATTTTGCTCAACTTTTGCAGCATATTCATACATTCTTTGTGGTGTTCTGTGAGCAGATATAATTTTTGTTTCAAATGAAACTCCAATTTTTTTTAAGGTTTTTTCGGCTAGTTTCATTACTTTATGGTCAGATTGACTTCCCATTATGATTGAAACTTTTAATTTACTATTTTTTTTCATGAAAATTGATCAATCTGTTTATTTCAAAATTAACTTAAAATTTCAATAAAATTAATAGTATTTAAAATACATATTGATTAAAGTTAAGCATACTATGAATTATAAAATCGATAATCTTCAATATTGTAATTGGTCTAGGAAAATCTTTGAGATCAATAGATCTGCCGGATTAGATGCTGTACATGTTACCATTGTATACCATGAAGATTTTGATGAATTACAACTTGAAATTAAAAAATGGAAAAAATTATTTAAAGAAAATTCTGATTTAATTTTTCTTGGCAAGAATTTCCAAGATATTGATAAAGCTAATAAAGAAAACAAAACTGCAATATTTTTTGGTTTTCAAAACTGTTCACCAATTGAAGATGACATAAATCTTGTTGAAAAGGTTCATCAATTAGGATGCAGATTTATGCAGCTTACTTATAATAACCAGTCTTTGCTAGCAACAGGTTGTTATGAAAAAGTAGATAGTGGAGTTACCAATTTTGGACGTGAGGTTATAAGAGAAATGAATAGAGTTGGTCTCGTCGTTGACATGTCACATTCTGCAGAAAAAAGTACTCTAGATGCAATCGAATTCAGTGAAAAACCAATAGCAATTACTCATGCCAATCCTTCTTTTTGGCATCCAGCTAAAAGAAACAAATCTTCAGAATTATTAAAAATTTTAAGTGAAAATGGTGGTATGTTAGGGCTATCATTATATCCTCATCACTTAAAAGATAACACAAATTGTACTCTAGATAGTTTTTGTCAAATGGTGGCAAAAACAGCTGAAATAATGGATGTAACCAAAATTGGAATAGGATCTGATCTTTGTTTAGATCATCCAGACACAGTTGTTGAATGGATGAGAAATGGTTCTTGGTCTAAAAGTAAAAATTTTGGTGAAGGCTCAAAAAAAAAACCAGGTTTTCCAAAACAACCCGATTGGTTTCTTGATGCAAGAGGCTTCACCAATATTGAAAAAGGTCTTAAAAAAGTAGGTTTTTCAGATACCGAGACACATGGAATACTTGGAAATAACTGGTACAATTTTTATAAATCAATTTAATTATGAAAGTTGAATTAAGAGACCCAAACAAGATAATGAAATTATCAAGGCTAGGATCTTTTCATCAATCAAAATTATCTTTTTTAAGAAGTTTCCTTAATGAATTTAAAGAATGGGAATATAAAAGAGATTTATTTAATTTAAATGAAAATGGTATTGGAGAAGCTGTTTATTCATTTAAAAAAAGTAAAAGAGTTTATTCTTTAATTTGTTTTGCAAATAAGATCAAAGATGAAGAAAGATCAGATAGAGTTATCGCTACAAAATGGGATGCAGCTTTTACATTACATGATGGAGTTCCTACAAAAAAAGATATTGAAAGATTAAAAAATGAAGTTCCAAAACAAGAGGTTGGTAGACTTTCTTATAAAGAATTAACTTTATCTAGAGCAAACAAATCAGTAAGAATTTATAATCACGTAGTTGAAAGTTTGAGCAAAGGTCAGCAACCAGATTTAAACTTATTATCAAAAGTAGGCTATTTATATAGGACTACAGCAGTATATGGCTCGGGTAAATTTGGTCTTGCAGATCGGTTTAGAATAAAAAATCGTGAAGAAATTAATGGTCCATTTAGATTAGAAATGATGTTGGTTTATTTGGTAAGACAATTTACTTTTGATCAAGTTAATCATGTTGCTTATCATAAAAATCCAAAAACAGCTGTTAAGCTAGATGATAATATTTGTAAAAACTTGGGAATTGGTAATTCCACAGGCCTAGGTATGGCTCCTTTTATAGTTAATCACCCAACTCTACTAAATAATTGGATTTTAAGTAGAGAAAGGGCACTTAAAAAAATTAGAGAAATTAAAGATGTAAAAAGTCAAGATAGAAATTTGTTTATATATTGTGTTAAAAAGTCATTAAGAAACATTACAAGTTGGAATACTGATAGTGAATATCAACAAAAAAAAATTTCTTCGTTATTAAAGGATGTTGAAAAATTCTTAAATTTTATAGATAAAGATTTTAATTTTGAGACCGAATATCCTTTTAATATAATATATCAATGGTTAGAGGATAATACTTGTGAGGAATGTATTGAATACATTGTTTCAATAATGATGGAACCATATAACAATATTGTAAATCCTTTAGTAAAAGAAATGAGCTCAGATGAAGAAAAATATTTTAATATTCCAACATATAGAAAAGTTGAAGAATTACGGAATATCATCGAAGCAAAGTATCCTAATATTCTAGATATTAATTTTGAGGAAAAAGAAAATAATAAAAATTTTTGGTTTATTTCAAAAAATAAAGAAGAGCCTAGATTGGCTGATCGTTTTGAAGAGCATGGATCTGAACTAGAACAGCCTTTAGCAATAGCGAGAGACATAAAAAAACTTTATGACAAATTATTAGTCTCAAAAAATAGTTTAACTATTGCTGAGTTTTTAACTTCAAATTCTGAATTAAGACATGTTGTAAGGAGAGCGTTCATTGTGGAAAAATTTCCTTATTCAGAAATACAAGATAATACAATTGGTAAAGATTTAATGCCAATTGATATGCTTAGATTGAAATTATCTTTTTTTGGGGCATTAAAATTTGATCCACGATCTGACAAATGGTTAAGAATTTGTATGTTCCAAGGAGCTCCACTTCCAAATGAGCTAAAAAATTATGATGAGCAGTGGGTATATAAAACCAATATTTAATAATGAAATCACTGAGTGAAATTGAAACTACTGTAAAAAGAGCATCAAAAGCAGCAGGATATTCTTGGGGAGTTTCTGAGGAAACTGCAAAAGGTATAAGGTTGTTAGAGCTGTTTGGTTTACCGGGTATTAAGCATATTAATGAATATTTTAGTAAAAAAAATAAAACCAAATTTGAAAATTTAAATTTAATTAGTGAAAATAACTCTTCATCAAACCCTTATTGTCCAATTAATTTAGGAGTAAGTTTTTTAGATCAAATAAATGTTTTAGAAAATTTAAAAAAAATTGAATTTAAAAATGTTGCTTATCCAATTATTTTCATTTCCTTTGTAAGTCGTTCATCAGAAATTATTGGAAAAAAAATCCATGTGAAAATAGACGAAAACAAAATTTTACTAAATTTAAATGTAAATATTAGTTCAAATTTTATCAATCAAGAATTTCCGAAGATAGCGAATGCAATTGAGGTTAATCTACTTGAAAATGAAGACAATTTTACAGATGATGAATGGAATAATTTATACAAGTTATCTGAAGATACTTTTGTTGAAGAAAGTGATAGTTTAAAAGAGGGTGCAGCAGGTGCTGGTTTAACAGATAATGATTGATGAAACTGAAGATAAAAACTTTAAGGTAGATACCGAAGAATTAAATAATATTTGTGACGAATGCAAACAGGAGGACGAAAGTGTTACTCAAAATTTGATACTTACTGGATTTAAACTATGTGAATCTTGTAGATTATCAAAAACTATTTTTCCACTTTAACTAATTTGACTAACAGGAAGCATATTCATTCTGCTCATAACAAATGAGATAGATAAAAAAGCAATAATTAAAAATGATAAAAGTATTATTCCAAAGGATTTAAAATTAGATTTTAAACTCAATACTTGTTTAGTTGAAATTATTAAACCTGCAAAAATCCAAAACTGGGTAAGAAAAATTATTGGTATCATTAAATCTGGTGTTACAGCAAAAAATCTTAGCAAACCTGGCGCATGCGCAAAACCAACTGCCGTTAAAACTTTTTTGAAAGAAACTTTGGTTTGTTTATCAGGAAATAATTTAACTCCAATAACAAAAATAAAAATTGCCCATGTAAGCCAAGTAATTATCGCAGTTAGTCCAGACATCGCGATAGCAGTTTTAATTATAGTATTTGCCGCTACTGCTCCAGCGATACCATCCAGTATCATTATAATCCCAGCAAAGTATATTGATGCTTCTCCAAAATTTTTATTATCCGAATAAAGAGTTTTGTCTAATTTTATTGACTTAAAAATTATATTTAAAAATTCAGCAAACATTAATTTTTTTTATTTTTATTATTTTGAGCTTTATATGAAACAATTAATGGAAATATTATTAAAGCAATAGCGATGATAATGCAAACTGCTATTAGAAAACTTTTAGTCATTAAAATTGAAAAGGGGAGCTTAAATTAACTCCCCTTATTAAATTTTAGCCCTTTACAACCTCTCTAGTATTTGCGTTGAAAGATTCTTTGAACGGAATATCCACAACTACAGCATCTACAGGTGTTCCTGGAGTATCTGAGTATTTTTCTGGAAGATGAACTTTAAACTTAGTTCCAACTCTATTTTTTGGAAATCCATTAGGGTTTAAAGTTCCATCAAACGGAACGTATCCCATAGCAATATTGGTCTTCTTCTCTGGATGCCACCATGGCGAGGTAAGAAATCCAACTGGATCTCCACCATTTTCTGGTGATACTAGCCAAAAGTCTGGCGCATAATCGTCAATTGGTTTACCACCTAACTCCATTCCAACTAATTGAAGTTTATAGGGTTTTTTTCCAGCTTTTATGTCTGCTCCCATTTTCTCCAAAGCAGCTTTACCAACATAATCAGCTTTTTTATTCCATTCACCTTTACCAGATAATGAAACTTGATAACCTAAATTACATTGAAAAGGGTTATGTTGTTGGTCCATGTCTTGTCCCCAAGAAAGAATACCTGCTTGTATTCTTCTATGGTGTGCAGGCGCAATAACCATCAATTTATGTTTTTTTCCTGCATCTAATACTGCATTCCACATATCTTCAGCATATAAAGTTGCATTTCTTAAATATATCTCATAACCAGCTTCTCCTGAAAAACCAGATTGAGAAATTATACAACTTCTTCCCCCAACTGTTGCTTCTGCTAACCCATAGAAAGGCATATTATCAAAATCAACTTGGTCACCACAAAGATCTTGCATTAAAGCTTTTGATTTAGGACCTTGAATTTGTACTGGACATGCATCTATTTCTTCAATTGTACAATTAAATCTTCCATCTGCATTTACACCTTGTAAATACATTCCAATATCAGAATCTGACAATGAAAACCAAAATTCATCTTTTGAAATTCTTAAAAGAATTGGATCATTTAAAACTCCACCGTAAGCATTACATAATATTACATATCTTGCTCTCATAGGAGAAATTTTTGTTGCATCTCTAGTGATAACGTAGTTAGTAAATTTTTCTGCATCTGGACCTTTAACTCTTATTTGTCTTTCAACAGCTACATTCCACATTGTTACGTGGTTAACGATTGCATCGTACTCGACCATTGCTCCACCATCTTCAGGTTTTACATAACCTCTTGGGTGATAAATTCGATTGTATACAGTTGCTCTCCAACAACCTGCCTGCATTGATAAATGCCAATAAGGTGATTTTCTCACCCTTGTTGAAATTAATAATTCAACTTTAGTTGGCCCACTTTGTCTTAAATTATATGGTACTTCTCTGTCTGATTGATCAACAGAAGTAACATGTTGTACTTTAGTATAGTCAAATTCTTTAGACATAACTATTCTCCTTCAACCACTTGTTAGTTTCCTTCAAGCCGCCGAATGTATAAATGTGGAAGTTATCAGTATGCGATTTAACTTTCCCAATTAAATCATTAGGGTCTTTAGGTTTCAATAAATCCAATGCCTTACTAAAATTAGATTTAAGAAAGTTTAAGGAATTTTTTGCCCCCACAATATTAGCAAATTTAATTAAGCTAGATATTTTTAATGGCCCAGTAATTCCCACATGCACTGGAACGCTTTGCTTAGAAATAAAATCTATAATAGGCTGAGGATCTAGCAACCATTGAGTTACGATGTAGTCAGCATAAGGCTTTTTATCAATCATAGCTTTTTCTAAATCTATATCGGATATATCAGGACTCCCCTCTGGATGTCCAGCAATTCCTATTTTCATTTTTTCAAAATAACCTGTCTCTAAAAGTTGAAATGAACTATCAAATTTACCTGTTGGTTCTCTTCCACCACCAATAATCAAGGCTTGCTTTACTCCTCCATCTTTGCATCTGGAAACATAATCTTTAAGTTCTTTTTCATCATGCATTGATCTAGCAGGAAAATGAGGCACAGGGTTAAATCCTTTTTTTACAAGCTCTACTGCTTTATCAGCAGTCTCTCTGTAATCACCTCCAGGTAGCATTGTAATATATATGTCTGACAATGCTGGAACTGTATCAACTTCAGTTTTAGGACCTATTTCCAATGAAAAATTCATAATGAAATCTTTATTTATTTTGAGATATGAGTCTAGAAAATTCGATTGAGAGTAATTTACTTTTTTAGCTGACCTCTGTGCTTTTGAATTCTTTGTCCGTACTGCTGAGTAACTCTATCAAAAATAATTGCCAATGCTACAATCGCCAAACCATTCATCATCCCGAGTGCTAAATATTGGTTTGAAATAGCTTGTAAAATAGGCACTCCTAAGCCTTTTACACCTATCATAGACGCAATTACCACCATGGCTAAAGCCATCATAATTGTCTGATTAATTCCAGCAAAAATTGTTGGTAAAGAAAGCGGGATTTGAACTGACCTTAATTTTTGCATTGGTGTTGCTCCAAAAGCTTCGCTAGCTTCTAAAGTTTCCTTATCAACCTCTCTAATCCCTAGATTTGTTAATCTCACAATAGGGGGGAGGGCATAAATACATACAGCAAGCAAACCAGGCACTTTACCAATGCCAAGAAGCATAATGATTGGAATTAAATATACAAAGCTTGGAATAGTTTGCATCATATCTAAAACTGGTAAAATTGCTTTTTCCGCTCTTGCTGATTTTGACATTAACACTCCAATTGGAATACCCACAACAATGCAAACTAATGTAGAAACAGAAATTATAGCAACTGTAGCCATACAATTTTTCCACATTCCGAAGTAGCCAATTACCAAGAAACAAACCACTGTACCAATTACAAGTTTAACACTTCTTGATCCAATCCAAGCTAATAAAGCAAATACACCAATTACTAAAGGCCATGGACTATTTACTAATAACTTTTCTAACCAAATTAAAAAATATAGTAGTGGATCAAAAAAACTTTCTATTCCATCTCCATAAGCTCTTGAAAAATCTTTAAAACTTAAATCAATACCCTTTTTCAGCTCCCTAAGAGCCGTTCTATCCATTACAGGAATTTTATTAAAGAAGTCCATAATTTTTATTTAATCAAACCCGCCGAAGCGGGTTTGATAATATTTTTAATTAAAGTGCTTTTTTGATTTTTTTTGCAGCATCACTTGAAACCCATTTACTCCAAACACTTTCTTGTGTTTTTAGGAATTCAATTGCAGCATCAGCACCTTCTGCTTGGTTTTCACCCATCCAAACTAACATACCGTTCATAACTGGACCTGGGTATGTTCTCTTCTTAAAGTATTCCATACCAGCACTTCCAGCTGTATTTTTGAAATTGTCAGTTACGATTGTGTAAACTTCAGATTTTGTCCATGAAGTTGCTTTAGGGTCTCCACATTCTTGTTCTGGTAAAACTATACATTTATCCCAGTTATCTTTTCCACCCCAAGCTCCCATATCTACAGCTCTCATATCATATTTACCAATGATAGCTGTTGGTGACCAATAGTAACCAAACCAGTTTTCACCTCGCTCAGCAGCTTTAGCAATTGAACCATCTAATCCTGCAGCAGAACCTGTTTCAACAATAGCCCAACCTTTTGCTTCCATGTCAAAAGCTTTGTAAAGATTTCTATTACTTAGCTCACAGTTCCAACCTGGAGGACAAATATGAAAACCACCTTTTGATGGATCTTCTGGATGAGGAAACAGATCTGGTCTTGCTAAAATTGCTTCAGCAGTTGTTAGCTCTGGATGTTTTTTAAGTGTGTGAGGTAATACCCACCATCCTTCACCCAAACCAGTTATCGGCGCTTTATTAAGTGAGTGCATTCTTCCTTCATCAATTGCTTTATTTAAAGCAATGATTGCAGCGTTAGCCCAAAATTCTGGGGCTACATCTGGTTCACCTTTTTCTTGCATAGATGCAAAAGTTGGCTGAGTTGCACCAGGCACAAGCTCAACATTACATCCATAACCTTCTTCTAATATGATTTTGTCAACTTCAGCCATAAAGTTTGCTGAAGCCCAGTTCATATTAGCAATTGTTATATTTCCACAAGCTGCATTTGCAACACTTCCAAAAGAAGTAAGACCAAACACAACAGCTAGTGAAAGAAGTATTCTTTTAATTTTCATTATATCTCCCAACATTTGATTCATTTAAAAGTTAAATTGAACATATTGAGCATAATAATGCAAATTTAATTCAACTACTGGTTGCAGTAAAATTGTCTTTAACTGACCAAAATTTTTGTTTAGAATTTTAGTATGATTTTTTCTGCAAATTTTTTTTTCAAAGAATTTGTTTATATTTTAAATTGCAAAACTGTTTTTCAACAAATCATAATTAGAGAAAGATAATTTTAAGCCTCGATTAATTTTTTAATTAATTAAAAAAAAGGAGGTTTATGAATTTAAATAAAAAATTATCAGACATCTTAGATCCCAATAAAATAGAAGTTGTTAAAAATCCTATAGAGAAAGCTCATGGATTACCTAACGAATGTTATTTGAATAATGATTATTTAGAGTTTGAAAAAGAAAAAATATTTAAAAATAATTGGACTATGATTGGGGTTGCAAGCTCTGTACCAAATCCAGGCGATGCAAAACCTTTTAATCTTTTAGGAATACCAATACTAATAGTTAGAAACAAAGAGAATGAAGTAAAAGTTTTTCATAATGTTTGTAGTCATAGAGGTTTCAAATTAGTTGATCAGGAATGTAAATTAAAAAATGTAATAAGATGCCCTTATCATTCTTGGTCCTATGATTTTAATGGAAAATTAAATGTTACTCCACATATAGGAGGACTAGGAAAACATGAGGTTGAAGGGTTCGATAAAAACAAGAGTAACTTAAAAGAAATTAAATCAAATATTTGGATGGATTTAATTTTTATTAATATTAATTCTAATGCAAAACCATTTGAAGATTTTATTAAACCTCTAGAGGATAGATGGTCTAAGTTTATTTCTAAAAAAGATCAAAAATTAATAAGACATTCGACTGATAACGGATATTTTAATATGACAGTAAATAGTAATTGGAAATTTGCAATTGAGAATTATTGTGAAAGTTATCATTTGCCGTGGATACATCCAGAACTAAATAAAGTTTCAAATATTTCAGATCACTATCATATTGAAGATGAGAATTTAAATTTTTCAGGACAAGGAAGTAATAAATATTCACAACAGTTTGATGGAAACATTAAATTTAAATGCTTTCCTAACTGGCCTACTGAACTTTATGAAAAATCTGAATATGTATCATTATATCCAAACGTAATGTTAGGAATACATATTGATCATTTCTATGCATTTTGGTTAGAGCCAATTTCTAACAATCAAACTAAAGAACATTTTGAATTATATTATGTTGGAGACGAAAGTGCCTCTAGTGATGAGTTTAAAGACATAAGAGAAAAAAATTTTGCATTTTGGCAAGAAGTCATGAATGAAGATGTAACTGCAATAGAAGGAATGCAAAACGGGCGAAATTCTCCAGCTTACAATGGTGGGAATTTTTCACCTGTAATGGATACTCCTACTTTGATGTTTCATAAGTGGGTTGCAACCAATTTAACTAAATGAGAGGGTAAATTATGAAAAAAGATCTTATTACAAGATTAAATGAAGGTCCAATAATGTGTGCAGAAGGCTATCTTTTTGCAATGGAAAGAAGGGGTTATCTTTCAGCAGGTCCATTTGTTCCAGAAGTTGTTATGGAACATCCTGAGGTAGTAACTCAGTTACATCGAGAATTTATTAGAGCGGGATCTGATGTTGTTCAAGCATTTACTTATTACGGTCATAGAGAAAAGCTCAGAATAATTGGTAAAGAACATTTGTTAGAACCAATGCAAAAAGGTGCTCTTAAAATTGCAAAAGATGCTGCCGCTGAGTTTAAAGATTTAGATCTTATGGTTTGCGGAGACGTGGCTAATACAAATGTATTTGATCCAGGGGATCCTAATACTCACAAACAATGTCAACAAATGTATGAAGAACAAGTAGCTTGGGCAAAAGAGGCTGGTGTTGATTTTGTAATAGCAGAAACAATAAGTTGGACTGATGAAATGAAAATTGCATTAAAAGCAATTAAGGATGCAGGACTTATTGCAGTTTGTAATTTTGCAATTCCTAGAGGGGATAAAACTAGAGAAGGACATAGTACTGAGGATGCATGTAAGATGATGGAGGATCTGGGCGCTGATGTTGTTGGATTGAATTGTTACAGAGGACCTGAAATGACAATGAAATTATTAAAAAAGGTTAGAGAAAAAGTTTCATGTCATGTTGCAGGACTTCCAGTACCTTATAGAACAACAGAGGAAGAACCTGGTTTCTTAAATATCACTGATCATGGTTGCGACTGTATTCCAGGTGGAAATGCATTCCCAGTAGCTTTAGATAATTTGTTTTGTAATAGATTTGAAATGGCAGAATTTGCAAAAGATTGTGTTCAGAATAAAATAAATTTTATTGGTATATGTTGTGGTGCTGAAGCTCATCACGTAAGAGAAATGTCAGTTGCAATTGGTAAAAAACCAATTTCAATGAAATATATGCCAGATATGAGCAAACATTTTCACCATGGAACAGATAAATCTCTTAAAAAAGTAAATAAGGAGATCAAACTCTAATAATAAATATGAAGAGAAAAACTTTTTTTGATTCTAGAGACAAATATTTATCATTTGTAAACTCAACTAATGAAAAATCAAAAATTGCTTTTTATTTATTTAAAAAAATAGAAAAAATCAGTACTCGGTCACCAATTTTTAACGTTTTAGACGCGGGTACTGGTGAGGGAACAATTATATCTACTTTTTTGTCAGGTCTGCATAAATATTTGCCAAATAAACCTATATTTGTTGTAGGTAAAGAAATAAGTATCGATGATATTAATGTGCTTCTAAGTTTTTTAGGGGATAGATTTGCTGAACATAAAACTTTAATTTTTAATATTACAAATTGTAGCTATAAAGATATAAATAATTCTACATCTGACAATATAAAATTTGAAAAATTAGAATTAGTTGGAAAAAAAGGTATTGATTTTACTAAGATCTTAATGAGTTTAAGTCCTTATATTAGAAAAAATTGGAAATTATCTTTTAATAAAAAAAATGGTTCAATTAAACCCAAGTCAAAAATTTTTTTGACTATTTACAGAAAAGATCAAAAAAAAAAATTAAAAGACTTTATACCTAGAAATATAAGTGAAATTCCAAAAAAATATGATTTTATTATTGCATCTCAATGTTTTAAGCTTCGTTCTCCTTTAACTCAGACTGTAAAAAATGTTATTAAACCTCTTTTATCTTTGTTAAATTTTAAGGGAAAAATGTTCCTTATATACTCATCAGGAAAGGATTTTACAGGATCATTTCTCAAATATTACTATCCAAGGAATGGTTTTTATAAAAATTCAGAACCTAAAAAATTAATATCTCAAATAAAAAAAAATATAGAAAAAGATAAATTTAAAATAAAAATAGAAAAACTAAAATATACCTTCAATAATTTATCTATCAATTTGAAGGAATTCTCACTAAATAATATTTTTTCTGTCTGGAATGCAATTAACTATGTGGGACAAGTTTCTGAAATAGAGCAAAAAAAAGTTTCATTTAGTAAAAAAAATATAAATATTCTTCAAAAGAGATTATCCAAATTAAAAAATATTTATTTTGAAGACAATATTTTAAATTTTGAAAAAGAAAGGTTATAAATAATTTTATGGAGAAAAATGCTAAAGTTGTAATCATAGGTGGTGGTGTGGTTGGTTGTTCTATTCTTTACCATTTATCTAAATTTGGATTAAAGGATTGCATTTTACTTGAGAGAAACGAACTTACCTCAGGATCGTCTTGGCACGCAGCGGGAAATGTTCACGTGATTTCATCTGATCCAAATATTTCTCGGATGATGGCTTACACAATAGGATTATATAAAGAGATTGAAAAAGAGTCAGGTCATTCTGTAGGCTTTAAACCTAGTGGAGGTTTTTATTTAGCTTCAAATGAAGTGTGGGCTGATTATTTAAAGAGAGAAAGATCAAAAGCAAGATACATGGGACTTGACCAAGAATTTATTTCTCTAGAGGAAGTTAAAAAGAAAAATCCTCTAATTGATCCATCTAGATATTTGTTAGCCTTATGGGATCCTATCGATGGTGAAGTTGACCCTTCAGGAGTTACTTACGCTTTTGCAAAAGCTGCAAAAGTTCATGGTGGAAAATATTACACTCACACTGTCGTAAAAGATACGAAACAAAAAGAAGATGGAACTTGGGATGTGTTTACGGAAAAAGGAAATATAAATGCTGAAATAGTAATAAATGCAGGAGGACTTTGGGCAAGAGAAGTTGGACAATTAGCTGGATTAAATCTTCCTGTACAACCAATGGAGCACCATTATCTAATCACTGAATCCATCCCTGAAATTGAAGCAATGGGTGATCAAAGATTACCAATAGGAACTGATTTTGAGGGAAATATTTACTTTAGACAAGAAGGAAAAGGGATGTTGCTTGGAACATATGAACCTAAATCAACACCTTGGAAAGTTGAAGGTACACCAATGAATTTCGGTCATGAATTATTGGAGCCAAAGTTAGATAATATTGAAGATAGATTGGCAATTGGATTTGAGAGAATGCCAGCATTAGAGCGTGCAGGAATAAAAAATATAGTAAACGGTCCTTTTACCTTTGGTCCAGATGGAAGTCCTCTTATTGGTCCAGTACCAGGTATGAAAAATTATTGGGTTGCAGTTGGTGTAATGGCTGGTTTTTGTCAAGGAGGAGGTGTTGGAAAATGTATAGCTGAATGGATTATTGATGGTGAACCATCAATAGATGTTTGGGCAATGGATGTTGCAAGATTTGGAGATTATGCATCCCCTCAATATGGAACAATAAAATCTTCAGAAAACTATGAACGAAGATTTATTATGACATTTCCTAATGAAACTTTACCAAAAGGAAGAAAACAAAAAACTACTGCGTTGTATGATCGTTTTGTAAATCAAGGTGCTGTTATGGGAGATAGCTTTGGATTGGAAAATGTTTTGTGGTTTGCAAATAATAAAGAAGATGCTCATGAGGAACCAACAATAAAAAGATCAAGATCTCATGATTATGTATCAAAAGAAGTTATTAATGTAAGAGAAAATGTTGGTTTAATCGAAGTTGCAAATTTTTCAAAGCATGAGTTCAAAGGACCAGATGCTAGAAAATTTTTAGATCATATAATGGCTGGAAGACTCCCAAAACCTGGAAGAATATCTTTATCACCAATGTTATCATACAGAGGAAAATTATGTGGTGATCTAACTGTGACATGTTTAGATGAAAATGAATTTATGGTATTTGGCTCTGGCGCTGCTCAAGAAATGCATAGACGTTGGTTTGAAAGTCACTTAGATAAATTTAATTTAAATTATAAAAATAGATCTGATGAATTCCATGGATTATCAATTGCAGGACCTAATTCAAGAAAGGTTTTAGAAAAAATAGTAAGAGATGATGTTTCAAATGAAAAATTTAAATTTAGAGATTCTAGAAGGATGTTTGTTGGAGGAGTTCCAGCAATAATAAATAGAATTTCATTTACTGGCGAACTCGGATATGAAATTTATGTAGCACCTCACTATCAATTAAAACTTTACGAAGAATTAATGGAAGCTGGAAAAGAATTTAATATCAAACCCTTTGGCGGAAGAGCATTAATGTCAATGAGGTTAGAGAAAAATTGGGGAGCTTGGACATTAGATTATAGACCAGATTTTACAGCAAAAGAGACAGGTTTAGATGCTTTTATTAATTGGGATAAAGAGTTTATTGGTAAAGAAAGTGCACAAAAGGAAAATTCTTCAAATAAACTCATACCATTAATTGTTGAAACAAATGATATTGATGTAACAAATAATGAAGCTGTTATGAATGGAGATCAAAGTATAGGTTACGTTACTTCAGGTGGTTTTGCTCATTTTGTAAATAAAAGTGTGGCGTTTACTTTTGTTGATCAAAAAAACATTAATTCTGAAAATAAAATTCAAGTAGAGATAAATGGAGATTTATTTAATTGCTCAATTATTAAAGAACCACTTTATGATCCAAGTGGTCAAAAAATGAGAAGCTAATGGCACAAAAAGATGTAGGAAACAAAATTCCAATTTATAAACTTAAAACTACTGATGAAGTTATGAGGTACTACGATGAGTGGGGAGAAAAAGATAAGTATAATAAAGATATGGTTGATTGGAACTATACAGGCCCAAAGGAAACCGTAGCAACTTTCAATAAGCACGAAGATAATAAAGACACACTAATCTTTGATGCAGGCTGTGGAACAGGTCTAGTTGGTGTTGAATTAAAAAAATATGGGTTCGAAAATTTTCATGGAGCCGATTTATCTCAAACTTTATTAGATACTGTACCAAAAGACCTTTATCAAAAATTAGTAAAGGTTGATTTAAATAAACCAATAGAGGTTGAGGACAACTTTTATGGTGGAGTTATGTGTGTAGGAACATTTACTTTTGGGCATGTAAAACCAAATGCATTAGATGAATTTATAAGAATAACAAAACTAGGTGGTTTAATTTGCTTCACGATTAATGAAGGAATTCATGAAGAGTATGGTTTTGATAAAAAAATTGATATACTAAAAGATAATAAGAAATGGGAAGAAGTAGAATTTTTTAAATCCGACTATATTGCAAGCAAAGATGTCAACGCATGGTTAGGATTATATAGGGTATTATGAGATTTAGTAGAAAAATAGCTCCCGAGATAAAACCAAGACAAAATTTTATTACTAAAAAAAGATTAAGAGAAGACGAGATTGATTTTGATAAATTAAGATCATATCGTTTAGACAGGGTTAGAAAAGAATTAGTAAAAAACAATTTAGAAGCTTGTATTCTATTTGATCCAGTGAATGTTCGTTATGCTTTAGATACTGTGAACATGAGTGTCTATAATATGCATAATTTAACAAGATATTGTTTTGTACCGGTCAATGGACCAACTATTCTTTATGAGTATTTTAATTGTGAAATATTATCGAAGCATTTAAATCTAATTGATGAAATAAGACCAGCAATTACATGGGATTATTTTAGCAATGGAGATCAAGCAGACAATCAATTATTAAAATGGATAAATGAAGTTAAAGATTTATCAAAAAATTATTTTAAAACTAAAAAAATTGCAATCGATGTTTTAAATGGTCCTGCGGTTACAGCTTTAAATAAAGAAGGAATTGAAGTTGTAGATGCAAAATTGATTTTAGAACAGGCAAGAGTAATAAAATCACCTGATGAATTGACTTGTATGAAAGCAGCAATAGAAGTTGCAGAAAAAGGTGTATCAAAAATGAGATCAGATCTTAAGCCAGGAATGACTGAAGATGAATTGTGGTCAATTTTACATAAAACGAATATTGAAAATGGAGGTGAGTGGATTGAGTGTAGGATTTTATCGTCTGGTGAAAGAACAAATCCATGGATGCAAGAGAGTAGTAATAAAGTTATGCAACAAGGAGAAATTGTTGCTTTTGATACAGATATGGTTGGTCCCTATGGATACTGTGCTGACATATCAAGAGCCTTTGTAGTTGGACATAAATTTAATGATGAGCAAAAAAAACTATATTCAATGGCCAGAAATCAAATTGATCATAATTTTAGATTAATAAAACCAGGAATGAGTTTTAAAGAATTTATAAAAAAATCTTGGGTTTTGCCTGATGAGTATTATGGAAATAGGTATTCATGTATGGTTCATGGAATTGGGTTGTGTGATGAGTGGCCTCAAATAAGATATCCAACTGATGGTGGAGAAGAAGGTGGAACTTTTGAGAAGAACATGACAATTACACTTGAGAGTTATATTGGTAAAGTTGGTGGTAAAGAAGGTGTAAAACTTGAACAACAGTATCTTGTAGGTGAAAATGGACTTGAATTAATGTCCTATCATCCGTTAGAAGATATTTAATGAAAATTATTTTAGTAATGGGTTTGCCTGGAGCTGGTAAAACAACTCTAGCAAATGAAATGTCACCACTCTTAAATGCAAAAAGACTAAATGCAGACGAAGTAAGAAAAGCTGCAAATGATTGGGATTTTTCAGAGGAAGGAAGGGTAAGACAAGCAAAAAGAATGGCTGAAGCAGCTTTAAAGATAAAAGCAGAAGGTCATTATGTTATTGCTGATTTCATTGCACCAACACCTAAAGCAAGAAGCTTGTTTCCGTCAGATTTTAGAGTGTGGGTCGATACAATCAAAGAAGGAAGATTTGAAGACACTAATCAAATGTTTGTTAATCCTAAAAATTTTGATTTTCATGTGACAACTCAGGATGCAAAATATTGGGCACCAAAAATAATAGAGGAGATAAAAAAATGACATATCAATGGGATAACAAAAACCCGACAGCACAAATGCTAGGAAGGTGGCAACCTTTTCACGATGGACATTATACTTTATTTAAAGAAATTTTAAAAAAAACAGGACAGGTTTTAATTCAAGTTAGAGATGTTCAAGGAGTTGAAGATAATCCTTTTGATTTTGAAACAGTGAAAAAGAACATTGAAGAAAGGTTAAATCCTGAATTTGAAGGACAATTTAAAATAATGTTAGTCCCTAATATTACAAATATTTGTTATGGTAGAGGTGTTGGATATAAGATTGAGGAAATAGTTTTGGACGAAGAAACTCAAAAAATATCAGCAACCAAGATAAGAGCAAAAATGAGAGAAGAGGGAAAGTTAAAATAAACTTAAATGAAGGATAGACTTAAGACTATTGTAGATTTAGAAAAATATCCAATACACGATTTAAATTCACCAATAATTAAAAATCTAATTAAAAAATGCAAAGAAGAATTGGATCAATATAGTTGTTCAACAATTCCAAATTTTATTTTACCTAAATCACTTTCGGTAATGAATTCTGAGTTAGAAAAACAATTAGACGAAGTATATATGTCTAAAGAGAGTATAAATGCTTACTTGTATGCAAAGGATGATCTTTCATTACCAAAAGATCATCCAAAAAGAACTTTTATGAATAGATACAATGGAT
>CABYSJ010000006.1 GCA_902521615.1 uncultured Pelagibacteraceae bacterium | reverse complement strand
GGCAGTTTTGTTTCTGGGAGAAAAAATTTACATATATAGAAGTTTTGCACTAGTTTTAGGATTTATTGGAATGTTAATAATTTTAAGACCAGGAATAATTGAAATCTCTCTTGGAGTTTATATGGCACTGGCATCGTCTTTTATGTGGTCAATAGTAATTATAATTACAAAAACTATCGCAAAAAATGATAGTTCGATTACGATTTTATCTTATGGATATACGTATATGACAATTTTTAGTTTCATTATTGCGTTGTTTTATTGGCAAACACCTAGTTTTCAAACTTTGATTTATCTATTTTTTGCAGGTTTGTTTGGTACATTGCTACATCTTTGCATAAATCACGCATACAAATTAGTAGATGTTAGTATGACACAACCATACTCGTTTCTAAGTTTAGTTTTTGCTTCTTTAATTGGATATTATGTTTTTAGTGAAACCCCTGATCTCCTTACTTGGATCGGTGCTAGTGTTATATTTTTAGGTGTTTTAATCATGTCATATCGTGAAATGAAGCTTGATAAAGAAATTATTAGAAAACGAATAGATATTAAATCTTAATTTTTCTTCTTAAAAGTTTTGTAAATATGCCAAACTACAATTAAAATTGTAGTTGCTAAGATACATGCAGTTAATGTTCTGTCCCATAAAAATTCCCATGAACCATTACTTAATAATAAAGATCGTCTCAAGTTTTCCTCCATCAATCCACCTAAAACAAAAGCTAATATTAAAGGTGGCATTGGAAAATCATATAATCTTAAAAAAGTTGCAACTACAGCAATCCCAATCATTAAATAAATATCAAAATTATTAAATGACATTACGTAAATCCCAGTGACGGAGAAAAATAAAATAAGAGGAATTAAATAATTTTTAGGAACAGCAAGAATTCTAGCTATGTAAGGAATAAGTGGTAAGTTTAATATCAGCAAAATTACCATTCCAATATACATAGACATTATTATTGACCAAAAAATCTCAGGATTAGTCATATAAAGTCTGGGACCGGGCTGAACCCCAAAACCTAAAAGAGCCCCTAGCATTACAGCTGTAGTTCCACTCCCAGGAATTCCTAAAGTGAGCATTGGCACAAAAGAACCTGAGCAAGCAGCGTTGTTTGCAGTTTCTGGTGCAGATAAACCATTTACACTGCCTTTACCAAATTTTTCTTTTTCCTCATCACTAACAACATTTCGTTCCATTCCATAAGCTAAAAATGATGCAATTGTTGCACCAGCTCCAGGTAAAACACCAATTAAAAAACCAATTACTGATGATCTTGGGATTGTTTTATACATTTTTGTTCGTTCTTCTTTATTAATCTTAATTGAGCCTAATTCAGTTAATGAAACTTGTTTAGCAGCACTGGTTGGATCATTTCTTTTTAAAATGATTGTTAGAGCTTCGCTCATTGCAAAAGTTGCCATCACGACTAGAACAAAACTTATACCATCTGTTAAATTCATATTATCAAAAGTAAATCTTGTAATATCAGATAAGCTATCTTGACCAACAGATGCTAACATCAAGCCAAGTACTACCATCATCATAGCTTTTAAAAATTGTCCTTTAGATGAAAAAGCAGCGATTGCAGTTAAACCTAAAATCATTAAAGCAAAATAATCTGGTGATCTAAAGGATAAACTTACTTTTGATAAACTTGGTGCCATGAATAATAAATAAATTGCAGATAATGTTCCACCTGCAAACGAACTCCATGCTGCAATCGCTAAAGCCTTACCTGCCTTACCTTGTTGTGCCATAGGATAACCATCAAATGAAGTTGCAACAGTTCCAGGAACACCGGGTGCATTTAACAATATAGAAGAAGTAGAACCACCAAATACTGCTCCATAATAAACACCAGCCATCAAAATTAATCCTGTTGCAGGATCGAAACCATAGGTAATTGGTATCATCAATGCGATAGCTGTCATTGGCCCAAGACCAGGAAGCATTCCAATGATTGTTCCAAAAAAACAACCAACCATAACCATTAATATGTTCTGAAAAGTAAGCGCTGTTGTTAATCCAATTAATATTCCTTCAATCATCCCATGACTCCTATTGATTGTAAGAATGGATCCCTCAAATATATATCAAGAATACCGTGTAGGAGATACATAAAGGCAGCAACAAATGGAAATGATAATAAAAACATTAAAATCCATCTTCGTTCTCCTAAAAAATAATAAGAAGCAAATAAAAATAATGAAGTGGTTAAAAAATAACCAACCTTTAAAATTGTAGCTCCATAAATAATAGCAATAAGTATAAGTATACCTGTTTTTTTATATTCTAAATTTTTATGATCAACTTTAATAGTATTTGGGTCTGGTAAAATAAGTTTTAATCCAGAAAAAAATAATCCTGCATAACCTAAATAAATTGGAAATGTTCGTGCATTAAATGGTGCATTTTCATCAAATGCAAATACTTGAATTTGGTAAGCAGTATATAAGTAAAATGCTGAAAAAATAAAAAAGAGCAGTGATATAATTTTTGTAGTATTTATATTCACTGCTCTAATTTCAAATAATCCTAAGGATTATATAACTCCTAGTTTTTTCATAAGAGCTGTCATTTCTTGAGTTTGTTTTTCTAAGAAAGAAACAAACTTACCTTCTGGATTATAAATATTAACCCAAGCATTTCTTGCTCTGACAGTTTCCCATTCAGGAGTTTTTTGTACATCGCCAAGCATTTTTGCAATAGCTGATCTATCAGCATTGCTCATACCTGGAGGCCCAAAGAAACCTCTCCAGTTTACGAATTGCACATCATATCCTTGTTCTTTAAGAGTTGGTGCATCTGGTGCATCAGAAACTCTCGAAGGAGCAGTAATACCAATAATTCTCACTTGGTCTCTTGCACCCATCAATTCACCTAAACCAGTTGAAATGATTTGAGTTTCTCCAGATAAAAGTCCAGCCAAAGCTTTTCCACCAGCATCATAAGGAATGTATTGAACAGCATTTGGATCTGCGCCTGCAGCTTGGAAAGCTAAAGCACCAATTAAATGGTCCATACTTCCTCTTACTGATCCTCCAGCCATTTTAACTGAATTTGGATCTTTTTTATAAGCATCAACTACATCTTTAAAGTTTTTAAAAGATGAACTTTTTGCAACTGCGATAGCACCATAATCACCAATTACACCAGCGATTGGCACAACATCTTTATAAGATAAAGTTCCGCTACCTTTTACGTAACCTTTGTGTCTAGTAATTGATCTTAATACTAATGGTGTTGATTGAACTAAAACTGTATTAGCAGGTTTAGTATTAATCATGTAAGCTAACGCTTTACCACCACCACCACCTGACATATTTTCAAATGATGCACTACTTAACATTCCAGCTTTTGTTAAAGCTTCTCCAGTACCTCTAGCAGTTCCATCCCAACCACCACCAGCACCACCACCAATTACAAAGTGCAATTTGTCAATTGCTATCGAACTTGTAGTTGTTGCTGAGAATAATAGGATTGCTGAGAATAATACTGAAACTATTTTTTTTAAGTTTTTCATTATTTATCCCTCTCTAATTTAAAAAATGTAGTTAATTATAGTCTTAATATTTATTCAACCTGTAATTAAGTAACACAACTTATAATTGAAGCTGATTTAATAAAAAAAATATTAAACAATTGTGATATTTAATTTTTTTTATAGATTAAAGTTTCACTTTATTCACTAGTTTCTAATTTCTTTTTTCTTATCTTTTAAAAAGTTGATGATAGAAGCTTAATAAATGATTAATCATCAAATCAAATCTTATCTTGAAAATGCAAAACAAGTATTTTCAATTAAATTTATTTCTGTTTTAATAATTTCTTTTCCTAGCGCAATCATTGCTGACTATTTTAAAATTCCTCTTGCTTGGTTTTTAGGACCTATGATTATCACGTCAATTGCTGCCCTATCAGGCCTAAAAATTACCATGCCTAAAATTGTATTAAGTTTTATCTTGATAATTTTAGGTTTGCATATTGGAAATTACATAGACCAAAATCTATTTAATCAAATGCTTGATTGGATTTGGACTTCATTAATTATGTTAATTTACATAATAATTTGTATTTTAGTTGTCGCTAAATACCTTCAAAAATTTGCAAGTTATGGTGAAAAAGCCTCAATATTTTCAGCAGCTCCTGGTGCATTGGGCCCTTTAATGATCTTAGCTGAAAATGAGAAAACAGATTTATCTCAAGTTGCAACCTCTCACTTAATTAGATTAATCATCATAATAACTGTCATTCCATTTATTATAGTTAATAATACTGACAACAATATTTTATTAAACGATGACTTCAGTTATTTAGCTCAAAATCATTTAAATTTAATTTTACTTATAATTGCATCTTTGTTTTTTATTTTTGTTTTTGATAAAATTAGAATTCCTGCAGCTTTACTATCTGGAACATTATTTGCTAGTGGTTTGTTGCAAATTACAGATATAGCCTCATATAAATTACCAGATGAAACGGTGAATTTTTGTTTACTAATTCTTGGTTCTTCAGTTGGTTGTAAATTTGCTGAAAAAACTGTTAATGAGATAGCTAATAAATCTCTTCATAGTATTGTGGCCACTACTATTTTGGTAGTATTAGGTTTGGCAGCAGCCTATGTTGCAACATTCTTTGTTGAGACAAATATTTTGACTTTAATCTTATCTTTTAGTCCTGGAGGAATTTATGAGGTGGCAGTTATAGCAATAGCTTTTGATTTAGACCCAGACTTTGTTGCTTTTCACCATATAATAAGATTGCTTTTCATACTTTTCACAGTCCCTGTATTTTTAAGAGTAATTGAAAAAATTAAGAAATAATTTCAGAAAGTCTCTCAAAAACTTTTTCTGCAGAAAGTTTAGATAATTCTGGGGCCTGTATTGCTTTAAAATTTTCTCTTTCGATACTTACTTTAAAAGGAGTTGTATGAGATCCAAATAAAGCAATTCCTTTTGATCCCAAATGAGCTGTGATATGTGCTGGTCCAGTATCATTTGCAATAACAAATGAACTATCTTTAATTAATGCTGCTAACTGAGAAATATCTAAAGCTTTACCATTATCTAAAACACAGAGTGCATTAATATTTGATGCTTCCTTAATTTCGCTTGGTCCAGGTGCAATTATTACTTTTAATTTGTTACTTAATTTTTCATTAATTATAGCAATTAACTCATTATAATAAGGCCATTTCTTTGAAGTTAAATGAGGCGAGCAAAAAGGAAAAAGCAGAATATATTTATCTAATTGATGGTGATTTTTTATTTGAGATATGTCAGTTGTGCTCCATGAAAAATCAGGTTTTAAAGTATGATTTGTATTTATGCCTGAATTTTTTAATTGATAATCAAATCTAGACAAAACAGAGTCTTTATCAAAATCCTCTTTTGTGGTTCCTTTGGGTAATGTTGTATCAGTAGATGACCAAGTATCTTTAGTTGCTTTTGGAAATAAAATTTTTTTATAAAAGACTGTTCTACTTGAGTTCTGAAGATCATAAACTTTAGAAAAATTATATTTTTTTATGCTTTTCATTAATGAATATAAGTAAATCAAGTTCAGTCTTGATAATCGCTTATCCAAAATAACATTAGAAATATGTGGATTTTTTTTAAATAAATCAAAATACGGTTTGGTTGTTAGTAAATAAATTTCATCTTGTTTGTGATTCTCAGAAATATCTTGAATTGCACCACAAGCTTGAGCTATATCACCCAAAGATCCATGTTTAATGATTAAAATATTAGACATATTTTTAACAATTTAACATAGTATAAAATTTAATGAATAAAATTATAGTAGAAGTATCGGTTGGTGAGCTTTTAGACAAAATTTCAATCTTAGAAATTAAAAAAGAAAAAATTAAAGACCCTGAAAAACTAAAATTCATATCGAATGAACATTCGATTCTTAAAGATCAATTAGAAAAAAATGTTAAATCTGACGATAAACTAAATAAATTATTCCAAAATTTAAAAGAAATTAATGCCAAGTTATGGGTTATAGAAGATGACAAAAGAGATTGTGAAAAAAATAAGGACTTTGGTGATAAATTTATAAAATTATCAAGAGATGTTCATTTTTTAAATGATGACCGGGCAAAAATTAAATTAGAAATGAATAATCACACTGGATCAAGTATCAAAGAAATTAAAGAATATACTAGCTACTAAAAACTTTAGGAAACCAATCATCTCTCATCAAATCTCCTGTTTTTAAATTAATTCCATCAAATGGGGGTGAAGTTGGTCCTCCTCTATCAATATACTTCACATCATCTCCTATAAATCGCATTGAAAATGCTCTTCGTGACTTAAAGGAATTATTTCCTGTTGAACCATGTACAATTTTAAAATTAAATAAAACAGCATCCCCTAAACTTAGTTCTGGAATTAAAATATTTTTTTCAAATTCTTTTGATGGAGGTAAATCCATAAAAGCACTATCATCGTCATACCAAGATTGGTTATTGGACCACTTTGTGGGTCTAATTAACTTTGACCATTTGTGAGAGCCTAAAATTAATTTAAGATTATTTTTCTGGTCAACTTCATCTAATGGTATCCAAAAACTTCCAGTATCATTGCCATCAACACAATAATAAGGCATATCTTGATGCCAAGGAGTTTCTTTGTGAGTACCTGGATCCTTTATAAAAATATGTTCATGAAAAATTTGAGTAGATTTAGAATTGGTTGCTTCTGCAAATATTTGAGCTCCGGGTGAATTATATAAACAATCCTTAAATTCTTCTATCCTTTCCCAGTTGCAATAATCCTCAAAAAATCTTCCTTTATCGCTACTCACATTTTCTCTACCATGCTTACTTGGACTATCTAATACTTTTTGAAATCCTTTTCTAAGTGGCTCAATCCAATTTTTAAATATATCTTTAATTATTATCACACCATCGTTTTGATAATCTTTAATTTGTCTATCAGATAAAAACATTTTTATTATTGAAAGCTATACTTTTTCTCCAAATATTTAATCACATTATGAATTATAAAAGTCATGAACAAATATATTCCACCAGCAACAATAAATACTTCGATTGGTTTAAAAGTTGTTGAAATTATATATTTGGCAACACCAGTTAAATCCATTAAAGTTACTGTGCTTGCTAAAGAAGTTCCTTTCATCATTAATATGATTTCGTTTCCATAAGCAGGTAAAGATTGTCGAATGGCAATTGGAATTTGGATTTTATAAAAGATTATTTTGTTTGAAATTCCTAAGCTTTTTCCAGCCTCAATTATACCTGGTTTAATAGTTTGAAATGCAGATCTTAAAATTTCAGAGGTATATGCGCCAGTATTTAAAGTAAATGCTATTATTGCACACCAATAAGGTTCTTTTAAAATTACCCATAGAAATGTTGTTCTTAAATATTCGATTTGTCCTAATCCAAAATAAATTATAAAAATCTGGACTAGTAATGGTGTTCCTCTAAAAATATATGAATAGCCATAGGCAAATTTATTAATAAATATATTTTTATTTAATCTTAAAATTGCAAAGAAAAGACCTAGGAATAATCCAAAAAATAATGATGCAGATAATAATTTTAAAGTAACAACTGTTGCTCCTAAAAGTTTAGGGAAACTAGTAACCATTAAATCAAAATCCATTAATACCCCCTGCTATATCTTACTTCTAACTTGTTAATTAACTTCATACTCACGTAAGTAAGTAACAGATATAAAACTGCTGCAAATGAATAGAAATATAATGGGTCTCTAGTAGATCCTGCTGCAATATAAGACTGTCTCATTATTTCAACTAATCCTGTTACTGAAATCAGAGAAGTATCTTTTAGAGTTATTTGCCAAACATTACTTAAGTTTGGAATAGCAAGTCTTAACATTTGTGGTAGTATTATTTTATAAAATTGAGCAAACTTATTTATTCCAAGAACCTTTGCAGCTTCAAATTGACCTTTGTCTATTGATTGAATTGCCCCCCTAAATACTTCAGTTGAATAAGCTCCTGAAATAATACCAATAGCCATTGAGCCAGTAATAAAAGCATTAATTTCTATATATTCATAATAACCAAAAATAGAAGCCACATACATGATAGCTCCACTTCCTCCAAAGAAGAAAAGGTAAATTACTAATAGTTCAGGTACACCTCGAATTACCGTTGTGTAAAAATTGCCAACTAAATTCAGAGTTTTGTATTTAGAAAGTTTTAAAGGAGTAAAAATTAATGCAAAACAAAAACCAACTAACATTGCTGTAATAGATACAGCGATTGTCATCAAGGTTGCGTAAAATAACTCGTCACCCCAACCTGTTTTTCCAAATGCGAGAAGTTCCATATAGATTGGCGACTATATATTATAGTCGCCAGATCTGAAATGAATTACATAGAAGCGTCGAAACCAAAGTGCTTAATAGCAAGTTTGCTAATAATTCCCTGTTTTCTCGCTTTATTAATTGCTTTGTTGAAGTCTTTTAGAATTTTGGCATCTCTTTTTCCTATAGCACTATCGCTAGCTTGTCTGATACCAACACCTACACCATTACCAAATGCACCACCTGAAAAAGTTGGTCCAACTAATACAACTGGTTTACCTGATTTATCTGCATAATCTGTGAATGCTACTGCTGCAGCTAAAGCAACGTCACATCTTCCAGAAGTTAGATCTAGGTTAACTTCATCTTGAGTTTTATAAGTTCTAACATTCACACTTCCTACATCACCAGACTCTAAAAAGTTTTGGTGAATTGTTCCTGTTTGAGTACAAACAGTTTTACCAGCAAGTGCGCCTGTTAAAGTTTTAAGAGCTTTTTTAACATCAGATCCACCCAATGATAAATTAATACCTTCTGGTGTATCCATGCCCTCTAAGCTTGAACCTTTCATTACTGCAAGAGAAGCTACTTCATCAGCATAACCTTGTGAAAACGTAATTGTTTTTTGTCTTTCAGCAGTAATTGACATTCCAGCCATTATTGCATCAAATTTTCTCATAACTAGAGCTGGTATCATACCGTCCCAGTCTTGTTCAACAATTGTACACTCATACTTCATAATTGTACAAAGTTCTTGAGCAAGCTCGACTTCAAAACCTATTAGATTACCTGATGCATCTTTTGAATTCCATGGAGGGTAAGCGCCTTCAGTTCCAATTTTTATTTTTTCAGCAGAAACATTTCCGACGATAAATAAAGAAGCAAGAACTGTTAAAATAGTTTTTTTGAATATATTCATTATTTTCTCCTTTAATTTAAGAGGAATTATTTCACAATTTTTAATAAGAAAAAAGTAAAATTAATGATTAATTGATGAAGAAAAATTCCAAGAGCAATCAAAGCTTGGTATGTAAACTCTTGCTAATTTCGCGTTTCCAAAATTTTGATTAAATACATTCAGCCAATTTTCAACCTGTTGTGGTTTTTTATCCTGACTCCCTACTTGAGCTGTAATAACTCCCTTCGGTTTTAATATTCTGACTAATGAATCCATATTTTTTGCAGCTAAATCTATACAAAATTGATCGTCATTTAGATCAACAAAAATATGATCATAAGTATCATCACTTACTGATTTAATACTTTCGAAAGCATCACCCCATACACATTTCACTGAATTTTTTTCTGTTGCTTTTTTTCCAATATCTCCAAGATGTTTATTGCAAACATCTACCACTTCAGGATCAAGCTCATACCAATCGATAAAGTTAAATTTTTTTGAAATACACTCTCTTGCTACTCCACCATCGCCACCACCTATGATAGCGGCTCTTTCATTATCTTTGTTTAAATTTAAACCAGAACCAACAAAAGTAGAGCTGTATAAATGTTCATCAGTAGCAGCAACTTGTATTTCACCATCTATAAATAAAGATTTGCCAAATTGTTCTAAGTCTAAAATTTCAATATGTTGACCTACTTTAGATTTAAAATCTTCCAAAACATCATTTACAACGTAAGATTTTTGTAAACCTGGTGAGCTATAAATATCAGGATAAAGAGATTTGGTATCTCTATTAAATTCTTTTTTAACTATTCTTTTATGTTCAAATTCTTTTTTTATTATATCAATTGCAACCGATGGACTTACTTTTCCACATGTAAAAAAGTCAAAACTTATAATTCCTTTTTCAGGGAATGTATGAAAACTAATATGACTTTCAGCTAATAAGGCAAGAATTGTAAAACCTTGGGGTTCAAATTTATATTTTGAAATATTTAAAATTGTTACTTTTGCAGCTTTTGCAATATCATGAATTACTTTTTCAAATATAGATGGATCATACTCTTTAGTTGTTCCAATTATGTCTAGAGTGATATGCTCCCCAACTTTAGTCATATAACTAACTGCTTTTATAATTTTTAACTTTTTCTAAGATTTTTTTCATTTCAGCTAATGAAAGATTCTTAGGCTCACCCATCTTTAAAGCAATAATATATTGATGGCAAATATTTTCTACCTCTTGAGCAAGCTCGAAAGCTTTTGATAAATTTTCTCCAAATGCAACCTGTCCATGGTTCGCCATAAGACATGCCTTTCTATCTTTTAAGGCTTTAATCATATTGATCGAAAGTTCATGGGTACCAAAAGTTGCATATTCAGAGCATCGAATATCTTCACCACCTGCAAGAGCAATCATGTAATGAAATGGTGGAATAGATTTTCCATGAGTAGATACTGCTGTAGCATGAGGTGAATGAGCATGGACTATTGCTTTTGCTTCCCACTTGTTTTTATAAATATCTTGGTGAAAACGCCATTCTGATGATGGATTTTTTCCAGAATTAAACCATGATAAGAAGTCTTTTTCCTCAGTTAAAGACAAAAAAACAATATCTTCTGGTTTTAAAGACTCATACTTCTTTCCAGATGGAGTTATAAAAAAACCCTCAATACCATCATCTATTCCTCTCACAGAAATATTTCCTGATCTTAGAGGAGATAAATTAGTTGTGTTCAGTTTAATTGAATACTCAATTACCTCTTCTCTTTCTTTTAAATTTTTCATTTAAATAATTTGCTTAATCCATCAAAAGAAGCTTCAGAAATCCCTCTTTCAGTTATTAATCCAGTTACATATTTTGCAGGCGTTACATCAAAAGCTAAATTCATAGCTTTACTTTTAAGTGGGTATATCAAAACTTTCTTAATTTCATTATTCTCATCTATACCTTCAACATGAGATAATTCCTCTGAATTTCTTTCTTCTATGGGAATATCTTTTGCATCTTTGATGTCCCAATCAATTGTTGAGCTTGGAAGAGCCACATAAAAAGGAACGTTATTGTCATGAGCAGCCAATGCTTTGAGATAAGTTCCAATTTTATTACAAACATCTCCATTAGATAAAGTCCTATCAGTACCTACAATGCACATATCAATTTCACCCCTTTGCATTAAAATACCCCCTGTATTGTCAGCAATAATTGTGTTTGGAATTTCCTCTTCGTTTAATTCGTATGATGTTAAGTTTGCACCTTGATTTCTTGGTCTTGTTTCATCTACCCATACATGAACTGGTATTCCTTTTTTATGAGCTTGGTAAATTGGCGATGTTGCTGTGCCCCAATTAATAGTTGCTAACCAACCTGCATTACAATGTGTTAATATATTTACTGTATCTTTCTTTTTATTATAAATTTCTTCAATTATTTTTAATCCATTAATACCAATATTTTCACAGAACTTTTCATCTTCATCACATATTTCTTTTGCTTCATTTAAAGCAATATTTAATAATTGATCACTATTAATTCCTGTTAATTTTTTTATCATTCGGTCTACAGCCCACTTTAAATTAATAGCAGTAGGTCTGGATTGAATTAATTCTTTTGCACTTTTTTTTATAAATTCTGGATCATTAGTTTCTTGAACTGCCAAAGCTAGACCATAAGCAGCTGTTCCACCAATTAGAGGTGCACCTCTTACTTCCATTGTTTTAATTGCATTAATTGCATCTTTAACTGTCTTTATTTCTTTGATTTTAAATTGGTGAGGAAGTTTTGTTTGATCAATAATCTTAACAACATTATTTTCAAACCAAATAGTTCGGTACTCTTTTCCCTCTATTCTCATTTATTTAAAGCTCTACCAGCTACAGTTTTTAATTTCTCTATAGTCTTTTTTGTTCTTTTTTCTGGAGCAGTAATAATTGCTACATCTAAACAATTATTTGTGGGATCATTTGGATCAACATAACTCTCAAAATTATCAATCAAATTTTTAATCATAATTTTTGCTTTTTCTGCGTTTCCTAATAGAACTTTAATAACTTGCTGAACATCAACATTTTCATGATCTGGATGCCAACAATCAAAATCTGTAACCATAGAGACAGATGCATATCTAATTTCTGCTTCTCTTGCTAATTTTGCCTCAGGCATATTTGTCATTCCAATTACATCTGCATTCCAAGATCTATATAAATTAGATTCTGCTAGTGTAGAAAATTGAGGCCCTTCCATAACAACATATGTTCCATTTCTTTGATAGTCTATATTTGATTTTTTAATTGCTTCTTCGCATGCATTCATTAAACCAGTTGAGGTTGGATGAGCCATTGATACATGAGCTACTATCTCATCGTCAAAAAAAGTTTTGTTTCTTGCAAAAGTCCTATCTATAAATTGATCTACAATTACAAATTTTCCAGGAGGTAAATTTTCTTTAAGAGAACCAACAGCTGACACAGAAACAATATCTGTTACCCCTAACTGTTTAAGTGCATCTATATTTGCTCTAAAATTTATATTTGAAGGAGAAACAAAATGCCCTCTTCCATGTCTTGGTAGAAAATAAACTTCCTTACTATTATATTTAGTTTTTAAAATCTGATCAGAAGGTTTCCCCCAGGGTGTTTGTAAATCAAGTAATTCTCTTTCTTTGAATTCCTCAACATCATAAAGACCACTACCACCAATTATTGCCAATTTATTTGTTGTCATACTTAAAAAATTATTTATTTATACTTTTATATTTAACTATTATGAATTTAAAAGATTATATTAGATCTATCCCTGATTATCCAAAAAAAGGTATTTTATTTAGAGATATAACTACGTTAATTAAAGATGAAAATGCATTTGCAGAGACAATTAATCAAATTATTGAAAGATCAAAAAAGTATAATTTTACAAAAATAGCAGCTATTGAGTCTAGAGGCTTTGTGTTTGCATCTGCTGTTTCGTTTGTTCTTAAAAAACCTTTTATTATGCTTAGAAAAAAAAATAAATTGCCAGCAGATGTTCACTCTGTCGATTTTGAGCTTGAATATGGAACTGCAACGATTGAGGTTCATAAAGACTCTATAAATGAAAAAGATGAGGTTTTAATTATAGATGATTTAATCGCAACTGGAGGTACAGCTGAAGCTGCAGCAAAATTGGTTGAAATTTCTAAAGGTAAAGTTGCAGCATTTATATTTGTAATTAACCTATTCGATCTAGGTGGATCAGATAATTTAGTTAAAAGTAATTATAAAGTTGAGAATTTAATTGAATTTCCAGGACATTAAATAGCAAAAAAACTTATCCACAGGCTATATAATGTTTGAAATTAATTTTTATGATTATAACTTAATCATCAATGAGAATTGAAGAAGAGCTTAAGTTAGATTATTCAGATGTACTGTTTAGACCTAAAAGAAGTACATTAAAAAGTCGTAAGGACGTAAATCTTCTAAGAACTTATAGATTTAAATATAGCAAAAATGAATGGTCAGGTATTCCAATAATGGCAGCAAACATGGATGGTGTTGGAGAATTAGGTATTGCTGAAAAATTAAATGAATATGGAATGATCACATCATTAACAAAACAACATGATGTTAAAAAACTTAAGCAAAATAAAAATATTAAAAAAATCTTTCCTAATATTGCACTTAGCGTTGGTATAAAAAGAGAGGATTTTCAAAATTTAGATAAAGTATTAAAAGAATTTAGTTTTTTTAAATTTATTTGTATTGATGTTGCAAATGGGTACACAGAGCATTTTACCAATTTTATTAAATCAGTAAGAGATAAATACCCAACTAAAACAATAATTGCAGGTAATGTTGTAACAGCTGATATGACTCAAGAATTAGTTCTAAGTGGAGCAGACATCGTTAAAGTTGGTATTGGACCTGGAAGTGTTTGTACAACAAGAATTCAAACTGGAGTTGGCTACCCTCAATTAAGTGCAGTAATCGAATGTGCTGATGCAGCACATGGACTTGGGGCACATGTAATTGCAGATGGTGGATGCACTTGTCCTGGTGATGTTGCTAAAGGTTTTGGAGGTGGAGCAGATTTTGTAATGCTTGGCGGTATGTTAGCTGGACATGATGAGGGAAATGGTAAAATTGTTAAAGTTAATGGAGAAAAATATATAGAGTTTTATGGATCTAGTTCTGAAGTTGCTAATAAAAAACACTATGGCGGACTATCAGATTATCGAAGTAGTGAAGGAAGAAAAGTAAGAGTAAAATATAGAGGCAAAATAAACGATACTATTTTAAATATTCTTGGCGGTGTAAGAAGTAGCTGTACTTATGTTGGTGCGCCCTCACTCAAACAATTAAGCAAATGTACAACGTTCGTTAGAGTATCCAATCAATTTAACGATAGCTTAATTAAATAATTTATTTTTCAAACTTAAAGTCTTTTATATTTGTAGTTTCATATTTCTCAAAAGGCATATGTATCCAAGGAGAGTCTTTTAAATAATCTACAGAGTAATCAGGTTTAAATTTTGAAGTTGATTTGTGCCATATAACTGCAGTTTTAATTTTTTCATCTAAATAAAATCCATAAAAATGCTCTAACCATTTAATACTTTTTATTAAAGTTTTCCCAGAATCAGCTAAATCATCAACTAACAAAACATGTGAACCTAAATTTGGAGTAGTTTTTGCTAAATCTCTTGAAAAGGTAAACTGTCCTTGTTGGTTTTTAATATCATCACTATCGCCATGATAAGATTCAACAGATAATATCGCTAAAGGAACATTGAAAAGTCTACTAAAAACATCTCCTACTCTTAAACCACCTTTTGCGATACAAATTATTTGATTAAATTTTAAATTATCATCATGAATTTTTTTAGCTAATTGCTCTATCTTTTTATGATAGTCTTCCCAAGTTACATAAATATCTTTCATAATTTTTGGTAGCGGGAAGTGGGATCGAACCACTGACCTCGGGCTTATGAGTCCCGCGCTCTAACCAACTGAGCTACCCCGCCTTAATTGATAAATGATTTATAATATAAATCTTTATTGTTTCAATAAACTTTTTTAAATCAAATTCTAAACTAAATAATAAAATAAATAGCCAATGAGCTAACTAAACCTGCTAAAATAATTGAAAAAACAATTCTTTTTTTTAAAGTTCTTTTTTGATCTAATCGAACTCTATTTAATAAAATATTTACATTAGTAGTTTTAATCTTATCTACTTCGAAAACTTTATTTCTAGCAATATCAGTATTAAATAATGATGTATCTTGATCGCTTTTTTTCACAGTTTATTTAACCAGCTAATTATCTTAAATACAATCAAATTAAAATTATCTAAATTTTTCTAAAATCTTTTGAATTTAGTGGTTTTGAAAGAATGTCGATTGGATATTTGACCTTCTCTACTTCTATGAACAAATTTCTATCTTTAAGCGTATCTATTGTGTTTCCTGAATTAACATAGCCAAATGACAAATTTTTATCATAGCAAAATGAATAATTTCCCGAAGTGGTTCTTCCAATGATTTTATCATCTAAATAAATAGGTTCCTCGTGTAACAACAAAGGTTCACCAGGTTTACTACTTTTTAGAGTAAACATCATCATTCTTTTATTTAATGGCTTATCTTTGATCTTTAATAAAGCATCTTTACCTATAAAATTAACATTTTTTTTATAACTAATAGTAAAATTTAAACCTGCTTGATACTGATTTTCTTCTGGTGAAATATCATGGCCCCAATGTAAAAAACCACTTTCCATTCTCATTATATCCATTGCATGCATACCGCAATGAGATAAGCCAAAGTTTTTGCCTTCATTAGTTAAAATTTTATATAAGTCCAAAGCATCATTTTTATTTACGTATAATTCAAAGCCAAGTTCACCCACATAAGATATTCTTTGTGCCCAAACTTTTATATTCTCAATCAATACATTTTTTCCTAATCCAAATTGAAATTTTTCCGATGAATAATCTTCATCACTAATCTTTTGAATCATATCTCTACTTTTAGGACCAAATAAACCAAGACAGCAAATCTCTTCTGTAACATCTATAAATTTAACATCTTCAGATAAATATTTTAAAATATGAAATTTATCTCTTTCTCTAGTTACTGCTGAACTAACTATTCTAAAATAATTTTTATCAATACAGACAACTGTTACATCTGTTTCTATACCACCGTCCTCATTTAACATGTGTGTATAGGTAGTTTTGCCAATTTCATTTTTAATATTAGCTGTACAAATTTTTTGTAAATCACTATGAACTTTCTCACCTTTTAAATCAAATTTAGAAAAAGTTGAAAAATCAAAAAGTCCGACATTTTTTCTCGCATTTATGGTTTCATGTTTTGCAGATGGGTACCAATTTTGATAATTAAAACTATAATTATATTTTGGTTCTTCACCGTTTAAAGAGTACCACATGGGTCTTTCAAAACCTCCTGTAACACCAAAACATGCACCAGCTTTTTTTAACTCATCATGATAAGGTAGTAATTTTTCATTTCTTGAAGTTTCGTGTTGTTTATAAGGCCAATGCATCCCATATAAATCCCCTAAAGTTTCAGTAACCCTATCCATGATAAATTTTGAAGATGAATGAAACTTTTGAAATCTTTTTATATCTAAAGAAAATAAATCTTCATTTGTATGACCGTTAATCATCCATTCAGCAGTAACTCTGCCTGCACCTCCAGAACTTGCTATTCCAATACTATTAAAACCACAACACGTATAAAGGTTTTTTACTTCTGGTGTTTCCCCAAGTAAATATTGAGTATCAGGTGTAAACGACTCGGGTCCTGAAAAAAACTTTCTTATACCTGCGTTTTCTAACATTGGAAGTCTATTAAAAGATTTCTCAAGGTAAGGCTCAAAATGATCAAAATCATCAGGAAATTCTCCGAATGAAAAATCATCAGGAACTTTTCCACTATCTTTAAAAGCAGGTTTTGCATTAGGTTCGAAAATTCCAACTAGTATTTTTCCGGCATCTTCTTTTAAATAAAGACAAGCATTGTAATCCCTTAAAACAGGTAAATCTTTAGGAAGATCTTTCATTGGTTCTGTAATCACATAGAAGTGCTCATTAGGATATAACGGAACACTAACACCAATATCTTCTCCAATTTGTCTAGACCACATTCCTGTAGCTAAAACTACATATTCACAATCAATTTTTCCTTGGGAAATTTCAACACCACATATTCGTTTATTTTTTAATAAAATTTTTTTTACTGGTGTCTTCTCAAATATTTGAACACCCAAAATTCTAGCTGCTTTAGCCAATACATTGGTAACTCCAACAGGATCTGCCTGACCATCTTTAGGCATATAAACACCACCAACTAGATCTTCGTTTTTTACTACAGGATATAATTCTTTTATTCTTTCTTTGTTTAAAACTTCAACCTCAACATTTGATAATTGTGCAGTTGTAGCTTGCCTTAACAACTCCTGCATTCTTTCTTTGGAAGAAGCTACTGTTATTGCTCCATTCTGTTTAAGACCAGTTGATAAACCTGTTGTTTTTTCTAGCTCTTTGTAAAGATCTAAAGAATATTTTCTTAATTTAGTTATAGTAGAAGTAGCTCCTAATTGACCTATTAATCCTGCAGCATGCCAAGTTGTACCAGATGTTAATTGATCTCGTTCTAATAAAACAACATCTTTCCAGCCAAATTTAGCTAAATGATAAGCACAAGAAGTACCAGCAACGCCACCCCCTATTACAACTACCTTTGCGCTTGAAGGATAGTTTTTTTCCATTTCTAATGTTTGATAGCTTCTCCAGGTTCTACGAAATTATGTCCAAATACATCAGCAACAGCTTTGTATGTTACTTGACCTTTATGAACATTTAACCCTGCTAAAAAGTTTTTATCGTCACTTAACGCTTTTTGATAACCTTTGTTAGCTAGTTTAACTAAAAAAGGTAAGGTTGCATTATTCAACGCCAATGTAGATGTTCTAGGTACACCACCTGGCATATTTGCTACACAGTAATGAACTACGTCATCAACTATATAAGTTGGATTACCGTGTGTTGTTGGTTTACTTGTTTCTACGCATCCTCCTTGATCTATAGCAACATCAACAATTACAGAACCCCTTTTCATAGTCTTGATCATTTCTTTAGTAATTAGTTTTGGTGCTTCAGCACCAGGGATTAACACTCCACCAACTAATAAATCAGCTTCAGCAACTAATTTATCTAAATCTGTTTTATCACTTTGTTCAGGAATAATTTTATCTCCAAACATTTCAACAAGTTGTCTTAATCGAGCTTCAGATTTATCTACAATATGAACTTTTGCTTGCATGCCTGTTGCAATCACTGCAGCGTTCTCTCCAACAACTCCTCCGCCTAATATAACCACAGTTCCACCTGTTACACCTGGTGCACCACCTAAAAGCAAACCTCTACCACTTTGATTTTTCTCTAAACAATGAGCACCTGCTTGTACTGACATTCTCCCTGCCACAGCACTCATCGGAGCAAGTAATGGCAATCTTCCATTATCATCAGTGACTGTTTCGTAAGCTATATTAATACTTTTAGATTTTATTAACCCTTCTGTTAATTCTTTTGCAGCAGCTAAATGTAGATAGGTATATACGATTTGATTTTCTCTAATCATATCAACTTCTACTTTTTGAGGTTCTTTAACTTTAACAATTATTTCTGCATCGTTAAAAATATCAGCTGCTGTATCAGATATTTTAGCTCCAGCTTTTATATATTGATCGTTCTCAAAACCAGCTTCAAACCCACCATTGTTTTCAACTAAAACTTCATGACCTTCTGAAACTAAAGTTTTAACACTATCAGGTGTTAAACCAATTCTATTTTCCTGAGGTTTTATTTCTTTAGGAACTCCAATTTTCATAAACGAAAATTAATTCTTTTTACTTTTTGCGTAATTTGTTATTCCTATTCTAAGTTTTTCAATAATCTCATCAATGTGTTTTTTTTCACAAATAAACATTGGAGCAATGATTAAACAATCACCAGTAGCTTTGAAATTTACCCCTGCTTCATAGCAATGTTTGAAACAAGTCAAACCTGCTGCACCAGGTTTTTTATCCATAACAATATCAATTCCACCCATCATTCCGTATCCTCTGATATTATCAACAACATCGATATCTTTTAAAGACATTAGACCTTCTTGGAAATAAGGTGCTAAATTTTTTGCTCTATTGAAAATATCATCTTTTTCAATAATATCTTGTACTGCTAATCCAGCAGCTACTGAAATTGGAATTCCTGAATAAGTATATCCATGAAATAATTCTATAGTCCCTTTAGGAGCATTTTCTGCAATTGCATCATAGATATCTTCTTTACATGCAACAACTCCCATTGGGCTAATACCATTTGTTGTAGCTTTTGCCATTGTCATCATGTCTGGAGTGACCCCATACTCTTGTGATGCAAATGGAGATCCTGTTCTTCCCCATCCAGTAATTACTTCATCAAATATTAGAAGTATTCCGTGTTTATCACAAATCTCTCTTAATCTTTGTAGATATCCTTTTGGCGGAACCAATGTACCTGTTGATCCTGCAATAGGTTCAACAATACAAGCAGCAATATTTTCAGCTCCAAAGTTCATACAAATTCTTTCTAAATCTTCCGCTAGCTCAACACCTGTTTCTGGTTGACCACTTACAAATTTATGTTCTGGTAAATGTGTATGTCTCATGTGAACTACGCCCGGCATTAAAACACTCGCAAAAGTTTTAACATTATTAACCATACCTCCAACAGAAGTCGCACCAATATTCATTCCATGATAACCTCTTTCTCTACCAACAAATCTAAATCTTTGACTATCTCCTCTTGCTCTATGGTAAGCGATTGCAATCTTAATTGCAGTTTCAACAGCTGTTGAACCACAAATAGTATAAAACATTCTATTTAAGTTTCCTGGAGTATGTTTTGAAATTCTAGTCGCTAATTCAAATGATCCACCAAAACCTTGCTGGAAAGGTTGGCAATAATCTAAAGTTTTCAATTGATTTGTTATTGCCTCAATAATTTCTTGTCTACCATGCCCTAAAGGATTACAAAACAATCCTGAGCTTGCATCAATTTGAGTTTGTCCTTGGTGGTTTTTTAAATACACACCTTTAGCTTCAACAATTAATCTTGGGTTCTCCTTAAAATCTTTGTTAGATGTAAATGGCATCCAATGCTCATTTAAAGAATTTGGAATTGCTGTTTTATTTTGTGTGCTCATAAAAATTTTTTTTTAAAATATTTTAATTTAATCTTAAGGCCTCTTTAGACTAAAATAAATGGATTAACTACCACATTATTGACACAACTAAGGATTGTATAAGTTTCTTTTTTTGTTTTACTTCGGAGACAATTTGAATTTAAATATCCAGAATTTAATTAATTAAACATAGGGGAATAAATGAAAAAAATACTAAGTTTTATTCTAGGATCTATTTTTGCACTTAACCTATCAATTTCAGTTGCTAATTCAGCTGCAAATGAGGTTAGAGTTGCATACTTTCTAGAATGGCCAAGCCCAAATTTAGAAGACATGCAGAAAAAGAATTTTGCTAAAGCTCTTGGTGTTCCAGTAAAATGGACAAATTTCACTAATGGTGGAGCAATGACTGATGCAATGTTAGCAGGAGATATTGATATTTCTTACTCTCAAGGATTAGTGCCTTTTATCAATGCTGTAAAATCTAATGCGCCTATCAAATTAGTTGATATTGCTATGGAATACGGAATGGGTGGAACTACATGTGTTACATCTAATGCATCTGGAATTACAAAAGCAAACGCTACTGAATTAGAAGGTAAAAAAGTTGCTGTTCCATTAGGAACAATGGCTGAATACGTTTTTGATGAAAGTATGAAAGTTGTTGGTGCTGACAGAGGTAAAATGGACATTATTCAAATGGACCCTGAAGAAGGTGCTGCTGCATTAGTTAGTGGCGATGTTGTAATGGCATGTTTATTTGGTGGTAACTCTATAAAAGCAGCAACTGCAGTTGGATCAAGACTTTTAACTGTAGATGAAGCTAGAGCAGCTGGTATCTTGGGTATAGATATTACTTCTGTTACAGATAAATTCATGAAAGAAAACCCGGGTATGTTAAGAACTTTCATCGAAGTTACACATGAAGCTAATGCTAGATACAAAGCTGGTAAAGCTGACATGAATTCAATGGCGAAAGCTTCTGAAATGACAGTTGCAGATATGAAAGACACTTTAAGTGGTTTCAAATTCTTAACACCAGAAGAAACAAAAGCATCTATGGAAAGTGGTAATCTTGATGGTTTCCTAAAAGGTATGGGAACTCCAGGAGGAGCTGTAGATACAAGTTTCTTACCTTTATAATTTTAAGGGTTTAAAACTTTTTAAATAGGCACTGATTTTATAATTGGTGCCTATTTTTTTTATAAAATTTCTAATATAACGCACTTATGAGTGATCTGATTTCTCAAAATCTAAACATGATTTTTAAAACTCCAAAAGGAGAAACAGTTCATGCTTTAAAGGACGTAAGCTTTACTTTAAAAAAAGGAGAATTGCTTACAGTGCTTGGTCCTTCTGGTTGTGGAAAAACAACTTTATTAAATATTACCGCAGGATTTTTAAGACCTACCTCTGGAAAAATAACACTTAATAATAATGAAATTGATGGACCTGGCGTTGAAAGAGGAATGGTATTTCAACAAGGTGCTTTGTTTGAATGGTTAACGGTAGCTGAGAATGTAAATTTTGGACTTAGGATGAAGAAAGAAGATCCTGAAGTTACAGCTAAGAAAGTTGATGAGTGGTTAGATATAGTTGGACTCAAAGGTTTTGGTAACACTCCAACTTATCAACTATCTGGAGGTATGCAGCAAAGAGTTGCTCTTGCAAGATGTTTAATAAATGATCCTGATTTAATTTTAATGGATGAACCATTAGGAGCTTTAGATGCATTAACTAGAGAAAAAATGCAATCATTAGTTTTAAAGATTTGGAAAGAGACTGGAAAAACAATTATCTTAATTACTCACTCTGTTGAAGAAGCATTGTTACTTGGAGAAAGATTATATGTAATGGCACCAAGACCAGGGCGTATACATAAAGAGTATAATCTTCCATTTGCAGAAATGGGTCTTACTCAAGATTTAAGAGAAATTAAAAAAAATAAAGAATTTTCATCTACAAGAGAAGAAATTTTATCCATGATTTGGAATATGGAAGAAGAAATAATGGGGAAAGATAATTAATGTTAACCCAATTTGTAACAATATTAATTATCGTATCTGTTATTGGCTGTATTCTTTATGGAAGAAGATTAATTAGGACTGAAAAAGTTGACGCTGTCTTTGGTAATCCAGAAAGAGCAAAAGGTGGAACACACTGGGTAATTGTCGGTAGTAGTGCAATCCTGATGCTGTGGCTTTATTATTCATGGGATATAGCAAAAGGCTTTTATCCAAAATCAGCAAATGAATTATGCCAAGTTGCTAAAATTAATGAGTCGTTATTAGGTTTAAAGTACCAATTCCCTATTGAAGAAAGAGAATTCAAAAGCACATCTATTATTAAAATTGAAAATAAAAATCTTTTAAAAATTGCAAATGAAATAAAAGCATCTCCAGATCTAAATGATCAACAAAAAACAATCCTTGTTAGCTACATTGATAGAACTTCTAAATTAATTCCTTTTTTAACAAGTGAAGAATTAATGGAAATGGATACCAAAATTAAACTTAAAGAAATGACAGAAGAAATAAAACTTCTAAGTTCTAATTTCCAAAAGAAAGATTATCCTTTTGAAACAGATGCTCAGAAAACTGAAAGACAAAAACTTATTGATGAACAAGGTGGTTGGGGGATTACAACAATAGATTCTGGGAGTGGTTCAATTGAAAATACCATTGAAATACCTACTGCACCTCAAACTAATAAAGGCTTAAAATTTCATGCAGCTGCAGCAGAACTAAAAAAAATTGACGACAAATTTTTCAAATTAAAAAATCATAACCCACAGTTCAAAAGCTCAATTAAACAACTTAAAAATGACATTAAAGCTTACAGAAAAGGTTTAAATGATAATGAAGAAATAGCATCAGATTATGCAAAAAATATTGTTAAAATTGCAAGAAGAATAGAGTTTGCAAGTATCTATCCTCCTAATGCATTAAATGAAATGCAAGCAGCAATAATTGAATTTGATGAATTGCAAAATAAAGAGCAAGGTGGATTAAGATTAATTGATATACTTTTATTCCCAGCTGGAACAATTGTAGCAAGTGGACCAACATGTTCTGAGCAAGGATCAGGAAGATGGCTACCAAAACCATCTGATACTTTTAATAAATTTATACTGATGTCAAAACCAAGTGTTGGCTACAAAAATATTCCTCTTTTATGGATTGAAATGGTTGATGTGAGTAAAATGATAGGGTTTATTTTACCAGATTGGATAGCAGATATATTGCCTGGTGAATATCCAGTACATACTAAAGATGGAGTAGTAAAAGAAAACTTTAAAAGCAATGTATTAAAATTTGTTACAGGTGACTTTAAATTATTTAAAGTACCTGTTCCATACGGACATATCTGGGACTCTTTTATGAGAGTATTTTTAGGATTAATCTTCGGTATTATAATTGGTGTACCTTTAGGATTATTTATGGGCCTAAACAGATTTGCAAAAGGTTTCTTCGATCCGTTAATAGAACTTTACAGACCTGTTCCTCCTCTTGCATGGGCACCATTAATTATTTCTGTACTTGGAATTGATAACTCAGGAAAAGTATTTTTGTTATTTATGGTCTCTTTATCGATTATGATTATTTCTGCAAGAGCTGGTGCATCAGGAACACAACTTTCAAAAATCCATGCAGCCCACTCATTAGGAGCTACTAAAAAACAAATATTAAGACACGTGATTTTCCCAAATTCACTGCCTGAAATTCTTACAGGAATTAGAGTTGCTGTTGGAATGTGTTGGGGAACACTTGTAGCTGCAGAATTTTTAGCTGGTACAACCGGTATTGGTTTTGTTGAAAACGTCGCTAAAAAGTACTTTCAATATGAGGTAATTTGGATAACGATATTTATTATGGGTCTACTAGGTCTTTTATTTGATATTACATTAAGAAAAATAATTGATAAAACTATTCCTTGGCGTGGAAAAGGATAAATGTTAAGGGGATGAAATGAAGACCCCGGTTTTAAAAAAACAAGTCATTAAAATATTTCAAAAATTTGGTCTAAATAAAGATCATGCTCTAATTTCTACTAATGCATTAATCAATGCAGAATTGGTTGGTGCTTATGGACATGGTTTATCAAGACTTAAAATGTACTGTGATCGAATTTCTAAAAAAGTAATTAATCCAAAACCAAAAATTAAAATTAAAAAAATTTCTTCTTCTATTTCTCATATTGATGCAAATAATAGTATTGGTTTTGTTGCTGCTGATCTAGGAATTAAAACTGCAATTAAACATGCACAAAAAACCGGAATAGGAATGGTGGCTGTTAAAAATAGTGGTCACTATGGTTTATCGGGCTATTACGCTGAACAAGCAATAAAGAAAAATTTAATCACTATGATATATACAAATGCTCCACCTGCAGTTGCTCCACATGGTGCTTTAAAATCTTTATTTGGAACAAATCCAATTTGTTTTGGATCCCCTACTGGTTCTAAAATTCCATTTATTTTAGACACATCAATTTCAGTAATTAACAGAGGTAAAATTAGAGTCGCGGCGAGAAATAATCAATCAATTCCTGCGGGAGTTGCTTTAGATAAATTTGGCAAACCAACCATTGATGCAAAAAAAGCATTAGCCGGAGTTCAATTACCAATTGCAGGCTTTAGAGGATCGGGACTTGCTTGGATGGTAGATATTTTAAGTGGAGTTTTAACTGGTGGAAATCACGCAGGGAGAGTTAAAGATCCATTTGATGATTTTTCAGGTCCTCAAAATATTGGACATTTATTTATTACTTTTAAAGCAAATCTATTTCAAAAAAATTATAATCAACGAATTAAAGATAATATTAAAACAATAAAAAAACTTCCAAAGATAAAAGGAGTTAAAGAAATAATGTATCCAGGACAAAATAAATTTAACCGGTATAAAAATAACTCAAAAAAAGAAATTTCTATACCGGATATAATAAAGAAAGATTTAGAAAACTTAATAAGTAAACATCGTTAGAGCACCCAAAGAAACGATAACTGAAGATAGAATAATAGTTCTTTTTACCTTCTCCTTTTTTTTCTCTTCGTAAAGTCTTTGTTTTAAAATCTCAATGTTTACTCTTTTAGCTACTTTCGTAACTTTAGCTTGAAATTCATGGGCATCAGACTTTTGCTTAAGAACATCCAATTCCACGACATTATTTACTTCAGCAGGTTGAGAGGGGTTCTCAATTACCTCGGATGTTCTATTTAAGCTTTCTGTACTCATTTGCTTAATTAATCATGCTTAGGCTAATTTATAAATATTTCTAATGTCCAAAATGGGTAATCTTCGTGAGACATTTAGTCTAAAATAGGTTTTTTTTTAATTTTTTACTTTTTAAAAAGAAAATTTATTTTTAATTCCCTATTCCGATAATAGTTAAATCATCATCAAGTATATCGTTATTTGCTTTTATCCCTGTCTCTTTGTAATCTTTTTTGAGACTTTTAAGTCTTATTTCCTCAGTAGAATTTTCAAGTTCTTTTTGTAAAGAAGAATTTTGATGATTAAGTAAAAGTTTTTTAACTCCATCAATACCTATTTCATTTTTATTTTCGTCTATACATTCTGAAAAACCATCTGTAAAACAATAAATTCTCCCTCCATCTAATTTAAAAGTATCTAACTTATAAACACTTTCATCTTTGTGTTTAACTATTGCAAGAGGAGTTGAAGAAGATGAGTACTCAACAAATTCCTTTCCTCTTCTCAACAAAGCAGGTTGATGACCTGCATTTGCTATTTCAACAATATCTGTATCAATATTATAACAACCCACTATTGATGTAACAAATGTACCGGGTGGATTAGTTTCTTTTAAATCATTATTCATTTCAAGTAGGATTTCATTAGGTTTAAATTTTAATCGTGAAAAAATTTTAAATAAAGTAATTGCTTTAGCCATAACCATGCCAGCATTAACCCCTTTACCAGATACATCTGATAAAGTGAAATAAACAAGATCATCATGCAAATAAAAATCATAAAAATCTCCTGAAATTTCTCTAGCAGGAATATTTAGTCCATAAATTGGATAATTAGACAAATCTCTAGTTGGCATTAAACGTTTTTGCACATTCATGGCTAGTTTAATTTCAGATGAAACTCTGTTTTTCCATTTATTTTTTTGTTTTTCGCTTTGTTCCAATTTATCCATTAAAAAATTATATTGAGTGCCAATAATTCCACTATCAGTGAATGGATCTTGCGGTGCTCTTAATGAATAATCCTCTGTTTTTGCTTGATTGGTTAATACTTCGAGCAATTCATGAGTATCTGTTGATGCATTATGCTCAGAAATATTTAGACCAAGCTCTTCCTGGATCTTTCCCACTCGAAGTGGAAAAATATAATTTATAGATTTAAAAATAATAAAAGCTGCAATAAAACAAAATCCACCAATGCTAAATGTTCCTATAATCTGAATTATTAATTGCTCTAATCTTGTTTTATCTAATCCCATCATTTCAAAATCGCCAAATATAGCGACCGATAAAGTTCCCCATATACCTCCTACTAAGTGAACAGGTATAGCACTAACAACATCATCAATTTTTAATTTTTCTAATAAAATAATTGTTGAGCCTGATAAAATTCCTCCAATTGCTCCAATGTATATTGCTTCCGATGGATTAACATAAGCACAACTTGCTGTAATCGAAACTAAACCAGCCAAAGGTCCTGTAATCATAAATAATGGTTCTGGTTTTTTCATTACGATAATTCCCATTGCACTTGAAAAAATTAAACCAAATGATGCTGATAAAAAGGTATTAATTAATATTAATGGAATTTTTAAATCCATTGCTCCATTTGCACCTCCATTAAATCCAAACCATCCAAACCATAAAATTAGGGCACCAAGAGCAGCCATAGGAGTATTGCTTCCCTGAAATAGTTTTTTATCCTTATCTTTTCTAAACCTACCAGTTCTACTTCCAATAATAAGCAATACCGCTAAAGCAACCCAGCCACCAACAGAATGAACAACGGAGGCACCTGCAAAATCCAAATAACCCATTTTACCAAGCCATCCAAATTTAACTTCTGGATTACTAAAATCAAAAGCCCAAGCCCAATGACCTACTATTGGGTATAAAATTCCTGAAGTTACAAAAGTAATTATGACATATGAGAAAAATCTAAGTCTTTCAGCAACAGCCCCTGATATGATCGTTGCTGCTGTTGCAACAAACATGGCCTGAAACACAAAATATGTTTGATAGCCAGCAACTTTTGTTGTGAAAAAATAGAATTTATTTCCAAACAAGCCCATTACACTGGTTCCATACATTAATGCAAAACCAAAGGCCCAAAAGGTAACTACAGCTATTCCAAAATCTGTAATATTTTTAAGAGCAACGTTAATACTATTCTTATTTCTCGACAATCCAGACTCTAAACACATAAATCCAGCTTGCATCAAAAAAACTAAAATAGCACAAATAAGTAACCAAAATGTATCTAAGTTTGCTTGAAGTACTGCCTCAAGTCTAAATTCTGTTGCTTTGATTGCTCCTTTGCTAGTGAGCTCTAATTGACTTATTTTAGACTGTAGCTTATCAACCAAAATTTGGAGTTCAGCTACAGTCATAAAATTTTTTTAATCTACAAGTTTTCTAGCTTCCTCAGCGTCTGTAATTATGCCATCAACACTAATTACTTTAACCACTTCAAATCCAGTTCCTAAAATTGCATTCTTATATTCATCCTCAGATAAATTTGATTTATCAGCGAAAGAAGATACAGCAACACCTTCTGGCCAAGAAACTTTAACTGTAGCATCTGGACAAGCCTTTTGTAATGCTTCAGTAACCATCTTTTGACACTTAATACACATCATGCCATTTACTTGTGCAATTTGCGTTTGTGCTGCAAACAAATTAGTACTAAATAAAAGAAAACCTAATATTAACGTTATTTTTTTTAACATAAATTCCTCTTTATTTTTTAAAAATCTACCATTTAAATTTTAAACTTGCATTATAAATTAGATCAAAATGGGGGGATAAATATTATTTTCCAATTGAAATCAACGTCAAATCGTCACTTAGTTTATTATCACCTGCGGCTTTTACAACATCCTTTGTAATTTCAGAAAGTTGTTTTTTAACATCTTTATTGAAATTTTTTTCAATCATTTGAATTGAACCCTCAATTCCTATTTCTTGACCGCTTTCATTTTCACTTTCAGATAATCCATCGGTAAAAGCATAAAACCTATGTCCATTTAATTTTGTTTTATGTGTATGGTATACCGATTTGTCTTTTTGAGGAACAACACCCATTGGAGGTGAGTTGCTCTCAAATTGTTCGTATTCACCGTTTTCATTTCTAATGACTGCTGGTTGATGTCCTCCATTGACCCATCTTATTTCATCTGTGATTGTGTTATATTCACCAAGTATGCAAGTTACGAACATTCCACCTGTTTTTGTTAAAAACAAATCATTATTCATATGAAACATCATTTCATCTGGGTCCACTTTATCCCTAGACATGATTTCAAATAAAGTTGACGCCTTAGCCATAACCATTCCTGCATGAATACCTTTTCCAGCAACATCAGCAATTATAAAATAAACACTATCATTATGAGGATAAAAACTAAAAAAGTCTCCTGACACTTCTCTCGCTGCTAAATTAATTCCATGAACAGGATAATTTTCTAAATTTCTTTTTGGTAAAAAGTTTTCTTGAACCTTAACTGCAAGTTTCACTTCATTAGAAATTCTATCACTCCATATTTTTCTTTCTGACTCACTTTGCTCTAATTTATTCATCAATTTATTATAATATAAACCAATAACTCCTCCAGCTGTAAAAGGATCTTGTGGTCCCCTAATTGTTAAATCTCCACTGTCTGATTGTTTTTCTAAAATTTTGATTAAATCATGTTCAACAGATGTTGCGTTATGTTCTGCAATATTTAATCCAAGCTCCTCATGTAAAGGACTTACTCTTAAAGGATAAAAATAATTTAAAATTTTTAATAAAATATATGCTCCAAAAAAAGAAAAAGCACCAATTGAAACTACTCCTATAAACTGAACTTCAATTTGCTCCAATCTTGTTAATCCAGTATCTAATAATTCTAAATCACTGAATAAACCAACTGCTAGTGTTCCCCATATACCCGCTGCTAAATGAACAGGAACTGCACCAACAACGTCATCTATCTCATATTTATTTAATATTTCATTTACAAAAATAGATATTATTGCTCCAATAATCCCAACAAAAATAGCTGTTACGGATGTCATTGAATTACATCCAGCTGTAATTGCTACTAACCCAGCAAGCGGACCCAATATAACATAATAGGGATCTGGTTTTTTAAAGAAAGCAAATGAAATTCCAAGACCTGTTAACAAACCAAATGCAGCAGCAAGAAATGTATTAATTAAAATTAATGGTACGGTTTCATCCATTGCCCCATTGCTTCCTCCATTAAAACCAAACCAACCAAACCATAAAATTAGAGTTCCTAAAACAGCTAATGGAAAACTTGAGCCTGTAAATTTTCCTTTATTTGCCTCAGAATATTTACCAATTCTAGGACCTAAAATTAAAACTGCAGCTAAAGCTATCCATCCTCCTACTGAGTGAACAATCGTGCTCCCTGCAAAATCAACAAAACCAATATCAGTTAACCATCCAGTTTCCCTAAGATTACCTGTGACAGCTAATAATTGTCTAACAGCATCAACATTATTTAAATAACTAGACGACCAAGCCCAATGCCCGACTATTGGATAAATTATACCCGTTGCAAGTATTGTTATGATTAAATATCCATTAAATTTCATTCTCTCTGCTACCGCGCCAGAAACAATCGTTGCAGCAGTAGCTACGAACATTGCTTGGAACACAAAATAAGTCATATATTCTGCATTCTCTGTTTTAAAGAAAAACAAATCAGTTCCTATGAAACCATTCCAACTGGTTCCAAACATCAATCCAAAGCCAAAAATCCAGAATATTACAACTGCCACACCAAAATCAGCAGCATTTTTAAGAGCAACGTTTATACTATTTTTGTGTCTTGATAGACCAGTTTCCATACACATGAAACCAGCTTGCATAATAAATACTAAAATAGCACAATCTATGACCCAAAGAGTATCAACAAATGACTTTACTGATTCCAAATCTACATTATCCATACTTTACTCATCTTTTTTCCTCCAGATAAAGTAAAAAACATAAGGTGCTAAAGCTGGAACTATTCCAAACCAAAACCACTCATCCCATCTAAAGCTTTTATCTAAAGCAAAACTTTTAAGACCGTTCCACCAGGTAAGATAACCAATAAAAATGATCCATACTAAACTAGCTGTTAAATAGATTTTTGATTTATTTGTTAAATCAATTTCCTTAATTTTTGATAAAAACTTTTTAATTTCCTCAAAGTTCATTGATAAATTATTAACAGTTTTGTCTTGCAGTTACATTTAAAGCGGTCAATGTAACCTGACAGTTTCCATCAGTTTCTTTAGCCGTTATTTTGTAATTTGAGGCATCATTAGAAATACATAATTCATATCCCATTTCTGGAGTAATGTTATCAGATCCACCTAACAAGTTGGTCTCTATTGCAGAAGATGTTGATGATGAAGGGGTGCAATTGGTACTTGTACTATTCATATAATACATTCCATTATCTGAATAATATTCAGTTTGACCTAAAGAAATTTGCTGCATAACATTTTCAGCTGATTTTCTTTTCGCACTTGATACATAACCATTGTAACTTGTAATACCAATTGCAGCTATAATTCCTAGAATTGCAACGACCACCAAAAGCTCAATGAGTGTGAACCCTGAACTTTTGGTAGTCATAAAATAAAAGAGTTAAAATTATTACTCTACTGTGACAGTATTAGTTTTTTGACTTGCTGAAGCACTACATTTCTCTTCAATACAAGTTCCAACTGTGATTGTATTTCCTGAAGCACTAAGGCCTGTAGTTCCAGCATTTCCATCCTTTTGATAATCGCCATCTTTTACTACAGCTGCGCTTGAAGTAACATATGGATTTTTAAAATCAGACAATGCTTTAACTGCCGCATCAACAACTTTACCACCATCTTTACCTGCACAAGTTAATTCTCCACCCATAGCAGATGTCTCACCTATATTACATTTTTGCACTTCAGCAGCGATGTATTTAGTAACTGCAGCTTGATTAGAATTAGCTGCTTGTTTTTTAGCACCTGCTGTGTATCCTGAATAAGCAACAACACCAACAGCTGCAAGAATTCCTATAATTGCTACAACAACTAGTAGCTCAATTAATGTAAAACCTTTATTTTTTTTATTTCTCATATTTAAAACCTCTTTTATTTTTGTAATAATTTTAAATTGTATATAATTTAATCGTATTTAATAATATAATGCAATTAATCATTTTGGGTCAATCATAGATTGTATTTTTTATTGATTTTACTAAAAAATTGATAAATAAAGGGCTTTATGACTTACAAAGTTACAGAAGAGGGAAATATCTCGACAGTTCATCTAGATGGTGAAATTGACATGGATGTAACTGAAAAAGCTAAGGAAATTATAATGCCTCTTATTGAGGCTAAGAAAGAAGTTCACTTAAATTTGAAAGAAGTTCAATACATGGACTCTTCAGGAATATCAGTTTTAATTGAAAGTCATCAAAAAGCAATGGAGCTTGGAACAAAAGTTACTCTGAAAGAAATCAGTAAATCAGTTCTAAAAGTGATTATGATGGCAAAACTAGAGCAAATCTTAAATCTGGATTAATGGAACAATCAAATATTATCAACTTAGATGAAAAAAGAGATTTTGAGGTAAACTCATCTAATCTTAAGCATGTTAGATCCTTCTGCAGAGAAGTTTTTGCAAAATTAAATATTAATCAAGAGTTAAAAGATGAATTAGTTCTAGCTATTGCTGAAGCTGCGCAAAATATTGTGAAACACGCTTACAATAACGAACAAACCGAAGATAAAATGGAAATTAAAATATCTGTTAGTGATGGTCATCTTGAAATAGGTTTTTTTGACAAAGGAAGACCAGTTGAAAAAGATAAAATCAGACACCGAAAAATTGACGATATTAAACCAGGTGGTTTAGGAACTTTTTTTATCCAACAAATAATGGATGCAGTTGTTTTTAAAGAGGGTGAAAAACCTTGGATCAACCATCTAATACTTTCCAAAAATTTAAATAATTAATTATTTTCTTCGTAACAATCTAAATTGCTATAATCATCAAAAAACATTTCAGCTAATTCATTGCTGCTTGTCATAGAACAATCAATAGGTTCATTTAAAGACTGAACCATATGCTCACTTATGCCCCTACCTGTCTGATATTTAACACCTGTATTTATAGTTCCTGATAAAAGCGCTTGATTAACACTTCCAGTTGTAGCAATAGTCATTGCTGGACCTAAAACTGCTACGCTCTGTGCACACCCAGTAAGAAAAAAAAATATAATTAATATTTTTAAATTTTTAATCACACTAAGGTATTTAACTAATGAGAATAAAAATAAAAGTATTTTTTAAATTAAAAGATTATCAATATGTCCAATTTGATCTTTTTTTTAACCACCAATTATTGCACCAACGTTAAAGATTGGTGAGTACATTGCAATCATCAAACCACCAATCATACCACCCATAAATACAATCATAATTGGTTCAATTAAACTAGACATGTTATCTACTGCTGTATCAAATTCTTCCTCATAATAATTTGATACTGAAGTGAACATTTCATCTAAATTACCAGTTTGTTCTCCAACAGAAATTAACTGACTAAATGTTGGTGGAAAAACAGGTTCTTTTAAAAAAAGTTTTGTTAATGTATCTCCTGAAAAAACACCTTTTTTTACATTTTCTAAGGCAAGAGTAACTACGTCGTTGTTACTTACTGCTTTTGCAATTTCAATACTCTCAAGTAAATTTACACCAGCAGAACTTAAGTTACCCATAATTAATGAAATTCTGGCAATCAATGATTTTAGAATCATGTCGCCAAATACAGGCATTTTTAAAACTCTTTGATGCCATTTGTAGCGTATAGCTGGAATTTTTGTAGTTGTGTATTTAAATATTGCGAAGAGCAAAATACAAACAATTCCTAATGTTAAACCACCAGATCCTCTCATGAAGTTACTAGCTGTCATAATTACAGCCGTAGGCGTAGGAAGAGCAACACCCATACCTTCATACATCTCAGCAAAAACAGGAACTACTTTAATTAGCATGAATACCATAACAGTTATAGCAACTGTAAACATAACTACTGGATAAGTTAGTGCACTTTTGATCTTCTTTTTAACCTTTTCTCTTTTTTCCAAAGATTCTACTAATTTCATTAAAAAAACATCAAGCTTACCACTAGCCTCACCTGCTTTAATTAAGTTTATATAAATACTGTCAAAAATTTGTGGATACTTTTCAAAACATTTTGAAAGTGTTATACCACCTTCTAAACTTTTTCTTATATCTTCAATAATTTCTTTCATTGTTGGATGTTCAATTTGATCTCTCAGCATTCCTAATACATTAAGAATTGGTAGACCTGCCTTAACCATAGTAGCAAATTGTTTTGAAAAAATTACAACATCTTCAGGCTTTACTTTTTTCTTTCCAAAAGAAAAACCACCACCTTTTTTTTTATCTTTAGCAGCTTTTTTCTTTTTAATTTTTGTTAAATTAGTAATAATTACTTTTTGTTCTTTAAGTTTAAATGAAGCTTCTTCTTGATTAAGAGCCTCAATTTCACCTTCGATATATTTTCCTGCTGAAATACCTTTGTAAGAAAAAGTTTCTGAAGACATTTAAGCTACTCCACTGATAAAACACGATCGTATTCTCTGAAATTTAAGTCTCCTGTTAAAATCATTTCACGACCCATATCTTGCATTGTTCTAAAACCTTCATTAGTTGCTATTTCTTTAAGTTCAGGTGTAGTAGCTTGTCTTAAAATAGCTTCTTTAATTGGTTTTGTAACATTTAAAATTTCATAGATACCCATTCTTCCTTTGTATCCAGTATCTTTACATTTTGGACACCCCTTGCCCTTTTGAACTTTTGCTCTTGAAGCTTGTTCAACTGTAAATCCAAGATCAGCTAAAGCTTTTGGAGTAATATCATCATCAGGAACTCTGCAATCTGGACATGTTTTTCTTGCAAGTCTCTGTGCTAAAACTAATGTGACAGCAGCACTAATTAAATAATCTGGTGTTCCCATATTTTGTAATCTTGTGATTGTACTTGGCGCATCATTTGTGTGGAGTGTACTAAATACTAAGTGACCTGTTAATGCAGCCTTTAAACCTATATCCACAGTTTCTTTATCCCTCATCTCACCAACAAGAATTATTTCGGGGTCCTGTCTTAAAAAAGATCTTAGTGCGGTAGAAAAATTAAAACCAATATCATCTTTAATCTGAACTTGACCGACACCATCTAATTCATATTCAACTGGATCTTCTGCAGTCAAAATATTTAAATGTGGTTTCGAAACCTCTTTTAAAATACTATAAAGAGTAGTTGTTTTTCCTGATCCTGTAGGACCTGTTACTAAAACCAAACCTTGAGTACCGTGTATTGCTTTTCTTAAATTCGTTAAATCAGTTTCTTCAAAATTTAATTGCTCAAGACTAATATCTCCTGCATCTTTATTTAAAACCCGCATAACAATTCTTTCATTATTTGCAGTTGGCAGAATTGAAAGACGTAAATCAACTACTTTTCCATCTATTTTAAATGGTATAGCTCCATCTTGTGGCAACCTTCTTTCAGCAATATCAAGTTTACCCATAATTTTAAAACGGGTTACAACTGCACCATAATTAGAGTGTAAAAATTTAGAAAACTGTTCTTGCTCCTGTAAAATACCATCCAATCGATATCTCACTCTCGAAGAAAATCTATATGGCTCTATATGAATATCGGAAACACCAGATTTAATTGCTTCTGCAACAACAGCTGTTGAAAATTTAATTACTTCAGATTCATTTTCTAGAGCCTCTATATCCTCTTCAGGTTTCTCATCTAACACTTCAGTATTATCTTCTACATCGTAATCAAAAGTTTGAACTTTTTCTTTATTTTTCTGTTGAATAGTTTGCATTGTAGTTTCACCATCTGCATGAAGTTTTTTAATAAAATCTGAAATTTCACTAATCTTGGCGGCATGTAATTCAATATCCATTTTCGTAATTGTTTTAAGATTTCTCATTAAACTAAGTTTTGAGCTATCTGGTATTGCAATATGCAAAATTTTACCCTCAACTTTAAATGGTGCTATAAAATTCATATTTATGTAATTTGAGGGTAATACAGATTTTATTTCCTCAGTTACAGAATGTGCGCTTAAATCAACAACCTCTAATGATTGTTCTTTAACTAATAAGTCTAAAATTTTATTTTCGTCTGTAAGGTTAAGTTCAAAAACTGCATCTAGTTGTGACTTTTGTCCCTCTGTTGATACTTTTTTTATATTGATTAAGTCTTTTCCAGAAATAATATCTTGATCAATCAAAATATTAATTAAATTTATTTCTGACTCTCTACTAATATTAATCATTATAAAATTCTTGGTGCAATAAACACCAGTAATTCATCTAGATTATCAGAATTAGCCTTACCTTTAAAGAGATTACCTATCACAGGCAAATTCCCTACACCTGGCGTTTGGTTTTTACTATTAGATTGTACATTTTTCTTAATTCCACCTATGACTACGATGTCCCCATCAGCAACCAATAATTTTGTAACAATTTCCATTTTATTAATTGGTGGTTCATCAGAAGCCGTTGCTCTATTTGGTGTATCATTATTAACTTTAATAGTTAAAAGCACATTTCCATCGCCAATTATACTAGGAGTTACTTCTAATTTAAGAGCAGCTTCTTTAAATGATGTAGAAGTAGTACCTTCAGATGTTGTTTGATAAGGAATTTCTTCACCTTGAGTAACTGTAGCTAATTGATTGTCTAAGGTAAACACTTTTGGATTTGATATAGTTTTACCCATACCCATACTTTCAAGAGCTGTAATTTCTGCTTTTAATACACCAGTTGCTGTTCTTCTCAATATCCCTATTCCACTTGTAGCACCTGTCACTGGAAAATTTGATATAGAATCAGATGCTGAGCCTAATCCAGCAGCTGTACCTAAATCTGCACCTGTTTCACTTCCTGTACTTGTGCCTGCTGTACCACCTGCAACTTTTCCAGCTCTTTGATAATAACCACCCAATCTTGTTCCTAGAGCTCTTTCGAAATCTGAATTAGCTTCAACTATAAATGCTTCTATTAAGACTTGTTTTGTTCTGATATCAATTTCTTTAATCACTTTATCAACTACATCTAGATCTTTTTCTTTTCCTCTTACAATTATAGATCTTGTAGTGATCTCTTCAGTAATTTGAATTGGTGTGTATGAACTATCTCCAGATTGTTGAGTAAACAACTCTTCAATTGTTGCTTTAGCTTGAGCTGGAGATATATAATATAGTCTAAATATTTCAGAGTATATTGGCTCAACACTATCTTCCAATTCTACTTTTTTCTTCACTGCTTGAGCTCTTTCAGATTTATAGTTTTCTTGAGATGTCAAAGTTTCTGGTGAATGAACTCTTATCAAATTACTTGCGACATCAACGTCAGATGCATAATTTTTCATATCTAATAAAGCCTGGAATGCTTTATCCCAAGGAACGTCAACTAATTCTGCTGATATTACTCCAGCAACTTCATCACCAACTAAAACATTAATCTCACCTATTTTACCCATCAACTGCATTGTTTCTTTAAAATCTAAATTTTTGAATTTCAAAGTCACTCTTTGCTTAAGTAGTGGAAAATTGTCAGAGATAATTAAATAATTTCTTTGTGCCTCTGAAGATATTTTTTTTCTTTTACCTAACTTTCTTGTATCCCCTTCAACTGGCTTTGGTCCCATATCTAATGTCTTAGAAATTTCAGATTTACCTGCTTTAGTAATATCGTTGCTTTTAATCAAAGGAGTATTATGTTTAAAAGGCTTATTATATTTTTTTGCAAATTGAGAATTTGCACAACCACTTAAAATAAAACCTAAAATAAGAACAACTGATAAATTTAATATTTTTTTAATAGTCATCAGCCTCTCTTATTTGATTGTTAAAATCTATAATTAAATATTTACCATCTTCTTTTTTAAAAATAGCCTCAGTTAATCTTAAATCTATAAATTGATTTTTTCCTAAATATTGACCTAATGTTAAAGTAATTGCCTCACCAGCTGAACTTACCACAGAAATATAGCTATGATCTTTTCCAGAGATTAAACCAGAAAGTTTAAAATTATATAAACTCATTTCGTCTTCTTGTTCTTCTTCTGGTATACCTACTGTTGAGCTAGTTCCTTCATTTCCTGCAAAAGGATCGTTTAATGGAACCTCATCCTCATCTGCTAATTCTTTTGTGATTTCCTTTACCTGTTCTACGAGCTCTTCTTTTTTATCGTGATTATCTGCCAAAGTCACATTGGCAAACACCATTATAATTAAAACCAATAAAATTCTAAAAAAATTCATTTGGTAATCCTACTATTGTTAACTCTCCTGTAGCGATTATCGCTCCAGTTGAATCGTTTTGTACTATACTTATGGTCTCTTTGTCAAAGTTAAGCATTTTCTTTTGCTTAGATACTGCTCTTTTGAACTTTATATAGCCAAGAAACTTACCTTTTATCTCATAATCTACAGGTATCTTGTAATAAGAGATCATTTCTTTTGTAATTAGATTTTCAGCTTGTTGCGTAATTCCTTGTTTTAAAACAGGGATTGCTTTTTTCTTTTCAATTTTTGAAATAACCAATCCATTCACACCTGCATGTCTACTAAGACTTTGATATAAATCTTCGACTTCAGCCTTTGAGTGAAATAAAGTGGAACTTTCTTCAAATTCTGGTCTCAGCTTTTTAATTTTTGCTTTAAATTGAATTATTTCATTTTCAAACTGTGAAATTTCGTTTTGTTTCAATAATTTATCTTCATATTTACTTTTTCGCTCTTTAACCATTGGGTTGAGTATGGCGTAATAAATAATTAAGAATAAAATTATAGCACCAAATCCAATTCCAAATTTTATTAATGTTTTTTTATCAGCAGCTCCTGTAAACTTGGCTTTAATATCTGACATAGTTATATTTTTAAGATCCATTAAGCACTCTCCAATATACAGGCTATTCTAAAGCCTTTCATTTGTTGTGTTCCTTGATCGCCTCCTGGAAGAATCATACTTGCCAACGACGCTTGAGAAATAAGTTTTTTATTATTCAAATTACTAATTAATTTAAGAATGTCTTGATCACTAAATGCGGACCCTTCTATTATTATTTGATCTACACCATTATATTCAATGGATTTAAATTTAACTCTTTTAGGTACAGCAGAAGCAATTTGTGCAAGGACTCTAAAACTTACAGTTTTATTTGATTTAATTGATTTACTGAGTTTAAGAGATTTTAAAATTACTCCTATTTCTTTAGCATATTTATTTTTTTCTAATGTTTTAAGTTCATGTTCCTGAACTATCTGATCATAATCAACGATTTTTTTATTTAATTCTGTGATTTGCCAAAAAGAAAATCCAAATAAAGTTATATAAATTATAGCAACAATTCCAACAACTCCTTTAAAAGCGAAACTTGAAACAGCTTTTGCTTTTTTCTGTGCAATCATGTTGTCTCTGTTGGGAAGAAGGTTTATATTTTTAACAGCTGTTACAAACTTATAATACCCAAATACATCTAACTTTCTAAAAGCTAAACCCATTACAGTTGAAAAATAAGATCGATTTTTTATATTAATTTCATTTTCAAGTTGAGCAGGAACTTTAATTCCATCAAAAGGATCAAAAAGTTGATAACCTGTGTTAGTCATATTTTTTCTAAAACTTCCTAAATACTCTTCAACATTGGGTAGGTTTGAAGTGACTCTTAAATTTCGAATTCTTTTTTCATATTTTGTCTCAAAATCCTGGATGGCTTGCTTAACTTGTGTCATATATCTTCTAACTAACGCATCCATTTCTTCTTGGTTATTGCTTTCCTCTAAAGTTTTTCTATCTTGGCTTCTAATAAATATATCTGTTATGATTGGATTATTTTCATATAAAATCATCACATAGTTTTCATCTAAACCAAATTCTAAAACGGCAGTTAAATTACTTTCTTCAATTGAACCAGCTATTTGATTGATTTGATCTACAGCAGATTTTAATGCAAAACATTTTACATCTATGATAACTGCGTTTAATCCACCCTTCTTTATTATATCTGTATAATTGTTAATGTCTGAAAGCTTTGAGGCAACGAATAAAATATCCATTGTATTTCCAGTAGTGTCTCTATTTATTACTTGATGAAAAATAGAATAATCAGCCAAATTATCTGTTAACTGAACTAAATTTTCCCACAATGAATCAGATTCTATTGCTGTTTTTAACTCTTCGTCTGTCATTAATGGAGCGGTCACAACTCTTATAATTGCACTAGTAACAGGTATCGCTATTGCAGCATTCGTTGTATTGATTTTTAATTTTTGTAGAGCAATTTTTAACTCATCAGCAACTTTATCTGGATTTTCTAATACTGTTCCTCCTGAAGGTATTCCTTCAAACTTGTGAACATGAAATTTATCTAAAACCCATTGATTAGACTTATTATTTGAAACTTGAGATAATCTAATTTCATTAGGTGTAAGCTCTACACCGATTATTTCCTCCCCTTTAGCAGTAGATTTTCCTAATCTGTTTTTTAGAAACTTGCTAAAGAAACTCTCTTTTTTATTCCCTGCTTCTGGTTTTGGAACAGGTGCATCACTTTTTACTTTTTTCTTAAAAAGATTTGCAAAAGGATTTTTCATAATTAGCTCTTTGTTTAGCTTATACTCAACTTTTACTAGAATAAAAATAAATTTTAATCAAAATGGGTTTTTATGAGAAATAAAGTGACAAAAAATGCTGAATTTATATTATTAGTCCATCATGTTTGAAAAATTAGAAGATCTTGCAAAAAATAATAAAAAAATATCAGACTTTCACATTAGAGCTGGATCACCTCTGGCTTATAGAGCAACAGGTGAAATTATAAAAGTTCAAGAAGTGATGGTTACAGCTCAAGATTTGAAAGATCTTCTATCAATGAATTGTAACGAAGAAGAATTAGAAAAATTTGAACGAACTCATGAGCTTGATACAGCTGTCAATTTAAGTGGTCTAAGATTTAGAGCAAACTTTTATAAAACGATTAATGGACCTGCGTGTGTTTGTAGAAGAGTTGAAAGTAAAATTCCTGATATGGATCAATTTAATTTACCACAAGCTCTGTATGATATTGTAGATTTTCATAAAGGTTTAGTTTTAGTAACAGGCCCAACTGGATCAGGTAAATCAACAACTCTTGCTGCAATTGTAAATGAAATAAATAAAACAAGAACTTCAAATATTATAACTGTAGAAGATCCAGTTGAATTTATTCATACTGATAATCAAAGCATTGTCTCTCATAGAGAAGTTGGAAAACAAACTCAATCATTTGCTGCAGCCTTAAAAGCTGCTTTGAGAGAAGATCCTGATGTAATTTTAGTTGGGGAGATGAGAGATTTAGAAACAATTAGTTTGGCACTTACTGCAGCTGAAACAGGACATTTGGTTTTTGGAACATTGCACACGAGTGGTGCACCGAGTACAATTAATAGAATTATTGATGTCTTTCCTCCTGAACAGCAAGAACAAATTCGTGCACAAATTTCAACTTCGCTGAAAATGGTAGTAACACAAAGATTGTTAAAAACAAAAGATGGTCAAGGACGAGTGGGTGCATTTGAAATAATGAAATGTACACCACCAATTCAAAACTTAATCCGAGAAGCTAAAATTCACCAAATTCCTAGTATCATGCAAACTGCAGTTAGAGATGGTATGATTACAATGGATAAATCTTTAGAGGAATTGGTTAAGTCAGGAAAAATAGATCCAGGTGCAGCAAAAGCAGGACATTAAAGGTTTTACTATTCTTGAACTACTTGTTGTAATTACAATTGTAGCAGTGGTGTCTGCTGTTGGTTATCCAAACTTTATGGATTGGCGAAAAGATCGTGAAATAAGAGGATCAATGGAAAAAGTTTCTTCAATGTTAAGATCAATCAATACACAAGCTCAAAGAGGAAATTATGCAGTTGTTCAATTTATGGTTAAACCGTCAGGAACATCCACAGAATTTTTTTCAAAAGGAATGTCAAAAAGTACAGAGTCAACTATAGCAAACTCTTCAGGTCAGAATGTTACATGCCAAATTGTAAATTCAGGCTACTGGACAAATCACCAAGTTGAATATTCAAAATATGAAGTTTCTACAAATATAAATAATAACGGTGCTGTTTGTTTTTCAAAAGATACAAGATATTTTTTAAAAGAGGGAAAATTATCTAAACAATTAAATGTTTTGATCGAAGGAAGATTAACAAACAATTATATAATTATTTGTACAACAGAAAATGCTAACAAATCTGGTGGAAAATGTGCCACAACCCAAGCTGACGGATTGGAAAAACCTGCATACTTGGTAGAGTGGAATAGATTTGGTAATATAAGTAAATTTAAATGGGGTGGAAGTGCTTGGAATAGATTATAAAAAATCTGAAAGAGGAATGACTTTATTAGAGGCTTTAGTCTCTACAGCAATCATTGGTATTGGCTTTGTTGCTGTGTTTCAGATGGTTCAGTATTCCGTAAGATCAATCGATATTTCTGGTGAGCGAACAAAAGCAACTTTTTTAACAGGTATGGTTGCAGAGGATTTAATTTCTGAAAAACACTCAAATTCTCCAACAACGGACGTTAAATTTATGGATTATTTACTTGCTAATAAGAATACCTCAAAAACATCTTGGAATATGGGTAGCTGTTCATCAGGAACGACGACCACTGGAACTTTTACTAATGCTGCACAAAATAAATTTAAAAAATGGGATGATCGTTTCTCAACAAGAAGATTAAAATGTGCGGGAGGAAATACCACCTCAGATACAAAATTTTTAAAAGTTTATGATATTTGTAATAATAGAGCTTCGGGAAACAATTGTACTTATAATAATACTCAAAGATATGGCAACACGGGTATTTATGAAAAATGGTATCTCGGTAAAATGGAAGTAAATGTTAGTACAGGTTCTAATAAACCAAAGAAAAAATATTTATATTTTCAAATTCATTAATGAAAAAAAAACTTAGTTCAATTGCTGGAGTTACTTTAATAGAAATTTTAATTGGAATATTAATTTCTGTTGTGATGATGGCAGCGATGTTTACTTCTTATCAAGTTGTAAATAATACTTACTCTCAAGTTGCCGATCGAGCAAAAATTTCAACTGCAGGAAGAGATGTGGTTGGAATGATGTTAAGAGATATCAGGAACGCTGGATTTAAATATTTTAATGATAATATAAAAACTTCAAATGAACACTCACCTATTATAATTACCAAAAGCTCAAATTTTAATACTGCATGTGATAAATTAGAAATAGTTTATGGTGATGTAAATTATAATAGTAGCAGAACACCAAGATATGTTTTTGAGAGATATAAAATTACTTATGAATGTAAAGCATCAAAATTACCTGATAAGTCAGCTCAACCACTACCTGGTAATAAGTTTCCACCCATTAAAGCATTTGCGCTTTATAAATCTAAAGTGGGATGGAATTCAACATCGAATAAATGGGATGATCCATCTACAGATGGAAATTCAAAAACCTATGGAGAAGAAATTGTTTTAGATTATGTGTCAGATTTAGTTTTTAATCCTATTGATGATAAAGGTTTATTAATTAATCCACCTCCTACTCCAACGAATGCTACTAAAGATAAATTATATTCAATTAAAACAATTGATGTTGCTTTAACAGTTAGATCATCAAAACCTTTTTTTAGAAATGCAAAATTAAGAAAAGTATTAGCAATGATGGATGGTTCGAGAACAAAATCAAATACTGATAAATTTTTAAGAGAGTCAATTATTGTTTCAGCTCATGCAAGAAATCTGGGATTACAATGAAAAATAAAAACGAACAAGGTTTTGCTTTAGTCTTATCATTAGTTTTAATGTTAGCGATGTCACTGATGGGTGGTGCATTGATTGTGATTTCTGCTGGTGACCATAAAAGTAATAATAATAGTGATGAGTACCAGCAAACATTTTATGTTGCTGAAACTGCATTGATAGAAGGTGAAAAATATGTTCTTGATCGATTTTTAGGACCATGGAACACAGCAACACATAAACGAGATACTGCAGCAAGAAGTTTGCCTGCAAATCAGACAGCCGTATTTAATGGAACTTTGACAAGGAAAAATTATCAACCAAGTGACTCTTTTTATTTTAATACTAACCTAAGTTGTTACAACAGTTTTAGAGATATAGATAAAACTAATCTTAAAGTTGTTGCTGGTGAAAGTTGGAACTTTGGAGATGTTATCAGAGATAGTTTTCAAGGAGCAACTACAGAGGAAAAACAAGAAGCAGAGACCTTAAAAGGTTATTATTACGAATATTTTATCACAAGAATTGGAGCAGCCCCATTTAGAGGATATGGCTCAAGTATCAAAAAAAGTGCTACAGATACAGGAAATGACGGTATGGCATATCGAATTTATGGTTGTGGTATTAAGGCTTTGGGGCATGGTTATAACAAAAGTAGAAATCAACATAATGTTAGTGGTTCAGAAACCATGATTGTCGCATTAGAAAGCACAATCGTTCTTCCTAAGTAATAAGTGAACTAAAATGAGCAATAAATCATTTAAGTAAATTCTAATTTTGTCTATTATAATGATAATTAAAAGACTTAATAAATGAGAAATATTCTTAAAAGTTTATTTATACTCTTTATATTTATTGCACCTGCTAACGCGGCATGTGATTTCATGATCAATATTGGTGATAAAGGAACAAAAATTTTTGAAAAAATTGCACCTCCAATGCCCATGTTTGAAGGTCAGTTTATGTTACCAGTTCAAGCACCTGAGCTTTGTCCAAATGACAACTTAAATGATATGATTGCCGTTGAGTATGTGTTTTTAGGTGAAACGGAAGAAACAGCAAATCTTGCTGCAATTAGAATTATTGCTTTAAATGATGGAGAGAATACTGAGTCAAATAAACTTACATTAATGAATTATGCAAAAAAAGTTTACGGAGACTTTGATACTGGACAAAATCCACAGATCTTTAATAATTTTTATGCATGGGAAAAAAATAATAAATTAGTTATTTATAAAAGACTTTTAAATTCAGAAAATTTGGTGGATGAAGAAATTTATATTACCAATGATGAATATGATATGAAGTTAGGAGAATTTTATTACAAACTGGAACAAGAGGCAGAAGCGAAAGATGAAAGTTAAAATATTTATTTTAAAACTAATCTTTGCTTTGATTTTGTTTTCTCAAAATTCATTTGCAAAAAACTTACCTCCTGGATCAGGGATTAGTGATGTTCCTGCAAACGTTTTGATTCTTCTAGATAAATCTGGAAGCATGGGGGCAAGAATGATCAGTGGTTCAGGCTTTATGTATCCTTTGTCTGTTGCGGCAGATGCTAATGGAGACATTTATGGTGCTCAGTATTGGACATATGGAATTAAAAAATTAACCTATGCAACTGGTGCTGTAGATAGTACTTTTGGAGCTAGAGGAATTTACAGAGGAAGTGGAAATTGTAGGTCTTATTACAATTATGCCATGCAAGTACATAATGGATTTTTGTATGTTGCATCTTATAATTTCAGCAAAATTTTTAGAATTAATTTAACAACAGGTGCCTGTGATTGGAATGTTTCGTTTCGTTATCCAAGACACTTATCTATTAAAAATAATATTTTAACTGCTTTCAATCATTATGGGGAATCATTTACTAGAAATCTAAGCACTAATACAAATATTAATTGTGGTGCAGGTTATGACACAAATATCAGATATAGCATGCATGGAACCCATGATGCTTCAGGAAGTAACTTTTATGTACATCGGTATAGATATCTGAACAGATATACCGTAGATAGTAATGGCTGTGTAAATAAAAGCCGAGCTAGTACTATATATAGAGGTCAATGGAGGTTTGGTTTTGGGATGTCTGCCCATCCAACTGATGATAATATTTTATATGGTACAAGTTATTATGAACATGGTTTATATAAAGTAACTCTTAGTGCATCTAAAACTAGCGCAACTTATAGTAAAGTAGGTAGATGTTGCAGTGGAAAATCTACAACTAGTAATGTTCGTATGCGTTACCCTAGAGGTACTTTTGTAGATAGTTCAAATAATAGAGTATTAGTTGCCGATTATTACAAAAATACAATTCAAGCTTTTGATTTAAACCTTGGTTTTTTAAAAGAATTTGGTGGTGGGGTAAGCACAAGAATGACAGGTGCTCATGAAGCCATAAAAGCAATTGTAACAGACTCTTCATTAACAGCAGGAGTAAATTTTGGATTTGGTTACTGGTCGTGGGATAATGGTGGGTCTGGTTTTAGATCTTGGTCTGGCAATATAACTACTGGAAGGGCTACGCCTTGTACTAGTAGAGCCTGTATAAAAGTAAGAGCTCATAAACAAGGTGCATCAAGAATTAATCAAATAATTTCAGGTGTAAATCCCGGTGGAGGAACCAATGCTGATAATTGGGCAAAACAAGCAGAGCAATATTATTTGCACAGCACTTTATCTCCAATAGATAAAAACTTGTCTTGTCAAAATAGCTATGTTTTAGTTATAGGTGATGGAGCTTGGGCTTACCATAACCAAGCTGCTAGTAGAGTTTCAAAATTGTTAAACCAACATAAAATTAAAACCTTTACTGTTGCTTATGGTGGTGGAATATCAGGGGGTGGAATTAGAAACTTTAGAAGAATGGCTCAAGTAGGTGGTACAAATGATGTGATTATTGCTAACACTACTGCTTCCTTAAAATCCCAACTCAAAGCTGCAATCTCACAAATTATTGCATCTAAATTATCATTTACTGCACCTGCAATTACCGCAACCATTGAAAAAGGTGGATCATTATTCCAAGCACAATTTGACTATGTACAAAACAAAGAATGGCAAGGAACTTTAACTAGAACCGCTATTAGCTCAAGTGGAGTTATTGATACGAATGACAAATCGAATTGGAGTGCGATTGATGTAATGCCTGCACCGGATGCTAGAAAAATTTGGAGTGAAGTTCCAGGAACAGATTACAAAACTAATTATAATAATTTTGTCGACACAAACTGGAATGAAATAAATACATTGTTTCAACAAACCAATAACGAAGTATCTGGCTATCATAGTATATCTGATAATCCTGTTAATTCTCAAAGATGTAAAAATACTTCAGGAGTTGCTAACGGAACCGATGATGATGTTAAAGGTTTAATAAACTTTGTAAGAGGTAAAGATTATTTTGATTATGATGGTGATTGCAATTTAACAGAGACAAGGCCAAATCCACTTGGAGATATTTATCATTCAGAAATGGTAGTTGTCGGTGCACCAAGTGCTGAAACGGCATTTGTTGGAACGAACCAAGAAGCTTATTATAGATCTATCAAAGGCTACGATGCATGGGCAGCGTCAAAAGCAAATAGAAAAGAAATTATTTATGTTGGTGCAAACGATGGAATGTTACATGCGTTTAATTCTAAAACTGGAAAAGAGGAATGGGCATTTGTTCCTCCATTTGTAGCAAGCAATATGCCAAATATGGTGAATGTTAACTTGAACAGATCTGGAGTTGGTGGATCGAATGCTATTTATGGAGTTGATGGTTCTCCAGTAGTGCATGATATGTATTTCCAAAGTGCATATGATATCACAAAAAAATGGCACACTATATTAATGATACCTTATGGAAGAGGTGGACCTGGTTTTTCAGTGCTTGATGTAACAGATCCTGAAAAACCTTTACATTTATATTCTGTTTATAATGATCACATTAAGCACAAAGTTCACGTAATCGATCACAACGGTAATCTTAGTGATTATGATTATATTGCAACTTCATTCCCATTAAGTACATTTACTGAAGCAATTGAAGTAACTGATAATGCACAAAATAGTGTGGGAAGTGAAACGTGTGATGCAACTGCAAACAATAGATGTTTTGAGTCAAATAGATGGACACTGCCTGCAGCTTTACAAAATGTAACAAAATCTGATTTAACAGTACTATTTGATGATAAAAATTACACAAATTTCTCAATAGGAAAATACACTTCTGGTGCAAGAAATGGTCAAAGCTATATTCAATTTGGACAAACCATGACTTATTATGGTTATGATCCTAACAATAATGCGCTATCAAGTTCAAACCTTGGATTATATTTAAAACCTGGTTCTGCTTTAACGGGAGTTCAAACTCAACCAGAATATGACTATAGTGCTTTAGGTGAAACTTGGGCAGCTCCTAGAATATTAAGATTACCAAACAATGGAGCTGGGGATAATAATATTGAAGATGATATCTATGTTGCTGTAATGGGCGGCGGATTTGGTGCTCAACATTCAGGTTTTGGATCTAATTTAACTCTAGTTAATTTAGAAGACACTACTCATCCAGGTAAAGTTCAAAAAGTAATTCCTATTGAAGATTTAACTACAAATGACATTGTAAACTCCACTCCAGGAACACCTGTGGTTATTACACCAGATACTGCAAGAGGAGTGAATTATAGAGGAGCACTTGTTTACTTAAGTGATTTAGAAGGAAAAATTACTAAATTTAATTTAACAAATATGTCTGATGATGGTCAAGGAAATGCAATTAATATGTATGATAGCACTACGTTATTTACTGCAGGATCAAATTCAACAAATGGAAGGTATATGTATCATTCAATGGATGCAACGGTTGGTCAAACTACTAATTCATTATGGTTATATGCAGGAACAGGAGATTATGAAAGAATTGGAGATGCCTCAAAAGGCACACAAAACTTAATGCTTGGAATTGCAGATCCAAATTATCCAAATTATAGAGCAGTGAGTAAACCAACAAAAGCAGCAGATCTTACGAAATGTAAGAACACATCTAACGATACAACAGGTGCTAACTGTCCAGAATTAACAAAAGATTTAGGTTGGTATATTACTTTACCTAATTATCAAAAAGTAACTGCAGAGCCGTCTGTTTCAAGTGGATTAGCTTATTTTCCAATTTACCAACCCTCTTCTTCTGTTAATAAATGTAGTTTAGGAGATGCATTTATTTGTGCAGCAGATGATGAATGTGGAACAAACTTTTCTTCAAGACTAGGTAAGAAAAGAGCTACATCTGATCAATGTTTTTATGTTGGTCAAGGGGTCTTATCAAGAATAGTATTCTTTGCGGGAAAATTGTTTGCAAACATTGCTGGTCAATCAACTCAAGCCAAAAAAGACTTAGTAACTCTACAAGCAGCTTCTGGAGAAGTAAGTACTTACAGAAGTTCTTGGAGACATAACTTTTAGCAATAATTAATTTTTACACCAACCATCTTTTTCAACCCTTTTGATTTATTTTTCAATTGTATTTTCAATTATCTTTCCATCACAAAGCGTTCTGACTCTAAAACTATTACGCACAGGATCATGATAGTAACTAACACCCTCAGTTGTTGGTGAGCTACTGTTTCCAGCCCAATCATAACCCCAATGATTATTAGGTGTATATGGATTTCTCAAAGTATTCGAAAGGTGCCAACCAACATGTTGACCTAATTCAAAAAATGGTCTTGAGCAATTGAAATCAAATTCTGCACCTTTTTGAAACCCAGTGTAATACTTTCTTAATTTAATAGTTTCATTAAATTCACAGAAAGTTTTTTTTTCAACAATAGTTTTTACAATCGTTTTGTGATTGTCCCTGCAAACACTATGCTTTGCACCTGCTGTATACCCACTATAAGCAACAACCCCTACTGCAGCTAAGATACCAATGATTGCTACTACGACCAGGAGTTCTATTAGGGTGAAGCCTTTGTTTTTCATAAATTTATATTAAGTGAATATCCCAATGTCGTCAAAAGGTCTAAATATTTTAAAATAAAAATAAATGATCCATGCAAACATTGTGATCATAGTAAAAAAAATTAATGCAAGGCCTACAAGAGTATCTTGATTAACTTTTTTTCTCCATTTAATTGGGAAAAAACTTAATGAATATGCATAAACAATAATAAAGAGATTTAGCCCAGTAATAATAATATTTATAAATAAAAATTGATCCATTATTTAATCAATCTAATTCATATTTTTAATTAATAACTTATTTTCAGTTTTAATTTTTTGGTTTTCTTTGATCAATTGAATAATTAATTCTTTCATTGCCTGATTTTCTTTATTTAATTTGTTAGCAACCAATGCAAGTCTTTCATTTTCTCTCACGACTTGAAGCTGATCAAATAAGCTCTCAAGCTCTGGATCTAATTTTTCATCTTCTTTTCTTTGTATTGCTCTTTTTTTAGCAACTCTTTGAAGTTTTTTACTAATAGATAAATTTAAATTATTATTAATTATTTTATCCATGTTACTATGTTCAAAATTTAAACTTATACCAATATCCTCAGTATTTTTAGTTAAAGAAAATCCAATTTTTTTTGTAACTGCTCCATTCATTGTATGATTTTGCGATATATCTTCTTTTAATCCTGCACCATTGATATCATTCATTTTAATTTTACCACTCAATGTTTTGTTAAAAGCTAAACCAAAATAAGGTTTTAAAATAAAGCCATTTTCATTATTAATTGAATACTCAACATCAAAACCTGCACCAAGAACTTGGTCTATTGCCTCATCAACAGATAAATCTCCATGAGCAAATTTAGATAAGTATTTTGGAAGTCTATGCGCTCCATACACTCCATTTATTGTTAAAGACAAATCATTATTATTTTGAATTTTTCTAGTTAATTTATAATCAGAATGTAACGCTAGGAACTGACCTATAAAATTATTTCTTATTATTTGATTAGACTCAGTTTCTATATCAGTAATTTTATTACTAGAAATACCAATCAATGGCTTTATTGAAAGATTATTTATATTTGTGCTTATATCATAACCAAAGGCTAAGTTTTCACTTTTACTTTTTTCTTTACTATTAAAATTAGCGTTTTGTTCAAAATAAGCTAAAAAAGCTCTTGTCTTTTCTTCCTCGTACTCGTTTTTTAAAAAATAGCCAGAAACACCCTTAGTAGAATTTTGATAAATATTATTTCTTTTAGATTGGTTATAAAATGTTGATCTTTCATTTATATCACTTAATGACTTAAAAATACTGTTTAAAGTGTTGCTAAAAATTTCTGTTCTGTATTTTTTGTTATTACTAACGACATCTAATTCTTCTCCATAAATTCTTAAATATCCATTTGTTTCAGAATTATCTGGATCTGGATTTAAATTTGAGTCTAGAATTTCATAAGTATCGTTTCCACATAAGTTATTAATTACCCTCACATTTTGTTTCTCATGAATTTCTATAGTTTGATCTCTTGAAATACTGCAATCTAAAGTAAAGTCGAAAAATGTTACACCAGTTGTTCCATTTTGATCACTAAGTAGAATTTTACCGTCATAATGTCCTTCTCCTTTTGTTATTAAATTAAATCCTGAAGTTACATTGTTATCATCGCTAACATATATTGAATTTCTATTATTATGAGTTGTTCCAGCAATTAAACCAGAATTAATAATTGTAGCATTATTGAATGAACCATGACTTTTACCAAGTCTAATTCCATGTCTTAAACTTGTAATTGTTCCAGTGTTTGTTATTGTTCCATTTGTGCCATTGGTAAGGTAAATGGCAGGACCAGTTGTATTATTTGCAGAAATAGTACCACTGTTTGTAATGATTATATCGTCAGTTTCTAGACCTTGTATAGCATAGTTTCCTCCATGAATAGTTCCACTATTATCAATCTCAGTCCCATCTGTTTTCTGAACTACAACAGCAATTCCACTTGAAGCATTTTCATTTTGAGCTGTATTTATTGTTCCTGTATTTGTAATTTTATTTGTTCCACCAGAACTTTTCATATTTATAGACTCACTAGTAGCGCTTATCAAACCATGGTTGATTACGGTTGTATTTGATGCACCAACGCCATTACGTGCATCAACTGCTTTACTTGTACCAAGTATAATTGAACCAGTTGACTCAACAGTCAGAGTTTCGCTTGTCCCACAAATTTGTTTATCTGTTATCTCGGATGTTATTGTTTTATTACAAGTAGCATGACCTAAAGAGCCGAATGAAAAAAAAAGTAATATAATTAGTGAAATCTTTTTCATAAAATATCTTTAGAGATTTTTATTTTCATGAATTATAAATTTAATTTATATCGATATCTCCACTACAAAGATGATTATCAGATGTGCAACGATTACCAGCACATGGTTTCATAAAACAAACCTGAACATCAATTCCATTTTGTGGTGATAACATCCTAATGTAGCCAGCATCATCGTCAAGTGATATGCCTCCTCCATGACTAACTTTTTTTTTTTTGGGATCATCATCGTAAGGGTTTTTAAAATCCTTTAAAGCTGTTTCAACAGCTGCTGCTACATCATTTTTCCAATTAGTAGATGATTGTTTTGAACAATCTAAATTATTATCCATTGCAAAAGCTAGTCCCGTAGAGCATTTCATTGTTTCGTTCATAATGTATTTTACAACCTTCTTATGATTTGCTATTACAGCACTTTTTTTTGCACTGCTCGTATATCCACTGTAAGCAACCACCCCGACAGCAGCAAGGATACCAATAATTGCTACAACAACTAATAATTCGATAAGAGTAAAACCTTTGGTGTGGTTAGATAATTTCATCATATTAAATTAACAAATTTTCTAAATATCTCATAGATATAATTACAACGGTTTTCTAACATATATAGAAAAATTATTATTAAAAGCATCATCAGTGCTCCTGTAATGCTCATATGATGTATTTATGCTTAATTCATTTTTAAATTTTGCTCCTATACCTAAATTAAATAATAAATGCCCTGAATTTTGGTCACCTATAGCATTACTATAAATTTCAGATGTATTATTTACATAATACGCTTCAGATACAGAATTAATTGTTTTATCTTTTCCTAATTCAAATTTTAATGATGGTTCTAATATAGCTTTATCGGTTTCTATTATTTTGCTTAAATTAAAACCTGCAGATAGTGATAAGCTTTTAACGTTTTGTTTTTTATAACTTACAGCTGTTCCATCACCTGTTTCTGTATATGCCTTTAATTGAGTAAAGCCTAAATCCAGCCTAGTATAATAGTTTAAATTTCTACCCACAATTTCAACATCAGGTTCTAACAAATAAGTAAAGCTTCCAAAAAGTTGATTCCCTTTTCTATTACCAGTATTTTTTCCACCTGTAACATCCCTACTCAAATCAATATCCATTTCTCCTATTCCTGCAACCAGTTCTAAATATCTTTTGTCCTCGATTTTTAAACTTGCATAATTCATGATGCTAATTGCGGCAGCATCCATATTTGCCTCATTGCTCCCTACTTCAGTTTCTTGCCAAGATTTATTGACTGCAAATCCAATAGTCTTCTCTTCATTTATTCTCTTATCTATTCCAAAAGTTATTCCATCACTGTGAATATCCTGACCTAAGTTTCCATCTTGTTGACCTATTCTACCAAATGATATATTTCCTTCACTCCACACCCCCCATTTTTCCGTTTCTTTTTGCTTATTAATGAGTTTTGCTGACAGTGAATTTAACATTTCAGTTACTAAAGGATTATCAAAATTCATTGCTAATCTAATATTTTGATTTGAGGAACTGTTATTTGTAGATCTAATATAATTCATACGTCCAGCAATTCTGTTTAACGACTGGTTTAAAGAATTTATTGCAGCTACAGTTTGATTTTTTGTAAGAGTTTTTACAGTCTCATTAAATACTTCACCAGGTTTAGTAGAAAAATTTAAAGCAGTTGTGCTTGAAATTCCCGCATAAGAATTTCCAGCAGTATCATCAAAAGCAGTAGCGTCTATTAAAATATAATAATCAATATCAGCTGTTAAATCTGTATCAGGATTAATAGTAATTTCTGTTGAACCACTACCACTTACTTTAGCGCCAGTTACATCGATTGTTTCAATAGTACTATCATCAGAAGTTTTTTTAATTGTAATATTTCCACTTTCAGCATCAACTGCTTCACTAAAAGTTAAAACTATATTTGCATTTGTTGCAACCTGTGTTGCATTATCAGAAGGACTAGAAGATGATAAAGTTGGAGCGCTTTGATCGACATTAGTAATTACTAAATTCCAATTTGTACTACCAGAAGAAGTCTCTGATAAAGTCCAATTAAAATTTCCATTACTACAAGAGCAAGTGCCTGTAGAACCAGCAGTAAATCTGCTAGATGACACTCCTGTTATAACAGAAGTATATGTTCCAGCTGATAAGCTAGATTCTGTACTAATACTAAAAGTGGTTGCACCATTTTGATTATCTACGGCAAGCTTTCCATAATCAGTTGTGCTATTTGCAAGAAATACATAATTAACTGGAAGATAACCCTCTAATTTTAAAGCATCATTTCCTCCTTGATCATTGGTTAGTGATTGTAATCCTACTGACGTAGTAACTATTAAATCATGATTACTTGCACCACTTGATATTGTGCCTTTATTAATAATTATATTCCCATTTGAACTATTTTCCCCGATATTAAAAATTGCATCTGCTGTAGCAGATATAGTACCAGTATTAGTAATTGTAACATCATTGACATTATTAATTTCAAAACCGTTTCCTCCTGATGCGCTGATTGTGCCAGAATTTGTAATAGTACCTGCAGAATAATCTGTTCCTGATGAATATATATATAGAGTGTTAGCTCTTCCTGAAATAGTACCTGAATTAATTATTGTTCCTGCATTAGCGTGTTGACCAAAATTTATTGTTCTATCTTTTGATGAGGTAATATTTCCAGAATTATTAATTGTTACAGTTCCATAAGATGGATGTAACTTAATAGTATCTGCACGTTCAGACTCTAAAGTTCCGCTATTTACAATAGATACCGTTCCCCTAGATTGTAATAATGAAAGTGCTGATCCAGGACTATTAGCATTATCGGTTACCGATACGGTGCCAGAATTGTTTATGCTAAAATCTGTAGTTTTATCAGCTTCAATTCCTTTAGTTGTGCCAATAATTGTACCATTGTTTGTTATAGTAGTTGAGCCAGTGGTAAAGGTATGACTTTCTAATTCTACAGGTTCTGCAGCACTGGTATCAACCGTAACATCACTTTCAACTGTAAGTGTATCGTTATTTGACATTACAATTTGACTAGAGTGATTAGATGAAATTGTTATATCTTCAGTTTTTCCAATATTTAAAAATATTTGATTGTAAATAATTAGGTATAAAAATATTAAAAAATATCTCATATATAAATATTTAAACATTTTTAAGAAAATAGATCTACTGACCGTTTGTCATTGAATCTTTAAAATAGCAGTGATTTAAAGCTGTTTTCAAAAAAAAGATAAATTAAAGTTCCTATAATAATATGTGGTCCAAAAGGTATCTGTGAGGACATTGTTCTTGAATTTTTTAATAAACTTGGAACAACACTTAATAAAGCTATGATAGATGATAGAAAGATAATAAACGGAATAGCTAACCATCCAAACCAGAAACCAATAACAGCAAAAAGCTTTGCATCCCCTAATCCCATGCCTTCTTTTTTTCGTACTTGCTTATAAAAAAATATAATTGACCAAATTATTCCATAACCTAACAATCCACCAATTAATGAATTAATATAATTTGGAAAAAGTGAATTTAAGTTTGGGTCAAAAGATTTAATAAATCCTAAAGCCATCATAGAAAATGTAATTTCATTTGGAATAATGAAATGTTTTAGATCTATAAAAAAAATAATGATAAAAGACAAACTTAAAATCATTAACAAAAGAGTTGTTAATGTTGTGCCATATAAAAAATAAATAATTGTAAAAAATAAAATACTCAAAAACTCAATAAGAGTATATTGAGAAGAAATTGGTTTTTTACATTTTCGACATTTACCATTAAGTAAAAAATAAGAAATAATTGGTATATTATCTTTCCAAGTAATTTGTTTTTTGCATTTAGGACAATACGATCTTCCAGAAACTACACCTTTGTTCAAAGGCATACGATAAATACAAACATTTGCAAAACTTCCCCAAAGTCCTCCTAAAATGATTACAAATAAATAATCCACTAATGAAAAAATTATATTTTAAAATTCGATGTCACTTGAATAATGCCATCAATTATGAACTGAACCATTAATACGGCATCTTGAAGATGTAAGTAAAAATTTGGACTATTAATTATAATCTCCATAGTTGTAAAATTATATAAAATCAGGATAAAATACTAGATATAAATGTTCTTATTTAAACCCAAAAAACCAGAAGAAGAAAAAAAACCAGAGGTATCTCAAGCAAACATTGATCTTGAAATCATTACAAACATGAATCAAGAGTTTGCTTTATCTCTTGAGCTTAAAGAAACTTTAAATACAGCACTTAAAGTAATTATTGGCAGAATAAATGCTCAAGCTGCAAATATATTTCTAATTAATGATCATAAGAAAAAATTTGAGTGTATTGCATCCATAAATCAAAATTATCTTGATGAATATGAGTTAGATTTAACAGATGGAGTGATGGCAAAAGCGGTAGAGCAAAAAAAATGTATCCGAGTTGGAAATGTTCGAAAAGATGTTAGGGAAATTGCAGAATTCTATTTTGATTTAGATAATAAAACAAATTTTACAACTTATTCAGTTCTATGCTCCCCACTTATAGCAGCAAATGAATGCATTGGAGTTATTCACTGCTTAAACAAAAAAACTGATGATAAATTATTTATCGAAGAGGATAGAAAATTACTTGAAACTTTATCTGCACCTGCTGCACTTGCTATAAGAAATGCAAAAATGGCAAAAGAAATGGTGGAGAAGAATAAAATTCAAAAAGAAGTAGAGATTGTTGGAGAAATTCAAAAATCTCTTCTATCACAAAATAAAAAAGAAGATTTTCCAATTGCAGGGATCAATATACCTGCAAAAGTAGTTTCTGGAGATTTTTATAATTTTTCAGATTTAGGGGATGGAAAATATGGTTTTGGTGTTGCAGATGTATCTGGTAAAGGAATTAAATCATCCTTATTAATGTCTAAGGCATCAAGTCTTTATCGTTGCTTAAGCAAAACTAATTTTTCTGCTGCTGATTTATTAATACAACTTAATAATGAAATTTGTGAAACTATTTCAAGAGGTATGTTTGTGACTATGTTAGTAGGTGTTTATGATAGTAATAAAAAAGAATTATTACTTTCAAGTGCAGGTCATGAACCCCCTATCATATTTTCGAAAGATGGTTCGTTTTCAAATTATAATGAAGCAGGTCCACCTTTAGGAATTATGCCTAATACAAAATATATGGAACATACAATTCCTTTTAATGACAGTTCAATGTATATTTTTACTGATGGTATAACAGAAATTAAAAATCCAAACGGAGAAATGCTAGGTTCAGAAGGATTTCAAAATTATATCAAAAAATATCAAACAACTCCTACTTATGAAAGATTGAAAATTATGATTGATGATATTTTAAATAAAGGTCATATTCAAAAAGATGATTTAACTATAGTTGTTATCGACTCTAAATGATTGTTCAAATGATTTAAATTTGTTAAATATGCTTAAAAACATATATTATGCTGATCAATGAAAACATAAAATCTATTACCTGTACTGACTTTAGAATTTTCTTGAAAAAATTAGTTAAAGATAAAATAGAAAAAGAATGGACAGAAGATTTTGTTGAGCAAATAAATTTTGTGAATATTCCAAGAATGACTATTAAGAGAAGATATGAAAACAAAGGAATTGACCTTCTAAAGTTAATCAAAGATATTAGTTACTACAAACATGTAAAAGATAATGTAAACTCTAGAGGAAGTTTAGAATTCGATAAAAAAAAGTAGTTTATTCTCAAGAAATAAATGAAAGATTGACAAATAAAAATATTTGTTCAGATTGGGTTTTTTTAAATCAAAATGGGTTTATTTTTAAAATATGAAAACCTTACCTAGTATATCAGCACACATTGACGAGAAGGTAATTAATAAAGTAATTAAAGATAATTTTGCCGCGCTGGCACCTGCTTATTTTACTTTAACAAGCAACTGGTTTGTAAGAGCCTATGATCATTATAAAGACATAGACAAGTTTGTCCTCATTATATATCTGATACATCAAGATCTTATATATTTCAGACAAAATGGAGTAAAAATTAATTACGATACATTTTATAAGGATAAACAAATCGAAATTAATAAAATAAATATTTCAGACATCTCAAAAGATTTAGGAATTCCGAAAGAAAGTATTAGAAGAAAAGTTTTAGAATTAGAAAAATTAAAAGTAATTAAAAGAACTGGTAAGAAAATGTTTGTTGTTCGAGATACGCTTTACTCAGCTAAAGCGGTCGACACTCTTACAGAGGTTGTAAATATCTTGTATGAATTTAATAAAATTTTAAAAAAGGAAAAATTAGTAAGTGAAGTTTATTCTCCTAAAGAAATAATATTAGCAATAAAAGAAAATTTTTCTTATTGCTTGTATCAATTTAATAAATTTTGGTTTATTTTTATAAAAAGATGGAGAGAAGAATTAAAAGATTTAGAAGTTTTTGCAATCGGTATGGTTGTGCTAATAAATACAATTAAAAATCCAAAATTTACTCCAAAAAAACCAAATTTAGACTCATATAGAAAAGAGATTCAGGGATCAGATAAAAGAGGAGTTAATGCCATGTCAATTTCTGAGATAACTGGTATTCCTAGACCTACAGTTGTTAGAAAAATAAAATATTTAGTTGATAAAAAATTTCTTCATATAAATGATAAAAAATTAATTACATACAATGCTAAAGATAGTGCTTTTGTAACAACAAAGGGTATGGTTAATAAAAATATGCTTAGCTTAAGCCATTTTATTTATAAAATTTTTAATCAAATAAGAATAATTAATAATTAATTAGATTTTCTTAAAAAATAAATAAAAATAAATCCTGTTATATACATAATTAATGCATAAGCACCAGTTGGTAACGCATATAATATATCAGTACCAAATATTTGCGTAGAGACAAATAAGGCTAACGTACCATTTTGTAATCCACATTCTAAAGCAATACACTTCATTTGTTTAACACCTGAGGCAAAAGCTTTTGCAATGTAATATGCAGTAACCATCATTGAAATATTTAAAATTAAAGCAATTAGACCTGCTTGTTTAATAAAACTAATAAAATTTTCTCTTTCTGAATAAAAAGCTGCTACGAAAAAAATAGCGAATAAAATTATGTTAAGTTTATTAAATATTTCAACTTTAGAAGATATAAAATTTTCAGCAAATTTTCTGATAATCATTCCTAAAATCACAGGTACTGTTACAACTAAAAACATTTTTAAAGCTATTCCTGTCATTGAAATATTTTGAGAAACCTCTGTTATTCCTAACATATCTGCAGATGTAAAAATTATTAAAGGTACTGTAATTATACTTAGTAAGCTAATTACAGCAGTCAAAGATATTGATAACGCAACATCTCCATCAGCAAATTTTGTCATTACATTAGATGTTACACCTCCTGGAGCTGCAGCTATAATCATAACCCCTATTGCTATTTCAGGCGGTGTTTTTAAAATTAAAATTAATATGTATGCTACAATTGGAAGAATTATTAATTGAGAAATAAAACCAACAATAAAATCTTTTGGTGCTTTAAATACTCTTCCAAAATCTTCTAGTTTTAATCCTAAGCCTAAGCCTAACATTATTAATGCCAATACGATTGGCGCTATTTTAGTTACAATTTCCAAATTCTCCCCCGCTCAAGATCAATTATATAAACTTGTTAAATTTATATAAAGAATTTTTTTTATATACATGTTCAGTTTTTTCACTTATTTGTAGAAAAAATGCTTTCAAACAAAGAAATTGTCTGTCCAAACAACTTATTAGATTTAGCTCATAAAAAAAAAGTAGTTAAAGTTGCAGTTGTAAATGCTGGTAAACCTTTGCCTATGTTATCCGTTCAAGACGCGGTTAATGAAAATTTAATTGAGCCTATATTTATTGGTCATGAAGTTGAAATACAAAAATGTGCTGAAAATATTAAATGGGATATCTCTAAATATGAACTTATTCATGAACCTGTAGAGAATGATACGGCTAAAATTGCTGCTAAACTTGCAAGTGAAGATAAGGTTAAAATAATTGTCAAAGGACACATTCATACTGATGTTCTCATGAAAGAGGTTTTAAAACGTGAATACAATTTGTTAGGTAAAACAAGACTAAGTCATATTTGGCATATGAGTATTGGTAAAGATGATAAGCCTCTAATAATCACTGATGGAGCATTAAATGTATTGCCCAATGTAAAAACTAAAATGCATATCTTGAAAAATGTAATAAATTTTTCACACAGAATAGGAATAGAAAGACCAAAAATATCTGTTTTATCAGCAACAGAGGAAGTTTTAGAAAGTGTGCCAAGTTCAATTGAAGCTGCTGAAATTACAAAATTAGCAAAAGAGGAAAATTTAAATGCTGACGTATTTGGCCCTTTAGCATTTGATAACAGTATTTCAAAAAAATCAGCAGCAATAAAAGGAATTAAAAATTTGGTTGCTGGTGAGGCAGATGTATTGTTAGTGCCAAGTGTAGAAACTGGAAATGCTTTGGTAAAAATGCTTATCTATTTTAGTGGAGCATGTGCCGCAGGAGTTGTGGTCGGTGGAAAAGTACCAGTCGTTATAACAAGTAGATCTGATGAAGCTCAAGCACGTTTAGCTTCAATTGCCGCTGCTGTAGTTGCTTTGGACTAAATGATTCATTGAATTTAAAAAGAAATTCATTTAAATAAACTGAAATTTTAAAGGAGAGAAATGGCAATTACATACTTAAAAAAATCACCAAAAACATCATCAACTGACGACACAAAAACAAGAGAAATAGTTGAAAATATTCTAAAAGATATTGAGACTAGTAAAGAGGAAGGTTGTAAGGAGCTTTCGAAAAAATTTGATAAATATGAAGGTGATGTAATTGTTTCAAAAGAAAAAATTGAAGAAATAAAAAAAAATTTAGATCAAAAAACTAAAGATGATATTCAATTCTCTCATGAAAGAGTTAGAAAATTTGCTGAAGCACAATTGAAAAATTATGGCCAAGATTTTGAAGTTGAATTGTCTGATGGTTTATTTGCTGGACAAAAACTTATTCCGGTAAATACGGCAGGTTGTTATGTTCCAGCTGGAAGATATGCTCATATAGCTTCAGCTGTAATGAGTGTAACAACAGCAAAAGTTGCTGGTGTAAAAAATATTTTAGTTTGCAGTTCACCTAAACCTGGAGTTGGAGTGCATCCATCAATTGTTTATACAGCTGACTTATGTGGTGCTGACGTGATAATGAATTTAGGTGGTGTACAAGCTATTGCAGCAATGACAAACGGTTTATTTGGAAATGCCCCTGCGGATATTTTAGTAGGGCCTGGAAACCAATTTGTTGCTGAAGCAAAAAGAATTTTATTTGGAAAAGTTGGTATAGATTTATTTGCAGGACCTACAGAAATTGCAGTAATTGCAGACGAGACAGCTGATCCTGAAATGGTTGCATATGATTTAGTTGGACAAGCAGAACACGGTTATAATTCTCCAGCTTGGTTATTTACTAAAAGTAAAAAAGTTGCAGATTATGTAATGGAAAGAGTTCCAGAATTAATTGCAGATTTACCAGATCTTCCAAGAGAAAATTCTGGTGCTGCATGGAGAGATTATGGTGAAGTAATTCTTTGTGACACTGATGAAGAGATTGCTAAAGTTAGTGATGAATACGCTCCAGAACATTTAGAAGTCCAGACCAAAAATTTACAATGGTACCACGACAGATTAAAAAATTATGGATCTTTATTCATTGGTGAAGAAACAACCGTTGCTTATGGAGATAAATGCTCAGGTACAAATCATATTTTACCAACAAAAGGTGCTGGAAGATACACTGGTGGTTTGTTTGTTGGAAAATTTATTAAAACATTAAGTTTCCAAAGAATGAGTAAGGCCGCAACAAAAGAAGTTGGTGCTGCTTGTGCAAGAATTTCAAGATACGAAGGAATGGAAGCACATGCTAGAACAGGCGATGTGAGATTAAGAAAATACGGTTTTCAAAACTAATAATTTAGGGATTTAAAATGAAAAAATTTGATGAACTTATGAGTGTAGGAAGCAAAATTGAAAATATTACTGCTGAAGATGCAAAGAAAAAATTAAATGATCCGAATGTTCAATTTATTGATGTAAGAGATAAAGATAGTTTTTCTAAAGGTACAATAGGAAATGCCATACACATGGACAGAGGATTGCTTGAATTTTATTTAGCAGAGGGAAGTCCTTTAGAAAATGATATTTTTAAAAATAATCCAGAGAAAGAATTTGTAGTTTTTTGTGGTTTAGGCGGTCAAGGTACTCTTGCCACAAAAACAATGAAAGACATGGGTGTAAAAAATGTTAAAAACATTACTGGCGGAATGTCTGAATGGGACAAAATAAAAGATTAATCTTTATTTAATTTTAAATCCAAATATAAAGCCGCGGACCAAGAAAAATTATTTGCACCCATTGGTTTACCATTTTTGCAACTGTAATATTCGTGAAATCCTTTTTTTTCTACCAATCTAATAGTGCTTTGTTTAATTTTTTTTGAGTATTTTTCGTCCTTGTTAATGAGACCCTTGTATATAAACCAATTACAATTAACCCATACAGGTCCTCTCCAATAACGTTTTTCTTCAAAGGTTTTGTGATTAGGTTTTATTGAAGAAAAGAAATATTTTTCTTTTATGTTATGTTTTTTTAAGTTTTTGATTAAAACATCATTTATCTTATGATTATTAATATCGGCAAATAGTACAAAGTAATTTGTTATAGATGGGACTAATATTTTTTTTTTATTTCTTAAATCAAATGAAAAAAAAATACCCTTTTTTTTGTCAAAATATCTTAAAATATTTCTCTCAGTGAGTTTTACATAATTAATTATTTTAGAGCTATCTAAATTAAATTTATTTAAAAGTATTATTAAATCTTTGTTAGCTTTAAGAAATATAGAATTAAATCCAATATCAACGACATTGAACAATGCAGTATTGAATATTTTTTTTGGATTATACTTTTTTTTTCTTAGGTCGTTTTTAATTGTTACATATCTATCATAGTCAATATTTAAAGGTCTATGTTCCGGATTAACAATTTTATTATCAGCTCTTTTGTATTGTATATTTTTTTCAATTTTGACTTTACTCATTGGTCCATCCCAAAGCGAAGAGTTATCATAACCACTTTCCCAAGGATGCAGTATTGAAACTAAACCAGTTTTTTTGGGATCTCTGTTTTTAATAAACCACTCATGAGATTTTTTAATTTTAAGTATAAATTTTTTAATTTCTTTTTTTTGTTTTTGAGAAATTTTGTTTTTATCTATTATTTGTTTTAAAATACTCGCAAGCACTGGTGGCTGAGTTATCCCAGACGAGCGAACTTTGTTTCCACAATTCCAAGCCGTATGATTAGGATAATAATTTGTATCTGTATTATGAAACAATATATGTGGAACCATTCCATCTTTCCATTGTCCATCTAAAAGTGTCTTTATTTCTTTCAATGCAAAATTTAAATTAAAATAAGAATATCCTAATGCAATAAATGCTGAGTCCCAGTTCCATTGAGCAGGATAAAGTTTATTATTTGTAGGTAAGGTATATCCTCTTTTTCTATTTCCAATTAAAATTCTTTCAGCATTTTTAATAAACCTACTCATTATCCTTTAACGCTTCCTGCTGTCAAACCACTCACTAAATATTTTTCAAAATAAACAAATATAAATAATACTGGTAATGTTACTACAACTGATCCTGCCATTAAATATTGTCTAGGCGTTTCAGCATCTCCACTTAAGTATTGAATAGCTCTAGATAATGTAAATGAATTTGGATTATCTAAAAACATTAATGAAAACAAAAACTCATTCCAAGCAATCATAAAAACATATAAAGCAACAGACGATATCGCAGGAATGCTTAAAGGGATTATAATTTTTATTATAATTCCAAACCAACTTAATTTATCTAATATTGCAGCTTCCTCTAATTCTTTTGGTATACTTTTGAAGTATCCTTGTAACATATAAATAGCTACTGGGAGTGTTGTTGCTGTATACACAATTAATAAACCCTCTATTGAATTACGTAAACCTAATTGACTAAATATTGTATACAACGGAATAACAAGAACTATTGCAGGAAACATGTATATTATAAGAATAGATGTAGACAAAAATGTTTTTCCAAAGAAATTTAATCTCGCAACTGCATAAGCAGCAGGTATTGCAAAAAGAAGAGTGATAATAACAGTACCGACAGAAACAATTGTACTAGTCACAATATATTTTCCAAATTTATAAGATTTAAAAATTACAAAATAAGATTTAAATAAATCTTTTATATCTTGTCCGAAATTGATACTAAAATCTAAAGGATTCACTAACAATGCTATTTGTGTTTTAAAACTTGTTACTAACATCATGTAAAATGGAAAAAGTATTACAAATGAAAAAAATAAAATTCCAAATAAAGTTAAAAAATCAAATAAAATTACTTGAGTAGAGTGCTCTTCTTTTAAACCTATAAAAGTATATTTACTAATTTTATTGGTAAAAAAGTATAATATTAAAAATACACCAACATTATACCAAATTGGTAATTTTTGTATTAAGTAACCATCACAAAAAACGAATATGGAAGAAAAAATTATGGATTTATAAATTGATTTAATTCTATCACCTATTCCTAAGTGAGCTAATGATATTAAAAAACCAAATATCAAAATTATTTCTATATTAAAGCTATTAATACTTAGACCTTGCAATGTTGCTAATATCTTCCAAATCGAAATTAAAAAAATTAAGAAAAAAGTAGATATCAATGAAAATAATATTGTATTTTTAATTCTCATCTACTCTCTTTCCTAAAAGTTTAAAATAAAAAAACATAAACATTAAAAGCAATACAACGATTACTATTGAAACAGCGGAGCCCATTCCGATGTCTGATATTGCAAAACCTTGTTGATAAACATTTATTGGTAAAGTTCTTGTTCCTGATGCACCTCCAGTTAATAAAAAGACGTCCTCAAATTTATTAAAATTCCATATAAATCTAATCATGAACAAAATCGAAATTACTGCAGTAATTTGGGGTAGTGTAATATTAAAAAATTTTTGAAAGGGACTAGCCCCATCAACATCAGCTGCCTCATATAATTCTTTTGGAATAGCTTGAAGTCTCGCAAGAATAAATAAAAAGGCTAAAGGAAAATACCTCCAAATTTCAAACATTATAACTGTTGTAAGCGCTAACCTTAATTTAAAATCAAAGCCCAAAATACTAATTTCAATATATTTTTGTCCAAGAAGGTTTATTGGAGTTTCAATAATTTGATAATTTAATAATAAACTATTTAAGGTACCGCTATTTGGGTCTAGTAAAAGTTCCCAGGTATAAGCTAAAGCTACAACAGGAGCAACATAAGGAAAAAGCAGAACACTTCTCATAAATGTTCTTCCATAAAATTTTTGATTTACCATTTGAGCTGTTAAAATCCCAAATACTATTGAGCCAACGGTTCCAAAGAATGTGTAATAAAACGTTGTTAGTAGTAAATCTATAAATTCATTTTCAAATAAAACTTTTTTAAAGTTTTTAAGAGTAAAGTTAGTATTAAGTAATATATTATCAGATTTCCCATCCAATTTTGGTTTAATTGATTTAAGATTTTTTTTGTCTATATTTGATCCATCATTTGTTGCAAATATTACTTGAAAATTTTCCCTATATTTGGCTGGCCAATTTCCAAATTCACATTTTAAGTTATACTTTTCGTAAGAACATCTTGGATCTAAATTTTCAATTTCAAAATTTTTTGGAAAATTATCTTGAAACGAAACATCTCTAATTTCTTGAATTAATGAACTATTTCTTAACTTATATAATATTTTAATTTTAGTAGGTTCATCAGAAATAGATTTTACAATTTTTTTTGCTCTTGGTTCTGGAATTCGAATATCTTTTAATTCAACTTCTTTAAAACTAATCCAAATATTTGCAAAAATTGGAAATAAAATTATCGAAAATACTAAAAGAACTGCAGGTAAAGTTAGTATGTATGCAGTTTTTTTTTCTGTATTTGCTAGAGTGTCATTCATAAAAAAAGCGGATAATTTATATTATCCGCTTTTTTATAAAATCAAAATTATTTGAATTTAGCTAATGATTTGTTAATCATATCAACAGCTTCATCGACATCAATTTGATCATCAATATAAAGTCTAGTAATTCTATTTATAAATTGAGAATTTATGATTTTTGACGCTCTTGATAGTTCGCCTTCTTTAACACCCCATCTATTTGCAGTATCTAAACCAGCTACGATGTTATTAATAACATCTGGGTCATATAAATCTGACAAAGGAGCTTTTCTATCAACTCCAACAGGTAGTTTACTCCAAGCTTTTGTGAAAGCTTCAGGGTCACTTGAATTTCCTCTTCTTACAGGAAATTTACCTTCTGGAGCTATCGATAATGTGCTTGTGTAACCTTCATCCATTGAGTACATGATAAATTGTTTAGCTTCATCTGTATCAGCGTCAGCTGTAATACCAAAATATCTAACATCTGCCCATGCAGCACCTTTCTTATTACTAGGTCCACTAAAATTAGTAATGAAACCAGTTTTAGAAGCTAGCTCAGGTGATGTTGGATCACTGTTAATTGTTGGTGGAGCTGAGTCTCTTAAACCTGCAAGCTCATCCATGATGAATGGAGACCAAATAATCATTGGAGTTTTCCCTGCAAAGTAAAGTGCTCTAGATTGTTTCCAGTACAATTCACCTGGAGGACTTGCTTTAGCAATTACTTTATAAAACTCTAATGCTTGTTTTAGTTTTTTACCTTGTTTCTTGATACCGCCCTTTTTAACAATATTAACCCCATTTGCTAAAAGAACGTGTTCCAAAACCTGACTCATGAAATTTTCATCAGTTTTAGTTGCAGCAACAAAACCAAACATTCCGTTTTGTTTTGATAGCTTCTCAACAGCAGCTACAATGTTTGCATAGCTTGTTGGTGGTGCTAAATCTGCATTTTCAAAAAGGTCTTTTCTATAAACAACCATTTGTGTCCATCCATCAACTGGAACGGCTGCAATTTTTGAACCTTTTTTTGCCATGTTAAGTGCACCTGGTGCAAATGTATCTTTACCTAATTCTTTAACAACATCGTTGTTGGCATCTACATCTAAAATTCCAGCTTCTGCCCATGGCAATACATATTGTAAAGTATGATAGATCACATCTGGTAAGTCACCTGCTGCCGCTGCAGCTGTAGCTCTAGTTCCCAAATCTTTTTCTTCTACTGGGATCACATCTACTTTAATACCTGTTTTAGCTTCAAAAGCTTTAGCCATTTCCTCTTGCTTAGCCATTCGGGCAGGCTGAACTTCTGTAGTCCAAAACTTTATGTCTGCGTAAACAATATTCGAAATAAAAATCGAAATTACGCAAAACATCTTTATTATATTTTTCATTTCCCCTCCTATTAATATTTAAAACTATATTAAAATGATTCTATTTAGCAAACACAAGACTAACACATATCAGGTATGTGATCGATACATGTTAATTACTCAAAAAAATGGTAAAAATTTGAAATTAGTCAATTATAGGTTGTGTTATGATTTTACTCTTTTTCCATTTTCATCAAAAATAAAAATGTCATTTAAGTCAAAACCTATGGAGTTTCCTATTGCAACATTGCTTGGAATTTTTGCACTTAATTGGTGTTCATCTTTTTTCATATATACAATTTTTTCATTACCAAGATTTTCAATTAATTCTATTTCAGGATTAAAAGTAAATTTTGTATTCTGATTTGCTTTTAAATGTTCAGGCCTAATACCCACAAAATGTTTAGATTTATTTAATTTTAATTTATCAAATTGAATGTCGTTTTCTAACAATTTAATTATGTTTTCTGAAACAACATTTTCCTCGTTTACTTCTAAAATATTCATTTTGGGTGTGCCTATAAATTGTGCAACAAAAATATTTGCTGGATCATTATAAATTTCCTCAGGAGTACCAACCTGTTCAATATTTCCCTGATTTAAAATAACTATTCGGTCTGCTAAAGTCATAGCTTCAACTTGGTCATGAGTCACATAAATCATATTTGTTTTAATTTGATTGTGTAATTTAGATATTTCAACCCTCATTTCAGCTCTTAATGCTGCATCTAAGTTAGATAAAGGTTCATCAAATAAAAATATCTTTGGATTTCTTGTAATAGCTCTTCCTATGGCCACTCTTTGTCTTTGACCTCCAGATAATTGTTTTGGTTTTCGCTCTAATAGCTCTTCAATTTTTAAAATTTTTGCAGCTTGCATTACTTTTGTGTTGATTTCTTCCTTTGGCCTTTTTTCAATTTTTAGACCAAAAGACATATTTTCATAAACATTCATATGAGGATAAAGAGCGTAAGATTGAAAAACCATTGCAGTTTGACGTTTCGAAGGATGAAGTTCATTAATTTTTTGATCATTAATAAAAATTTCACCTTCGTCTATTTTTTCTAATCCGGCAATCATTCTTAGAAGAGTTGATTTTCCACATCCAGATGGTCCAACTAATACAAGAAACTCATCTTCTTTACCTAAAAGATTAAAATCTGTGATTATTTTATTAGATCCAAATGATTTATGTACTCCAGTAAATTTTATGTTAGCCATTTTATTTTTTTATACTTTCTAAAACATCAACTCCAATTTGTTTTAATATGTGGATTATATCAATTGGAACCCAGTTTTCACGAATTTTTCCGTCATCATGGTGATAAAAATCCATAACTCTCATAGTTACTTTTTGGTTTTCAGATTTATATCCTAACCAATCCTTAGTTCCATATATTGCCTGAATACTATTCCATCCTGCCGTTAAAGAAAATTTTCCATCCCCTAACTCACAATAATGACCAAGTTTCCAATAATTTCTTTCCTTAAAAGTTTTTCTAAAAGGTAACTGATGATTATCTACAAATCCTTCTAAAGATCTGGCAGTTCCAATACCACTTGGTCCATACCAAATCATTTTTTCATGCCAATAATCTTTTTGTGGATGGTTTATTAATCTTTCCTTAAGATCTTTATCAGAAGAAACCTCTAATTCAGGTTTTATATTTAAACTTCTCTGCATGATAAGTGATTGCTCTAAACTTGCTTTAGAAATTTCCATATCTTTTTCAAAAAAATTTACACCATCTGTGTTAATTGGATTTAACCAATTTCCTTCAGATCCTCTTGAAAGATTAATTGGATTTGCTCCAGTTTGTATTAATAGATCTATTAAATCGATTAAAATATAACTCTCAATAATTTTACCATCTTTAAGCTGATGAATTTCACAACACTTTAAATTTACCATTTTGTTATTAGGTTGAATGCCCAACCAAGTATTTTTAAACACTCCTGATAATGAAGAAATTGAACCTACTTGGATTTTATCTCTAAAAGCGCCACTAATTACTATTTGCTCTCTTCTTTCAAGATCTGGAAATGAATTAAAAAGAGGTTTCCAAAATTTTTCCTTAAAATCATCAACTCCTACAAATTCATTTAATGGGTAAAAACAATTAACATTAACATTGTGAAAGAACGCGTTTTCAAGGTTTTGATCAATTTTAGAGATACCATCATTTACTATCGAATTTAAATATTTTCTAACAACTTGTTTGTACTTATAATTTTCTTCGGGCGATATGACTATTTTTTCTACTTTCTCTTGACCCTTAAGACCTGTATCAAATTGTTCTATTTGCATATATTTTTTTGTTAGATAATTTTACTATCACAAAATATAGTTTAAAAAAATATGAATAATCGATTAGCTAAATTTAAAGATCTTGTTCCAAGTACTTTGCCATTTGTTGAAGGCAAGATGGATGGTCACAAAGAAAGAAAAAATTATTCTATTGTAGGCCCTGGTGTCGCAGAGGATAGTAAACAATTTGTTAAAATAGCAATGCCTCATAGTTTTAATCTCGGTGCTGTATCTGCTATGCCTAAAAATGGTTCTGGTTTACACAGCCATACAACTGCAGAAGTTTTTATTATCTATTCTGGTAAATGGAAATTTTATTGGGGAGCTGAAGGCAAAGATGAAACAATATTAAGTACTGGAGATATTATCTCTATGCCCACAAATATGTTTAGAGCATTTGAAAATGTGGGTGATGAAGAGGGTTTAATTTTTGTAGTTTTAGGTGGAGACGATCCTGGAATAATAACCTGGGTACCAAGTGTTTTAGAAAAAGCAAAAAAAACAGGCATGGCACTTTTAAATGATAATTCATTAATTGATTTATCTTTAAATGAAATTCCAAAAGGAAAAACTATTCTTAAACCAATTTCTGAAGAAGAAATAAAAAAATTTGATAATTACAAACTAGATCAGATAGAAAAATTCATCTGTAAAAATAATGAAAATTCTAAACAAATTAATAAAATGAAAGATAACTTTGATTTAATTCAAATTCTTGGAAATAAATTTGAAAATAAAGAATACGCTCCATTAATAAATCAAGATACTGGATTTAACCTTTCAATTTTAAAATGTAACAAAGGACAAATAACTAATTTAAAGTTTGAAAAACCTACAATATTGTTTTCAAGAACTGGTAAGTGGGAAATTATGATTGATGATTTTCAATGTATTTTAAATCCCAAAGATACAATTTCTATCCCAATCAATTCAAATGTTAATATAAAGATAAATGAACAAGAGAATTGTTACTTAAATTGTGTAACTCAAATCTAATGAAAGGATTTGATCAAAAATATAAAAACTTTCCTGATTATATTCTTAAAATAACTAAACAAATTTGGGAAAACAAAGATGTTGAGTCTATTGCTCAATTTTACACTGATAATATTCCTGTTAGATCTCCATTTGGAGTTACTTATGGAAACAAACCTGTAATTGATGCAACTTATGCAACCTTAAAAGAATTTCCTAACAGACAGTTGCTTGGTGAAGATGTGATCTGGAATGGAAATGATGATGTGGGTTATCATTCATCTCATAGAATTTTAAGTAAAGGAACACATCTTGGTGATGGGTCATATGGTAAACCAACCGGTAAAGATATTTACTATAGAGTAATTGCTGATTGTGCTTGCAAAAATAATCAAGTCTACGATGAATGGATTGTCCGTGATCAAGGTGCAATGGTAAGACAAATAGGATTTACACCAAAAGAATTTGCCCAAATGATTATTGATAAAGAAGGAGGCACCGACAAAGCTCAACAATTATTCAATTCAAGCTCTGAGATGAAATCAGATTATAAACAAAGCGTTGTGCCTGATGACTCAGCTGGGGGTAAATACTCAAAAATATTGAAAAATATCTTTAAAAATAACTATGATTTTTCTGATTATGCAAGAGCTGCAACTATCTATTGGCCTGGAAATAAAATTGGACATGGAAGAGAGGATATTGAAAAATTTTGGAATAATTTAAAAAATACTTTGAGTGATATAAAGTTTTCAATAGAGCATGTTGGTTATTTGGAAGAACCAGATAAAAATCCCAAAGCGTCAATAAGATGGTTTTTAGAAGGTAATCATTCTGAAGACAGTTTAGATTTTGGAGAAAAATCAAATAAAAATATTTTTATAATGGGGATAAACCATGCAGAAATAGTTGATGGAAATGTTATAAGAGAGTGGGTTTTGTTTGATGAAGTTGCAATTTGGAAACAAATTTTAATTAAATAAATTATGACAAAAATTAAAACAACACATGTGGGTAGTTTGCCTAGATCAAATGAATTATCTGAACTCTTGTTTAAGAAAGATCAAAAAGAACAAATAGATTTTAATCAATTTGATAAGGTTGTTCAAAAAGATGTTAACAAGATTGTTAAAAAACAAATCGAGGTTGGAATTGATTATATTAGCGATGGTGAGATGTCTAAGATTAGTTACGCTACTTATGTTAAGGATAGAATTGATGGATTTTCTGGAGAGAGTGAGAGAAAAGCGCCTAAAGATTTAGATGACTTTCCTTCTTTTAAAGAAAGAATTGCAAGAACAGGTGGTACTCCAACTTATACAAGACCATGTTGTACTAGTGAATTAAAAATTAAAGATAAAACTTCCTTAACAAAAGATATTAATAATTTTAAACAAGCATTAGAAAAAAATAATCACAAAGATGGTTTCATGAACGCTGCCTCTCCTGGAGTTATTTCTGCTTTCTTGCCAAATAAATATTATAAAAATGATGATGAGTATTTAGAAAACTTATCTAACCTTATGAAAGATGAGTATGAAGAAATTACATCAAATGGATTAAAACTTCAGTTAGATTGTCCAGATTTAGCTCTTGCTAGACACATGACTTTTAAAGATTTATCTGAATCTGAATTTCTAATTAGAGCTGAAAAACAAATAGAATGTCTAAATAATGCTATTAAAAATATCGACAGCTCTAGTATAAGACTACATATCTGTTGGGGAAATTATGAAGGACCCCATCTACATGATATTCCGTTAGAAAAGATAATGCCAATTGCGTTGAAAGCTAATGTACAGACTTATCTAATTGAGTCATCTAATCCAAGACATTCTCATGAGTGGCAAATTTTTCAAAATATAAATATTCCAAAAGACAAAATAATTGCCCCAGGTGTAATAGATTCTACAACAAATTTTGTAGAACATCCCGAAGTTGTAAAGAATAGAATTTTAACCTTTTCTAAGGTCATTGATGCTGAACAATTATTAGCTGGGACTGACTGTGGATTTAGCACCTTTGCTGGCTTTGGAAATGTAGATGAAAATATTGTTTATAAAAAGCTGGAGTCGTTAGTGAGTGGAGCGGAACTTGCGTCAAAAGTGATTTAATTATCACTTTTATTCTATTTCATGAGTAGATATAGTTTTCTAACTTAAATTATAATTTAACTAACAAACAAAATAGAGAGAAAACATATGAGAAAAATACTAGTTACTTTATTGTTTCTACTTTTTGGAACTTCTGCATTTGCAGACTGTAACATAAAAAGTGGTTCGATAAATATTTTGGCTAATGATTTTCCTGCATTAAGAACTTTCGTTGAAACTTCTAAACAATGTAAGGGAAGTGCTGATTTTAAAGTGACTCACTCATCTGAGCATAATAAAATCGCTGTGCCAGCTTTGACTGCAAATCCATCTGAGTTTTCAGCAAGAATTGCAGCTAATAGTTCAATTGTTCCTTTGATGAACCAAGATTTAATTAGACCATTAGATGATCTTGTTAAAAAATATGGAAAAGGAATTCAAGATTCTCAATTAATTACAATCGATGGAAAAGTAATGGCTGTAGCGTTTATGGCTAATACTCAACATTTGTATTACAGAGAAGATGTTTTGAAAGATCTTGGTATAGCTATTCCAAAAACTTATGAGGAAGTAGTTGCAGCATCTGAAAAAATTAGAGCCTCAGGTAAAATGCAATATCCTTACGCAGCTGCATACAAAGCTGGTTGGAATTTAGCAGAAGAATTTGTGAACATGTTTATTGGTCACGGTGGTGAATTCTTTAAATCCGGAAGTGCAGAGCCTAATATTAATAATGCTAAAGGCGTTGCTACTTTAAATATGTTAAAAAAATTGTCTGAATTGAGTAACCCTGATTACTTAACTCATGATAGTGAAGCAATTAAAGTAGAATGGGAATCCGGAAATGTTGCATTGATGACATTATGGGCATCTAGATCAGGAACACTTTTGGATGATGAAGGTGATCCTAACATTACTAAGGCAACTAAATTAACTGGACCTGCTACTGTAGGTGGAGGAAATATTCCAGCTGCTACATTATGGTGGGATGGTTTCACACTTGCAAAAAACAGATCTGATGCAGATGCTGAGGCAACATTTAGATCTTTAGCGCATGCTGCATCAAATAAGAAAATGGTTGCTGACGCTGCTGATCAAGCCGTTTGGTTAGTAGAAGGGTTTGTACCAGGACCAAAATCTATTGGTGTTATCGAAGCTGTAAAAATGGGAGCAAAACCATATCCAATGTTACCGCAAATGGGTTTAATGCATGGTGCATTAGGAAGTGAGATTGTTGAGTTTTTACAAGGTAAAGAGTCAGCTGAACAAGCATTGAAAGATGTTGAGGCTGCTTACATTAGTAAAGCTAAAGAACAAGGCTTTCTATAAAATCTAAAACTTATAAGTGGGGATTTACTCCCCACTTAATCAATATTTAAATGCCTAATAAAACTTTTTTTTGGTTTTTCTTACCAACAGGCTTAGCAATGATCCTGTTTATTGGGTTACCAATTATATCTACCGGCATTCAATCCTTTTATGCACAACATGATCAAGTAGTAAAAGAAGTTAAAAAATGTGATCCTTTTGGATGTACTGTTTCAATTGTAGTTGATAACGAGGAAACCTCAAAAATTAGAGAAGCAAAGCCTCTTGGAAAATTTAATGGTTTTGGCACTTATACTGATCGAAATCATTTAGCAGTTGATGAAATAAAAAAATTTTGGAATGAAACTGAAAGTTTTGGCGCTTTTGTAGACCAAGTAACTAATCTTCCCTTTTATAAAGCTCTAATATTTACTTTAACTTATTGTTTGTTTGTTACGCCAAATGTACTCCTATTAGGGTTTATTATTGCATTAAGTTTAAACGCAGTTGCTAGAAAAATTAGAGGACCTTTAATCTTTGGTACAATTTTACCAATGATTGTTACACCATTGGTTGGATCATTGGTATTATTTTGGATGATAGACTCACAAGGGATAATTGGAGCAAATATTCAAAATTTAATGAATGATCCATATTTATCACTTAAATCCTCGAAAACATTAACTTGGATTACAATTATTATTTATGGGATTTGGCATCACTCCCCTTTTGCTTTTGTGGTTTTTTATGCAGCACTTCAAACAGTCCCTCAAGAACCAATTGAAGCTGCAATTATAGATGGAGCATCAAGAATTCAAAGAATTAAACATATAGTTTTACCGCATATTTATCCTGTAGTTACATTTGTTGCTTTGATTTCTTTAATGGATAACTTTAGAGTATTTGAGCCCATTATTGGTTTTAGCGCTGAAGGAAGTGCACAATCATTATCTTGGTTAATCTATGATAATTTAGTTAATGAGGAAGTAATATTGTTTGGTTCTGCTGCAGCTACTTCAATGATGACTATTATTGGTATAGCTATTCTGCTAGCACCAGTATTAATTAGAACTTGGAAAGAATTTAAAACAGCGAGATAATTATGGATTATGGACTAGATACAAAATCAACTCGTTTAAAAACTTTTAATACTATTTTTATAATTACTTGGTTGTTAATTGCTTGCTTCCCTTTTATTTGGACTTTTTGGGGATCATTTAAAGTAAGAGCTGATTTCTTTTCAAGATCTGATTGGTGGTATGCGATATCAGCATTTAATACCTTAATTGAAACAGGCGGACAATTTACAACTAATGCTTATACTCAGGCTTGGACTGAAGGCGAATTTTGGAAAGCATCAAAAAATACAATTATAGTTACAGTATTTGTTGTAAGTATTTCTTTGTTTTTAGGAACTTTAGGAGCATACGCTCTTTCAAGATCAACTGAGAAATATGCTTTTTGGATTTTAATGGCAGCTTTAATTTTTAGAGCTATGCCACATATAACTTTAGTATCAGGATATCTTTTTCCTTTCTTTGAATTGCAGATTTGGGGAATTCTTCCTACTACGATTGTTGTTTTGGTTGCTATAAATCAACCTTTTACATTGTGGCTGCTTTATTCATTTTTCAAAACTGTTCCTAAAGAACTTGATGAAAGTGCTTTAATAGATGGTTGTTCTTATTTTCAAGCTTTTAGGCATATTATTATGCCTGTGATGTGGCCTGGAGTAATTACAGCAGGTTTATTTAGTTTAATGTTAGCTTATAATGATTTTACAGTAACAGCATTACTTCTTAATCAAGAAAATCATACTATGGTTCCAAAAATACAAAGTTATTTAGGTACTAATCAACATGAAGGAAATTTAATGTGGGCAGTTTCTGCAGTTGTATCTGCTACTGCACCTTTATTTATGCTTGTTATGTTTTTCCAAAGACAGGTCATTAGTGGTTTAACTGCTGGAGCTGTAAAAGGTTGAAATATTATAAAGCATTACTTTTTGGGTCTATTGGATCTATTGTTGAAACCTCAGAAATTCAAAGAAAGTCATTTAATAAAGCATTCAAACAATATGGGCTTGATTGGAATTGGACCAAACGCAAGTATTTAAGTTTATTAAATAAATCTGGTGGCAAAGATAGAATATCAAAATATGCCAAAATGAAAAAAATTAAAGTAAACTCAGTATATTTAAGAAATTTAAAAACAAAAATCTTTAATAATTATCTTAAAAAAAATCAGCTTAAATTAAGGTCAGGTGTTAAAAATTTAATTTCTTTATGTAAAAAAGAAAATATTAAAATTGCATTTGTTTCATCTACATCTTCAAACAATATAAATGCAATCTTATACTCTTTAAGAAATTCAATTAATAAAAGAGATTTTAACTTTATAGGGAATGCGAAATTAGTAAAAAAATTCAAACCTAACCCCGATATATACTTATTAGCGCTTAAAAAACTTAAGCTTAAACCTAATGATTGTGTAGCAATTGAGGACTCTCAAGAAAGCTTAAATTCAGCTAAGCAAGCTAAAATAAAATGTATAATTTTTCCTGGAAAATTTCATTCTTCAAAAAAATTTATTGGAGCTTATAAAAAAGTTTATAGGCTTAATAAAAATATTATTTTGAGATAAATTCTTTTACTAAATTATTAAATTGATCAGGCTGTTCTAAGTGAACATTATGAGCACAATCTTTAAATATTTCTAAACGACTATTTTTAATATTTTTATTTAGAGTATCAACTTGATCAAAATTATATGAAGTATCTTTATCACCCCATATTATTAGAGTTTCACAATTTATATTTTTTAAATTTTCTTTACCTCTCCAATTTTTCATTGCTAATAGTGCATTATCAGCAGCTTCTAATGAAACATTTTTAACAGCATTTTCACAAAGGAAATAATTTTTGTCCTTATCACCTTTTACAAACCACTTAAGAGGTACTCTAGAAAAAGAGAGTTGTGTACCTTCTTTTTTAAGTTTTTCCCTTGTTTCATCCATAGTCTCAAATCTTCCCGGGATATCTCCAATGGATCCTGTTGCAAAACAAATTAATTTATTAACTCTATCCCCAATCAATTTTGTAATTTCTTGAACAATCATTCCTCCCATTGAATGACCAATTAAATTGAATTTATCGATCTTTTTTTGATCTAATAAATTTATAATTTCTTTAGCCATTTTATTAATAGAATCTAAAGATTTTACATTATGACTTTCTCCAAATCCTGGGAGAGCTGGGGTAATCACACGATAATCTTTTGAAAAAAATTCTTTTTGAAAAGTCCACATTTCAGATGAGCCTAGATAACCATGAACTAAAACAAAAGGAAACCCTTCGCCTAAATCATCTACATAAATATTGCTCATAATATTTCCTTAATAATGAATAAAGTTAAAATAGACATAAAACATATAATAAAAACATTAATTATTTTCCAAATTTTTTTACTGTTAGCATACTTCGATAAATAATTAGATAAATATCCTAATATAAAAAAAAATAAAAATGATGCTATAGACGCACCTATCCCAAATAAAATTTTTTGGTTAAGTAAATAATTTTTTGAAAAATTTCCAAGAAAAAAAACTGTATCAGAATAAACATGTGGATTTAAATATGTAAATCCTAAAGTTTTAAATACAATATTTAATTTTGAAATATTATTTGGCTCAATGCTAAAATTAATATCAGAATAATGAGATTTTATTTTTTTAAAAATAAAGTGTAGTAAAAATAAAATTAAAAATAAATTTAAAATTAATTCAATTAAAGAGTTAAAATATTGATTAAAATAATGGAAAAGAAAAATACCCAAAAAAATTAATATCAAATCTGATATTGAGCATATTAAGCAAACAATAAATATATGTTGTTTTTTTAAACCTTGCTCAATAACAAAAATATTCTGGGCACCTATAGCTAAGATTAAGCTAATCCCAGTAAAGAAGCCTAATACCAGGTATTCCATTAGGCTTTAAGTTTACTCTGGATTTGCTGTTAATGTTTTGATTTCTAGAATATTTTCGTTTGGGTCTTTAACGAAGAAAGTTTCTTGCTCGTATTTTGTTCCTTTAAATCTCAAATAAGGTTCGTCGTAATACTTAGTTCCACTATCTTTTAATCTTTGTTTTAAAGCATCAAAGTCTTTTCTGGATAAATGAACACCAAAATGAGGAACAGAAACATTTCCCATGTCTACATCATGTCTCTCATTGTCTAATTTATGTTCGCTTTTATGCAAAGTTAATTCATTCCCCCAAAAATCAACATCTGCCCACTCTTGTGCGGAGTTATCTAACCTACATCCTAAAGTTTCACTGTAAAATTTTTTTGCAACCTCTAGGTCTCCACAAGGGATAGCTAGATGAAAACAATTGGTGTTTTTGTACATATAAACCTCTTTAAATTGAGCATTTAAATACTATATAAGGCATATAATTTTTTAATCAACAGCAACTAAACTTAATAAATATGAGTGATTTTTTACAATCAATAATTGATAGAGATCCAGCAGCAAAATCTAAATTAAGTTTAATATTAACTTATCCAGGTGTTAAAGCGGTATTCTTTCATAGAATAGCTAATTTTTTTAGTACTGCAAAATTTCATTTGATTGCAAGAATCATTTCTCAATTTTCAAGATTCTTAACTGGTATCGAAATACATCCAAACGCTAAAATTGGAAAAAATTTATTTATTGATCATGGAATGGGCGTTGTGATTGGCGAAACTTCAGACATTGGAGACAATGTTACAATCTATCATATGGTTACATTAGGCGGAATTGCACCTAGTATAAACTCTAATGATCAACGTAACATGAAAAGACATCCTACTATAAAAGAAGATGTAGTAATTGGATCAGGTGCACAAGTATTAGGTCCAGTAGTTGTTGGCAAAGGTGCAAGAATTGGAGCTAATGCAGTTATAACTAAAGATGTTGCAGAAAATGCTGTTATGGTTGGAATTCCAGCAAGAAGTGTTGGAATAGCTGATAGTGAATTTAAACCTTATGGAATTACGCCTGATAGTGATAAAAAATCAGAAAATGAATAACACACAAAACGATTTTATTTCAGGAATAGGAAACACTCCATTAATTAAATTACGAGCAGCATCAGAAATTACTGGATGTAATATTTATGGAAAAGCAGAATTTTTAAATCCAGGTGGATCAGTAAAAGATAGAGCTGCACTTGCTTTAATTAAAGATGCAAAAGAAAAAAAATTGATTACAAAAGGTGGGACAGTTGTTGAAGGTACAGCTGGTAACACTGGAATTGGTTTAGGTCTATTAGGAAATTCCTTAGGTTATAAAACAATCATCGTAATGAATGACAATCAAACTCAAGAAAAAAAAGATTTACTTAGAAATCTTGGAGCTGAATTAAGATTAGTGCCGCCTAAACCTTATAAAGATGACAATAATTTTGTTAAAGTAGCAGCAAGACTTGCAGATGAATTAAGACCAACAAATAATAACGGTGTCATTTGGGCTAACCAGTTTGACAATACTGCAAATGCCAAAGGTCATTACGAAGGGACAGGACAAGAAATTTGGGAACAAACTGAAGGTAAAGTTGATGGCTTTGTATGTTCTTCTGGAACTGGAGGAACTATTTCTGGTGTAAGTAATGCTCTTAAAGAAAAAAACAAAGATATTAAAATTTACCTGTCTGATCCAAAAGGTTCAGCTCTTTATAATTATATTAAGAATGGTGAACTAAAGTCAGAAGGAGGATCAATTACTGAAGGAATTGGTTCAAGTAGAGTAACAGCTAACTTTGGTGAGGCTAAGATTGATGATGCCTATTCAATAGATGATCATGAGGCACTGCCTATTCTTTATGATTTAATTCAAAATGAAGGCCTGAGCTTAGGTACTAGTTGTGGTATCAATATCGCTGGAGCAATAAGAATGGGTAAAGAATTAGGACCTGGTAAAACTATTGTAACCATTCTTTGTGACAGAAGTGATAAATACGCAACTAAAATGTTCAATAAAAAATTCTTAGAAGAAAAAGGTCTGCCAGTACCTAATTGGTTTTAGATATAAATTTTATCAGCTAATCCGTAACAAAGTATTGCGCTTAACAAAGTTAAAATTCCTGGTGTAATAACACCTTCAATAGATGTTTGTGGAGTATGACCTAACTTATTTATTTTAATTGTATAAATTCCCACACAAAAAGCTGAAAGGTTTTGTAAAAATACTAAATTAAAAAAAGCCCATGTTCCTTGGAGCCCATCAGGTCTTATGAACCCAACCCATATAGCCATAGCTACAGCTCCAATAAATAATGATCCGAAAAATCTTGTCATTATAGCGCCTGAATCGTCCATACCAAATTTGTCTAAAAATTTCTTTGTAGCAAAAACAGTCTGATATGCATAAGCAGCAAAAATAATGAAATGAACAAGAAAAACGATTAAATAAAATATTCCATTAAACTTTTCGATCATAATTCAACGTTATCAAAAATTAAAATCAAATTAAATAGCTAAAAACAGCATTTCTTATTGATAAAAATTGCATATCTGACGCGCGATATGAACGCATGAGACTCATTCATAAAAATGTAACAGTATTTAGTTACGATTTAACTATTTAGAAAGGTAAATTATGAAAAGATTAATATTAGCATTAGTTTTTACATTAATGTCATCTCTTTCATTTGCAGATGGTCATAGTGGAAAAATAGATCTTAAAGGATTTTTTGTTGGTGATGCTAAAGTAATTGTTGATGATAAAGGAAACCCAATGACTTTTGCTTATGATGGTTTGGTAGGTATGATGGCAGTAGGTGGTACTACATTTGGAGATAATTCATCTCATTATTGTGTTGGTGCTGGATCGATACCTGGAAAAGGATTTGAGATGGGTCACTGTAT